>DNNE01000189.1:28747-33254 GCA_003487805.1 Blastocatellia bacterium | reverse complement strand
AAAAGAAATGAGCGCAATCGTCGAGCGACAACCGCAACCTAATTCTCGCCGCAACAAGGTCATCGGCCTGGCGCTGGTGATTGTGCTGCTGGGCCTGTTCGTCTATTCAGTCCAGGACTGGCATCAGATTTGGAAGATTGTTTCCGCGGCGGACAACGTGCCAATCGTTGCGATGCTGTTTCTGGTGCCCTTCTTCACCTGGTTGGGAATTAGGCAGGCGCGCGCGAATGATAATCTGATCGTCAACCTGGAAGGCGATAAGCAGCTTGCGAAGAGCCATCATCGCAAAGCCGAACCATGGCGTCCGGGTTGGGCCAAAGAGCTTCACGTTTGGCCTTATTTAGTCCGGATTGAGTTTTTGGCGGCCGTCATCGTGACGGTCATTTTATATGTGTGGTCGATCGCGCTAAACGCGCCGCTGGAAGAGCCGGCCAATCCGAATCTCACCATGAATCCGTCGAAGGCGCCGTGGTATTTCCTCGGTTTGCAGGAGATGCTCGTCTATTTCGATCCGTGGATCGCCGGAGTGGTGATGCCTTCGGTCATCATGATCGGTCTGATGGTCTTTCCCTACGTCGATTCGAATCCGCTGGGCAACGGATATTACACGTTAAGACAGCGGCGATTCGCGGTGAACATGTTCGGCTGGGGATTCCTGATGTGGATCCTGCTGATTTTTATCGGCACCTTCATTCGCGGACCCGGCTGGATTTGGTTCTGGCCAGGCCAGACCTGGGACCACAATACTGTAGTTTTTGATCGAAATCGGGATCTTCATGAGATCCTTGGAATTACTCCGGAGAATTTTGTAAATCACCTGACGCTGCTGCCCTGGGTAAGGGGAATCTTCGGTTTCATTATCGTCAGCGGATTCTTCCTGCTCGGCGGATTGTTCTTTCATTGGCTGATGAAGCGCGGACCGCTGAAACCAAGCTATCTGCTGTCACCGAAAAAGTTTCTGGCGTGGGCGAAAATCCCGGACCCGTTCGAGCTGAAGCTGCTGGCCAACACCAGCATGCTTCAATATATGACGTTTCAATTCTTTGCGGTCAGCGTGCTGCTGGCGATGCCGGTAAAGCTTTTCTTACGTCTGGTATTTACGATCAAATACGTTTGGGTTACCCCCTGGTTCAATGTCTGAAGGGACGTCCGGCAAACTTTAGTTTGTCGTGGCTTTTGATAACGAACTTCTTTATAGAGTGCGACAAACTGAAGTTTGTCGGACAGGAATCATAACTGTGGCCGAATCTCAGGAACCGATCGAATCGTTGGTGAAGAAGGAATCGGAGCCGCAACGCGATCCGATCGCCAGTCGATCGACCAGCGCGTTCATTTTGATTTCCACCGTGTTGTTGATGCTCTGTACCCTCTGGGCCCTTTATGACGAGGGGTTTGGCCAGCGTCCGTGGCGAGGTATGCAGCAGGAGTTTGTCCGGCGCTATACCTCCTATCTGAAAAGCATTCGTAAGGACGCGGGCAAGTCCGAAGCGGAAGTAAAAGAGACTCCTGAGTACCAGCAACTCGCAGACGAAGCGACCGCTTCTCTCGACAAGGTCAAGGCCGACATCGGCGATAAAGACAAGCAGGTCGCCGCGATCCAGGCAAAGCTCGATGCGGTAACTGATCCGTTTCAGAACCAGCGCGGACGCATCGTCGTGATCACTTTCAAGCTGGAGATCTCTCGCAAGGGCAGCATGTGGGAGAGTTATTACAAGAGCCAGCTGGAATCCAAGAAGAAAGAACAGGTCACCCTCGAATTACCCGACGACAATGGCAAGCTTGCGCGCCAGAAGATGAATTATGCGCAGCTCGAGCAGACCTTTAATGATCTCCGCGACGAGAAGGCGAAGGCCCTGGGTGAGAAGGCTGAGTTGCTTAAGGAGCCTACCGAACTCGCCAAGAGACGCGATGAATATCTGAAAAATCATGTCAGCCTGCTGCCGCAAAAGAACATTGACGATCTGATTCGGAAGAACCAGAACTCGTTCGACTACACAATTCTCGGCCATCAAATCAACGTCAACGAATTCGGGGTCGTCGATCGTTGCGAGATTTGTCACCTTGGTACGCGCGAGCCGCTCACCATCAAAGCGTCGGACGTTGCGCCCAACGGCCCCGGCAAAAAACCTGACGAATGGTCCGCCGCTTTTGTTAGCCATCCCCGCAAGGAACTGCTGCAAATTCACAACCCTGAGAAGTTTGGTTGCTCGGCCTGTCACGGCGGCAACGGGCGGGCCACGACCAGCCCGGTGAAGGCGCACGGCGAGAATCCATTCTGGCTGCATCCGCTGTTTCATAAAGAGAATACCGAGGCCGGATGCCAGATGTGTCATGCCAACGATCGCGTCACGCAGGGTGCGGATACGCTGAATCTGGGCAAGGATCTCTTCTATCAACGCGGCTGTGTCGGCTGTCATCGAATGGAGTCGTTCGATCGCGAAGCCGATGCGCTGTCGAATGCGCGTCAGCAGGTTTCGCAGCTTCAGGATCAGATTTCCGCGAATGAACGACAAGCGAAATTGGATACGGACAGCAGCGCGAACGCCAGCGATGATACGGAAGTACAAAGGCTCCTGGCGCATGCCGATTCGCTGCGCGTGCAGAACAGCCAACTCGCAGCGCGCATCGACGAACTGAATTTGCAGACGCGCTTTCTGCAACAGGATCAAAAAAAGGTCGGCCCGAATTTGAAGGACGTGCGGCTCAAGCTGCGCAAGGAATGGATTCCCGTCTGGCTGAAGGATCCGCAGGCGTTTCGTCCCGGCACCAAAATGCCGACGTTCTGGCGTTTTAAAGTCGATGAAGACGGCGACGACGATCTGAAGGCAGTGGCTGCTTACCTGTGGCAAAACGGCTTCGACGGCAAGGCCCCGGCGCAGGCGCAAGGCGAGAAGAATCACGGCAAAGAGTTGTTTGAATCGCGTGGCTGTATGGCTTGCCATTCGATCGGAGAGGAAGACCAGAGGCTTGGCGGAGCTTTTGCAGCCAACCTCACGCGTGTCGGCGAGAAGGCCAACTACGATTACATCGTGCGCTGGATCTACAACCCGCGCGAACGCTGGGCGCCTTACTGTCCAAAAGAGCATCGCGATCTGACACCGGAGGACTATTCGAAGCACGGCCTGCCGTATCTCTTCGATACTGAACTGCATTCGACTTGCCCGAACGACGGCGCCGAGCTACAGGTCCAGAATATGACCGTCATGCCGAACCTGCGGCTGTCCGAGCAGGACGCGCGTGACGTCGCTTCGTACTTGTTCTCGCTTTCGGCCCCACAGACTGCCGAAGATGTTTCCTACATGGACGATCCCAAACTTGCCGAAGAAGGGAAGGCCGAGATTAAGCAGTACGGTTGCGCGGGTTGTCATGAGATCAAAGGATTCGAAGAAGAGCAGCGCATCGGCAAGGAGTTGACGACCGAAGGCGCGACGCCGCTCGAG
This sequence comes from Blastocatellia bacterium, assembly GCA_003487805.1. Classification (GTDB taxonomy): domain Bacteria; phylum Acidobacteriota; class Blastocatellia; order Pyrinomonadales; family Pyrinomonadaceae; genus UBA11740. Next base: position 29,814 of record DNNE01000189.1, on the reverse strand, counting down.
CGTCTCGACTTTGCGCTGTTAACTCAGGACGCCGAGTTCGGCCGCGATCCGCTCAAGATTCATCCGAAGGACAAAGAACAGGAATGGTACAACCATCGCGGTTTCTTCGAACACAAGCTGACTGATCCTTCGATTTACGATCGCGGCAAGTCGCAATACCTCGAGCCGAAGGATCGTCTGCGCATGCCCAAGCCTTACCTGACTGAGGAATGGCGCACGAGTTTGACGACGCTTTTGCTCGGAAGTCTGGGGCCAGAGGGCGCGAATGTTCCGTCGTCTCTCTTCTATAATCCGCCGGATTCGCGACGTCAGGACATTCAAAACGGCTGGTGGATCGTCAAGAAGTACAACTGCATGGGCTGTCACGTGCTGCAACCCGGTCAACGCATCAGCGTTTATGCGAACACGGGCGACCCGGCAATGACGACGGGCAGCGTATTAAGCGCTTTGCCGTTCTATGCAAGTCAAAAAGAGTTTCTGCCGCCGATGCTGACAAGCGAAGGCGCGCGCGTCGATCCTGATTGGCTCATGCGGTTCCTGAAAGATCCGTCGTTGATGCAATCGGGCGAGAAGCCCATGACGCCGACGTCAACTGCGGCCGCGCCCAAGTCATCGTCAAATGCGAGCGCTTCGCCGGCTGCGAAACCCGCGGCGTCAAACGCAACCGATCAAAGCAATGGCCGTTTGCAACCGCAGTGGGGCGCAAACCGCAACGGCATCCGGCCCTATATCCAGGTACACATGCCGACGTTCAACTTCTCGCCCAATGAACTGCGCATGCTGGTGCGTTTCTTCATGGCGGTATCGTCGCAGAACGATCCGTATATTAAGGAGCCGATGGTTCCTTTGACCGAGTCTGAGAAGTCGATCGCGCGCAACATTTTCGTTTCCGGCACGCCTTGTTTGAAGTGTCATATCACCGGTGAGCCGACGCATGATGCGAAGGCTATCGCACCAAACTTCCTGCTGGCATCACAGCGTTTGAAGCCGGATTGGACTTTCCGTTGGTTGCTCGATCCTGCGCAGATTGCGCCAGGCACGGCGATGCCGAGCAGCCTGTTCAAGAC
>DNNE01000189.1:28335-28469 GCA_003487805.1 Blastocatellia bacterium | reverse complement strand
GTGCCGAGCAGCCTGTTCAAGAAGGACCAGGATCATTGGGTGGTCAACCTGCCGAACCCGCCGTCGGATGTGGCCAACTATCACGACGATCATGCGAGGCTACTGGTTAGATACATGTTCATGATGACGCCGGA
>DNNE01000189.1:27231-28048 GCA_003487805.1 Blastocatellia bacterium | reverse complement strand
TACATGTTCATGATGACGCCGGACGAGCAGCGGAAGCTTTTGTCTGCTTCACCTGCGCCGGCGAAGGCGCCCGCGATCCAGAAGACCGGGCGTAATACCAAATCGAATAGCAGGGAACAGTTAAGTCGTTATCGGAGGAGCAGCGCTCGCGACCGTCTGAGTAATCACCGATCGCGTCGCAGCCATCACTTCGTTAAGAGTTGATTAAGCGTCATAGCTACCTGTTGCCGCGGCAACTAAGGTATGCTTGATTTCAAATTCAGAAGGTTATTTTAAGTTTGGAGGACTCAATATATGTTGAGTAAAAAAGCACGATTGTGGCTGGGATTGATTGCTGTCGTCAGTTTGCTGTCGCTCGCATCGTCATGCGGAAACAAGACCGATGATAATGATAATGGAGGCGGAACCGACACCGGCAAGACCTACAAAGCCACCGGTAAGGAAGGTACTATCTCCGGAGTCATCGCCTACAACGGCACGGCGCCCGAACCCAAGAAGATCGACACGTCCGCCGACGCGGCTTGCACTTCAAAGAGTCCGAACCTGGCGACCGAAGAGTTGCTCGTCAAGGATGGCAAGCTGGCGAATGCTTATGTCTATATCAAAGACGGCACGTTGGCTGATGGCACAAAGATAAGCGACTATTCGACCTGGCCGAACATGCCGGCGGCGGCGACGCTCGATCAGAATGGCTGCCATTACCAGCCGCACGTTCTCGGAGTGGTGGTTAACGAACCGATCACGATCAAGAATAGCGATCCGACCACGCATAACATTCACTTCACGCCAAAGAGCAATCCCGATTGGAACCAGTCGC
>DNNE01000189.1:18799-26939 GCA_003487805.1 Blastocatellia bacterium | reverse complement strand
CAATCCCGATTGGAACCAGTCGCAGCCGAACGGCGCCGCGCCTTTGACCCATAAACTGGCACGCGCGGAAGTGCTGGTCCCGGTGAAGTGCAACCAGCATCCGTGGATGAAGTCTTACGTTGCCGTATCCAAGCATCCGTTCTTTGCGATCAGCGCTCCGGACGGCAGCTACACGATCAGCGGTGTGCCGCCAGGCAAGTACACGGTCGTAGCATGGCACGAAGGCGGAGCCAACGGCACCGAACAGAAGATGGAAGTGACCGTCGCGGCCAGCGGCGCAGGCAAAGCGGACTTTGCATTTGGCGCGGCTGCCATGGGTCAACCAAGTTCGTGGCCGGTCATCGAAGCGATCGAGTTTCCGACGTTGCATAATCACTAAGAACATTGCCAAAGGTCTTTGGCCTTTGGTTTTAGGTCTTGGATGGCTCACGACGCTGAGTAATTCTTCCAAAGACCAAAGATCAAAGGCCGAAGACCAAATTCAAATCGGCAATTGAAAATTGGCAATTGAAAATGTCCAAGGGTGTTCATCGCTTCGCCGTTTTTGTGGCGTGCGCGACGTTCTTTCTCATCATTGCCGGCGCCAATGTAACGAGCCATGACGCCGGGCTGGCGACCTCTGATTGGCCGCTTTCGAACGGTCAGGTGTTTCCCAAAATGGTCGGCAATCTGTTTTGGGAACACGGTCACCGGATGGTGGCCACGGCCGTTGGGCTGCTGACGATCGCTCTGGCGATTTACATTCAGCTTCGGGAGCGTCGTGCCTGGGTCAAACGTTTGGGCTGGTCCGCTCTGGGTGCAGTTGTGGCCCAGGGCCTCCTGGGTGGATTGACGGTCAAGCTGAATCTGCCGCTGGCAGTCTCGGCCGCGCATGCAACTCTGGCGCAATTGTTCTTTCTCATTACGGTTAGCCTGGCGGTGTTTACATCCCCAGGTTGGTTGGACACTCAGAAGCTGACGATTGAACACGATCACGGCGCATCGCTGCGGCCAATGTGTGTTGCCAGTCTGATTGTGGTTCTCACGCAGCTGGTGTTAGGCGCGACGCTGCGACACTCGGCAACGTGGGACCAGGCTTTACCGGTGCCGCTCTTAGTCGCTCACATTTGCGGAGCGGTGGTGGTGACGTTGGTTTTGGGCACAACCGTCGCGCTGGTCCTGTCGCGCCATCGAGGCCAAGCCTGGCTGGCAAAGCCGGCGACGATCGCTGCCGTTCTCTTGGTTGTGCAGTTAGGCCTGGGCTTGGCGGCGTACATCACGCGCATGAGGTCACCCTACGATCCGCAGCCGCTTAACCCGATGATTGCGGTAACGGTGGCCCACGTTGCCTGCGGAGCGTTGGTATTTGCGGCGGCAATCGTGATGACGTTAAGAGTTTTCCGAAGTGTGCGTCCTGGCCGTAATGAATACGAATTAGCTCCCGCTTAATTTCCCTCTCCCACTGGGAGAGGGCCAGGGTGAGGGCGGCCAGAAACCGGGCCCCTTTCCGAGCAGGATGATAAGAGAGAATCAGAACCCGGGTGGGGGAGACGTTCCAGGCCCTCACCGTTACCGTCTCCCAGTGGGAGAGGGAATCTAAACTGAATGAAGACTGCTGCGATATCGATCCATTCATCAACTGCTGCTGAGGCGGTTGCCCCTGCGACTATGAAGGCCAGGGCGGCAGCCTATCTTGAACTCACCAAGCCACGCATTACATTTCTGATTGCGTTAACTTCAGCGGCAGGATTCTGTCTCGGATCGCGGGGCGCGGTGAACTATGTGCAGTTCGTTCACGCAATTATCGGAATTGCTTTGCTGTCATCGGGCATCGCGACGCTCAATCAGTTCATGGAGCGCGATCTGGATGCCTTGATGCGCCGCACCGCCGATCGACCCTTGCCGTCGGGACGTCTGTTTCCTTTCGAGGCTTTGTGGTTCGGGGTGACGCTCACCTTAATGGCCGAGGCTTATCTCGCCTTGTTTGTGAATGTACTGACGGCCCTGCTCGGACTGACAGTGATTGCCGGCTATCTATTCGTTTACACGCCGCTAAAAACGCGCACCTCCCTGTCCACTGCACTCGGCGCATTTCCCGGAGCGATGCCGCCGCTAATGGGATGGGCCGCGGCGCGCGGAGAGATTGATGTTGCGGCCTGGGTGCTGTTCGCGATCTTATTTCTGTGGCAGTTTCCGCATTTCCTCGCCATCGCGTGGATGTACCGCGAGGACTATGGCCGCGCGGGAATTCGCATGTTGCCCGTCCTTGAGCCTGACGGGCGAGTTACCGGACAGCAGATTATTGCCTATTCATTGATGCTGCTTCCGGTAAGCCTGCTTCCGGCAGTGCTCGGCTTGTCAGGAAAAATTTATCTTATCGCGGCCCTGGTGCTGGGCATTCTATTTGTGGTGAGCAGTGTGCGGGCCGCACTTTCTAAGTCGAACCAGCACGCGCGCCAACTGCTGCTGGCTTCAGTGCTTTACTTACCAATATTGTTCGGAGTGATGGTCCTGAACCGGTGAATGCGCAAAGAGGTAAGAGCAAAGAGCCAAGTGTGGAAACAAGGTTGCGCTTTGCTCTTTGCCCTTAGCTCTTAGCCGCGTAAGAAGGAGACAACTGATGGGACGCCTTCTGGGAATAGTAATCTGGGGGATAACGATCGCCTCTGTCTGGATGTTCGTCAGCGGAAAGTGGTGGTTTCCCGAGACAATTTCGGAGCATGGCAAAAGCGTCGACAGCCAGTTCATGATTACGATCATCGTCGTCGGAGTGGCCTTCACTGCGGCGCAGGTTGGCCTGGGCTGGGTGGTGTTCAAGTTTCGCGACAATGCCAGCGCCCAGCGCGCAACCTATTCGCATGGCAACAATCGTCTGGAAGTTGTCTGGACCGTCGCCACCGCAATCATCTTCATTAGTCTCGCCATAATGGGCCAGAGAGTTTGGGCTTCGCTTAATCTCCATTCAGCGCCTCCGGGATCCCTTCAGGTTGAGGTCGTCGCACAGCAATTCAGTTGGAACTTTCACTACGCCGGCAAGGACAACGTGTTCGGCCGCACCGATCCAAACCTGATCGACGATTCGGCTCTGAACTACGTCGGCCTTGATGACACCGATCCTAATGCCAAAGATGATTCCGTCGTTTCGACGCTCGCAATTCCAGTTAATCGTCCGGTCGAACTAATTCTCAGATCGAAAGACGTCACGCACAGCTTCTTTGTGCCGCAACTTCGCTTCAAGCAGGACCTGGTTCCGGGAATGAACATTCACGTTCACTTCACGGCCACCAAGGTCGGAAAATACGAGCTCGCCTGTGCGGAACTTTGCGGCATGAATCACTATAAGATGAAGGCCTACATGTTGGTTTTGCCTGAGAATGAATTCAGCGAGCTGGCGGCGCTGCCCCAGGAGAAGTTCCAAGCGCGCCAGGGCGAGTTGCTGAACAAGTACCAACTTCCGAATTACTGAGTTAGAGATTTTTGCCCCTTCGTTTAAGGAGACCCTACGATGGCAGAAGCGACTCATGAAGAAGTGCATCGGCACCCAGCGCCGACGGGCTTCATTCGCAAATACATTTTCAGTATCGACCACAAGGTGATCGGCATTCAGTACATCCTGCTGGCGCTGTGTGCGGTGCTTGTCGGGATGATCATGTCCGTGTTGATGCGCGTGAACCTGACCTGGCCCGGAACCCATATCCACATCATGGAAACGCTGTTTCCACAGGGAGCGCCCGGGGGTGTCATGTCGCCTGAGTTTTATCTCTCGCTCGTGACCATGCACGGCACCATCATGGTGTTCTTCGTGTTAACGACGGCGCCTCAGGGAGGCTTCGGCAACTATTTTCTGCCAATCCAAATCGGCGCGGACGACATGGCGTTTCCCTTTCTGAACATGATGTCATTCTGGGTAACGTTCGTCGGATTCTTAGTCATCCTGCTGGCGATCTTCGCAGAAGGAAATGCCACCGTCGGCGGATGGATCTCGAAACTCGGAGAGTCGTTTGCAGGTGGCAGTGGAACCGTTGGGCCAATCGGCGGGTGGACCGGCTATGCGCCCTTGAGCGCACTGGGAAAAATCGCAGGACCAGGGCAGGGCGCCGGTGTAAATCTCTGGATCATCAGCATTGCGATCTTTTGCGTAGGGTCGCTGCTGGGCGCGCTGAATTTTATTACCACGCTGCTCAACATGCGCACGCGCGGAATGTCGCTGATGCGCATGCCGCTTACCTGCTGGGCCTGGTTTACGACTGCGATTCTCGCCTTGCTGTCCTTCCCGGTGTTATTGGGAGGCGGAATCCTTTTACTGCTCGATCGAATCGCCGGCACGAGCTTTTTCATTCCGGGCGGGCTCTATGTTAGCGGCAGCCTGGTTCCGAACCACGCTGGTGGCTCACCCTTACTTTGGCAACACCTGTTCTGGTTCTTTGGACACCCGGAAGTTTACATTGCGATCCTGCCGGGCATGGGGGCGACCTCGCATATTCTTTCAACGTTCGCGCGCAAGCCGGTCTTCGGGTATCGAGCGATGGTGTTCGCGATTTTCGCAATTGGCGGACTGGGCTTCTTTGTCTGGGGTCATCACATGTTTATCAGCGGCATGAGTCCTTACTCAGCCGTCGCTTTTTCGATCCTCACGCTTTCGATCGGCGTGCCCTCGGCGATCAAAACCTTCAACTGGCTGGGCACTTTGTGGGGAGCGAAGATTCGCTTTACCACGCCGATGCTATTTGCGATTGGATTCGTTTCTTTGTTTGTCGCGGGCGGAATTACCGGACTCGTCCTGGGCCAGACGTCACTGGACTTTTTCTTTCACGATACGTATTTCGTCACTGCGCACTTCCATCTGGTGATGGGGGTCGCGTCGATTTTCGGCATGTTCGCGGCGACTTACTTCTGGTTCCCCAAGATGTTCGGCCGCATGATGAACGAGAGCATCGGCAAGCTGCACTTCTGGATCACTTTCGTCGGCGTGTACGCGATCTTTGTTCCGTTTCACGCGATGGGATTGTTAGGCATGCCGCGGCGCTACGCTCGTTTCGACGAATATGAATTTCTGAAGAACTCAAAGGGCCTGGTCATGTTTGTAACGGTGGCCGCGATAATCACCGTGGTGGCCCAGGTGCTTTTCTACTTCAATTTCCTCTGGAGCATGTTCAAAGGCAAGATTGCCGGCGACAATCCGTGGGAAGCGACGACCCTGGAATGGACAATCCCATCGCCGCCGCCGCACGACAACTTTGCCGGAATCGTGCCGACGGTCTATCACGGCGCGTACGAGTTTTCGGTGCCCGGGGCGCCCAACGATTTCATAATGCAGACCGACGGCGAGGGAATAGCCGCGGATATATCAGGAGCAGGCGGAAATGGCGGCAACGGCCACCGGCACTAATCAGGTTGTTCCGGTCGGCGTTGGCGGTGGCCCACGTCCGAAAAACGGAAACGGCTTTCATGGAAACGGCGGCGGTCGCGGTGGCGACGACCTGTCTTTTCGTTTCTCGCCCGCGCGATACCGCATCGGTGTCTGGATGGCGATTGGCAGCATCCTGATGCTGTTTGTCGCATTGACGAGTGCGTACATCGTCCGGTCGGCCTCGGCCAACGACTGGCATCCGATTGTGATGCCAAAGGTGCTGTGGCTCAGCACTACGCTAATCATCATCAGCAGCATCACGATCGAGCGCGCTCGGCGTTCTTTGAAACGAAATAATCAAGCGGCGTACGGAAGATGGCTGGTAAGTACAGTCGCCCTGGGGATCGGCTTCGTCGCTTCGCAGTTAGTTGCGTGGCGCCAACTCGTCCGGCAGGGAGTTTATATGGCAGCTAATCCGTACAACTCTTTCTTCTATTTATTCACGGCGGCGCATGGGGTGCATCTGCTGGGCGGTCTCTGTGCTTTGACTTACCTGCTCGTGCGCACGCGTAAAGCCCGCAACACCATCGACGGTGAATTGCGACGCGTGGGCGCGGCCGACGCGGTGACGCTCTACTGGCATTTCATGGACGTACTTTGGATTGGGCTTTTCTCGTTGTTGCTGTTTTGGAAATAACTGTAGCGCAAACTGTTAGTTTGCGTAACTCCCTCTCCCTTTGGGAGAGGGAACAAACTAAGGCTACTCGGAGGTAACTCGTGGCAACTGAAGCAGAAGCTCTGGCTGGCGATTGGGGCGGCGGCGTCCACCCTTATCGCGTCGGTCACCGAAAGTTGGGCATGTGGCTCTTTATCATGTCTGACTCGCTGACCTTCTCGGCGTTGTTGATGGGTTATGCGTACCTGCGCGCCTCGAATGTCTGGCCGACGCCCTTCAAGTTTTATCCCAGCATCGTCTTTTCATCGGTCATGACGCTGGTGTTGCTATCGTCCAGCTTGACGATGGTGATGGCCGTTTCGGCGTCAGCGCATGGCAAGAAATCAGCGGCGCGAAAATGGATCATTGCCACGGCACTCCTCGGGGTGACGTTTATCATCCTGCACTCGATCGAGTGGAACCACCTGATCAGTGAAGGCCTGAGACCGTTTCAATTGCCGGCGGAATGGACCGAGAAGTGGCCGGGCTCGACACCCTTATTTGGCGCCACCTTCTTTGGCATCACCGGCATGCACATGTTTCACGTCTTCACGGGATGCATCTATCTTTTCGTGGTCGCCGCCCGGGTTAACAAGCTGAAGCATGAAGACGTCGAGATCAGCGGCCTTTACTGGCACTTCGTCGACCTGGTGTGGATGTTCGTCTTTCCGATGATTTACCTGTTATCGATTTATCCGAAGAAGTAGCAGGCAATGGCCCTCCGTTTTGAGCGACACGGTTCGGGAGAATCAGACATGAGCGCACACGCCGATACGCAGGAGCACTTCGCGGGAAGCAACAAGCTGTTCATTTCGATCTGGTTTTGGTTATTACTGCTTACCGGCTTTGAAGTGTTTCTCGGATATGTTCAGCTTCCGGTGATCTACATGCTCGTAATTCTGATGGGCGCCTCGATTATCAAAGCCGCGTTGATCGTCGCTTATTTCATGCACTTGCGCTTTGAACGTTTGAACCTGATTCTAACGATTGTACCGGCGCTCGTGATTTGCATTTGTCTGTTGCTCGTTTTCTTCCCCGACAGTTTTCGCTCAAAGCAGTTACGGTACAGCGGGCCGCCACCTGCTCCCGAAAGTCGTTGATGCAGAAATGACTTAAGCCCTTGATCACTATGGCCGAACTTGAGATGACTGAAACAACGGAACCAACAGAGAAACGCGAACAGTCGCTCCTGAACTTAGTCTGTTACCTTGGAGCGGGCCTGTTCCTGGCGCTCGTCGCCTACAACTTATTTGCCGCCGGCAGCGTCATCAGCACGGACGGACTGTTCTTTACCGTCGTCCCCTTATTTCTGGCTCTGTGCTTTCTGGTCGTTCCCGGCATGGACATGCTCGCCAAGCGAAAGGCGGCGAAGGCGTTAGCGGGTTCAGGCGAGACTGCGGAAGGCGCAGCGCATATCGAATCAGCACATGCGGCGCCGGTGGAAGAAGTGCACTTCGCCGGCAGCTACCGGCTTTTCCTTTCTGTCTGGTTTTGGTTGTTGCTACTGACGGGTTTTGAAGTATTTCTCGGCTACGTTCAGTTGCCCGTGGTCTACATGCTGGTGATTCTGATGGGCGCGTCGCTAATCAAGGCGGCCCTGATCGTCGCCTATTTCATGCACCTGCGATTTGAGCGAATCAATTTGATTCTGACGATCGTCCCAGCAGTGGTGATCTGCATTTGCCTGCTGTTGGTTTTCTTCCCGGACAGTTTTCGCTCGAAGAATTTGCGATATAGCGGACCGCCGTCCAGCAGCGGGTCAGAAGCCCGACCGTGAGGGAGGGCTTGGCTGGCGGGGCGACGCGTCGGGCAAGCAAGCTAAGAAGTTAGATGAAATTACAACACCTTGCACGGCTCTTAATAATCGCGTCCCTGGCTGTCTTGCTTTTTGCTGACTCGACATTTGCTCAATGCGTGATGTGCCGTGCGTCTCTGGGTGCGAACAGTACATTCATGAGGAATTTCAACATCGGTGTGCTGGTTCTACTCGTGCCGCCCGTGTCGATGTTTTGCACGATATTCGTTATCGCTTTCCGCCACCGTAAATCGGGATAGCTGGGAGCGCGGACATCTTGTCCGCACTGAGCGCGCAGCGC
>DNNE01000189.1:0-18481 GCA_003487805.1 Blastocatellia bacterium | reverse complement strand
TCAACTAACTTTGGAAGACCTGGCAATACAACTTAGGATCGACGTCGACCGGCGCACCACGCGCGGCCGCGCCTGTCCGCGCTGCGGCGGCAAGATCATTCCGTCCATCCGCGCGGTCTATCAAAGCGCGGGCGATCCGAACGCAGTCTTTCCGGCCTGGCAATGCGAACGCTGCGGTTATGAAGAACTGAACGCCCAGCCAGTCAAACCTGCCGCCAAACATGCTCCCGCGGCCGAGAACAAAGCGGCAGCGGCACAGAACAAACCATCGGGGGTTGTCGCTGCAGGCGCCGCAAGTTCCTCTGCGGCTGTCCCGCAAAAGCCATCCGCCATTCGCGCCGTGCCGGCACTGAAGGATCGAAAGGGCCGCGCCCTGCCGGCGGATGTCAATCGCATGGTTGACGAGATGACGCGAACAGATAGACCAGACGGCACTAAGCAGTAGGCAGAAGGCCGTAAGCCGAAGGCAGCACAGCGTAATTTGGGATCGTGTGATGAAATGAATGATCGCATCATGAAGATTCTCCGCGTTCTTTGCGAAAATCCTCTGAGTCGTCTGTGGTAGACACTTTCTTCGTCTTCAATGACTGATTTCTACTCAATCCTCCCGCACCTCAATGCCACGCTTAATGCTTCGAGTTTCGTCCTGCTCTCGAGCGGCTATTACTTCATTCGCAGGGGGCGAGTGCTCGCACATCGTCGCTGTCAGCTGTCCGCGCTCACTGCTTCGATCGTCTTTCTGATTTCCTACATCATCTATCACGCGCATCACGGAGCGACGCGCTTTACGGGGCAGGGAATTGCGCGACCGATCTATTTCACGATTCTCACGACGCACACGATTCTGGCGGCGGTCATCGTGCCGTTCGTAATCGTCACCGTCAGGCGAGCAATGCGCGGCGACTTCCTGCGGCATCGCGCAATCGCGCGCTGGACGTTGCCGATGTGGATGTATGTTTCTATCACCGGCGTGATCGTTTACTTGATGCTTTATCACATATATCCGTCCCATTGATTTGGAGTGCGGCGGCTTGACGCCGCTTTTTCATCGGGGTGAAGCGGTAAGGGCGAGCGAGACGATTTGTTTCGCGCCCATTTCGTGTGATTTCGTGGATCGTCTTGCTCAGGGGAAGACAACACGCAACCAATTCAGAGCACTATCCTCTTTATCTTCCCCCGTGTCCTCTGTGGTTAAATGCTCGTGTGGAAAATGAATTCATAAATCCCAACGGTGGAACCGGCGAAGTTGTCGCCGCGCAGAAACCGCGGCGCCCGTCTAACATCTGGCTGATAGTCGTCGCCAGCCTTTTCATCATTGTTCCGTTTCTCACCTGGTACCTGACCTGGTTCGGCCGCGGCTTGTCGGATGACGACATCGCGAAGTATCTCGTCGACGAAAATAACCCGCGCCACATGCAGCATGCGCTGTTACAAGTCGAAGAGAGAATGGAGCGCGAAAACGGAAGCGCGACCAAGTTCTATCCACAGATTGTCGCAGCTTCGAAGAGTTCGATTCCTGAAGTTCGCAAGACGGCCGCATGGGTAATGGGCCAGGACAATAAATCCGAAGACTTTCATCGCGCGCTGGTCGATCTACTGAAAGACACCGAGCCTCTGGTCCGACGCAATGCTGCTTTGCAGCTAGTCTCTTTCGGTGACGCTTCTGGCCGACCTGAACTGCGCGCGATGCTGCAGCCGTTTGAAGCGAAGTGTCCGATCGCCGGCACGATCGTGAGCCTGCTGCCGGTAGGCTCGAGCATCCGCGGTGGCGCCATGCTCGCGAAGATTCGAGATGCTTCAAACAACCTCTATGAATTCCGCTCGCCGGTCGACGGGAAGATCACCTCGGCTCCCGCAGGAACAAGTGCCTCGCCCTTACTTAAAGAAGGCAATCAGATTACCGCGAACCAAACCGTCGCCTGGCTCAACCCCGATCGCACGACGATGCTCGATGCCCTGCGCGCATTAGCCTACGTCGGGACGAAAGATGATTTGCCTCTGGTTGAATCGTCCGTACAGATTGATGCGAGTGGTGAGACTGCCGGTCAAGCGGCACTTACCAATAAAATGATAGGAAATAGATCCACCACATCACCCTAGTTGGAGGGCGAGAGCAGCGCAAGATTCGTCGCCCGATCCAATCAGCCGAAAAAAATCTTTCGCTACTTGACCTTTACTCCCGCATCCTCTTAACTAGTGCGCCTATGCGCACTCGTATCTCGGTTTTTCTTATTACTCTTTCTGGTCTGATTCTGGAAGTCGGGCTGACTCGTATTTATTCGGCCAGCATCTGGTATCACTTTGCGTTCGTCGCTATCTCGGTCGCTTTGCTGGGATGGGGATTGGGTGGGTTTACGGTTCACCTGCTCAAGCGTGTGAAGCCGATGTCGATGAATGCGGCCGCTTTGGTCACGCTGCTGTATGCGGGCGCGATTCCGCTGTGTCTTTGGCTTCTGGTTCGGTATCCGTTCGATATGGATCGGTTGCCGCTTTATTTTCTCGCGCCGCTGCTGCCGTTCTTTCTGGCGGGCATGGCGCTGTCGATCATTTTTGATTTGCATCGAGCAGTGGCCGGGTCTCTGTACTTTTACGATTTGATTGGCGCGGCTTTGGGGGCGGTGTTGGTGACGGCGTTGCTGCATGTGTTTGGAGGCGAGGCGGCGCTGTTGGTGGGATCGATTGCGCCCGCCGTCGCTGCGCTGCTGTTGGCTGTGTCGCCCGTGCAATCAGAAATCAGAGGTCAGAAACCAGAGGTCAGAAGGAATGGCCCGCCCGCTACCGCAGGCGGTTCTGACACGCCTCGCAAGCCCTCACGAGTGATTCAGGTCGCAGCGATCGCTGCGGTTTTATTAACAGCGGGCGCGGCAATTTCAGCGATCAAGTTTGGTGCGTTTCGGGTGAAACCGGGCACGACGAAAGCCATGCGCAACCAGATGGATGCGTCGCCGGGTTCTCACATCGTGCAGTCGGGGTGGAATTCGTATTCGCGCATCGATTGTGTAGAAGGGCTGCCGGATAGTTTCGCGCGCCTCTACATCGACTCGGACGCTTGGACCGGCATACGTGGTTGGGATGGACGTCTGGAGAGCGTTCAGGACATGAAGGGTTCGTATCGCGCGCTGCCGTTTAGACTCACTCCGAATGCTGAGACTCTGATCATTGGACCAGGCGGCGGGCCAGATGTCGTCGCTGCGCTGGCATCGGGATCGAAAAAGGTGACGGCCGTCGAGATGAATCCGCTGATGCTGAAGTTCGTGCGCAGCTATGGCGCGCGCGCCGGCAATCTCTACGATCGTCCTGACGTGGAAACGATCCAGAGCGAAGGGCGCAACTTCATCAGTCGCAGTGATCGGAAATTCGACGTCATCCTGCTCGGCTTTGTTGATTCGTGGGCTTCGGTCGCCTCAGGCGGTTTATCGCTTTCAGAAAATTACTTGTACACGACAGAGGCGGTGCGCGCTTACTACGATCACTTGAAGGACAACGGCGTCCTGGTGATTCTCCGCTGGGAGATGGATATTCCGCGGCTGGTTTCGAATTCGGTCGCGACGTTGGGACCAAGCGAAGCTTCGAAACGCATCGTGGTGTTGATGGAGAAGCAAGCGAATCCAAATGATTACCCGCAGATGCTTTTCATGCTGCGCAAGCGGCCATTCACCGACGCTGAGACGAAAGACATTTCGCAGAACTGGACGCAGGCCAATCCGATCATTATGCCGGGAGGCACGGCGCCGCCAATGCTCAAAGATGTGCTGGCAGGAACCAAAAGTTTGAAGCAGTACGACGACGAGTCGGCTCGCTTCGTCGGGCCGGTTTGGGACGACAGTCCATTTTACTTTGCGATCGATCGTCCGTACCGGATGCCGGGAGCCATTGCGGAACGCCTGGTGAAATGGCTGGTTGGTCCAAGCATGGGAATGCTGGCGCTGTTTGCGATATTTGGGAAGCCTAAGCGGTTATTGAAACAACCAGCTGAGAAAGGCTCCACGCTGCGGTACGTCGGATCGTTGTTTTACTTCGCCGCGCTAGGTTTTGGCTTCATCGCGGTGGAGCTGGCGCTGTTACAGAACCTGACGCTGCTGGTGGGCCATCCGATCTATACGTTGTCCGTCTTGCTATTTACGCTGCTGGCGTTCGGCGGAATTGGCAGCGCATTGAGTGTGCGTTTTCCGATGTGGTTGGCCTGCGTGGCGGTGGCCGTAATCGGAGCGATTGAAGCTCTGGCATTGCCGAGACTTGTTCCGGCTCTGCTATGGCTTCCGTTGTGGGGACGAATTGGAGTTGCGATTCTGTTGATTGCGCCGTTGGGGTTGGCGATGGGTATGCCTTTTCCACGCGGCTTGCGCGAGACTGGAAGTGGATCACTTCCGGCGCCACCGTTCTATTGGGGCCTGAATGGAATCATGTCGGTAATTGGATCGGTGACGACAGTGTTCGTGGCGCTAATATTTGGTTTCCAGGCGGCGATGTTGATGGGGAGCGCGTGCTACCTTCTGGCCGCGCTGGCATCGCGAAGTGCGTTTCCGGTGATGGCGAAGAGCTAAGCGTGGAATCAAGAACGATCCACGAAATCACACTAAATGAGCACGAAAACAATTTTCGTGCGGGTTCGTGGATCGTGCTTTGTTAGTTGACCAAGACTAGACTAGGTAGCAGTCAATTCCTCAACCGGTGCTGGTATTGGAGGTGGCAGATCCGGTAAAGCTATCCCGTGCATTGCTTCCCAATCCTCGGTAGGAATCATCTCAATGGCATCCCACGGACAGCCGTCGAGAAACGCTCCATCAGGTCCCTTGCTCGTGCATTTCTGACAGCCGATGCAAAGATACGGATCGACTTCGATGCGTCCGAATGGAGGATGATCTTCGTCCGGCACCCAGAACATGCAGGCTTCGATCGGGCAGTATTCGATACATGCGGGTGAGCCCGCGCAGCCGGTGCAACAATCGGTAGTGATTGCCAGAATGCGCGGCCTCTTCTTGCGAGTTGCTTTGCCGTCGCCAACTGACATGGGCCAGTACTTTTCGACCATGTCAAAGATGTTCTGTTCCTCGTATCCCGTCATGCGTGAAACATTAACACAGGCTTTGTCTGGCGCTCAATCCGAAAGTGCAAAACGTCCAGGCCATTCCGTAAACATCGCTCGCGTAGTGAAACCACATCTCTCACCACTAAGAACCAAAGCCACAAAATGATCTTGTGTCTTCATGGTTGTCGACAATTCTCTTAAAGAATTAGTGACGCGAATCAATTCGCCTCTGTACTAATTGCGAGTTTGATCAGCGCTTAAATCGCGTTCTGCTTGCCAATTTCCGTATGGCACGGCGCGCGCAAGCAAATCTCTCCGGAGGTCTATACATGGACAGCATCGTAGGAATTTTCAATTCGTTTGCTGACGCCAAACGTGCGTCGGCGATTCTGCGAACCCTGGGCATTCCAGACAATCGCATCACCGCGCTCTCGCCGCACACAACAGACGCCGAACTCGAAGCACAGATTCCCACGACGGAAACAGAGCAACCCGGCATGGGAGCCGCGCTCGGCGGAACGGTTGGCGCGGCGCTGGGCACAGCAGGAGGATTGGAGGCCGGAGCGGCTGCGGCCAGCTTTTTGATTCCCGGCGTTGGACCGGTACTCGCACTTGGTTTGATCGGCGCGGCAATTTTTGGCGTGGGAGGCGCCGCCGCAGGCATTTTGGCGGGCCAGGCGTTTGAAGAGGGTATCGCTGATGGAATACCACGCGATGAGCTGTTCGTCTATGAAGACGCGTTGCGGCGAGGCCGCTCGTTGGTCGTCGCGTTTGTCGACGATTCACAGATTGCGGGGCAAGCGCGGGAGGCATTGTCGCGGGCAGGGGCGGAATCGGTCGATGCCGCGCGCGACGAATGGTGGATTGGTCTGCGCGACGCCGAGCGCGAGCATTACCTTGGTCAGGGCGGCGACTTCAATGAGGACGAGGCAAAGTATCGTTTAGGTTTCGAAGCCGCCATGCATCCGGAGTGTCGCGGGAAATCGTGTACTGACGCGAAGGCACACCTGAAAACTAAATACGGCGACGATGCCGAGGCGCCACCATTCCGCGAAGGATATGCGCGCGGTCAACACTATCTGATTTACGTCGTCGAGACTCATAAGGGCAAACCGCAAGACGAGGCGCGTTCGCAGCGCGCTGCGTAAAGAGCGGTGTTAGAATCTTCGTCGCGATTGTTGTGGGAAGAGATTTGAGGAACCTGTGGGCCTCACCCCACTTCCTCACTAACTTTATCCCGGCGGAGAGTGGAGTCTGAAAAATACGATTATCAACATCGCCCTGGTTATAGGGATCCTCGGCGGCAGCTACGTCATTACTCATTTCTTCGCGCGCGCCATGTACGTGAGGTGCCGGGATTGTGGAACGCTTAACGCGAGACGTCGATCCGCGTGCCGGCAGTGCAGTTCCAATCTGAGGGAGTGAAGTTCAGTATTTTCGATAACGTCTTGCCAGTAGATAATCGGCGATCAGAATAGCCAGGGCGAGGAACGGCAAAAGGTGAATGGCCTTTGTTCCGTGAAAGACGAAGACGCCCAGCGAGTAAAATATCAGCAACACTATTACGATTATCCACGCCATGAATTAGCGATAGTCCTTTCGGCCAATCAAACACTATCCAGCACTTCGACCTGATCCGGGGCTTTGGTTGACCTGCGCCGGGTCACGATTAGCACGCCGGCAAATATCAGCAATGATGCCATTATTGCGCGTAGGCCAAGTGATTCACCCAGCATGATCGGCGCGAGTGCGAAGGCAATCAACGGTTGCAAGTAGATGTAGACGGCGACGGTGCTCGGCGCCACGCGCGACAGGGCCCACGCGTTGAGGTAATACGCCAGCACCGTTGGGATGAGCAGAATGTAGAGAGTTGCCAGCCAAAAACTAAAATGCACGTTCGCAAACGACGTATGCAAGGTTGAAGCAACGCCGATCGGCGCAGTCGGAATTATGGCAACGATGAAGATCCACGTCGTTGTGGTCAATGCGCCGTAGGAATGAACCAGTCTCTTTGAGAACGCGATATAAGCCCCATACATGACGGCGCTCGCCAGAATCAGCAAGTCACCGAGCCGCGAACCGTTGGCGAGATCTGCGCGAGCCGGGCTAATCAGGCAAAACACTCCAGCCGCTGCCAGTGCGATTCCAATGAATCGTCGCAGAGATGCGCGCTCAGTCCCGATCAGTGCGCCAATCAACAGCGTGAAGATCGGAATCGTCGTGCTAATCAGGACAGTGTTAACCACGGTCGTGAGCTTCAATCCGGTGGCGAACAACCATTGATTGAAGACCACACCCAACATGGCGCAAAGAATGAGCAACCACCAATCTTTCTTGTTGATGCGCGCAAATCCGCCGCGAAGCCTGCAAATGATCGTTAGCATTATCGCCGCCCCGGCGATACGTAGGGCCGAGAGGCCAAACACGGGCATCACGCTCAAAACGACCTTCCCGGGAATTCCCCAGGTACCGAAGATGAGTTGTACTGCAATGAGAGCGAGATGTGGCCCGGCGCCGATCTTCCGTGTCGTCTGACTCATGCGAACATCAGTGGGAGGGAAACATAGAAAAGATTGGGAAGTGATCTGGCGAAGCGTCGCGCGCGCGGCTTATTGATCAAGGAATAGATAAATTGGATTCTCCATGATCTGTTTGAATGTCTGCAGGAACTTTGCGCCCGTGGCGCCGTCAATGGCGCGATGATCACATGACATCGTGACGCGCATCGTCTGTCTGATCTCGACGCGGTCATCTTGGACCACAGGTTTTGGCGCCATGGCGCCGACGGCGAGAATTGCTCCTTCAGGTGGATTGATCACCGCGGTGAACTCTTCAATTCCGAACATTCCCAGATTGCTGATCGAGAAGGTCGCGCCCAGATATTCCTCCGGTTTCAGTTTGCGCGCGCGGGCGCGTCCGGCAAGCTCTCGGACTTCGGTGGCAATCTCAGTGAGAGATTTTAACTCGGCCGCACGCACGATGGGTGTAATCAGACCGTTCTCAGTCGCGACTGCAACGCCGATGTCGGCATGCTCGTAGTAACGAATTGTCTTGTCCTGGAAGGAAGCGTTCACTTCCGGGTGCTGAATCAAACTTACGGCGACGACTTTAATGATCAGATCGTTAATACTGAGTTTCAGATCCGGATAGAGTTCGTTGATTGAGCGGCGCATGTCGGCGGCGCGTTCCATATCGATCTCCATAGTGAGAAAGAAATGGGGTACCGGCCCGAGAGACGTGACCAATCGCCGCGCGATAGTGCGACGCATCTCGCTGAGCGGTTCAGCACGATAAGCCGATGGGCCATGGACCACACCTGCGCGAGCGGGGCGGGGAATTGAAATCGGACCAACCGCGGCTTTCGTGGCCGCAGGTTTACTTTGATCGCTGATCGCGGATTCGACATCGCGCTTGACGATGCGACCACCGGGGCCGCTGCCCTGAACCGTTTTGAAATCGATCCCCGCCTCGCTCGCCATTCTGGCGGCGATTGGAGAAATCAAGATACGCCCATCAGTTCGTGGTTTCTGTCCGTCACCACTGATCGAGTGAGTTGGCTCCGGCGTTTCAACTTCCTGAGGTTGCTCCTCGACTGCGGGCGCTGCGTCGGATTCAGGCGGGCTCGGCGGCGCTTCGGCTGCTTTCTCGGGCTTTGGAGCTGAGGCGGTTTTCAGCAGCTCAGAAATATCTTCGTCAGGCTCTCCAATGATGGCAATAGGCTGACCCAGCGGCGCACTCTCGCCTTCATTTATAAGAATCTTGCGCAGCACGCCGTTCGACAGCGCCTGCATTTCCATGGTCGCTTTGTCAGTGTCGATTTCGGCGAGGGGCTCGCCCATAGAAACCTTGTCGCCTTCTTTTTTCAGCCAACGCGCGAGCTGACCTTCCTCCATCGTGGGTGACAGCTTCGGCATGACGACTTGGGTGGCCATAATCAGTTCGCAGTTGACAGTAGGCAGTGAGCAGTCAGATTAAACGTAAGCCACTTCCTTCACGGCAGCGACGATGTGCGCGACGTCCGGAATCACCAACTGCTCAAGGTTCTTGGCGTATGGCATCGGCACGTCCGCGCCCGAGACGCGCTTTACCGGCGCATCCAAATAATCAAAAGCACGTTCGGCAATTTCCGCGCTGATTTCCGCGCCCACGCTCGCGAACGGATGCGACTCTTCGGCGACGACAGCGCGATTCGTCTTCTTGATCGATTCAATGATCAGATTGATGTCCAGCGGCCGAATGGTGCGCGGGTCGATGACTTCGCACGAGATGCCCTCTTTCTCAAGTTGCTCGGCGGCCTGCAGTGCGGTCGGGACCATCAATGATCGCGCGATAATCGTGGCATCTGTGCCCTCGCGTTTCACTTCGCCGACCCCGAGTGGAATCGTGAAGTCATCGTCTTCGGGCACCTCGCCCTTCATCCCGTACATGCGTTCCTGCTCAATGAAAATCACTGGATCATCGTCACGGATCGCACTCTTCAAGAGCCCTTTGGCATCGGCGGGCGTGGAGGGCATGACCACTTTTAGCCCGGGAAAATAGGCATACCATGACTCGAGGGCCTGCGAATGCTGCGATGAAACCTGATAAGCCGAGCCGCCGGGCCCGCGAAAGACGATTGGAATTTTGAACTGGCCGCCAGACATGTAACGCATCTTCGCGGCCGAGTTAATAATCTGGTCCGTGGCGAGGATCGAGAAATTAAAAGTCATGAATTCGATAATCGGGCGAAGTCCGGCCATCGCCGCGCCCACGCCTAAACCAGCAAATCCAAGTTCGGTGATGGGCGTATCGATCACGCGCTTAGGTCCAAACTCCTCAAGCAAGCCGCGGGTCACTTTGTAGGCGCCTTGATACTCCGCAACTTCCTCGCCCATCAGGAAGACAGAGCTGTCGCGCGCCAGCTCTTCTTTCAGAGCCAGATTCAAAGCATCGCGCATGGTCATCACGGGCATTGTCAGTCTCTCACTGTTTCGATCAGTTTATCGGGTTCGCGTAGATGTCCGTATACAGTTCTTTGGGATCAGGCAGAGGACTCTCGTCAGCAAAACGAATGGCCTTTTCGACTTCTTCCTTGACCTGGGCCTCAATCTCCGCGATATCGCTGTCGCTAAGAAGGCCATTATCCTTTAGCGTCTTCGTAAAAATCTTTATCGGATCGCGCTCCTGATATTTCTCAATCTCAGCGCGCGTGCGATAGTTTCCCGGGTCAGACATCGAATGGCCCATGTAACGATAGGTGCGGGCCTCGATCAATGTCGGCAATGATTCTTCCCGCGCGCGCTTGATCGCTCGCTGCGTCGCCTCTCGCATCTTTAGCACGTCCATACCGTCAACCGATTCCGAGGCCAGCTCGTAGGAACGCGCTTTCGATGCGACATTCTGAGAGGACATGGCACGTTGGAGGGAAGTGCCCATGCCATACATATTGTTTTCGCAGATGTAGATGCATGGCAGTTTCCAAAGCTGGGCCATGTTCAGTGACTCATGAAACGCTCCCTGGTTTACAGCAGCCTCACCGAAGAAACAGAGCGTCACCTGATCCGTCTCTTTGTACTTGGAAGCGAAAGCGACGCCGGTCGCTAGCGGGATCTGTCCGCCGACGATCGCATGCCCGCCAAGAAAATTAACGTCCGCATCAAACAAGTGCATCGAGCCGCCCTTGCCGTGTGAGCAGCCGCCGGCCTTGCCATACAACTCCGCCATCACGGCTTCCGGAGAGATGCCTTTCGCGATCGCCTGGCCGTGCTCGCGATAGCTGGTGAGCACATAGTCATCCAGCCGCAGCGCGGAAATTGCGCCCACACCTACAGCCTCTTGACCGATATAGAGATGGCAGAAACCGCCGATTTTTCCGAGGCTATAGGACTCCGCACACTTCTCTTCAAAACGACGGATCAGCACCATCTGGTGAAATATCTTGACCAGGGTGTCGCGATCTTCGTTGAGTTGCGCCGCCGGCTCTTCAGGGCGTTCAAGTACGCCGGCGCTACCTGCTGGAGAGTTTTTGGAGCTGTTGCTGCGCTCGGTCGGTTGGCTGCTCATTTAGTCGCTGCTTGATCTAATGAATTGGCCAGCTTGGGCTGGCCTCGAATGATCAGGATTCCGAAACGATTCGGATTATACGCGAGACTATTGATGGGACAAAACGGCCAAAGGAAAAGGCACGCCAGGCCAAGCATGACGTGCCTATGAAAACAGTTGTCAATTGCCCTTAAGTGTAATGATCAATTCGCGCAGGCGTTGGCAGCGTCGACAGGTTGTGCAGATTCTTTCGCGAGTGCTTGTCACGTTGCATATTGCGCGCGGCGGCGGTCAATAATTCTTCAGTGGTCTCGCCGTTATTCGGGAAACACGCTACGCCCATGCTAATACCCACAGCGACTTGTTTGCCCTCTCTGACTGAGAACTTGTGTTCTGAGACGGCCTTGGTAATGCGATCGGCGATGCCCTCAGCCATCACCTGGGAAGCCATCGGCATGATCGCCACAAATTCGTCGCCCGCATATCGCGACAAGATGTCCATCTGTCGCAGCTCTTTGCGAATGACGCGCGCGATACTGGCCAACAACCGATCTCCAATCGCGTGTCCGTAACGGTCGTTGATCGCCTTGAAATCATCAACGTCCATGCTGATAACCGACAGCGATTCGCGCCCTAAACGCTCACATTCAGCCAGTCTTTGCTCCAGCATCATGTAGAAGCCGCGCGCGTTCGGTAGTTCCGTAAGCGGATCCGTCAAGGCACTTTCCTTGGTCTTCTCGAATGTCAAAGCGTTGTTGAGAGCAGAGGCAGCATGTTGCGAGACAGATTCCAGCAGGCGTACGTGCTCGGTCGTGTACGAAGTGCGGCCTTTCGAATAGAGAGAAATCGCACCAAATGCGCCGTCTTCTCTAATCAGCGGTGACACCAGCACGCCGCGATAGCCACGAGCAATTTCGTCCGCCATTCCGACCAGATCAAGCTCGGGAGATGAATTGCACATCGAGCGCGAGTTCGCAATTACCCAACCAGTAATGCCGTCACCAATGCTGATGCGTCTCAATCTGAAGAGATCTGAATGGTCCCCAACAACGTGCATTGCGACTGCTTTACCCGAACGATCGTCGACAATAAAAATTACGCACGTGTCGAACGGAACGATCGCGCGCAACTTGTTCGACACCAGCGTAACCGTGTCCTGCAGATTCAACGACGACCCGATGGTCTGAGCTATCTCGTGAAGGGCAAAAACTTCGCGCTGTGCCTCCGTAATAGAGCGGAAGCCCTGGCTGTCATCCGGCGTGCCGAGAATATCAGACGCTAACCCTGCATCAGGGCGCGACTTGTTCAGCAGGTCAAGGTTTTCTGAAGCAACTTGCTCCTGAATGTCGTCGCGCGCGATCAAGGCATCAAATTCAGTCACGTGTTTACCGAACAACGCGACGACCTTCGGATCGAACGCAGTACCCGACATTTTTTGCAGTAGGGCCAGCGAGTCCTCTCGCTTCATTCCTTTTCGATACGGCCGATCGCACCGCGTGGCGTCGTAAAAATCAACTACCGAAATTATGCGAGCAACGAGCGGGATCTTTTCGGCGCGCAGGCCTTTGGGATATCCGCTGCCATCCCACTTTTCGTGATGAAATCGCACGATGTCTTCGACCGGATACGGGAAATTCACACGCTTAAGGATGTCACCTCCAACGGTAGGGTGAATCTTCATCTTTGCGAATTCTGCTTCAGTCAGCTTACCCGGTTTGTTGAGGATATATTCCGGCACCGCGAGTTTGCCGATGTCGTGCAGCAGAGCACCCGCCACCAACGCACGCAATTCCGACTCGGTAACCTTCAACAGCCTACCCATCTCAGTCGCATAGATTTGTGTGCGGCGCACGTGACCATGCGTGGTCTGATCTTTTGCATCGATCGCGATCGCCAGCGACTCGATGGTGTTCATGTGCAGGTCGGCGATCTCTTCGATATAGCGAAGCTTCTCGGTTTGCGCGCGTGTTACCTCGCTGACTCGCTTCTCATTGAATCGATATAACAAGTGAACCAGCGTGATGATCAACGCGCCGACAAACAAGAAAGGGGCACCCGCGCCGTGAATTGCCGAAAAGAACAACGCGGCGGACGTGACGTTTGCAACCTGGGTAATAAGCGTCCAGATCAAACTTTCTTTTGAGACAACGACGGGAGCCTCACCCGAATTCAACGACGCAAACGCGATCGTTCCAAACGTGCTTAACGCATATTGGACCAGTCCGAACACACAAAGAGGAAACAGCAGGATGTCCAGGCCCAAACCGCGATCACCCGCCGATACGGCGCCGCCCGCAATCGTAACCAGCAGACCTTTGTAAACCAGCGAGGCGGCAAACGTGGAAACAATGGTAGTACCAACTGCGAAGACTCTCGACCATTTTCCACTTACGGAAGCCGACGCAATGAAGCCAACTATCGTTGCGAGAATGACTGAGGGGCCGAAGCTGCTTGCCGGCGCCATCGTGTACATCATGACGGCCAGAAATATGAAGGCATCGGCTAAGGATTTGTTTGTTTGGCTCGTTCCATCAACACTCGTAACGGGCACGGTGAAGCGACTCGAGATCAGAGTCAAAACTACCAGAACCACCAGCGGCGCCAATCCGCTCCAGCCCAGCAGCGGCAAGCCGAGAGTGGAGACGAACCCTAATAGCAATATGATTGCGCCAGCGACAACAACTGCCGCAAGTAGCGATAGACTCTTCCAATTAAACTTTGCCATGAACTTTTCCGAGACTTTCGCGGGGGAACCCGATTTCGGTGAGGAGCAGCGCGCGATCGAGCGCGGTTTGCTAATAGAAGACATTGGCCAACACTGTTGGCCACCTAGAGAATAGCGGCCCCGCTAGTGTAAGTCAACGCTTTTTTCGGTGTTCAGGTAAAGCCACCGGTCATTCTGAGAAGTAATTGCTGTAAAAGGCCTTAAGTAGCGACACCGGCGGTAATCTGATGCCGCATTTCGGCGGCAGAATGGGCGGGAGCGAGGCATGTTTGGGCCTGACAGACAAAGGCGGTCGGCTGTGTCTCCAAAGTATTCCGTCCCTGCAAGAGTGGGATTATTTGTGCGGCGCGATCAAACTGTTCCGTGCAAGTGGCAACAACTCGATTGGGTATGTAGTCCTGCCAAAGACATTGCGACAGTTCTTCGAAGCGCGCGTCGCCCCGGCTTCCCACGATTCCAATCTCGAGCGGCGACGAGAGGTGGAAGTCCAGCGCCGTTAGCGCAAAACCAAAGGCGGATGGATATCTGCGCATTTGATTGGCCATGAGCCGGAGCACCGTGGTTGCGCGGCGACGATAGTCGTCATTTGCGGTGATCGCAGACAGCTTAAGGAGTGCGAATGCCGCCAGCGAATTTCCCGAGGGCGTCGCATTATCGAGCCACTCCTTAGAGCGAACAATCAACTGCTCGTGGGTCTCGCCTGTGAAGAAAAAGCCACCGGCTTCATCGTCCCAAAACTGATCAATCATCTTATCGGCCAACGTGATTCCGTTTTCAATCCACTCAAGCTCACCAGTTGCTTCATACAAGGAAATCAATCCATCGATTAGACTTGCATAGTCTTCGAGATAGGCATTGAGTTTCGCTTGACCGTCTTTGTAGGTTCTGAGCAGCAAGCCATCGCGTTGCAGATCCCTCAAAAGAAATCTGGCGTTGGATCGAGCGACCTCGCGACAATCTGCGCGATTCAAAATCGCTCCGGCTTCTGCAAAGCTCGCCAGCATGAGTCCATTCCAGGCGGTAAGTACCTTTTCATCGCGTCCCGGCTTAACGCGTTTTTCCCGAATTTCAAAAAGCGTCCGGCGACCATTGTCAATTATCTGCTGTGCGCGATCAGCCGTGATGTCATATTTGCGCGCGACTTCATCCAACGACGAGTTCACATGTAGAATGTTTTGTCCTTCGAAGTTCCCGCCATCGGTGACGTCATAGTAAGCGCAAAAGATTGACGCCTCCTGCTCACCGAGAAGTTCGACAATTTCTGGTTGAGACCAAACAAAGAACTTTCCTTCCTCACCCTCCGAATCTGCGTCCTGACTTGAATAAAATCCGCCGCTCCCGTCTGTCATTTCCCGCACGACATAATCGAGAGTCTCTTCCGCGGTACGTCTCGCGGATTCATCTTTCGTTAACTGATAGACGTGCAAATAGAGGCGCGAAAGAAGGGCATTGTCATAGAGCATCTTCTCAAAGTGCGGCACCAGCCATTTAGGGTCGACGGAGTACCGATGAAAGCCGCCACCGAGTTGGTCGTACATTCCACCCTCAGCCATTTTACGCGCCGTATCTTTCACCATCTCAAGCGCATCTTCCGTTCGCGTTCGAGAGTACATGTGCAGAAAGAATTCGAGTGTCATGGCCGGCGGAAACTTTGGCGCGCTGCCGAAACCACCGTTGACTGCGTCGTAATTCTTAGCAATCCGGCCATAGGCGCCCTCCAGAATTTCAGGAGCGAGCAATTCGCGCGACTCTTCGGCCAGCCCCATTCGCCGCAGCTCGCCCAGCATTGATGTAGCAGTGTTTGCCACCTGGTCCGGCTGTGATCGATAGGCTTCGGCAACGCTTAGCAGGACGCGTGGAAAGCCTGGCATGTTGTAGCGGTCGTTGGGTGGGAAATACGTGCCGCCGTAAAACGGAACGCCCTCCGGTGTGAGGAACATTGTCATGGGCCAACCGCCCTGCCCGGTCATCATCTGGACCGCAGCCATGTAGATCTGATCGAGGTCCGGCCGCTCTTCGCGATCGACTTTGATGTTGACGAAATTCTCGTTCATCAACCGCGCGATCTCCTCGTTTTCGAACGACTCATGCTCCATCACGTGGCACCAGTGACACGCCGAATAGCCGATGCTGAGCAGGATCGGCTTGTTCTCAGCGCGTGCTTTTGCCAAAGCCTCTTCGCCCCACGCATGCCAGTTGACGGGATTGTGCGCGTGCTGAAGCAGGTAGGGACTGGTCTCGTTGATTAAGGCGTTGCTGTGCTTGTGTTCGTTCACTGTCGATCACTCGCCGCACGAAGGTGCGGTTCTATTCTTTGAACCAATATTTGGTGTTGTTTGCCCAGGTCGTATTCGGATATCGACGATGAAGCAGATCAAACGCCGCCTTGGACCAGCGCCCGGTTTCTTTGTCTGTGCAGCCGTAGCGCGTTGATCGCACCGCGAGGTGAAGTGCTTCCGGAGACCGCGGATCGGTCGGGTTCTTCTCGGCCCAATCGATTGCCATGCGGCAGAGATAGTTCGGCGCGGTGCCCAGGGCCTGAAGCGCTGCTAACTGACGCGCGGCCAGCGATTGACTCGCCTTGAGAAACTCAGGCGCCACCACCGGTCGCTTCTTATTTTGCTCCTGCGGATCGTCATCGGACGGCGAACCCAATTGCGGCGTAGGGGGTTCAGTACACCAATAGTTATCGCGATAGCTGTCGACGTCGTCGATGGCACTCGTGCGCCCGATACCGGCAGAGACGTAGGGCCGCACACCAGGAAATTTCAGACTGAGGAAACCGGCCGCGAATCGTCTGGCCTCAGGCGTCGTCGCTTTTTCATAAGGCGTCAGAAAAACTTTCATTTGAGGATACATATCCTGAAGTAAACCAGCAGCGTGCAACGCCGTTTCGCGATCATCGAGCAGCGCTGCCCGGAGAAACGCAGCCTGGGTCACGTCCTTGCGAAGATGTGACGGGAGCGTGTTCGGGCGCGCGGCATCCATCATGATGGCAACCGGCATCGCTTTGTTGAAGACATTGGCCGCGTCCAGATCGAAAAAGATTTTCCGGTCTCCCACTGTCTGCTCGGCTTCTTTCGCCTCCATCGGGATTTCCCGGCCATCGTTGTCATCACTGAAGCCCGCCGCTTCGCGTTGCGCGCTTTGCAGAAACTCATCGAGATTTTGCGCCACCATCATTCGCTCGCTCAGGAAAAGATTCACCGCGGATATCGACAACTGCTGTCGATCTCCGGTCAAAGTCTTGTCGAGAACCGCGCGCGCTTCTGCCATCCGGTTGGCTTCTTTCAGCAAACGAATCCGATGAAAAGTCAGCGTCGCGAATGCGGGTGATGAAGGACTGACGGCCGCAGCCGCAGTCAGCAACTCGTTTAGCTTCGCATCCTTGCCCTCTACGTTAATGACTGCGGCAACCAGCCATGGCAGCGATTTTGTTTGTTCCCAACGTTGAATTGAATGGTTGGAGGCGCCAAGCGCATCGCTTTCGACAGCGATTATCCAGTCCGTGAGATCGTCTGACATGAGGCCGGTGGGGATTGGCGGCTTCTTGCCCGTGTCATCTTCTCCGATCAACTTGTCGAGCAAGACTGTATAGTCCCAAACGCTCTGCCTAAAATCGTCGCTTGCATCCTTCTTCAGGATGACATGCGCCAGGTCATGGGCTTTTTCTTCCGGGTGCAAACGCACGCGCACGAGATTCAATAGCCGGCCGGCCGCATGATGCGACAGCTTCAACGAGGAGTCTTTCAGAACCGCATTCAGGCGATCCTCGGCTTCCGCGAGAGCCGGACGCCGGTCTTCAGCTTTCTCAGCAAAGCTTCCCTTGCGCAGCATCGCGCGCGCTGCAAGGTAAGGTGAAACTATGCGATAAGGAGAAGTCTTGTCTTTCGCTATTGCGTCGAACTGTTTTTTTGCCTCATCAAAATTGGTTGAATAGAAATTCGCCGCCGCGATTTGATACGCCCGATCCGCGCGAACGAGCGCGTCCTGGTCTGTCGTTGGTTCAGGAATGTGGCTGCCCTCGTGACAGTTCGAAAACACCATGTCCTGCGCCGCCAGCCAGTCGCGCACCTGATTACTGTCGGCGCCGAACTTCTTGACTCTTTCATCCAGGGTCGCGGTCGCCGTCTGAAACGCGTCTTGTTGGCAATTCAGAAACTCTTCATATTCGTGGGGCTTCTCTTGATTTCTGTAGGTTTGAAGGTCAGTAATGGCGGTTGCTCCGGGGACTTTCTTGCGCGCTTCAGTCCAGTTCTTGGGCCATGAATCGTCATAGTGGTCATTCAGCTTAAGACGATCGTCCCAAAGACTCTGGACATCTTTCGCTTCGCTCTCGCTTAAGGTGTTCCCGGCCAGCGTACGGTACGCAACGACGAGATACGAGCGGGCCCACGTCGGCGTAACGATACCCAGCTTTCCGCCGGCGAACTTCTCAAGCGGAAAATCCGGGTGCTTGGTGAAAACGAAAATCGCGTCTGTGAAAAACGGCCCGCAGGCGAGCGTTCGGGAAGGGAAGAGACACAAAACGGAAATTATCAGGGTGAGCGCGATCAGCGCTTTGAAAGTATTTTGGGGATTCATTTTTGGTTCGCTTGGATTGTTCAGGGTCAAAGATAATGAGATTCAAAAAAGCCGCTCGAATTCTCGACGCGTTCGTTACTCGTTAGGTAACGCGCGGATCAGACTGGAGCGCAAGCGTCCTC
>DNNE01000050.1:2668-5268 GCA_003487805.1 Blastocatellia bacterium | reverse complement strand
GGCGCGGGCGTCTACTACGGCGGAACGGTGGCTGAAGCTTTTTTCTGCCGCGGCGAAGATATCTACATCGTCGGCGGGGCAAACTCGGCCGGACAGGCCGCCGTTTACTTTTCCCGCTATGCTCGCACCGTGACGATGCTGGTCCGAGGCGAATCGCTCTCGGAAAACATGTCGCGTTATCTCATCGATCAAATCGAGGCGACAAAGAACATCAAGGTACGTTTGC
Organism: Blastocatellia bacterium; assembly: GCA_003487805.1. Lineage (GTDB taxonomy): Bacteria > Acidobacteriota > Blastocatellia > Pyrinomonadales > Pyrinomonadaceae > UBA11740. Next base: position 5,042 of record DNNE01000050.1, on the reverse strand, counting down.
GGACCACGGTGGTCGAGGTGCACGGCAGGGAACATCTCGAGTCGCTCACGATCATCGATGCCGCGAAGAATGAGAAGGAGACTGTTTCCGCTACGTCGCTGTTCATTTTCATAGGCGCTCTGCCCCACACCGAATGGCTTGAGTCCGTTGTCCAGAGAGATGCGCACGGATTCATTTTCAGCGGTCCCGATCTTCCGCGCGATGAAAGCAATGGACACTTTCCGAAAGGGTGGGCACTCGATCGCGATCCCTTCTGGCTGGAATCAAGCCAGCCGGGAGTATTCGTCGCGGGCGACGTCCGACACGGATCAGTCAAGCGCGTCGCCGCCGGCGTGGGGGAAGGCGCGACTGCGGTGCAGTTTATTCATCAGTATTTGGGATCCGAGGAGAGGTGAGGACATCGTTGAAGGCGAGCATTCGGTTTAGGAGGTGTCGGCGGCCGAGCCGCAACCACCTCACTGAAAGAAGTGAAGTACTAATAAGAAGGAAGAAGCTAACGGACGATGAATGGTAAGAGCAATACACAATCCGGAATTACCAACATCCTGATCGCCACCGACGGGTCCGTCTATGCCGATGCTGCCGTGGAATGTGGCGCGTGGCTCGCGGCGCGCGTGTCTGCGCAGGTCACGGCCATCTACGTGATTGACGCGCGCCGCCTGGCAGGTCATTTCATCGAACACTTTTCAGAGATTATCAGTGGTCGAGAGAATGTGAGTTTTGCTGATCGAGTCCGTGACTATTACCGATCGCATGGGAAGGAATCGCTGGCGCGGGCCGCGGCGATTTGTCAGCGGCGTGGGGTTGCGTGCCGAACTCAGCTTGAGACCGGGAACGTTGTAAAGATTCTCGCCGGCGCTTCGTCTGAAGTTGATCTATTGGTCATGGGTCTGCGCGGTGAGGATGAAGAATACGAAACCGGATTCCTTGGCTCAGTTTCAGAACAGATCGTGCGCAAGATCGAGCGGCCTGTGATGCTGACACACCTGCTCTTCAAGGAATTCCGCCGCGCCCTGTTGGCTTATGACGGCAGCGATGCGGCGCGGCGCGCGATGGAGATGCTGGCGCGAGTCGCGGTCGCGCTCGGCCTGGAAATAGATGCCGTGCAATTGGTTGAAGAGGGCGCGGAAACAACTGCGCTCAAGGAAGTCTTGCTTTACTTCAAGGACTTTCCCATGGCTGTGAGCACGCATTATCTGGTTTCGGACAGCCACGCTCTGATCATAGACCACCTCAAGGAAAACAAATGCGACTTGATGGTCATGGGAGCTTACGACAATCGGCTGGCCGACAGCCTGGCTTTGGGAACGACAACAGAATACTTGATGCGCAACAGTCCGGTGCCGGTACTGGTGCATCACTGACTAGAAAAGGAGGCGACCCGGATGTTCATAGTGTTTACAAGTAGCTGGTGGGCTTTAGTCTTGCGAGGACTCGCGGCAATTGCGTTTGGAATCCTGGCATTCCTGTGGCCACACATTACGGTAACGGTATTGGTATTTCTTTGGGGTGCGTATGCGCTGGTTGATGGCGTGTTTGCTATTGCGGCCGGTATCAAATCTTACGAAAAGAGTAAGCGCTGGTGGATTCTGCTTCTGGAAGGACTCTTGAGCGTGGCCGCTGGTGTATTGGCTTTCGTGATTCCAGGAATCACTGCGCTGGTGTTGCTCCTCCTGATCGCGGCCTGGGCCATCGTAACCGGGGCCTTCGAAATCGGCGCGGCGATCCAGTTGCGAAAGTACATCACTGGCGAGTGGCTGCTGGCTCTGGCCGGCGTCGCCTCAGTGCTGTTTGGGTTCGCCTTGCTGATCAATCCCAACGCGGGAGCAATCGCAGTTGTATGGCTGATCGGAGCTTATGCAGTTCTGTTTGGACTTCTGCTGGTAGCTCTCGGTTTTAGATTGAAAGGATTGGTGAGTCGCTCTCACCCGATGTTCCCGAGAACTGTTTGAAAGTACGGTCGCCAGTGGCACAGACTTCAGTCTGTGTTGCGCTATAGAGATCGAGTGGTGTTTAGAAGCGGGCTACCGCCTGCCTGGTCGACAGTAGCCCGACTCTAAACAATCCACTGGCATTCACAGGAGGAAGGTCTGTGACTCGCGATTTGCCTTTGTATACCTCCATGCCTGACTTGCAAGTTTGATGATCTGGGAAGGAGAACTAATGCGAACAAGAACATTCATAAGAGGTCGCGGCCCCGGAATAACGCTCGGCACTGTACTAACCTTGGCACTCTTAGTTGTTTCCTTCGGTGCGTGTACGCGGCCGAATAGTACGGGCGCGCGTTTCGCGTCTACCGACAACCCGCCCGCAAGCAACGGACCCATCAATAACCCGCCCACGAATGCCGCGCCCAGCAGCCCGGGGATTTCGT
>DNNE01000050.1:0-2401 GCA_003487805.1 Blastocatellia bacterium | reverse complement strand
CCCGCCCACGAATGCTGCGCCCGGCGGCCCGGGGGTTTCGTACGCCGATGTGGTGAGCAAGGTCGCGCCGGCAGTAGTTACGATTCACTCGCAACTGCAGGTGCGACAGCCTCAGCAGTATCCGTTCATGAATGATCCATTCTTCCAACAGTTCTTCGGTGACCGCGGGGCGCAACCGCCGGTGGAACGCAAACGCGAGGCGCTTGGTTCGGGCGTCATCGTAACTGCCGATGGGTACATTCTGACAAACCATCACGTAATTGATGGCGCCGATCAAATCAAGGTGGATTTGAACGACAATCGCACTCTTAATGCGAAGGTCGTGGGTTCCGATGCTCTCAGCGACCTCGCGGTGCTGAAGGTCGATGCGAGCAGCTTGCCCGTGCTGACGTTGGGCGATTCGGATCGCACGCGAGTGGGCGATGTGGTGCTGGCACTTGGTAATCCGTTGGGCATCGGCCAGACGGTGACGATGGGAATTATCAGTGCCAAGGGCCGGCAGACGGGCTTGAGCAACGGCAGCTTCGAAGACTTTCTGCAAACCGATGCTTCGATCAACCAGGGTAATTCCGGCGGCGCACTGGTTAGCACCGCCAGCGAATTGATCGGGATCAACTCGCAAATATTGTCGCCTTCAGGAGGCAGCATCGGGATCGGATTTGCGGTTCCCTCAAACATGGCGCGCACAGTCATGGACCAGTTGATCCGTAATGGAAAAGTGCGTCGCGGCCAACTCGGAGTCACAGTGCTGAAAATACCTTCGGACGAAGCTTCCAAGTTGGGGGTCGATGAAGGACCCGGAGTAGCCGTTTTTCAGGTGCAGCCCGGCAGTGCTGCCGAGCGAGCGGGTTTGCGAAAAGGCGACGTGATCACCGCCTTGAATGGCACAGCCGTCAAAGATCCCAACACGTTTCGTAACCTGGTGGCGGGAACTGCACCGGGAACAGAAGTTACGCTAACCATCAAGCGCAATGGAAAAGAACAGCAGGTACGCGCAACGCTGGGCGAATTAGTGCCACAGGCCGAGCAGCAGAAAGGTTAGAGATGAAGCCGGAACGAGTATTAACGAGCCGGGCGGGTACATCCGATAAGCCGATGATCTCGCGGCGCGATGTGGAAGCTCTGATGGAGCGCGACGTTCAGCCGGATAGTCCTGTACTCAGCGTCTATCTGAATACCGACCAATCCGACGCGGCCAATATCCAGCGCGCGTTCGCGGTCGTATTCAGGAATATGCTGCGCGAAGTCGATGGGCCCGATGACAAGACTAAGCAGGAACAGCTTAAAAATGATGCCAAAACGGTGCTTCGTTTCCTGGACGATTACCGCGAGCCCAGGCGCTCCCTGGTAGTCTTCTGTGATTCGTCTCAGGACTTCTTTTGGGTCCGGGACCTCAGCGTCAACGTGCGCAATACCCTGCGTTGGCGCGACACACCATACGTGCGGCCACTGCTCGAGCTCATGGACGAGCACGAGCGTTACGGGGTCGTGCTCACTGATCGGGCGCACGCGCGCCTCTTCACGATCTTTCTTGGCGAGATAGAGGAGTACACGGAAGCCTTTGTCGACTCGGATGTGACCCACATCAAAACTTCCGGAACGGATCACCTTCGATCGCAGATGAATATTCAGCGCAAGGCGGACCTGCACGCACGGTGGCACTTGAAGGAAGTCGCGCAGACGATGTCTCGATTGGCCGGCAACCTGGAGTTCGATCGTCTGATCCTGGCAGGCACTGTCGAGGCCACCAGCGAGTTGCAGAGGCTGCTTCCGAAAGCATTGCGCGCGCGCGTTGTTGGCAAGGTTGCCTTGCCGGTTGAAGCAAACATATCGCACGTGCTTGAGGAGACTCTGAAGATTGAGCGGGAAGTCGAGCAGCGGCGTGAATCCGATCTGGTGGAACAGCTCATTACGGCCGCTCACAAAAAACAGAACGCAGTGGTAGGCCTCGAGCACACGCTGCTGGCTTTGCAGGAATGGCGGGTTTGGCAGCTTGTCTATAGCGAGGGACTCAATCTGCGCGGTAGCCAGTGCACGAATTGCGAGGCGCTAACTGCAAGCGACGAGCCTTGTCCGTATTGCAGTCATGCCGTGCGTGCTGTGAACGATTTGATCCAGTTGGCTGCCGAGCGGGTGTTTGATCTTGAGGGAAAGGTCGAGCAGGTTCGTGGTCCAGCCGGCGCCAGACTTAAAGAAGTGGGAAGCATCGGCGCAGTTCTGCATTTCTGAGGAATGAGAATGACGAAGGGAGCAAAGAGATGTCAGGTTTCATAGAACAAGATCAGTGGAAGAGCTTTCTTGACGAATTCAGCAAACGCAATCAGTTGCGCGCTACCAGGCTGGAGGTCGTCAGCGAACTGGGCGACCAACAGGAGGAAGAGTACTTGCCCCTGGTCGGCGT
>DNNE01000098.1:16557-17427 GCA_003487805.1 Blastocatellia bacterium | reverse complement strand
CGAGGACGCTTGCGCTCCAGTCGGGTCATCGTCTCCTCATGAAACTATGTTACTTCCGTACCACCGTAATCTTTACCTCTGACGGATACTGCTTCGAGTGATGCACGACGTTGTGGGCCACCACGCCGGCCGCTTCGTCGTAGTTCCGCCCACCGGTGTTCAGGTTGCGATCGAAGCGCGGAAAGTTGCTGCTGGAAACTTCCAAACGAATGCGATGACCTGTTTCAAAGAAGTTGCTCGTGTTCATTGGTTGCAGCGCGACTTTGTAAACCTTGCCGGCTTCCATCCACGCGAGCGGTTTGTCGTAGCCGTTGCGATATCTGAGGCGTTGAATCGTCTCATCCAAATTGTAGGCGCGGCCGTCGGGATACACATCGATCAGCTTCACCGTGATGTCCGTGTCCTTTACATCGGACGAGACGTAGAGTGTGACCTCAATCGGACCACTCAGTTCGATTCCCTCTTTCAAAGGCTCCGTACTGTAGACCAGAATGTCTTTGCGCTCTTCCATCTTGCGCTGATCGAATGCGCCGCCCTGCACCGCGTTCCCGGTGCAGCAGACATTGCCGCCATACGAAGGCACCGGATTCATCGGGTCATAATCAAATTTATCTCCACTGTCAGTCGCTGGTGCAGAATCGCTCAGCGCGCCGTCACCATTGAGCGTGTTTGCGTTACCACCACTTGATAAAAAGAATGTGACGGGCTGAGCGCCTTTGGGCGGCCACGTGTCAGACGATTGCCACTTATTAATGCCCATCGTGAAATAGCGCACGCGCGGAATCTTTTCCAAGATGCCGTTATTGTCTCCCCTGAGAAAATGATCGAACCATGCCCAGGTCAGTTCGTCATAATTAAGCCGCGCGTCGC
>DNNE01000098.1:0-16250 GCA_003487805.1 Blastocatellia bacterium | reverse complement strand
CAAGCGTCGCCCATACTGCGTTCGCCGACGACTGTGTTTTCGGTCGCGCGCTTATACGAGCAATGAAGCGTCGGCGCAATCACTGCGTACTGTTGATTAGCGATTTCACCCTTCGCAGTCTTGCGGACGTGATTGTAAGCGGCAAGGTTTGGCCCCACGGACACGTCGTACCATGACATGAACCAAAAACCCGGCACGTTGATCTGCATGCTATCGTTCCACAGACCACCTTTGTACCACGCCGGATCATTCGGTGATCTTTTAATCATCGAACCCCCTGTATCAACAGGCATGTCGTCAGCGAAGATCCCTTTTGGTCCATCGACGGCTTTCAAAATGTCCTGCTCGGGAAGATGACGCAGAGCCTGCGACCAATCGACAGGCGGCGACTGCTGCGCGAGATCGAATGACTTCGAGGCGCGAATCAAATCTTCCTGCGAGGCGCCGGGGGCAAACATCGGCCGCACCTGATTCTGTTCGCCGTTGATCCAGGCAATGAAAAGCATCTGCACGGCGCCGCCGCGATACCAGTTGCCCTGCTCAAAATATGGAGCGACGCGGCCGACACCGGCGCCGAATCCCTGCGGGATGATCGCTGCGAGGGCGGGATTACCCTGCGCTGCTACCGCCAGTTGCCATTCAGCAGTCGATGAGCAACCAATCAGACCTACCTTGCCGTTGGACCAGGGTTGTTTCGCGATCCAGGAAATCTCATCGTCGCCATCACTGAGCGGTGGCCCGAGAATGTCGTAGTTCCCTTCCGAAAAGAAATGACCGCGCTCGTTCATTTGCACATAGGCGTAACCACGCTTGACTGCATCAAGTTCAGTGCTGAGATCGCGCGGCACACCGTTGCGCACGTCCCAGAAATTGAAGTTGTACGGAGTCCGCGAAAAAACTGCCGGATATTTCTTCGAAGCATCCTTCGGTCGATAGACATCGGCGGCCATACGTTTGCCGTCGCGCATTGCGACCATTACTTTGCGATCGACGACTGCTATCGATTGCAATTCCTGTTCGATCGAATTGCGACGGGCAGACACTTCCGGAGTCAGGCCGGCGCGTTGTTGAGCATCGACGGTTTGATGGTGATAAGAAAGAAGAGCGCCCAGCGTCACCAGCGTAAAGGTCAGAAACACAAATATGTGTTTTCGCATTGGAGATCCTCCGAAGGATTCGCGGCTATGCCGCCTGATGTGCGGAAAGCCTATGGCTTTCCGGAAGGATTTGATTATGCTCTGGCTTCGAGGCTTAGCCTCGAAGCCCAAAAAAATTAAATAAAGAAAGCTGATCGGTAAGGCTGAGCCTTACCGCACATCAGGCGGCAGAGCCGCACCAGTTGTCGCCAAGAGTATGGACTGCACAGTTGCTAACAGAGATGAAACCATTCGCGCTTCGCGCTCAATGCGGGCAGGGATGCCCGCGCTCCATTCATCAAGCAGTCGCGGCGGCGCCTTCGGCAAGCGCCTCCCGCAGCCGGCTAATTTGGGCGGCGTGATTGTGGGCGTGGGCCGCGTAAATTTTCAGCCAGTCTTCGGCAGAGTACGAGCCGCTTTCGGAGTGCGTGCCTTCGCGTTGCCAATCCTCATCGCCCATGAAATCGAAGAGCTGCGCCGTGGATGCGCGCGCGCCCCGAAACGCGTCCAGCGATGGACCAATCTCGCGCTGGTTGTAGTTCAAGCGAGCGGCATACGTGTCTTGATCGTAGCCTTGAATTAACGGATGGTCTTCCGCGATCAAGCGACGAAGACGCAATCCACTGGTGGTCTCGCTGTCAGCGAGATGATGGACGATCTCTGTTGCGCTCCACTTGCCGGCAATCGGATGGGCGGCGAGTTTTTCGCTCGGAAAGCCTTCGAGGGCGTTGACAACTTCGTCGTAGCCGTCTTTATATTGTGCGATGAATTTCTGTCGTTCTTCAGTGGTCATTGATGCTCCTTATTAACGGACAGGATTTACAGGATGGACAGGATTAAGAAAAGACAAGTGAGATCCTTAAGTCTTGCCTATGATCCTGTAAATCCCGTTAATCCTGTCTAAATGTTTTTGCTAGCGACTCAACACCAGCAAAGTAAATGATCCCGGCACCATTGGTGGACGGGGGCGTGGTTGTTCGGTTGTGGGCGCGGGCGCCGCGCCGAACTCGGCCGTGATGGTATAGACCTGGTGCGTCTTTGGATCCAAAGCTATGGTGCGCGCGCGCCGCAGCGTCGGAACATTTTCCACGACGCTGAATTTGCTCGGCGAGTCCTCATGAACCACTGTCAGCGTGCCATCGCCGCCATTTGTGCTTAAGGCAAATCCGGTTTCAGGATCGAATGCCGCGCCGTCAGCGCCCTGGCCGATCGGAACGTTGCCGACGACTTGTCCGTTGTCCGCGTTCACCACCACCATCATTTTGTTTCCGCAGACTGAGAACAGCCGGCGAGTCTTCTGATCCATCGCCAGGCCCGACGGGCCATCGCCCGGGGCAATTTTCCAGCGATTCTCGACTGACAACTTGTTCGCATCGAATTGAACGATTTCGCTCGTGTCTTCGATGTTAACGAATATGTGACCCTTGCCGTCTGAGACGCCGGCTTCAGGTTTTCCGCCCAGCGCGATCGTGCCCGCGACCTCACCTGACTTCGCGTCGACGGCCGTTGCATCCTTGCTTGTGCCGTTGAACGAGAAGACTCGCTTCGACACCGGATCGTAGATGATCGCGTCCGGATTCTTTCCGGCCGCTGCCGTACCCAAAGTTTTCAGAGTCTTGAGATCGAAAATCGTGATCGTCCCGTCGCGGCCATTGCTGACGAATCCTTTGTCGAATTCAGATGCGACCGCTATTCCGTGAACGCCGTTGGTGTTTGGAATGTCACCCACGACAGCGCCCGTGTCGGCATCGACAACCATCACGTGGGTCCCGCGCGAGATGTAAACGCGACGCGCTTTGCTATCGACGGTCAAGTAATCCCAGCCGCCGTCGCCCCCGATCTTGTACGTCCTGGCGACGTGATAACCGGATGGACCAGCGATGGCCGCGGTGGTGATCAAGAGCGAAACAAACAAAGTGATTATGAAAAGTATGCGCATTGGAGCCTCCGAAAACATGATTCAGTCACGCGGAAACTACTCTGCTCGATCATCTCTCGTCAAGCGAGTAGGCGGCTTACCCTGATGCAACAAAGAATTGAAACCGTACGGAATCAGTGAGTAACCCGATGCAGGCAAAGCCTTGTCCGGCTCAATAAATTCGCCTGAATCCTCACGATGAAATGCAGAAAACACGTGGTTTATCAGTCTCGGAATAGGGTTTGCTCATTTTTGCTCATTCAAGTCGCGACGGCCTCTCTCCCGTTGTGATCAGATTCGAATGTATCAGGAATTTGAAGAACGAAGGAGACAAAAAGATGGCTTACGAGGAACAACAAGCAGAGCACCGAAGAATAGTTGTCGAAACACCGAACGCGCGACGTGAAGAAGTTCATTCAGAAGCAGTGCGTTATCCGGATCGAAGCGGGGGCGTTTCCGGCGCAGCGTTAGCCGCGATTGTCATTGGGGTTATCGCGCTGGCCGCCATCATCATTCTCTTTGTGATGAATCAACAACAGAACGCAGTCAATGCAAACACGACTGCACAGCAGCAACCGCAGACGATTATTCAGCAACCTGCTCAGCAGCCGCCGGTGATCGTGCAGCAACCCGCGCCCGCGACTCAGCCGGCGCCGGTAATCATCAACGGCCAGCCGGCGACAACCAGCGGCGGCACGACGTCAACCGCCAATGTTCCGGATGATTCCACAATTCAAGCCGCGGTCGATAAGAAGCTGAGCAACGATCCGCAGCTATCTTCGTTGGGAGTAACGGCAACGGTGACTAATGCCAAGGTGACTCTAATCGGCATGGTACACAGCCAGGCGGAGAAGTCGCAGGTGGAACACGCGGTGAAAGCCGTAAAGGGAGTAAAGTCAGTCGATAATCAGATCAGTGTTTCCGATTAGCAGCGTATTACCGTGTCCCTGGGCGCACGCCTGAACTGTTGCGCGCCCGCCCAGTCACCCCAGCAGAGAGCGCCGGAGCGAGCGAGCTTCGGCGTTTTCGTTTTATGGGTAGCCACCCAGTCAGTTACAGAACCGCGTGCGGTAGCGAGCGGGATCAAGGCTCAACTATTCTTTAGACTGGGAACGTAATGTTAACGCGACTCTTTGTCCCGCTCGCTACCGCTCGCGGTTCTGTAACCGTTCACGTTGCTTTACCATTACACTCTCAAAACAACAGCACTGCGAGGACACCATGCAGCAACTTCGCCAAACTCAACGCACAACTTTAAAGCGTCTGCCAAAACGCGGCAGCCACGAACGCGAAGTAATTAATCAGATACTCGACGAAGGATTCATCTGCCACGTCGGTTTCGCGATCGATGGTCAGCCGTTCGTGATCCCTACCGGATATGCCCGCGCCGGAGACAAACTTCTCATTCACGGATCACAGGCGAGCCGCATGCTGCGCGCGTTAAAGGAAGGCATCGACGCATGCGTGACAGTTATGCTGATCGATGGCCTGGTGCTGGCGCGTTCGGCTTTTCATCACTCGATGAATTATCGATCGGTGGTCATCTTTGGACGCGCGGAGCTGGTCGAAGATCGTGGAGAAAAGTTGGCCGCCTTATTCGCATTATCTGAACATATGATTCCCGGCCGCTGGAAAGATGTGCGCGAGCCGACCGAGGCTGAGTTGCAACAAACGACCGTGCTTTCGCTGCCGATTGATGAAGCCTCAGCCAAGATTCGCACGGGTCCGCCACTCGATGATGAAGAAGATTATGCGATGAGCGTTTGGGCGGGCGTGCTGCCTTTGCGTTTAGTCACGGAACATCCAATGGCTGACCCGCGCCTGCCTGGTAACATTGCGGTTCCCGACTACGTGATCGAGTACCGGCGCAAGCCTTAACGACTGGAGCGCAAGCGTCCTCGCTTGCTCCGTGAGCCAAAGAGGCAACCGGGACGGCTGCGCTCCAGTCAGAAATCGCTGCACCAGTCTCGTTGAAGCAGATGCACATGATATTCTTGCGCGAACCCCCTGCAGTTTATTTATCTTGCTGAGATCGATGGCTTCAACGTTTTCAGATGTAATGCGGAGACTCCGTGGCGCCAGGGATGGCGATCTGCCGATTCGCGACGAGCTTTACAGCATCGAGCGGCTCGAGCAGTTCGCCGCGACTCTCGCCGCGGAACATAAGATTGCCGAGAGACCGCGCCACGTCAATCTCCTGCTGCCACGTCTGGAAGAAAACTCGCGCGCGCTGGTGGCCGCTTACCGTGGGCTGGCCGAATCGATTCGCAGCGAACACGTCATCTCTCCTGCGGCCGAGTGGCTGGTGGACAATTTTCACATAGTCGATGATCAAGTCCGTGAGATTCGCGAGGACCTGCCAAAGAGTTATTACCGGGAACTGCCGAAACTCGCCGATGGTCCACTTCGAAACTACCCGCGTATTTATGCCTTCGCGGTTGCGTTGATTGCCCACACGGACAGCCATCTCGACACGGAAACACTGCGCCGTTTCATTAATGCTTATCAAAGTACTTCCCCGCTCTCGCTGGGAGAGTTGTGGGCGGTACCAATTAGTTTGCGACTTGCGTTGGTCGAAAACCTCCGCCGTTTGACCGATCGCATCGCGTCTTCGCGTAACGAGCGCGACGAAGCCGACAACCTAGCCGATAAAATGCTCGAAGCCGGCCAGCGCCAGCGGCAGGACCTGATTTCGCTCCTGCCGCGGACTCGTAAGGCATTGGGCTCCGCCTTCGTGGTCCAGCTCACTCAGCGCCTGCGTGATCAAGACCCTGCCATGATGGCGGTAGTCGAGTGGATCGAGCAACGATTGAAAAAAGAAGGGCTATCGTTAGGGAAGCTCATTCAGGAAGAGCATCACCGTCAGGCTGCCGCTCAAGTCACAGTTGGCAACATCATCACCAGCATGCGCCTTCTTTCAACGCTGGATTGGAAGGACTTCTTTGAAAAAGTCAGCCTAATCGATCCGGTGCTGAAAAAGGATCCGGCTGGTGCTTATGCACGAATGGATTTTGCTACTCGCGATCGCTATCGACATGCAATCGAGAGAATCAGTAAAGGTGTTAAGAAGAGCGAACTCGAAATCGCCCAAAGGGTGTTGGAGTTGGCGCAAGCCGCACGCGCCGCTAACGAAGATATCGCGCATTCACATGTCGGTTATTTCCTGATCGACAAGGGCGTCGCGCGATTGGAAGAGCGCGTTGGCTACCGATCGCCCATCAGCGAACGCGTCTTCCGCGCGATCGAGCGGCACGCAACGATGGCTTACCTGGGAACGTTGAGCCTGGTCACCTTGCTATTCGTGATTCTTCTGGTAGTGGCATTGATTTATTCCGGCGCCGGAATCGCCATCACGATCATTGGCACGTTGCTGGCATTAATTCCGGCGAGCGATCTAATCGTAAGCGTCGTCAACTGGGACGTAACTCACATCTTTCCGCCAAAACTGCTTCCGAAACTTGATCTGTCGAAGGGGATCCCGACCGACGCCTGCACCATGGTGGTGGTGCCGGTGATTCTGCTTGACGAATCAACGATCGAAACGTTGATCGACAAGCTGGAGATCGCCTATCTCGCTAATCGGGATGAGCATTTGTATTTTGGCCTGCTCGCAGATTTCGCCGATGCGTCGACCGAGGAAGTGCCGGACGATAAGCGAATTCTGGAGGCGGTCCAACTTGGCATCGACGTACTCAATCGCCGGTACAGTGAAGACAACTCCGCTCGATTTCATTTGTTTCACCGGCGCCGTCAATGGTGCGAAACCGAGCAGAAATGGATCGGCTGGGAGCGAAAGCGCGGCAAGTTACACGAGCTCAATCGATTGCTGCGGGGCGCGCGCGACACCAGCTTTATCTTCAATACCGGCACCGATGAATTGTTCGCGCAGATTCGTTATGTGATTACTCTCGATGCTGATACGCAATTACCCCGCGACGCTGCGCAGTGTTTGATCGGCGCGGCCCTGCATCCGCTGAATTGTCCACGCTGGGATGAGGCGGCAGAAAGGGTCACGGCAGGCTACGGGATTTTGCAGCCACGCGTAAGCATCTCACTGGAGAGCGCCTCGCGCTCATTTTTTGCTCGTGTCTTCTCCGGCAATACTGGAATTGACCCCTACACGACTGCCGCGTCGGACGTGTATCAGGACCTGTTTGGCGAAGGAATTTACACCGGCAAAGGCTTATACGACGTCGATATTTTCGAGGAAGCTCTGAGTGGTCGCGTGCCGGTTGAAACCCTGCTGAGTCACGATCTGTTCGAGTCGATCTTTGCGCGGGCGGCGCTGGTTAGCGACCTCGAGTTCTTTGACGACTATCCCGCTAACTATGACAGCTACGCAATGCGCCAGCATCGATGGACGCGCGGTGATTGGCAAATCGCCGGTTGGCTTCGTCGCCACGTGCCCGATGCCCAGGGTAATAAGAAGCCAAATCGCATGGCAGCGGTCTCGCGTTGGAAGATTCTCGATAACTTGCGCCGCAGCTTGCTTGCGCCGACGCTGACGTTGCTCCTCATCGCCGGCTGGACAATTCTTCCCAACTCCCTTTGGTGGACGCTCTTCGCGTTATTGGTATTAGCCTTTCCTGTCTATGCACACGCAACGACGGGCTTGCTTATTCATCCGCGTGGCGTGCCCTGGACCAGCCATTTCTGGAGCGTTTGGGGCGATCTGCGCACGAATACGGCGCAGTTGGTGCTGGAGATCGTGTTTCTTGCTCATCAGGCATATCTGATGATCGACGCGATTGCTCGCACGCTACACCGGACGTCATTTTCCCGAAAGCACCTGCTTGAATGGACGACCGCCGCCGGCGCGGAAAAGTCGAGTAAGCACGATCTGCCATCCTTTGTCAGCTTCATGTGGCCTGCTACCGCCATCGCTTTCGTAGCCACGATCCTAATCGTCGTACTACGTATGCATGCGTTGCCGTTTGCTGCGCCATTCCTGATGGCGTGGATCGTTTCGCCGCTCGTCGCATTCCTCGTGAGTCGCCGGCACGTCGAACAAGTTCGAGAGCTTCCGATTGGAGAGCGGCGTCACGGACGCAGCATAGCCCGACGGACGTGGAGATTCTTTCAAACATTCGTCGGAGATGAAGATCATTGGCTGCCACCCGATAATGTGCAGGAAGAGCCGCAAGTGATCGCGCATCGCACCTCGCCGACGAACATAGGACTCTTAATGCTGTTAACGCTGTCGGCGTACGACTTTGGCTATATTGGTTTAGTCGAGCTAATCGAACGCCTCGAATTCACATTCGCCAGCCTTGAGAAACTGCACAAATTTCGCGGTCACTTTTTCAACTGGCATGACACGCGAACCCTGCAACCAATGTGGCCGCACTACGTGTCGGTCGTTGACAGCGGAAATCTCTGCGGCCATCTGATCGCTCTCAAGCAGGGATGTCTCGAGCTCCCGGACGACGAATTATTCAACGCGCGCGTGATCGCCGGCTTGCAAGACACGTTGGACGCGGTTGCCGCCGAGAGTTCACAACTGGCGGCGTCGAGGCAGCGCACTGATGCCATCACGATCAGGCAACTGCGCGGTGAAGTTCAGGCATGTGCCGCTTTGCTCTCTGGAACACTTCCGATATCCCTTACCAGGTGGAGCGAATTAATCGACTCATTAAATGAGCACGCCGCTGTTATTGACGACATTGTGGCAGCGTTGGCACAGGAACACGGCAAGGAGGAGTTTGCTGATTTACGCTGGTGGGCCGGTTCGTTGCTTCATCAAGTGCGCGCCTATCGTCGCGATCTGCACTTGTTGGCGCCTTGGGGGCCGGTGAGTTCGGTGTTGACCGTCGCGGAGATCGCCTCCGATCGCTGGCAGGTAATTGCACGGAAACTGGAACAGGTGCCGTCGCTGGCGCATGTTTCTGAGACCTGCGACACCGTATTGATTGAGCTCGCCGCGTGGCGAGCGGAACTGGAGCAGATAGATTCCATACAAGAGGAGAAACACAAAGTGCTGGCAGCCATTGGTCAGCTCACGAGCGCTATGGAGCAAGCGCTGGAAGCCGCCAGAACATTAACTTCGCGGCTCGCGAAGATAGCCCAGACCTCGAAACATATTGTGGACGACACAGATTTCAAGTTTCTCCTTGATCAGGAACGCAAGGTTTTCACGATTGGTTATAACGTCAGCGAGGGCCGTCACGACAATTCTTTTTACGACTTGCTGGCGTCTGAGGCGCGCCTGGCGAGTTTTATTGCCATCGCGAAAGGTGACGTCCCGCAGGAACATTGGTTCCGCATGGGCCGCCAACTAACGGCGGTTGATGGCGGCCGTGCGCTCATTTCATGGACCGGAACGATGTTCGAATATCTGATGCCGCTGCTGGTGATGCGAAATTATCCCGAGACCTTACTCGCAGAAACCTACGCGGCGGTGGTTTCAAGACAGATTGAATATGGCCATGAGCGCGGAGTGCCCTGGGGCATTTCTGAGTCCGCGTATTCGGCGCGCGATCTGGAACTCAACTATCAATACGGACCATTTGGAGTGCCGGGCCTGGGTCTGAAGCGAGGGCTCATCGAAGATCTGGTCGTGTCCCCATACTCGACAATCCTGGCGTCAAACGTATCTCCATTGCGAGCAATGGAAAACCTTCACGTCCTCGCAGGTGAAGGTGCGCTCTCGCGTTATGGGTTCTACGAAGCCCTCGACTTTACGCCTGAGAGAGTCAAGAAAGGTGAGCGCTGTACTCTGGTGCGTGCGTACATGGCCCATCATCAGGGGATGAATCTTATTGCGCTGGACAATCTGCTGAACCAGAGAGCAATGCAAAATCGCTTTCATACCGATCCGCTGGTGCGCGCTACAGAATTACTTTTGCAAGAGCGCATTCCCCGTGGAGTGCAAGCCGTCCATCCGCGCGCCGAAGAAGTGCTGACCGGCCGTGTCGTTCGCACTCTCACGGGTTTAGTAACGCGTACGTATGACACCGCTGATCTGCCGACGCCCCGCACACAACTGTTATCGAATGGAATTTACAGCGTAATGATTACGACCGCAGGCGCGGGTTATTCGATGAGCGGGTCTCTGGCCGTCACCCGTTGGCGCGCGGACACTACCCGCGATAACTGGGGCAGCTTTGTTTACGTGCGCGATGTCCGCAGTGGCTCAGTCTGGTCAACGGGCTATCAACCGGTGTGCTCAAAGCCCGCCACTTACGAAGTAGCGTTTTCGGAAGACAAGGCGGATTTTTGGCGACGCGACGATAGCATCGTGACGCATTTGGAAGTCATCGTTTCAGGCGAAGACAATTGCGAACTGCGAGGAGTGTCGATCACGAACTATTCGACCAGGCCGCGAGAGATCGAGCTAACCAGCTATGCTGAGATCGTCCTTGCATCACCCGCCAGCGACATAGCGCACCCGGCCTTTAGCAATCTGTTTGTGGAAACCGAGTTCTATGGTCCGCAGCAGGCTCTGCTCGCGCGACGGCGTCCGCGTTCAGCCGAGGATGAGCCCGTCTGGGGAGTTCACGTGATGGCTGCCTCGACCGAAAACATCGCCGGAATCCAGTACGAGACCGATCGGTCGCGCTTCCTGGGTCGGGGTCATACCACCGCGGACCCGATAGCAGTCATGGAGGATCGACCACTCTCGAACACCGTGGGCGCAGTCCTCGATCCGATTTTCAGTCTTCGCTGTCGCGTACGTTTACAGCCGAACCAGACAGTCCAGGTTGTTTTTACGACTGGCCTTGCAGATTCGCGAGAGAAGGCAATGATCCTGGCGGAAAAGTACCGTGACGTGAATATCTTTGAGCGGGAATCGCGCCTTGCCTGGACCAGCGCGCAGGTCGAAATGAATCACCTGCACATCAATCCCGAAGAGGCCCATCTTTTCCAAAGACTCGCCGGGCGCGTCTTGTATCCGGATCCTTCCCTGCGCCCTCGGCCCCACGTACTCGCCCTTAACAAGCTAACGCAGTCGGGTCTTTGGCCGCAGGGGATTAGCGGCGACTTGCCGATTGTCATCCTTCGACTTGAACGCGAAGAAGACGTCGCCATGGCGCGACAACTCTTACGCGCCCATCAGTATCTCCGGTACAAGGGACTCCAGTTCGACCTGGTAATTCTTAACGATCACCCGACCGGATACGCACAATCGCTTCAAGATTCGCTGCAATTGGCAGTGCGCATCTCAGGTGCGCAGGCATTGTTGGATACTCCTGGCGGCATTTTTATCCGGCGCTCAGACATGATGCCTGAGCCAGAGCGCATCCTGCTTCATACCGTGGCGAGAGTCGTGATAGTCAGCGAAAGAGGATCTCTTGAGGATCAACTCACGTGGCGACCGGTAGAAGAAACTGCGCCGCCGCCGTTGCAGCCTCGACTGGCTGTACAGAATTATCCCGAGCCTTCGCTCGTCCCGCCTAAGGTCTCTTTTTTTAACGGCATCGGCGGCTTCGGACATGGTGGTCGCGAATACGTCTGCACGCTTGGCGAAGGACAGTGGTCGCCGGCCCCATGGTCTAACGTTATCGCTAACTCCGAAGACTTTGGATTCATGGTAACTGAAACGGGCGGCGGGTTTACGTGGGCCATTAACAGTCACGAAAATCGTTTGACCTCCTGGTCAAACGATACCGTGAGCGATCCATCCAGCGAAGCGATTTACATTCGCGACGAAGATTCCGGCACGACGTGGACACCGACGCCGTTGCCGATCCGCGAAGCGGCGAACTATATCGTGCGACACGGCCAGGGCTACAGCGTTTTCGAACATGCCACCCACGGGATATCTCAAGAACTGCTGTTGTTTGCGCCGCTCGATGCGCCGGTGAAGATTTCACTGTTACGGCTGCGGAACCGCTCAGATCGGCCCAGGCGGCTTTCGGTGACGAGTTACCAGGAACTCGTCCTCGGAGTTAACCGCGACGCTTCTGCGATGCACGTCGTGACTGATTTAGAGGAAACCGAAGGCGCAATCTTCGCGCGGAACTCTTATAACAACGAGTTCGCGAATCGCATCACGTTCGCGGGCACCAACGAGCGCCGAGTGACGATGACCTGTGACCGCCGCGAGTTTATTGGCCGCAACGGAAGCCTGGCAAACCCTGAAGCCTTGCGCCGCACCAGGCTCGCCGGCCGAGACGGCGCGGGCTTGGATCCTTGTGCCGCGATCCAGGCGACGATCGAATTGGCGCCGGGTGAAGCCCGGGAAGTGATCTTTCTTTTGGGTCAGGCTGAATCGATCGAAGAAGCTCGCGCAATTAACGCGCGCTTTCGCAGCCCGCATGAAGTGAACGAAGCCTTTGAACGGGTATTGGGTTTCTGGGATCAAACGCTGGGCACGATCGAGATTAAGACTCCCGACGCTTCCATGGACACGCTGGTCAATCGTTGGTTGTTGTACCAAACACTGTCGTGCCGCGTGCGTGGACGCTCGGCTTTTTATCAATCGAGCGGTGCGTTTGGTTTTCGCGATCAACTGCAAGACGTGTTGGCCCTGCTTTACTCCCAGCCGCAAATCGCGCGCGAGCAAATCCTGCGGGCCTCGTCGCGCCAGTTCAAAGAGGGCGACGTGCTGCATTGGTGGCACGAGCCAACGGGTCGCGGCGTGCGCACGCGCTTTTCGGACGATTTGCTTTGGCTGCCCTACGCGGTCTCGTGTTATGTGAGCGTCACGGGTGATTACTCTGTGCTTGAGGAATCTGTTCCGTTTCTCGAAGGTGAGCTACTAAAACCTGATCAGCTTGAGAATTATTTCCAGCCTACCGTCTCTAGTGAAGCCGGAACAGTGATCGAGCACTGCGCGCGGGCCATCGATCGCAGCCTGACCCTGGGTGAGCACGGTTTGCCGCTGATGGGGTCGGGCGATTGGAATGACGGCATGAATCGCGTCGGCGCGGGTGGCCGTGGTGAGAGTGTCTGGCTCGGTTGGTTTTTGTCTACGGTGCTGACCGGCTTCGCGCCATTGTGCGAGCGATACCAAATGAAAACCCGCACAGAAGGCTATGAGCGATATTTGGATAAGTTGAGGGAAGGACTGGACAAGGCCTGGGATGGAGACTGGTATCGACGTGCGTATTTTGACGACGGCACTCCGTTGGGATCCGCCCGGAATGATGAGTGCCGTATCGACTCTATAGCCCAAACCTGGGCCGTCATTTCAGGAGCTGCTGATTCGTATCGCGCCTCACGCGCGATGGCTTCCGTGGATCAATACCTGGTGCAACGCGGCGAAGGATTGATCATTCTGTTTACGCCGCCTTTCGATCAAACCAAACTTGATCCCGGATATGTGAAGGGCTACGTGCCGGGCGTCCGGGAAAACGGAGGGCAATACACACACGCAGCCATTTGGACGGTAATCGCATTTGCAATGCTCGGCGACGGCGACCGGGCCGGCGAATTATTCGCTCTGCTCAATCCGGCTAATCACGCTTCGACGCGCGCGGGTTTGCACAAATACAAAGTTGAGCCTTATGTCGCCCCGGGCGATGTCTATGCGGTGCCGCCGCACACTGGACGTGGGGGGTGGACATGGTACACAGGCTCAGCCGGATGGATGTACCGAGCGGCGCTGGAAAATATTCTCGGATTCAAGTTACAGGGAGATCGACTGCGCATCGATCCGTGTATCCCCCGCTTCTGGCGCGAATTTGAAATCATTTATCGGCACGGTCCAACCACGTATCGAATCAAGGTGGAGAACCCACAGGCGCTGTGTCGGGGGGTTGCGAGCGTCACGATTGACGGAACAAAGCAGGAAGACGACCTGATTCTCCTCAGCGGTGATGGCCTGACGCACGAAGCCCGAGTCCTGATGGGAGAGAAGACTGTCGATGAAGAATCCGAGCGCATCGGTGACGAGGCAAAGCTACAGAGCTAAGCGCAAAAGCCAACGCTCGAGATATCGTATTCAAGAAAAAGACAACGTTGCACTCAATCCTTGTTGTTGAATCAAGCTAGACAGCGCCATCCAACGATTCGCTAAACGGATATTCTGGAGAGAAGTGGCTTGGACCGTTCACTAGAATGCAGATGGACGCGCTTCGCCCGCCTCGCTCGCGAGCAGAACTTCCTATACATCTCGATATTATTCGCGGCCAAAATCGCTTTAGGTATTCGACTATCGGCTGTCACGTGTGTGAGATCGGTCCGCGTTCGGTTATTCCACAATGCTGCGGACGCCGGTTCACTTGAAACAATCGTTACGCGCGAGAATTCGTTGAAGAGGCGTTGGATTCGGCTTGCCGTAGACGGACCTACTACCACGAAATGAAGCGATCGCGGTACGTCTTTCTCCAATCGATGCATGTCTCTAACTACTTCGTCGAACGCTGCGTCCTTTCTTTTGAATTGAGCTAAAACGCCGATTTTCTTAACGTCCTTATGTGCTTTCAACCACGACAGAACTTCCTCGTAGTCTCTATCATCGTAGAAGAACAAGAACGGGATCGAAATCACGCCGTTGGCCAATAAAATTTCGTACGTAATGAGGTTCTTTTCTTGATTGAAAATTTGATCGAACTTGGGGTGCTCATCCCATATCGAGTAAGTAAGGGCTGTCGAACACTCAAACCCGAGGTTAGCGATTCGCCGCCAGGCTTCTGCAGCGTCTGAGGTCGTCCACAACTTCTCGATTGTGTAATCCTTTGTGCTTCCGATGAGAATGAGTCGTGCATCAGACGGAAGCCTCAGCGCCCGTCTTAACGTTTGGGCTGACTTATATTTGACTCTTCCTTCTTCCGCCAAGATCGTACTGAGAGAAACGGCAAAGAGTGGATTACCTTCCGGCTCAGGCATCTGACCTAGACCTGTACAAATCTGCGGGACGAATGGAGGCAACTTGATTTCTGAATGTCGCGATTTTTGTCTTTCTGGATTTGGCCGGCCATGGAGATCAGCTAAATGAGCTCGCTGACGAGAAGAATCAAGGCAACCGATAACCGTCGAGTCGTTTAGAGTAAATGACTCCGGGGTCGCTGAGGTCTCGCCACTACATCGGCCGTTGAGACCGTAACAGCACACCTTACAGACTAGAGAGCCAAAAACGAAACGTGATTGTCGGGAGGGTCTTGCCATTAGTTTGGTTCATGAAAGGCAAAGGTGAACAGACACGTCTCCTCCGGAGTTCGTTGAAGTCACGTGTCCATTCAACGTTCCTCCCGTCTTTTGCTGAGCGGCGATTATTCTTGTCGATTCCACGGCAGGAGCATATCCGAGCACGCCAATATCAGCGTGAATCATGACTCGAGCACCCTGCGGGATCCCGTCGATGCTCATCTCTGTCTTAGCCCGAGCTGCGCCCTCCGTGATGGACACTAACTTAAAGTCCCAACAGTCTTGCTTCGAAGGCGTTGCGGATCCACCGCCGCCGCCCCCTCCGCTTGTCTTCGTTGGTTTCGGCCTGGGAGTTGGCGAAGGTTGCTTCTTACTCGGAAACGGCGAAGTGTTCTTGCTGCCCATAATTCATTCCTCCTAAAAACCAGAACCGCGGCTTCCCATCTGAGGGCGAAGCCGCGGTCCTAATGATTGGATTAGCGGCTGGTCTACATGCCCATGCCGCCGCCCATGCCACCCATGCCGCCGCCCGGCATCGGAGCCTGGTTCTCTTCTGGAATCTCCGAAATCATTGCTTCGGTGGTGAGCATCAGGCCCGCGATTGACGCTGCGTTCTGCAACGCCGTGCGCGTAACCTTGGCCGGATCGATGACGCCCGCTTTCACGAGATCCTCGTACACTTCAGTTTGAGCATTGAAACCGAAGTTTTCGTTCTTATCGTTGCGTACCCGCTCAACGACAACTGCGCCTTCTTTGCCGGCGTTCTGAACAATCTGGCGGAGAGGCTCTTCCAAAGCGCGACGCACGATCGCAACACCAATCCGTTCGTCGGGGTCGCCTCCTCGTCCGATAACTGCTTTCGCATCTTCCAGCACTTTCGCGGCCCGCACTAATGCGACGCCGCCGCCCGGAACGATACCCTCTTCCACGGCCGCGCGGGTTGCATGCATTGCATCTTCGACCCGAGCTTTCTTTTCCTTCATCTCAGTCTCAGTCGCCGCGCCGACTTTGATTACCGCAACGCCGCCGACCAACTTCGCCAGACGCTCTTGCAGCTTCTCGCGATCATAATCGGAAGTCGTCTCTTCGACCTGCGCCCTGATCGCCTTGACGCGACCTTCAATGTCGGCTTGCTTGCCGGCGCCTTCGACGATCGTCGTGTTGTC
>DNNE01000161.1 GCA_003487805.1 Blastocatellia bacterium | reverse complement strand
AAGCCAAAGGCTTTCCGCACATCGGGCGGCAAAGCCGCGACACATTTCTATTGGAGTCCAAATGGCAACTACTTTCAAACCTCGCATGAGCGACGAAGCGGTCGAATCAAAGACCGGCAAGAAGTGGTCGCGCTGGTTCAAACATCTTGACGCCGCCGGCGGCAAGAAAATGACCCATCAGGAAATCACCGCGCATCTCAGCGACAAGCACGACGTGCGTCCCTGGTGGACACAGATGATCGCGGTGACTTACGAACAGGCCCGCGGCCTGCGCGAAGTCCATGAGAAGCCCGAAGGCTATGAGATTAGCGTGAGCCGCACGATTGAGGCTCCGGTAAGCAAAGCATTCAAGGCATGGACCGATGAAAAGGTGCGCCAGAAATGGCTTTCCGCAAAATTGACCATCCGCAAAGCGACGCCCAACAAGTCTCTGCGCATCACATGGGAAGATGGGCCGACCAGCGTGGCCGCCGCATTTGTGCCGAAAGGGACTGGCAAATGCCAGGTCGTCGCGCAGCACAGCAAACTTACGAATGCCAAGGCCGCAGCAAAGATGAAAAAGTTTTGGAGTGAAGCGTTGGATCAGTTAAAGGCGTTGCTCGAATAGATTTTAACGGGGGCTCTATTCGAGGTGCTGCGTAAAACGAATACTGTTCCTGTCAGCGTCTTTGACATAAAGCTCGCGGTTGCCCCAATCCTGATTGATCGGTCCGGTATCTATCGCGACTCCCTTCGCAACCAACTCAGGATGAATCTCGTCGACGTTATCAACTATCAGCACGATTACGCCGCCTGACACTCCATCACCTGAAAATGACGACGCGTGAAACCGCGCGTCGTCGCGCGCAAATCCCATGTAACACGGATCGACGCCGCCAAAAGGCCGGTATGCAAACTCCTGCTGAAAGCCAAGCTTGCCATAGAACTCTTCGGCCTGAGCCGAGCTGCTGACATGCAGGACTGGAATTGCTTGCTTGAACATGTCGTCTCCTCCAGTTTCACCTTCGCGCCATTAGTCACTTGCCCGCGAATAACACAGTACGGGACGTCCGACGCGCGAAGCAAACATGCGCGAGTGCGAGAAACAAGATAGCCACCGCCAACCAATAAGACCTCTGCAACAGCAGAACGTTTCGATTAGCCCCGATCAGATCCGTGTATTTCCACAGGTGATAAGCGAGCGGATTGTAGAGCCAATGCAGGTAGCCCATGCTGTACAAATAAAACATCGCCGCGGCGACGCCGACACTGACCGCGTAGGTTAAGTACTTTTCGCGTAAGACTACGTTGAGAACCAAAGCCATGGCCGCTAAGAAAACCAGACCGGGAAAAAGGATCAGTGAATAAGTAAGCAGATATGGCCGTAATTCGATCGGACGATGCCCTCTCAAAAATTGTGTTGCGATCGCCGTTACGCCGGTCAGCGTAGCGAGCGATAAGGTCAAGGCGAGCGTCGCGACGAACTTTGACATCAGCAGCACGCTGTTCGATACCGGCATGGACCAAAGCACCGGTTCAATCCTCAGTTCGCGATCGCGATGCATTGATTCGCCGGTGTAGAAAACCGACATGCCAATCAGAAACAGCAGCATCGCGTTGGCCGTGCTGCCGGCATAGGTGGCGGAATACGAGACTTCGGGGACCACTCGAAAAAAAGCCACGTCGAAAATTGAAAGGATCAAAGCCAGCGGCAACAGAATGACCAAGCTTCGTTCGGCGCGCAGCAGGCGAAACTCCACCCCGACGGCCGCGACCAATTTGTTGAGGTTGTCGCTAAACTTTTCATTGGCGACGGTCACTCGCGGCAAAGGCTCGCGCGAGTCCGCCAAGCTCGGCCTGACGAAAGTAGAGTCCGTTTGCAGTAAGTCAATCCTGTCGGACGCATAAACCCCTTCGCTCGCTGTTGACAGACTAAGCCATGAAAACTCTTTCGGTTTGCCCTGTCGCTCGGTAATCGAAAACCTGAGATAGAGAATGAATAAACACACGGCCGACAAGCCGATCATCGCCCCACGGTTCGCGATTAATAACGAACTGTAGGAAACCGCGTGTTGATTCAGAAACTCTGCAGTTTGATGCCATGGTTCAATGGGTTCAAAACTGTTTCGTGCACCGAAGCCCATCGGGTCAATAAAGGCTTTCCACCAAATCGAGAGTGGCCTCATCAGAAGGCCGCAAGCGATGTAAAGCGGATAAAACAGGGCCGCGAGGCCGTAAACAATTTTCGAGTTTCGAGTCAGGGTGCCCACGGTGAAATAGATCGCAGCCAAAATCAGGTGGGAGATTATGACGGTAAAGAAAAAGTGCTTGAAGTACGGCAGAACGCGCCACGGCAAAACCACCATGCCTTTGAACGGGACGGCTTGCAAAAAAAAGAACGTAAATGCGAACGCCGACTGGCAGCAGACGAGCACAAAGAAATTACCGAAGAACTTGCCGAGTAAATATGTGGCGCGACTGATTGGCTTGGAGCAAATCAAAGGGACAATGCCCAGTTTGAAGTCTCTGATGACCGGGTCGCCCATGATGACGGCAGTAAAGATCGGCAGCCCCAGAATGATCGAGAAGCCGCCCATGTTTCGTGAGATGTAGAAGTCACTGTTAGTGGCCCAGCCTCTCGCTACCGCCGGTCCCCATCCCCACCACAAAATGGCGTTAGCGCTGAAAAGGAGCATCAGCAAGTAAGGAGCGACACGTTTCGAATTGAGCCGGACCTCGTTCCAGAAGATTGCTCCGAAGCGAGTTTGGAATGGATTGATCATTTAGTCGGTTTCGCCGTCGCCGCGCGGGGCACTAGCCCGATCGTCAGGGAGGGCTCAAAAAAGGGAGCCCTTGCTTATGCGCGGGCTAGTGCCCCGAAGGTCCCGGCTGACTCACTATCAAGATAGTAGTCTTCGAGCGTAGGAATGGCCGCAGTGAATTCTTCACCAGGTCGCTCGGCTTTCGAGACGACTCTTAATCGCGCTTGACCGTTCGCGCTTTGCTTAGAGATCACGCGGCAGTGTGATGTCAGTGCGGCCGCTCGTTCGCGTGGAACGGTGGCCTCCCAAATTGATTCCTTCAACTCATCGAGTGCCTGACGTGGAGTGGAGGTCGCGATTATCGAACCGTCGCGAATGACTGCCATGTTACTGCAAAGATTCGCGACGTCTGAAACGATATGCGTTGAAAGAATTACGACGGCGCTTTCGCTCGCCGTTTCCGCGAGCAGATTGTGAAAGCGAACTCGTTCTTCCGGATCAAGACCCGCGGTCGGTTCATCAACCATGATTAGCTCCGGCTCGCCGATCAAGGCCTGCGCAATTCCCAGACGCTGTCGCATGCCGCCGGAAAATCCGCCCAGTCTTTGTTTGCGTGCCGGCAGCAGATTCACTTTTTCAAGCAAGGCTTCGATTAACGCCCGGCGCTGTTTCTTGTCGGCAACACCTTTGAGTTTGGCAAAATAATTCAGCATCTGCTCAGCCGTGAGCGATGGATAAAGTCCAAACTCCTGCGGCAGGTAGCCGAGCAGGCGCCGGGCTTCATCTTTGCGCGTAATCAAATCGATGCCATTGAATTCTACCGTCCCCACATCAGCCTCAAGCAACGTCGCCAAAATCTTCATCAGCGTTGTCTTGCCTGCGCCGTTTGGGCCCAGCAAACCAAACATTCCCGGCGGCACGTTCAGTGTGATCCCCTTTAGCGCTTGAATGCCGCTGGAATAGGTTTTCCCTAAATCTCGGATTGCGAGCATTGGCTAAATTGTGGACGCTAACGAAGTTCGGTTTTGTTCCTTTAGACAACAATGAATTGTCGAAGTTCCCATCGAACGCAGCTAAGTCAGGCAGCGAAAGCAGATCAGGAGGGAAGCAAACTCTACTGTTTCATCACGCCAATTTGCTTCAAGAAAGTGATCACGTCCTTCTCTGACCACTTCTCTGCCAGCTTGCCGTCAGCGATGCGATGAATTGTGATCGAGGTCATTTTCAAGTCGTTGCCAGTGCGAGGCGCGCCTGGAAGATCGCCTTCATGCTTTCCAAACGAGGTCATGCGAGTCACGACTTTGTCTCCTTCGGCGATCTGCTCTTCGATTCGATGATAGCCAGGCGTTGCCTCCAAAAATAGCTTGAACGCCTGCTTCAACCCTTCGCGTCCCGGTGCGACCGGAAACGGCGGCGGATTGTGATCGATATAATTCTCGGCGACCAGTTCGTCCAATACATCAATGTTTCCTTTATCGATTTCTTCGTAGAACCGACGCACCAAAGCCTTATTATCTTCCGATGTCATAGCCGCTCTCCCTCTTTGATTCGAACTTAAGTATATCTCGCCATTAAAACTGTAAGAAACGAAATTTTGAAGTGGCATCTTTGGGTAACGCGAATCTATAATCGCACCCGCTTTGTCGACTAACCCACATTCAATTCAAAGTGCCGGCAGATTCAGCCAGGCACTCCGTCGCAGTCTGCTATTACTTCCCGTCGTTTATTTGCTCGTCGTGCTGGCGGCGCGGGTAACGATCTCATCTGACGCGTCGCCCGCATTGGCCGTTTCGCAGATTGATCGAGTCCAGAAGGTCGACCTTCTGATCCAACACGGTCGGCTCGTTGATGGATCCGGAAAGAAGGTGCGAGACGCCGACGTGGGAATCACCGGCGATCGAATTGTGTTCATAGGCAATGCCGTTAGGGCTCACGTCACAGCGGCGCGCATGATCGACGCGACAGGTCTGGTCGTCGCTCCCGGTTTCATCGATCCACACACACACACGCTCGGCGATCTCACTAACGATCTAACCAGGAGCAACCAGGCCTATCTGATGCAGGGCGTGACTACGGTGGTGACCGGTAATGACGGCGGAAGCGTGCTGAACGTGGGCGACCTTTTGAAGAAGTGGGACGATCAAGGGATCGGCACGAACGCAGCGCTGCTCGCCGGCTTCGGGACTATTCGTGCGAAAGTGCTGGGCGCCACGGATGCGCAACCAAACGCGGCGCAGCTTGAAGAGATGAAGCAGCTGGTCGCCCGCGCGATGGATGAAGGCGCTTTCGGATTATCAACCGGTCTTTATTACGCACCGCAGAGTTATGCGAAGACCGAAGAAGTGATCGAGTTGGCAAAGATCGCCGCGACGAAAGGTGGGATCTACGACACGCACATGCGCGATGAGAACTCGTATTCGATAGGCCTGCTGGGCGCGATTAAGGAAACGATTCGCATCGGACGTGAAGCGCATATCCCGGTTCACATCTCGCACATCAAGGCGTTGGGCCCCGAAGTGTGGGGACAAAGCAAACAGGCAATCGACCTGATCAAGAAAGCTCGCGCCGAAGGGATCGACGCGACCGCGTGTCAATATCCATACGACGCCTCGGGATCGAGCTTGCAGGCTTCGCTCGTTCCGCGCTGGGCCGAAGTCGGCGGCCGCGGCGAATTGGTCAAACGCTTGAACGATCCGCAAATTCGGCCGCGATTGTTGAGCGAGATGCAAGATAATTTGAAACGTCGCGGCGGGGCTGAGTCGCTCCTGGTCACCGATGCACGCGATCGCAATCTGATCGGTAAACGCTTAAGTGAGATCGCGACCAGCATGAAACTCTCGCCCGTCGAAGCCGCTGTTGAGTTGCTGAAGAGTGATCCGGTCGGTGTCGCCTCATTCAACATGAACGAGAAAGACATCGAACGGTTCATGAAACAGAAATTCATCTTCACGTGTTCCGATGGTTCGACCGGACATCCGCGAAAGTTTGGGACGTTCCCAAAGAAAGTGCGCCAGTATGTTTACGCGCAGAAGTTGATCAGTTTGGAATTCGCGGTGCGCAACAGTAGCGCCGCGACGGCTGAGTGGTTTCGCATTCCCGAGCGCGGATTGATTCGCGAAGGCTATTTCGCCGACGTGATTGTTTTCGATCCAAAGACGGTTTCGGATCGATCGACGTACGAGCAGCCAGAGCTGCCCGCAGTGGGAATGACGTTCGTGATCGTTAATGGGAAAATCGCAGTTGAAGATGGCAAGTACACCGGCGTTCTAGCGGGGCGGGCGCTGCGAAAATCCATTCGCAATCAAGGTCAATAGCAATGCTCAACGCAGTCTTACCACAGAGAACACAGAGGATTTCGCAGAGGGCGCGGAGGAAAAACGTCCTCTGCGTATCTCTGCGACTACCTCTGCCTCCTCTGCGGTTAATATCTTGATTGGCCATTCAAAGGAGTTTCGAAATGAAATTGTCATCGCTGCTGATTATTTGTTTATTGGGTTTGGGCCTGGTTCCCACTACATCATCACAATCGAACTCGCCGCAATCACCGGTTGAAATCAGCGGCGAAGCGCATCATCATCCAAAACTCGAAAATGAATTTGTCCGCCTCTGGGACGTTACTGTACCTGCGAGTGACGCGACGCTTTGGCACGTTCACCGAAATGACAACGTCGTGGTCACGTTTGCCGACGCTAATTTGCGGCTTGAGAGCGCCACCACGGCGCCGGCCGAAGCACTGTGGAAGTTTGGCGAAGTGCGGTTCGCTAAAGCGACTTATGTTCATCGCGCGCTGAACGTCGGCACCACGCCGTTTCATAACTTGACGATCGAGCTGCTGAAATCACCGGGCCTGCAGGAACAATCACCGAAGTATCCAATCACGCGCACGCCGGTGCTGGAGAATGAAAGGGTGCGCGTATTTCGCGTGACGCTCGAGCCGGGCCAATCAACTTCGATGCACACGCACGTGTTCGCCGGTTTGTCGATTGCGCTCACTTCCGCCGAGATTGAAATAACGACGGAGGGAAAGAAACAGGCCGACAAGCTGAGTCTTCCGCTCGGCGATGTAAGATGGCGCGCGGGCGCAGTCACGCACTCGATCAAAAATGTCGGCAAGACCCGCTTTGAAGCTGTTGATGTGGAGTTGAAGTAGAAGGTGTGCGGGATACAAACATAGATGCGCGCAATTATTTTTTCACAACATGGTGGACCCGAAGTCCTTAGGTTAGCTGAGGTTGCGGATCCGCAAATCAAAGCGAATGAAGTTCTGGTCGAGGTGCGCGCCTGCGCGCTGAATCATCTCGATGTGTGGGTGCGGAATGGTTTGCCGGGAATAAAGATTCCGCTGCCGCACATTCTCGGATGTGACGTCGCGGGCGTGGTGCGCGAAGTTGGCGACCTCGTGACCTGGGCAAAGTCCGGCGACGAAGTGATGGTCCAACCCGGTGTCTCATGTGGTCATTGTCCGGAATGCCTCGCCGGCCGCGACAACATGTGCGATGAATACGACATCATCGGATATCGACGCGATGGCGGATACGCAGAGTTCGTTGCGGTTCCGGGCGTCAATGTAATTCCCAAGCCGAAAAACCTGAGTTGGGAAGAGGCGGCCGCCTTGCCGCTCGTGACTTTGACCGCGTGGCACATGCTGGTGGCGCGCGCCCACGTGCAACCGGGCGAAGACGTTTTGATTCATGCAGCCGGCAGCGGGGTCGGTAGCCTGGGAATTCAAATCGCGAAGTTGCTCGGCGCACGTGTGATTGCGACGGCTAGTTCAGATGAGAAGCTTGCGAAAGCCCGTGAACTAGGCGCTGACGAAACAGTTAATTATTCGAGCGACGATTGGCCCAAACAGATCAAGCGGCTGACGGACGGTCGTGGCGTCGATGTGGTGTTCGAACATACGGGGGAAGCAACCTGGCCGGGATCGATTCTCTCGCTAAAGAAGGGCGGGCGACTGATGACCTGCGGCGCGACCAGCGGCTTTGATGCGCGCACTGATCTGCGGCACGTGTTCTATCGTCACTTAACGATTCTGGGATCGATGATGGGCTCGAAAGCTGACTTACTCGCCGCGATGAAGTTCATTGAGTCGGGTCAGATTCGCGCGGTCGTCGATCGCGTGCTGCCGCTTGCTGAGGCACGCAAAGCTCACGAGTTAATGGAAGACCGCGCGCAGTTTGGCAAGCTTGTCTTATTGGTTCATTGATCCATTGAATCAATGAATCAATATCTTCACTTTCCCGAATAATCTTCAATATTGAATCGTTTTTGCAATGCCGCCAGTTGTGGTGGCTCGATCGGAAAGTTCGATCCCGCGATTACTTTTCTCTTTTCATCCGTCGTCACCCAATCGACAACCTTTGATGCGTTCGTGCGCAGCGCCTGCGAATCGTCAGGCGTCAAGGCCTTTCCGTCTTTGCGCGAAAAGATCCAGACATAGGTGAAGTGACCGTCGCGAATGTATTTCAAGTCGCGCTCGAATTGTGTCGCCGGAGTCGCCTCAGGCCGGTACGTCGAAGTGTCCGGCGTCTCGTCGTCCGACGAAGCGCCGCCGCGATGACAAGCGGAAAATGAGATAAAGGCCAATGCGCCGATAACAGTCAGGACGATGAATCGTTTCAAACTCTTCATAGCTGCTCTCAAAAAATAATCGCTATTTCGGCGAAAGCTTTCGCTCCGTCAGGAGCGAGATGTTTATAGAACCAGGACCCAAACAAATCAAGTAGCTCCTTTAGGAGCGTTAGTGGAGTACTCGAGGTTCTATAAACGTTGCGCGCCTAACGGCGCTCAAGCATGAGGTCCGGCGGCCCACGCAGTCATTCTGAGGTCATGGTGAATTATCGTTGTCGTCATCGTCGCTCGACTTGTCGGTATCATTCTTCTTTTCGTCGGGCGGGGATCCTTTCTGGTCGCGTATGTGGAGGACGCGGCAATCATCATTTTCAAACACCACGTCGAACCAACCGCTGCGCGTTGCGTTGTCGTAAAACGAATCATGATCGGTGGTGTTGTCGGTGAACACCCAACGCGATCCGAACTTGTCGCGAATCAGCGGCCCAGGATCTTCTTCTTCACCAGTCGTTATTCGCTCAAAGAGTTTCGAAAGGTCCGCGTTCTTGTCCAGTAAATAAGTTGGATCAAGCCCGGTGATGTAAGTGTGCGTCGGATCGTAATAAAGCAAGCGCGGAAAATCGTCCCAGTCCGTATTGAAAACCATCTGGCCCGCCGGCACGTTGGCGCGCATCCAGAAAGCGCCTTTCGCGTAATGATCGCGCGGATCGCTTTCGTGAATGTCCTTGGCGGTGCGATAGATGTTCGCGAACAAAGCGAAGCCCAGCGCCAGCGCGACCAGCCCGGCTTTCAGCAGTTGCCAGTTCTCGTCGCTCTTGCTTTCTTTCTTCGCGGCAGCCGTCTCTTGTCGATCAAAGAACGGCTGCAAATCTTCGAGCACATCGTCCGGCAGATGCGTGAACACCGCGCGCCCGCGCCAAAAACTTTCCAGCGTGAAGGCCGCGAACAGAATTGCGAAGGGCGGAAAGTACTCGGCGAAACGCTTCCAGCGCGCGATCATCAGCAGCAGCGCCGTCGACAAGATCAGAAAGAAGAGCGGCCGTTGGGCGCGCTTGCGATCGTTGAAATCAAAAGCGATGTAACCGACGAGCATCGCCGCCAAAGCCACATAACAATTGACGACGAATTCTGCAGTGTCGTACGGATACCATTCCTGACCGACCTTGGTCGCGAACCCGCCGGCGGTAATCTTCACGCGCGCATGCTCGTAAAACAGATAGAGGTTGTGCGGAAAATATGGATTTATTACCAATCCCAGAATTATCCCGGCGACGACAAACACGAGCGGCCGCCACTCAAATTGCTCTTCCGTCCAGCCGATCACAATCGTCCAGATGAGCGCCGCGATCCCCAGCAGCACAAACATGTCGTAAGTCAGCGTGAAGACGAAGGCGAGCGGCAGCAGCGGCCAATATTTTCTTTCGAATAAGAAATAAGTTCCGAGGACGAGAAAGATGATCGCGAACGGCGGCGCCTTCGTCATGTTCATGCGATACAAGAAGGGCGCCGAGCAGGCGAGAATTGCTAACAACCAGATCAAGCGATAGCGGATTTCGTATCGCACGACCAGCCAGTAGCAGGAAAAGACGGCGAGACTCGCAAACAGAATCGCGGAGATTTTCGCCCCGGTTTGCATGTCGCGAAACCAGGTGAACGGAATCAGAATGATGTGATAGAGCAGATGATGATCAACGTAATTTCCGGGGTTCAGCGTCGTCAGTGGGAGCCACGGGAACGCCGGCGGAAAATGACCGGCGCGGATGTTGTCCCACAAAAGCCGCGCCCACTTGATGTGATAGTACCCGTCGTAATCGCCGCAACAGATCGCGTTGGTCGAATACTGAAGCCACCAAAAAATCAGCAGGATGGCAATTGCGCCGACCAAAAGATCCGCTGTGCGTACGGCTCGTTCGGATTTTAGCCCGCCACTGCTCCGCTTGGGCGCGGTTTCTGCGGCGGCTGGTGATTCGTTGAGCTCTTCCATCTCGTTCAGAGAGAAAGAATGCCGGAACGAATACAACAAAGCAACTGGTTTTTAGAATTGAGAATGAAGTCGGGTCCGTCCGCGTGAGCGACTGGAGCGCAAGCGTCCTCGCTTGCATGAGCTTTGTTAACGCGATGCTGCAACCGGGACGGTTGCGCT
>DNNE01000022.1:33030-33450 GCA_003487805.1 Blastocatellia bacterium | reverse complement strand
GGTCGGGCTAGTGCCCCGAAACGGCAATGGTAACGGTCATCAAAAAGTCTCGAACGGACGATTAGCAGATCGTTTGCGCAATGCCGCCACTGTCTTTGATTTGAAAAGCGAGCTGGCCCGCGCGGTCGCGGTTTCAGAGAAAATAGTCACCGCGCGAGTTCATCGTGTCGAACATCATCGAGCTCATTTGGCCAGCGCCTTCTTTGTCTCGCCGTTTGACAGCGCGGCGCTCTTGTCTCTCGATGGCTTTGGTGATTTCGTGTCCACGATGTGGGCCATCGGAGAAGGGAAGTCGATCAAGGTGCTGGGCCAGGTCGAGTATCCGCACTCGCTCGGAATTCTCTATACCGCGACGACACAGTTTCTGGGTTTTCCGCACTACGGTGATGAAGGAAAGGTCATGGGCCTGGCGCCGTACGG
>DNNE01000022.1:32540-32722 GCA_003487805.1 Blastocatellia bacterium | reverse complement strand
GTCATGGGCCTGGCGCCGTACGGCAAGCCGCGCTTCATTGATGAATTTCGAGAGATGGTGACGACCGAATCCGGAGGGAAATTCCGGCTGAATCTTGATTACTTTCTGCACTCGACCCAGGGCGTCGAGATGAGTTGGGACGGTGGATCGCCCAGGGTCGGCCGCATCTTTTCGAACGCGTA
>DNNE01000022.1:31822-32252 GCA_003487805.1 Blastocatellia bacterium | reverse complement strand
CGCATCTTTTCGAACGCGTATGAAGAGAGCTTTGGTCCGGCGAGAAGGCCCGGCTCCGCGTTGACAGAACGCGATCGGGATATCAGTGCGAGTCTGCAGTTGCGTCTGGAAGAGGTCGCGTTCCACACGCTGAATCATATTCATGATGAGACAGGTTTGACCGATCTCGGATTGGCCGGCGGCGTCGCCTACAACTCGGTAATGAATGGGAAGATTTTGCAGCAGACGCCGTTTCGTCGAGTGTTTGTTCAGCCCGCCGCGGGAGACAGTGGCACCGCGGTAGGAGTCTGTTATCAGATTTGGAATGAGCAAAGCGCTAAGGGCAAAGCGCCAGGGGCAAACGGCGAAGAGCTAAGGGCAAAGCCAGTAGCGGGAACCGAAGATACATCTGTCAACGAAGGTACCCTTGGCTCTTTGCCCTTTGCTCTTA
>DNNE01000022.1:9692-31534 GCA_003487805.1 Blastocatellia bacterium | reverse complement strand
TGGCTCTTTGCCCTTTGCTCTTAGCTCGTACCCCGGGCCGGAATTCTCGGATGCACAAATCGAAGAAGAGTTACAGATCTCAAATTTGAAATTCCAAATATGTTCAGACGCAGAACTAGTAGAGCAAGCGGCACGCGACATCGCAGATGGGCTGGTTGTTGGTTGGTTCCAGGGGCGAATGGAATTTGGGCCGCGCGCTCTGGGCAATCGTTCGATTCTTGCCGATCCGCGAAGGGCCGGCATGAAAGATGTCTTGAACGAGCGAATAAAAAAGCGTGAACCATTTCGCCCTTTCGCCCCATCGATTTTGGAGGAGCATGTCGGCGAATATTTCGAACAGACTCATCCTTCACCCGCGATGCTGATGGTCTATGAAGTAAAGCCCGACCGCCGCGATGAGATACCCGCGGTCACGCACGTTGACGGGACCGGGCGATTACAGACGGTGACACGCTCAGCCAATGAACGCTTTTACGATCTGATCCAGGAGTTCTACCAGTTGACAGGAGTTCCGCTTTTGCTAAACACCTCGTTCAACGAGAACGAGCCCATCGTCTGCACGCCGCGCGATGCGATCGATTGTTTTCTTAAAACCAGAATCGATGTTCTGTATTTAGGTAACTGTGTTGTAAGGCGTGAATGGCTTAACAATGTTCAGATCTAACGTCGAGAAATCAGGAAGTTACAGAACCGCGAGCGGTAGCGAGCGGATCATATACTCAACTTGCGCCTTGCACCCGCTCGCTACCGCTCGCGGTTCTGTACCCTACCAATGAAGATTCTCTTACTCAATCAGGCATTTTGGCCGGATGTGGTGGCGAGCGCCCAACAACTGACGATGCTGGCGCGACGCTTGAGTGAACGCGGCCATCAGGTCAAGGTGATCACGAGCGCGCGAGGCTACGACGATGCCACCACGAGTTTTCCGCGGCGCGAAAGATGGCATTCAATCGACATTGTGCGCATCTCGTCCGTCAGCACCGGCAAGAAACATCGATGGCAGCGGACGCTCAATTTCGCATCGTTTCTATTCGCCTGCGCCGCACGCTTGATCGCGATGCCGCGCCAGGACGTGGTGATTGCGCTCACGTCGCCGCCGCTTATCTCGTGGCTGGGATCGCTGTTCATACGAATCAAAGGCGGCGAACTGATGTTCTGGCCGCTGGACTTGAATCCTGACGAGGCGATCGCCGCCGGATGGCTTAGAGAAAGCTCATTCACCGCGAAGTTCCTGTCGCGCTTACTGATTAGCAGCATGACCCACGCGAAGACGATCATCGCGCTGGATGATTTCATGAAAGAACGGATCCTGGCGAAAGGAATCTCGAAAGATAAGGTCGATGTCATCGCGCCCGCACCCGACGATGCGGTTAGTTACGATCAAGAGGGCAGGGAAGCGTTCCGGCGCGCGCACAATATCGCGGACAAGTTTGTCTTGATGTACGCAGGAAATCACAGCCCCTGTCATCCGCTCGATACGCTTTTGCTCGCTGCTCATAAATTAAAACACCGTGAGGAGATCGTCTTCCTTTTTGTAGGCGGCGGTAGTGAGGTCGAGAAAGTGCAGTCGTTTGCTGGGACGCATGAGCTCCGAAACATTCGTCACCTGCCTTATCAACCGCAAGCTACACTTTCTGCGTTGTTGTCGGCTGCCGATCTTCACGTCGTGGTAATGGGCGAAGGTTTCAGCGGCATCGTTCATCCGTCGAAGATTTACAACATCCTAAAAGTGAAAGCGCCATTTCTCTTTATTGGCCCAGAGGCGTGCTTTATCTCAGACATAGTCGCGGCCGGGCCGCGCGAACTGGTCGCGCGCGCACAACACGGACACATAGAAGAAGTCGTTACATTCATCTCATCGCTGGCCGATCGTCATTTGGAAGATCGATCGCGGGCCATCGCGAGCGGTTACGACTTTTCGATCGCCTCGGATTTTTCCAGATTCATTGCGCACATCGAAGCCGTAAGTCCACAGACATCGCCGGCTCGATTCGAAGCCACGGGAACTTCGGCAGATATCATCTGAAGGTAAACAAACGTGCACCCACCAAACATGAAGACTTACCTGGTGCTCTTTCTGGTTGCCGCTTTTGGGTCTGCGGTGCTGACGCCGCTGCTGCGACGATTCTGCGAGCGTCATGCATTGCTGGACGCGTCTCTGGATCAAAGACGCATTCATCAAAAGGCGGTGCCGCGACTCGGCGGTGTGGCGATCTTTATTTCAATCGTCCTTGCGTTATGTTCGCTGGCACCGGTTAACAATCTGCTGACGCAAACGCTGCGGGCGGACCTTAAACCGATCTTGTCCGTGATCATCTGTGGTCTGCTGGTCCTGCTGATCGGAGCATACGATGATCTCCGCGGAGCGAATGCGACGGTTAAGTTCCTAAGTCTCGGGTGCGTGACCGTGCTGTTTTACGCCCTCGGCGGACGCATCGAGGGGCTGTCAATTCCTTGGGTTGGGCAGGTGAGTCTGAATCCAATCGTGGGTTTCGCGCTTACGCTCGTATGGGTCCTTGGTATCACCAACGCCTTCAATCTCATCGATGGCGTCGACGGTCTGGCGACCGGATCCGCATTGTTCTCATCGCTGGTCCTGCTGACCACATCTTTAATTCAGGGGAATGCTCGGACGGCCGTGATCGCGTTGGCATTAAGCGGTGCGCTCGCCGGGTTCCTGCGCTACAACTTCAATCCCGCATCGATCTTTCTCGGCGATTCGGGGTCGCTGCTCGTCGGATTCGTACTGGCGGCTTTATCGGTTCAGGGATCGCAGAAAGCTTCGACTGCCGTGGCCGTGGCCATTCCGATTCTCGCGTTCGGATTACCTGTCGTTGACACCAGCGTAACGATTGCGCGTCGTTTTTTGAGCGGCAAACCAATCTTCAAGGGCGATCGCGAACACATACATCACATGTTGCTGGCGCGCGGCTGGTCACAGCGCCGCGTCGCGCTCGTGCTGTACGCGGTCAGCGCGGCGTTCGGTCTTTCCGCGATGCTCTTTGTCAACAACGGCAGCGGCGTCCCGGCCCTGATCCTGTTAGTGATGGGCGTGGCGATCGTCCTGGCGCTCGGCAACCTGCGCTATCACGAAGTCGACGAGTTGCGCGCGAGCGTGAAGCGGAACCTCAGCGATCGTCGCGCGCGCGCGATCAACAATCTCAGGATTCGGCGGGCGTGTCAGGATGTTTCGGCGGCGACGAAACTGAACGAGCTGTTCGATGCAGTGGCTGAGGTGCTCGATTCCGGCGAATTTATCTATGCCGCGGCCCAGTTAAGCTGCAACGGACACGCGATGGTAAACGCCCGGGCGATCGAAATAGCCGGCCCTGAGGTAGAGTCGCACGATCTGAAAATGATCGACGGCCGCATTCAATGGAATTGGCAGCGACCAGCGCAGGCGCAGATCAAACTTGCCGACGATGATCTCTGGACCATTCGTCTGCCCATCTCGAATGAGCACTGTTCGCTTGGTTATTTGAGTTTATGTCGACCGCTCAGGTCGGAACCCTTAAGGTTCGATGTCAGCTATCTCACCAGCGCCTTTCAACCTGCGATCGCGCAAGCAGCCCAACGCATTTTCGATCACGCCGAGCAATCAATGCCACTGAAGCGAGCCGCGAGTGCGCGATAGTCGACAGGCGGGTGGCAATCCAATTTGGTTTTTCTCCGCGTAATCTCGGCGTCCTCGGCGTCTCGGCGGTGAGTCTTTCGGTTCAATAAGCTCACCGCAGAGCCGCAGAGATCGCGGAGGTGGCGCAGAGAATTTCAGATCAAGGCTGCCCATCCGCGAATCGAATCCCCAAACAATCCTTGGACAACTCGCCTCGCCAACCAACTTCCTTTGAAGAGCACGGCCTGTCTTCGCGCGTTCGTGTCTTAGGTCTGCTCGACGCGACGATCTTTTATGGCCTCGTCGGGGTGCTGGTTTTCGCGCCCCTGCCGTATGGATCAGTCGAACCATGGTCGCAAGCGCTGTTTGAGTGCGCAGTGTTCGTACTCGGGTTGCTTTGGTGCATTCACGCCACTTTGAATCGGTCGTGGGCCATGCCGGACCTGCGTCTATTCTTTCCGCTAATCGCGCTTGCGGTCCTGGCGACCTTGCAGAGTCTTTCATGGTCCGAAGGAAACGTTGCCGGCGTCAGAGTAGTTCAGGCATTGAGCGCCGATCCGTTTGAGAGTTGGATATTTGCAATGCGAGTGTTGGCCCTGACGGCGGCGGGCGTGATTGCCGTGAGGTTCACCCATAATTCGCCGCGGCTCACTATTCTGGTGGGTGCAATTATTTTCATTGCGATCGCCAGTGCGGCGTTCGGAATTGTCAGGCTCACGATGCAGCATACCGATGGGTTCGTGCTCTCCTCGCTGCTCGTGGGAGGCGGCTTCGCCGAATTCATAAATCGAGACCACTTTGCTTTTATCATTGAGCCGGCGATGGGCTTGTTGGCAGCAATGACTTTGCTGCGCACCGATTCGGGATCTCGAAAGCTCTTTTACGTCTCAGCGATAATTCTTTTGTGGGCGGCGTTGGTAATGTCCAGATCTCGCGGCGGCGTGCTGGCAGTCACCGCCGAGATGATAGTAGCTGCGTTGATTTTTATTTACTCAAGAAAGTCGCGCGGTGCTATTGAGAAGAATTGGCCGCGAAGAGCGCGCTCAGTCGTTACCACGGCGATTACCGTCGCGGCAATTCTCTTAATCATCACGACAACCATGATTTGGTTAGGCGGCGATCAGTTATCGACCGGCGTCGAGACCGCCACCACCGAAATCACAACGGACGCGAGTGATACGCACGAAGGTGCCCGCCGGCGAGACATCTGGCGGGCGACAATGCGCCTGGCGCGCGCGCATCCCGTAGCCGGAGCGGGCCTCGGAGGTTATTGGGCAGAGATTCCCCTCTATCACGATGCTTCCGGAGTGCTGACGCCGCAACAGGCGCACAATGATTATCTCGAACTGCTGGCGAGTGGCGGCCTGATTGGGGCGGCCATATTTGTTTGGTTCGCTTTCGCGCTGGTCCAACAATGCCGGAAGGCCCTGACAACGTTCACCGGGGTTCAGCGCGTCATCGCGTTCGGCTCAATCATCGGTATCTTCGGCGTCGCGCTACACAGCCTGGTTGAATTTGGACTCCACATCACCGCGAACGCGCTTGCTTTCGTTATACTGCTGGCGGTCTTGAGTCTCAAGAACCTGAACCAACAGCCTTTGGCGCAAGAGCATCGAACGGCTGCGTTCAATTAATTTGGAGTGCGGCGGCTTGACGCCGCTTTCGATCGGGCAGCGAACGACATCGGCGAAATCATGAAGAATCACGGATGCGACTAAAGCGGTGTCAAGCCACCGCACTCCAAAATGCTCGCCGCTGGTCTCTTGAATTGAGTTTTTCAGCAGCCTGCTAGAGAGCATAAACAATTGGGATCACCAAAACACAGAAAGAAAATCAACCGACTCGCGATCATTTTGGTCGCCGTGATTTTCAGTCAGGCGCTGTTCGGCTTGCCCCAGGACATTGCTGGTGGCGCGTCGTCGTTAGTAGGCCAGGACATTATTGGCGGCGCTTCGATTATTTTTAAGCGGCCGCCACGCGTTCGCGATCTGGCAGGTGGGGCCGCTGCCATGATTGCGCGACACCGGCCGCCGCGCAGGATATCGACACCGACAGAGATTGCGCGTAATCGACCCACTGCTTCACCCCAGCCGGGCGTGCCTCAACCAGAGCCGACTCCGGCCGAGATCTCAACGCAAGCAAAGGTTGAAGCACTCAACGATCAGGGCAACGCACTCTATGATTCAGGGGATTACGCGAAAGCGCTGGATACGTACACGCAAGCGCGGAAGTTGAAATCGAACGATCCGCCCACGTTGAATAATATCGGCGTGACCTATCTCGCCCTCAACCAGAATCAGAAGGCGATCGAAGCGTTCCAGCAGGCTGCACAGACGAAGGCCGATGACCCGGAAAGCCTATTCAATCTCGGCATTGCTTACAACTCGGTTGAAAAATATGACGAAGCAGCATCGGCGCTTAATCGAGCGCTGGCAGCAAAGCCTGACTGGGCCGACGCACTGATTGGTCTTGCCGACGTTTATATGAGCCAGGGCCGCTATGAAGATGCCGCGAAGGCCTATGAAAGCGTTGTGCGATTGCAACCGGACAACGTCGATGCTTTGAACAATCTCGCTTACGCATACGACCGGGCAGCGCGCTATGAAGATTCGATCCGCGCCTTGAAGAAGGTGATTTCTCTCAACCCGACGGACGCTTTCGGTTTCAATAATCTGGGGGCAGCGTCTTACAAAGCCGGCAAGTACAAAGATGCCGTCGATGCATTTACGCAAGCACTGCGACTGAAGCCGGACGATCCAGAGACGCTGAATAACCTGGGCGCGGCCCAGTACGCATTGGAAAAATACGGCGAGGCGATTAAGGCCTTTCAGCAAGCGGCCAAACTTAAACCGGGCTTTGCTGATACGGAATACAATCTCGGCAATGCGTACCTGATGTCGGCCAAATTCAGCGAGGCCGCGGATGCTTATCAACAAGCAATCGCGCACAAGAAGGATTATGCCGAGGCGGAAAACAATCTCGGCATTGCCCTGACTAATCTGAATCGGTTTGCGGAAGCTGTGACCGCATTCAAAGAAGCCGCGCGCTTGAAACCTGAGCTGGCAACTGTCTTGAACAATCTCGCTTTTGCGGAAGACAAGACGGGTAACGACACCGACGCTATCGCGCATTACCAGCAAGCCATCAAGCTCGATCCGAAGTACGCAAAGGCCCTGAACGGACTTGGCTATCTCTACGACAAGAACGGCCAGGCTGCGCAGGCGGTCGAATTGCTCCAACAAGCGGTAGCGCTAAAACCTGAATATCTCGCCGCGAATTTTAATTTGGGTAAGGCCTTGTTCGACGCCGGCCGCTTTGCTGAAGCTGCCAGCGCCTACAAGCGCGCGACGCAAATCAAAGCTGATTATGAAGCGGC
Organism: Blastocatellia bacterium; assembly: GCA_003487805.1. Lineage (GTDB taxonomy): Bacteria > Acidobacteriota > Blastocatellia > Pyrinomonadales > Pyrinomonadaceae > UBA11740. The sequence continues at coordinate 24,545 of DNNE01000022.1, read as the reverse complement.
GTATCTTGGCTTGGGTACCGCGGCGTTTCGCGCGGCTCAATTCAACGACGCGGCGGATGCGTTCAGGAAAGCGACGATGCTGAATCCGTCGAGTGTCGAAGCTTTCTATGGCTTAGGCAACTCGAGTTACAAGGCCGGCAAGAGTCAGGATGCGCTCACGGCATTGAAGCAGGTGATCAAGTTAAAGCCTGAATACGCGCAGGCCCATTACAGTTTGGGACTTGTTTACGCAAGTCTGGGTGACAAGGATGGCGTGACGCGCGAGTTCGCGATTCTAAAGCGACTCGATCCAAAGCTCGCGGATCAGCTCTACAACACAGTGAAGAAGTAAGTGGGTGGCCGTCTTTGGTTTCGTGTTGTCTTTCCGCTCGGCCTGGAACGATCCACGAAATCACACGAAGTAGGCACGAAAAAACGGTTCGTGTGGATTCGTGGATCGTCTTATCTGATATTGGAGACCAGCAAAAAGATTGACGCGATCGACTGATCGAAGTAAACTGCAAACCGATATTGCCGTACAGTTTGCGCAGACGATTCCGTAGGAGGAAATTATGAAGAACCTCCGGCAAAGGAAAGCACTTAGAGCCGCCGCGATTTTTCTCGCGTTTTGTTTTGCACAGGTCTATGTGCATGGTGCTTTGCCTAACTCGTCTGCCGGCGCGCCTGTGCCGCAACGCCAAATAACCGCACGGCTAACTACCAAAAACAATCAGCCCATCACCGTGAACGGAAATGCGGTCGGTACCGGGGCGACGCTTCTGACCGGAGCGACCGTCGAAACTCCGGATCAGGTAAGCGCCACTATCGATCTTGGCGACGCTGGTGTCGTTGAGTTGCAACCTAATTCGCAAATCAAGTTGGACTTCGACGAGAACGGCAACGTGCGTGTGAAGGTAATTCGTGGTTGCGCGGTGACGCGCAAGAAAACCAACGTACTACCGGGAGAGATGGAACTCTATACGGATCAAGCTTCCGAAAAGACGGACAAAAAGCGGCGGCATGTCGCCGGATGCATTTTGCCTAACGGACAACTTGGATCCCTTTCAAGTGGACTCGGCGGCGCCACGCTCGCCGGTATCGCGGTTGCTGGCGGCACGGCGGGAATTATCACCGCGGCGTTGACGCGCGGCGGAACGATGAGTGGGATCGCGCCCTAACAATTTCTTCGGCGGCCGCTTTCATGAGGCCGCTATTCCAAACTACTACTAAGTGAACAAGTCAGCGGTCATTTGTATCGTTGCCGCAGCGGTTTGCGCTTTGGCGATCTGGGAATCGGCAAGGATCGGGTTTGCTCGCACGGCCGCGCAGAATGCTCTGCGCACAAACGACGCCGGGATTGCGGACCGGGCAGTGCGATCGTTACCGAATGACGCCGAGGTCCACGCCGCGCGCGGCATCGTACTGCAACGCACTGAAAACTACCCGGAGGCAGGGCGCGAACTGGAACGTGCAATTCAACTGCGCCCGCGCGACTATTTTCTATGGATGATGCTGGGCGTAACACGCGATCTTAACGACGATCAGCAAGGTGCGGTGTCGGCCCTGCGTGAATCGGTTGCGCTGGCGCCTGCTTATGCGAAACCCCATTGGCTGCTGGGTAATCTGCTGTTGAGAATGGATCAGGCCGATGAAGCTTTCAAAGAATTGCGCTTCGCCGCGGACAGAGATCCGTCATTATTGCCCAACGTGATCGATCTTGCCTGGGGCGTCTCACATAACGATGCGGCGCAAACCGTCGCGGCAATTCAACCGCAGACCGATAGTGCGCGCATGTCGCTGGCGGTCTTTCTGGCGGCGCATAAACAGGGCACAGCTGCTATCAATCAATTTCGCAATGTGAAGTCGCCGTCTCTGCCTGGCGCTGATCGGTTGATGTTTGAGTTGATCGAAATCAAGTTCATTGGCGAAGCGTTTGAGGTGTGGAACCGGACTCACTGTGCGGCATGTAAGCCGGGGTCCCTTGTCAACGGAAGTTTTGAAGACGATATCGATGTAGCACGAAACGGCTTTGGCTGGCAGATCTCGCCTGATGCGCCGAATGTGACCCTCTCAGTCGACGCGTCGGAACACGAAAGTGGGGCGAGGAGTCTACGCCTCGATTTTCATGGCAGTTCGAATTCTGCGATCGCCCTCGCTTCGCAGATCGTGATTGCTGATCCGGCAACCCGATATCGTCTCAGCTTTCAAGCGAAGACAAAATCTTTTGTATCCGCCGGCGCGCCAGTGGTTAAGGTGATTGATGCTTCGGGTGATTCGGCATCCGTGTTGGGTCAGTCAGCCAGCCTTTCAGATGTGAATTCGTGGCGGCCGTTTACGATTGAGTTCACGACCGGCCCGAATACCCGCGGCGTCCAGGTTTTGGTTTCGCGACAAGCTTGTGCGGCGAATCCGTGCGCTGCATTCGGAACGCTGTGGCTCGATTCATTTTCAATCGCAGCCGTTCAAACCTCAAAAGTAATTGACGCATCACGCGCACCGTGATAATTTGCGCGCTCAAGTGAAAAGTCTTTTTAGAGTAGTTAACGCGATTAAGAGAGCGAATTCTGCGTGAAGTCAAATCACCAAACTAAGCCGCGCGCGAGAAAACAGGGCCTTGTCGTGCAGGCACTCCCCGACGAAACTCTCGTTTACGATCTCGATCGTGATCGGGCTCATTGCCTCAATCAGACCGCGTCTCTGGTCTGGGGACGCTGTGATGGTCGCACCACAACGAAAGAGATCGCGCACGCTCTCACTAAGAGCATGAAGCAGCCGGTCAACGAACAAATCGTCTGGTTGGCGCTCGATCAACTCGATCGAAATCATTTGCTCAGTGAAGAATCATTTATTCCCAAAACTGTAGCCGGCATGAATCGGCGAGAGGTGGTTCGCGCGCTGGGCCTGACCGCAGCAATAGCAATTCCAGCAGTCGTTTCGATTGTGGCGCCGCTGCCGGCACAGGCCGCGACCTGTCTCGGCCAAGGCCAGCCTTGCAGCTCCAGCCCCCAATGCTGTTCGAATTTGTGCAGCGGCGGCTTTTGTAACTCCCCATAGTTGGCAAATCCAAAAATGTCAGTCCGAGCGAGCAATGCGGCGCTGATTTCCCGCGTATTGAGCGGGTCGTGGCGCTCCAATGCAAATCCCGCCATCGCTGTTTCAATTAGGGAACTGGATGCGGTAACACCGCTGGTTTACGATTCGGGCGCTGCCGGGCTTGGTTGGTGGCGCATTCGCGATACGGCATTAGCGCAAACACCATCCGGGGAGTTACTGCATCAGGCCTTTCGCTTTCTCGCGCTGCAAGCCCGCATTCACGAAACCAGGATTCAAAGAGTCCTCGTGTCGCTGCGCACGGCAGGGATTGAACCAATTCTGATTAAGGGCTGGTCCATCGCGCGTTTGTATCCACAGCCAGGCTTGAGGCCGTATGGCGATATCGATTTGCTCGTCAGGCCTGAGGAGCATCTGGCGGCAGCTCGTATTGCCGCCGCTGACGAGTTTCGCGATTGCCTGATTGATTTTCATCCCGGAGCTTTTGAAGTAGCTGATCGATCAATCGACGATCTGCTTTCCCGGTCGCAGCTGGTGCAATGTGGCGACGAAGAAGTGCGCGTCCTGGGCAACGAGGATCATTTTGCGTTGCTCGCGATCCATCTCTTGAAGCACGGAGCATGGCGCCCGTTGTGGCTATGCGATCTCGGGCTGCTACTCGAATCAATGTCGAGCGAGTTTGATTGGGAGCTGTGCCTGGGAAAGAACAGCTGTCGCAGCAACTGGATTCTTTCAGCAGTCGGCTTGGCGCACGCGCTACTCAATGCGTCGATTAATGATGAGACGATCAGCGGGCGAGCCAATGCGCCGGCCTGGCTCGTTGCCAGCGTACTGAAGAATTGGGAAGCGCCTTTTGCCGCGGCGCAAGCTCCACATCGGCATCGCGCGCCCATTAAATCTTATTTCCGCCGGCCCCGTGGCTTCATCAGCGACCTTACGCGGCGTTGGCCCGATCCAATCCTGGCGACAATCAGCGCTAATGGAACCTTTGGTCGTCGCCGTCGCATACGCTATCAAATCCAAAATTGTGTGCAGCGCGCCGCGCGGCTTGGCCTGCGCGACATCCAACCCGCATAACTCATCGGGCTGAACTGTTTGTCTCGGCCTTGCCAGAAAGTGGTACGGCGGAAAGAGACAAGCTAATACTGGGAGCGCGGGCGCCCGCGCTCCCAGTACTAACCGGCTCGTTCCAGATCGGATCGACTTTTTGGGCAAAGCTGTTTGTCTCCCCGCCTCAATTCACCGATAATCAGCGCACTTTTTGGGACGACGAATGATCAGACGCCCCCCGTCTAATTCCAGGCGAACTGCCGCTATCGCGATCGTCGCGATCTGTTTGATAGCGCCACCCGCGCGCTTTCTTGCATCCACCCCGAATTCAGCTTTTAGCCAGATCACCAATTCGCCGGCGTTAGAGCGTCTGGTCCAGCCTCGCGCGACAGCATCCCATCACGGTGTACTGATCGAATGGTTCGGTATCGACACCGTCACGCTGGGCTTCAACGTCTATCGGATCACAAGCGGTCAGCGCACCAAACTGAATCCCAGCTTGATCGCGGGTTCCGCGTTAATCGTCAGAGCGCGCGCGCAGTCATACGCGTGGATCGATCCGGCCGGCTCCGCTGATTCGCAATATGAGATTGAATCCGTTGATCTGCGCGGCGATTCGTCGAACCGTGTAGTCGTGCAGAGCAATTGGACTGAGACGTTGCCTGAGTATCGACAGTCAGAGTTACTCAGCGATCTGGGCGGGGGCAAGGTCGTTGCGACCACGAATCCTGATTGGCTTGAGACAGACCAGAAGGATCGTTCGCTGCAAGCAGCATCCGGAGATCTCATACCCACAACGCTCGCGCAGCAGTGGATGCTGGCGAACCAGGCGGCGGTGAAGATTGGCGTGCGCGCCGATGGTTGGTATCGCATCACTCAACCGCAGATGGCCGCCGTTGGCTTCGACACCACTGGAGATGCTCGCAATCTACAACTGTTTGTCGAAGGGAACGAAGTCGCCATAAGCGTAAGTCGCGACAACGGCCAGTTGTCGTCGACGGATTTTGTCGAGTTCTGGGGCCAGGGCCTCGATACCCCAACGACCGACACGCAAGTCTATTGGCTGATTAATGGAGCCCACGCGGGCAGGCGCATTGCGGTCAAGGGCGAGTTGCAGCCTGCCGTCTCGGCTGGACCAGTCACTTCATTGAGTCAGCCTGCGCCCACATCGCCGGCACCATTTGGGTTTGCCGGCATAGGCACTTCGCCTTTTGAGCCGGTAATTATTACGGCCGACAAGGGCAGGGGAATAGCTGCTGCGCAAGTTACAAATAATGCGACAGTTTCAGCGTCGCCCGAAATTAGTCTGCCATCGATTGAAATGAAATCAGATAAGCCGAACCAGGATCTTCGCGTGTTGCCACGATCGGACAATTCGCCAGTCGCTGCGATTCGTTTGCCATCGCTTCCCGCAACCACGCGCTCGGTAACGAGCGAAAACAGGAGCACGGCTTCGCCTGGCGCTGTGGCCACGAAGGCCAGGAGTGTTCGGTACCGCCGATCGAACCGTCATCGTCCTCGCGCGCGCCGGCGCCGCCGCAACCACGCGATGTCACCTGATTCGTCTGCACCGGCTTTCACTTATTCGCTGCAGTACAAAGACCGAAGCGTTTACTATTCGGCGGCGCTGAACGGCGAGCGCGAGAACTTCTTCGGCGCGGTTGTTTTCGGTGATGGTCCGGTGGTGCCGCTCGCGATTCACAACGTAGAACAAACTTCGACTGCCCCGGCCCAGTTACAAGTTGCCTTGCAAGGCGTGTCGCTCGAAACGCATCAGGTCAAGGTGCTGGTGAACGGATCGCTCGCCGGCTCCATTACCTATCCTGACCAGTCGTCAACAGTCCAAACATTTTCGATTCCGAATTCATGGCTGGTCGAAGGTGATAACACAATCAAGCTCGTACCTGTCGCCTCGAGTCACGATACGAGCGTGGTCGACTACATCCGAATCACTTATTCGCATAGCTTTCGCGCCGAGAGCGACGCGTTGCAACTAAGCGTCAAATCCAACCAGGATGCGCGTATTGATGGTTTTACAACGGCGAACATCCGAGTCCTGGAGGTAACGGATCCAAATGCGGTGCTGCTCGTGCGTCCGATCGTTGAAGCGAACGGTGGCGCCTTCTCTGCGACTGTGCCCGGGGGCGAGCGTGGTAAGGCGAAACGTTTGGTCGCCCTGCCCGAGGGCCGCGTCTCACAAGCTGCGTGGCTCGCGCTCAATCAACCGTCCTCGCTAAATCGAAGCACGAACGCGGCCGATCTCGTTATCATCTCGTACAAGGATTTCATTCCCTCGCTGGCTCCGCTGGTGGCCCAAAGACAAGCGCAGGGATTCACGGTTGCCGTGATTGACATAGACGATGTGTTTGATGAGTTCAGTTACGGAGCGCACACCTCTCAATCCATTCGCGACTTTATGTCGCTTGCCAGGACGACCTGGGCGCACGCGCCTTCATATATGCTGCTGGTTGGCGATGCGAGTTACGATCCGCGCAACTATGCCGGCGTCGGAAATTTTGATTTGGTCCCATCCCGCCTGATCGATACCGGCACTGCCGGTACGGCGACAGCTTTGGAAACGGCCTCCGACGATTGGTTCACTGATTTCAACGGGGATGGGATTGCGGATATTTCTGTAGGCCGATTGCCGGTGAGAACCGTGGCTGAAGCCAATCTGGTCGTTTCGAAAATCGTTAACTATTCTCCGGCAAGTACGGGCAATCGAGCGCTGCTCGTCGCTGATTCACAGGGCAGTTATTACTTCAATTTTGAAGCTGCCGACGATCAACTTGGGGGAGTCTTGCCTTCCACGATGGCGATTCAGAAAGTGTACCGCCGGCTTCAGCCGTCCGACGCGGACGCCAGATCGAACATCATTTCGAGTCTCAACGCCGGCCCGTCGGTAGCGGTGTACTCAGGACACGGGAACATAAACATTTGGGGTGGATCGATCTTCAGTGCGAATGATGCCGCGGCGCTCACCAACGGAAATCGCTTATCGTTCGTGGTCGTGATGGATTGTCTCAACGGGTTTTTCGCTGACCCGTCGCTGCAAAGCGTCGCTGAATCTCTGCTGAAAGCCCCAAATGGTGGTGCTGTCGCCAGCTTCGCATCCTCAGGACTGACGATTCCCGACGGGCAACATGATATGGGCCTGAGAATGTTTCAGTTGCTCTACGGAGGATCTTCGATCGCCATTGGCGATGCCAGTCGCCAGGCAAAGACTGCTACTGACGATGTCGACGTTCGCCGCACGTGGATTCTTTTCGGCGATCCCACGTTGAAGATTCGCTAGCGCGAACTTTCTCATGTCGTTTCGAAAAACTATTCAATGTATCTGACTTCCTGATTCGCAACTCCCTTGTGAGAGGGACGTCGGTTCCACATATAAGCCGCCGCCGGCCACAATGCCAGCACCACCAACAACCACACCCACAGCCAATGATCGAGCCAGATGTTGATTGCTCGGGGAGTCGGTAGCTGTTCTGACAAGAAGAGCGTGATCAGAATCAACAGGCAGGCAAGAAAGCTGGCGCCCATTCCGACAAGCTGCGTAAACAAACCCTGACCAGTGATTGATTGGTGATGGCGACGGGCGCGTATTGCCGCAATTAAGAAAACGATCAGCATGCCGATCGCCAGCAGCGCCGCAAGTGCGGTGGCCGCGAGAAAGGCGATCACGCCATCAAGGTTGAGGCCAATGTCACTCATCTTTTGCGACTCCAACTCCGAGGCCTTGAGTCCTCGATAAAAGAAATGCGGTTCGCACTCTGGTTGACCGAGTTCTCAGGCGCGCCGTAGCAGACAAAACCCGTCAAATATTGAGTTCATTGGCCGGCACTTTTTCTTGGTGGCTTTCCATTCAAACGAAAGGTATTGCCGTTCAAATGATATTCCATCGTCACGATATATTTCGGGCCAGCGTGTGGGCCATCGGCGAGCACTTCGATTACGACATTACCGTTATTTGTTTTGATGCCGTTCTCGTTAGTGCCCCAGTAACCCTCAGCATCAGCGTAATTGGCTCGATAATCCCGCTCCATGTCCTTATCAGTAATTTCTGCAAGGAACATCGCCCGTCCATTCCGGATTGTGTAGATCTGGATTTCAGTGCGAGAGAAATTAGCCGCAGTAGCACCACAGTCAATAGGTACGATGGCGTCCTCATGCCCATCGCCCGTCACATCTGCGTAGAGGATGCTTTTGTCGTCAACAGTAAAATAGACATTCTTATTCTTGAATTCGCCATTACTCACGCGAACTATCTTGCCGATACCCTGTCTTCCATATTCCTGTGAGCATAGCGAGGAAGAATAGGTGAAGTTACGGAAATCAACTTTCCGAATATCGGTTACCGTGGACTGAGCAACAACCGTTGCGGCGCAGAACGAAATTATCATCAGGCACAGAATCATCTGTCTCTTCATTGTTTTTCCCTCCAGGGTTTTCATCTCATTTATTTCTGATTGGGTGATGGAGTTTGCTACGGAGCTCAGATGGCCTGGCACGTTCCAGAGCAGCTGAGAGTGAGCTATGTTCGATTCGGCAATACTATATTCGCAAACAACCGTGCTGTATAGCGCGCTTATTCCACCTTGCGAATGGTGGGTAAGCCACCACGGTTCCTTCAATTTAGAGAGCAACCCAACGTTTTGTGATGCGCGCCTGGTTAGTCATGGTGGAAGTAGAAGCGGTTTCCGTCGAGATCTTCTACGGTGAACTGTCTTAACCCCGAGGGCATCAATTCCAGCGGCTGAACGATGTTTGCGCCCAACGACTGGAGTTCCTGGTACGTCGCATCGATATCCTCAGCGAACACCCAGTGAACCGCAGGCTCAAATGGTTGAGTTCGTTTCCGAAAGAATATCGCCACTTCTCCCCGTGACACGGCCCCAATCGTTTTGCCTGGGTAGAGCCAGGCAATCTCGAAGCCGAGGGCATCTCGATAGTGCTGCTGCGACCGTTCAACATCCTCAACTGGTAGCTCCGGCACTGGCTGCCCAATCGACGTCAGCGACTGTTTCGTGTTCATGAAGCTACCCTCCACACGCCAAGACATGCTAATAACGGTTGAGTTAACCGCGCGCGGTGATTACATTCAACCTTCGATTCAATCAGTCAAGTTAAGAAGGACCTGATGCATCGGGACTCCAGTCCAACGATATGTAATTCCTCAGTTAACTACTAAGTAAGTCCTGACGTCAGGGCCGTCCGCCACGACCGGCTGCAGCTTCGGTCCGATCGCTTTGATGTGGTCGCTGGCCGCGTGACTCTCGAATGCCTCGTCGCTTTCCCATTCCTCCACGAAAGTGAAGTCCGTCGGATCTTCTCTGTTCTGAAGCAACTCATAGGTGACGCAGCCGAATTCTTTGCGAGTAGGTTCAACCAGGCTGCGCAACAATTCGCGGACTTCGGCAATCTTTTCGGACTTGGCCTTGTGTCGGGCAACGACTCTCACTGGACTTGCTGGCATCGTCTCTCCTTTAGTTTCCCGTTTCCTCGAGATTAGCGTGCACGTCGTAATAGTCAGGTCCAATTCGCGTACCTGACACTTGAACGCGCCCGCGCACGTCTTTCAGATCATAAGCAAAATAGAAATTAGCCGAACCTTTGGAGCCGCTGTCTGTGATTTGCGCCCCGTTGTCATGAAGGGCGCGTTCCACGGCAAGCTTCAATGCGGAAAACAGCTTCGTTTCGTCTAAGGAATTATTGGGTTCTAAGCGACAAGTAACGCTGTCACTCTTGTTGGAGTTAAAGTGTGTCCCGCCGGGACCAAGACCGCCGGAACGTGAGCCAATGCCGCTACGATCACCACCACCACCGCCGGTCACGTCACAGATCAATCCCGCGGAAGATTTACTTTGTTCGACGAATTGACGCATCGAGAAATTAGAGAAAAAGGAAGTCGCCCTCGGCCACATGCACGATGAATAGAGCAGCCCTAAGCAAATCGCAAAGGCGATCAAGATCGTCTGCTTCATGGAAGGGACAAGCGACATAACGTTTGAGTTGATGCGGCGGCGCGGATTATTCGAGCCTCGCCGGACGAATGATGATCCAAAAGGCGCAACGGCCGCTCCGGTCCACCGATTTGTTATGCTTCGAGTTCAATGGCGAAATCCGCCCTCTGAAAGCGCATCGCGTAACAACCTCTTTCGGCGAAAGCCGATCGAGAAATCGTGAGTGTCATATGCAGCATCAAATCTGAGACCCCCACGCGTTGATAGGTTTTTGATCTCGGCAAGCGCAAAACGCATTGGTTTTGGCACGCGATACTCATATTGCAGGACGTCAGTTGGCTGTTTCTTCACTTCGGCTATATGGACATCGAGCCGCGCTTGAAGACTCTGACTCGAATCGCCGTTCCTCCATAAACCCACATCACGCAGGTCGGGCTGGTTGGTCGTGGCTACCAGCTCTCGTAAGAAAGGCGATATCAGATCGAGTAGCACCCCGATCAAACCCAAACCGGTAGGGCGCCCGTATCCCGTCTCTTTCTTTTGCAAAGCCATATTTGTATGCGGGAAGTAATAGATGACTCCATGGGTGATGATGAGGTCGCCTCGATATTGATCGCCAAAGTACGAAACATTATCAAAGCTCATCGGTAGAGTCATCAATTTCCAGACTCCTCAAGGCTAGTTCGCGCTGGTGACGAAGCATAACGTCGGAGTTGAAGCGGCGGCGCGATTCCTTTCAACCTCCGCCGGACCAATCAATTTACAAAACACGCTCCCGCCGCTCCGCTCCAACGACTGGTTAGGGCGAGTTCGGCCGTGGAATGGCACTCGCCGGTTCTGGCAAAGTAGAATGCCCCCTTTTCCGCCTTCACGTGGCGAACACAGCTACCATGTTCCCGCCCCACCCGGTGCCGACCTTGGCGCCTTGCGTCCATCTTCCTTCGCCGGTCAGGAAGCCGTGATGGCGCCAGAGCCATAGGTCTCCAAGGTTGGTTCGGCCGTATACGTATCCGTTGCCGACAGCCCAGATGCTGTCGAATTCCTGCCACCCGCTCCCCACTTGAATACGCCCGGCCCAGATGGGATAGCCCTGATCGTGACCGTAGTGGCGATACCAGAGCAGAGAGCCATCCCGAAGGATTCCGTACAGGCAGCCGTCGGGCCCTGCGGTGACTGTGGTGAAGCTGTTCCAGCCCGTGCCGACCTGAAAGGGGCCCTGCCAGACTGAGCTGCCATCCCGTCGGCCAAGGTGTCGGTACCACAGCAGTATGCCGTCGCTCCTGAGCCCGTAGATGACGCCGCCGTCACCCGCGAACACCTGCCTGAACACCTGCCATCCCGTGCCAACCTGTTTCGCGCCTTGCCAGCTGAACGTGCCTTGGTTTCGGCCGTCGTGGTAGTACCATAACAGAACGCCGTCCGGCCGGATCGCGTAGATCACTCCATCGCCGCCGCCGAACAACGCGCGGAAGCTTTGCCAGCCGCTGCCGACGACCTTCGCGTCGTCCCATTGAAATGCCAGACGCGACCGTCCGGTATGGCGATACCAGCGCAACAAGCCATCCTGCTCCACGGTGTACAGGTTCTGCGACATCCGGCCCTCGACCGGCCAGTCCGTACCGCCCCATGAGGTGACGCCGCCAAGCAGCCCGTCCTCGCGCGTGTGCACCAACAGCTCGAAATGCTGGTCAAGGTTGCCACCGCCGAAATCGATGTGGGCATCGACGCGATGAGCCGTGGCCCCGGGATCGATCCAGGTGCGGCGTACCACCGCGTCAGCCGCCTGTACGTACGAAGGGTCGGCGCCGATCCGCAGCTGGCCACGCCAGCCGTCGTGCACGGTGTCCCACAGGCCGATGGTTTCGCTGCGATCGAAGCCGGAACCGGCGCCTGTCGCGGTTCCGCGTGACATCACGACGCCGAACGGCGTGTTATTCCAGAAGGTGCGTCCGCCTGCCCGATAGGGATCGCGCGTGTGCAGGTAGAGTTCGAACGGCTGGTCGCCGATGTTGCACATCAGGCCGCGGCCACCCTCCACGAAGTGGCCGACCACATCGAGCTGACGTCCGTCTTCTGCGTACCAGGTGCCAACGCTGATGGGGTTGCCGGGGCCCGGCAACCCCTGGTCGGTCCGAATATCGAGAAAGCGGCGGATCACCAGACGTCCGCGCCAGCCGTCGTGATCGGTTTCCCAGCGCCCAACCCACATGGCCGCCCACTGCGTCTCGACCGGCTGCGCCGCGATCACCCAGAACATCGCTTGGTTCTGGACCGTGAAATGCGGATCGTTCACATACCGCATCGTCTCGAACCCGGGCAGCGCTTGAGAATTCTTGATGTCGAAGGTCTGGGCGTCGTCGTCGTACCCGTGGATCAGCAGGACGTGGCCGCCGTTGTTGATCTTGTCAAACGCGTCCACCACGACGTCGTAACCAGCGGCCAGCGTGCTGCGGATGTCGTCGTTGCTGAAGCTCGTTTTCTTGCCGAAGTCCTTGACGCGGTACTGCGCGAACCAGCGGCCCATCAGCGGGATGTTGCGCAGATCGTATTCGAACCAGTCGGCCTGCTCTCGCGTCCCGCCGGCGGCATTTGCCAGGCCGCCCCCGGTGCGGGGGATTGCGTTTGCCAGAGCCTGCAGCTCCGGCTGGTTGATGTACGGGACATGTACCCTCGATGGTACCGCCCAGTACTTCAGATGATGGACGACGTCGGCACTGCCTTGAAAGCCAATCAACGAATTGATGCCGCCGCCGGCACGGTGATTTTCGTGCGCTTTGGAGATGTGGAACAGGTACTGCTCCGATAGATGGGCCGCCACGTTGATTCGCGCATATGCCGCCTCGAGCGCCGCGATGCCGGCGAACGCCCAGCACGAACCACGGCTCCCCTGGCTCACGGCGAACGCCGTCTGAAACTGGCGGTGCGAGACACGTTTCGGCAGCGCTGCGCGGATGGTGGCCAGCTCCGGCAGCGTGGGCGCTGGAATGCGCGCCACACGCTCAAGGCGCGGCCCGAAAGTATCCATTGGCTCCACCAGCGGAGCCGTCGCCGTGTCGGCCGCCAGGCCGGGCAATGGGTCGAGAGCCGGTGAGATGTCCGGCGCCTCGGGCGTGAGGTCCGTGGACGGCGGCAGTGGGACAGCTTCGAGGTGCGGATCGGACATGAGAGATACTTTGGCTGCCATTTTCTTTTTCCTCCTGATGAGATATTGAGTAAATAGAAAGAACGTGCTGTTGACTAACGCACCATTTGCCGGCGTTTCTGCTCAGGGAATCGTGAAAAAGAAGTGAGGAGAGACGATTTTCCTAACTGACAAAGCCATTTCCCTAATTATCGACATGGTTTTCCTAATTGAGACCGTGACTTCGCTAATTAGCGGAGGCCCATTTGACGGTTAGCGAAGCGCCTCGGAAAGTTAGCTTCGTCGCAGAGTTAATTAGGAAAGCGACTGTCGCCAATTAGCGAAATGACGGAGAAAGGGTTCTGTGGAGTCCAGAAACCTGTCGGAGCGATGTGGAAAGTTAGCGGCGTCGTTAAGAAAGGTTTCCGCGTCACTTGGAAAGCCTTCTCAGTGACAAAGAAAGGTGTATTTGAACGTCTGAAAGTTGGAGAAATTGGGTTTTCAAAGCGATCCGTACTTAGACCCTGAGCGAGCCACCGAACGCCCTGGCGGTATAATAAGATTCGGCGCCGTTGTGATACACGAAGACTGTGTCGTAGCGGCGATCACAAAAGATCGCGCCACCAAGTTTTCGAATATTGGAAGGAGTATTTACCCAGCTCGATGTTTTAGTATCGAAGTCTCCAAGTTTCTGCAGTGCTCGATATTGCTCTTCGGTCAAAAGATCAATGCCCATGGCAGATGCCATCTCGGCAGCGCTATTTTTCGGTTTGTGTTCTTTTCTTGACTCCAGCGCTGCACGATCGTAGCAGACACTTCTGCGGCCTTTAGGACTTTCCGCTGAACAATCAAAAAAAATGTAGTCGCCCGTCTTTTTATCATGGCCAACAACATCAGGCTCCCCGCCAGTTGTTTCCATTTCATTGAGCGACCAAAGCTTTTCGGTATGAGCTTCCAACTTTGCTTTTACTTTAGTCCATTCAAGACCTTTGTGGCGGTTCATGTTTTTCTCAAACCGGGCTTTCAACACTCTGAGTAGTTCTTCACATTGTTTTGGTGACAATTTCTTTTTTCTTTCACCGTCTTTCATAGAGGTTTCCTTTTATCGCTTTTGTCGTGTGAAGAATTGACCACGATCACTTTGAACGACGCGCACGCATCACCAACCAAATCTTGCGCGCGATGAAGAGCGCGATTTGAGTTAGGGCAGCAGCCGGCAGTCCAGACAGGCGATATGCGCCGAGCCATAACGCAACGCCAATCACCGCGAAGACTGCGCCTGCATACATCCAATATCCCGCGAGGATAATTACCGGAGCGAAGACAAACCGAGTAACGGCGGCGTAGCTTGGAAGCTCAGCAAACGGACTATAAATGTAACCGAGTATCGGAATGGCAACGACGAGATGAATCCAGCGAAGAATCGAACGTTTGGTGGCGGCTCTAATCATTCAATCCCTTTCCCTTGAGAATTTGCTTCATACATTTTTCAACCCTTGACTCCCGGGTCTTGGATTGTTTGGGCGCAGAAAAATGAAGGATGTATCCTCTTTGCCGGCCCGGCGTCAATGCCTTAAAAGCAGTTTTCAAGGCAGGAATTTTATCTAGTTTACTTTGAAATTCTTGAGGAGCTTTGAATTCCGTAGCCTTTTTAAGCTTCACTTTCAAGCCGGCTTTTTCCACTTCAATGGC
>DNNE01000022.1:0-9364 GCA_003487805.1 Blastocatellia bacterium | reverse complement strand
TTCCACTTCAATGGCTTCATAAATATAGGCTTTCAAGATGGGTTTCAGCTTAACTATTTCTCGAACATTGGTGAACCGAATCTGGCGCGCCGCCTGCACATTCTTCGTTTGTTGGATCAAAATCCCATTAGCATCATTTAACAAGGCGCCTTTGAAAAACAGCAACGCGCAGTATTCTTTAAATCCATGTATTAGAACTATGTTTCTTTTCTCAAACGTGTAACAAGGACACCCCCACTTCAATTCTTCGGTCAGCCCACAGTCAAGAACGACATTGCGCAATTTCTCAAATTCTTCCTGCCACGCTGTGGCTTTCGTGAAAAACCAATCAACCTTGGGATTCGTACTGTTCATTTGTTGATCCTCCGAAATAAGAGCTTAACGATTTGTTCGACGCCATCATGCATTCCGTTGCTGCCACGCAGCATGCGCGGCTTTGACAAGCCCTTTGACACCCGGACGATTGAGGTCCGACGCTTTGCGAAGTTGAACGTACTTGTGAACCTTGCCGCTGCCCTCAAGAAGGCCTTTTGGATCGGCAAGTTCAACTCCACGAACGAGCCCCAGCTTCACACCAGATTTACTAAGAATCAAGGTGCATACCATGCCCGGATAGCCCGGGCCGTACGCATAACTTAGGAGTGGGACGGACGAGTCGGCTCGCTCTTCAACACCCGGCAGCAGTTTCAGAAGCAATTGACGGGCTTTGCCAGCCAGGACCTGCACATCGGAAGGATATGATTTCAGAAGTTCATCAGCGGAACGCGACTTCTTCATTTTTTACCTCATCCAGAATTCTCTGTTGCACCTATGCGTCGAACGGTTGAGTTGACGTGGCGGCGCGAATTCATTCAAGCCTCGCCGGGCAACGATGATGCAAAGCTCTCAAACGCCGCTCCGGTCAATCGAGAATACGAGCGAGAATCAATATACCCTCGGATAAAAAGAAGAGTCCAAAAAGAATACCAACCACGCGCAGGGCAATGAGGCCGCCACGCGCATAGTCTCCGGTCCACCAATTACCCCAACGGAGAAGAGGATCAGATTTGCCAAGAGCATCCCTGATTCGACGAACCTGATCGGAGAAGACGGTGTGGAAAACGATCAAGAGAATGCCAACTGCGACAAATGCGCCGCCTAAGACGCCTCGCTCTATCGTCATGGAAGATTAGCCGCACAACGTCTGAGTTCAGGTGGCCGCGCGATTCGCGACAAGCTGAGGAAATTAGGATCTGCAATCGCGGCTCACCTGCAACGAATTGTTGGGCAACAGTTCGCTAAATTCACGTCAGGAGAACCATGCAAAATTACTTAAGCAATCGAGAAAGCCAGTGAAGAGTATTGAGCGCAAATTGACGGTTATCATTACCTGCTCGCTGCATACCAAAATGAACGTTACCCTCAATCTGTGCGGTAAGCATAGCCGCTTCACCAAGAATAACCACCCGACCCTTGCCGAACGGCGACGCAATTCCCTGGGCCCGACCGGCTGCGGAAACTTCCTTATCGGTTGCGGGATTATAATCTCCGGCAGTTTCAGCCAACGCGAGCAGGGCGACACTTCCGGTTCTACCTTTCAGCGATTGACCAGTGAAAGTCGTTACACTACTAACCCGCTCAGATGGGTCCCTTCCTCGGGTGATAGCATGATCACCTAAGAGACCATTAACCCGAGAGTAGATGATCCAACTGTCTTGCGCGTTAGGTCCTTTGTCAGCGTGGGCGGTATCGAAGGTGTAAACCTTGCTCATTTCGACGCCGAATTGCTCGGAAAGATTCGCCATCGCCGCACCTACCGGAGCATGATCGGAAGCGAGCAGCAGTGACCCGCCGGTCTCAACCCAGCTACGAACCACCTCGCATTCCTCTGGGGTGAAAGCAGGTTTGCTTGCTTCGGCTATGAAGGCAGCTTTGTTTGTCGGTGGCAAGATCGGCGGCGGGGTTCCGAGGGCATCGACGATTGCCAGTATTTCATATCCCGCCAGCAGCTTCTGCTGAAACTTCTGCTTGTTGGGTGTTACCGCGTAGCCATCATTAGTGATGAGTTCTGTAAAGGGCCTGTACCCGCCTTGAGTGGTCTGGAAATTATTATGAGCTTCGTCAAAGAGCACCTTCGGATGTCTATCTTTATATGCAGGGTGAGTAACCCTGGTCTCGAACTCGGATCTGCGGCTTGCTGCTGCCTTAATGACAACGCTGCGCCAGCAACCACGAGCAGTCCCGAGAAGGGAAGGACCCACAGCACCAAAAATAAGCGCACCCATTTCTTGTCCGAAACCCAGGGCATCAGTCTTCTCCGAAAATGCGAGTAGTGAGAGCAAACATTGGACACCAGTCAAATAAGATTGTTCCCGTCATGGCTGTCGCCCAACGAGTCGTTGGATGCCGTTGTTATTCGGACAGTTCGAGTCGTTGGATAATTTCATCGTGGCGCAAGATGGATTTAAAGAATTTAAGAACCTTGTCTGGCGTAGTCCGTTGGGTCAAGTGTCCAGAGACCTGAGAAACAGTTGGTGCCCATCTTTCATCCAGCCGAATAACGAATAAGTTCCCGCTCGAAAGATTAAACGTTTGCTTTCCCACCGTGACGTTGTTGTTGAGAGAATGATATCGGATTTCAAGTGAATGCTCTTCGCCATTCGCATAATCATCTGGCGGGTTCTTCTGAACCGTCCAGAATAGCCCTTCAGTTGAGAGCGGGCCTTTGTTTGACAAAAGTCTGCGGGCACCGATAAGGGGAAGCTTGGGATGAAAGATCAAGACGTGGTAAATGGAAATGGCGTTGGATTTCTCACTGGACACCCGGCGCCATCCGTCAATGCTAAGAAGTTCGCCTGAGCTGTGGTTGAGAGTGCGGATCCGATCGGCGGAGACAAGCAACGTGCCGGGTGGGCAGCGACATTCGTCGTCTTGTGCAGAAATAGGATAGCCGAACAACAAGAGCCCCAAAATGAATAAGCAGATATTTGAAGTTAAGCGGTTCATGCTAAAGAAGCCCTCAACGATTTGTTTTCTGGCGGCCGTAGGTAAATTTGCTGACCGTCATTTTAGCTTTCTATTTTGTTCGGGCGACAAATAAATCCTCGAAACAAAGTCTGATGTCTTGGCCCACGTCGCGTGACACGACTGGCAGTTTTCAACGTCGGAGGGCTTTTCAAGCTTTGCCATGTCAGGTTCCATTATTAGATATTGCCAGTCGCCGTTGTCGGGATCGTACGCGGTTTCGCGTTTCACCATGATAGTGAAAAACTCTGGGGTGTTACTGGTTTTATTTGGTAGTTTTTCCTTTACGATTATTGTACCTGCAGGAAACTGTGGACTCTTTGCTTCCAACATGGGCGCTAGACCCACGTCGTTAACGTAAACTCGCACGAACTTGTCTGCATGCGGCGTTGAAATCGCTTTCATGGCGTTTGCGCACGCCGCTCCCACCAGCACGTTCAGTTTTACAGGTTCTGGATTCACCGGTTTCCAGGTTTTGTATTTCAAGATCTGGTTGTGCACACGGTTAATGTCATAGAGTGTTGTCGCAGCCAGCTTCTCCTGTGCTTGCGGCGCCGAGATACAACCGGTGAGAAAAAGCGCAGGCAACGTTGCAGCGATCGCTCCACATTTCTTTTTGTAGTTCATAGTGTTAACTCTCCCTGACGACGATAGCCGACAACAGTTAAGTTGACGCGGCGGCGCGAATCAAAAGCACCCTCTGCCGAATCAGCCTGGTTGAGAAAGACGCTCCCGCCGCTTGCATCCAACGATTTGTTCGATGCGTCGTCAAGTACGACAACTATGTCGTAAAAAGGAATCTAACCAACGCCATCCCAAACGCGAAGATGAAACCGTAGGTAAAAGTGTCTAGCCTAATCACCGGTTTCCCCTGGCGTTCGCGTATCCAACCTATGCCAGACATCGTTAACCCGGCCAGCAGCGGTGTGATAATCAAACTGATACCGTGCAGTCGGGAACTGCGGATAAATGAATGTGGAAAGATAAGAATGCTGAGCCAACCGACGATAACACCAAGCCCGAAGTACATAATCACCGCGAGCGTGGCGTTCAAGGCTTCGTGCTCCCGAGGTACAGGAGAAAGCTTTTGAACTGCGACTTCGAGAAACACCTCTCCAATTATCTCCACGATGAATTCGAGAAAGAACTCGAAGATGATTTGGAGGAGGAGTTCCAAGTCTGGGGATGCTCATTCTCGCTCGCAACACTTGTTAAGCAACCGAACGTCAGAGTTGACCGGGCGGTGTCGTGTTGGGCCACACGGTGATTCAACCGACTAGTCGGCCTGCCGCAAGCGCCATAGCATCAGACTCGCAAGCAGCGCCACAACAAACGCCGGCGTCGCCGTGATCATTGGCCACGCTATCAGCGCGAGTAGGAATCGCCAGTACGGCGCCGGTGATCCTGCCAGCGCTTTGTGAATAGTCGCGGCGCTGGCCAACACAAAGCCACCAACCGCGACTGCTGCAGCGATGTGTGACGCCGCCGCCAGAGCCCGGTTGCCGTAACGAAAATTTTCCAACCCAATGTGAACTACATACAAAGCGCCGCACACGATCCAAGCCGCCAAGCGCCAGATACGCACGTCATTTGATGGCAACGCGAAAACAATCCCGACAAAGCCGTACAAAACCCCGATGACTATAGCCACCCCGAGCCAACGCTGCCGATGAGTTGCATCCATAATTGTGGCCCAACGTCTGAGTTCACGCGGCGGCGCGTATCCACCCAACCTTCGCCGCACCAAATCAGTTACAAAACGCTCCCGCGCTCCGGTCCAACGATTTCTTATGTTTCGTCCTTCGGCGACAATTTCCGTTTCTTGACCGAGTCTATGAAATGCCGGAGCGCAAGCGAAAGACAACCGAGGGTTGCGCCCAGGATGAACAGGTTACCCCAAAACAAAAAGAGCAGTAGAAACAACGCACCGAAACAAAAGAAGTCGACAGACGACAGCCGCAAGCTGAACCAGTGTTCGTACTGGATTTTACCGCTCACGCCAGCAGACTGTCGCGCATAAGAGAACACGACCAGATTTCGGATGTGGCGGCAATGGTTTGCCAGTTGTATGCCGACAAACATGCCCCAGACCACAGCAAAAGCCTCAGGCACATTCAATTCGTAGGCGATTAGCAAAAGGCCCGCGGTGAAGAACAAAATCAAAAAGAAGCGGAAGCTGAACTTGCGAATCTTTGCAACATCGTCCCGAAAAAACGGATTGAGTTCGATGCCCTCTGGAAAAGAATAGTGTCGCTGGGCACCGCCGCGGTAGAGGCGCGCTGCTGTCATGGTGAAGATGTAATCGAGACAATACAAAACCGCCCAAAGCGCGATCGCCAGCCAGATGTTGTTCAAGAACAAATTGAGCAACCAGGTTGAGGGGGAAAGAAACATAACGTCTGAAGTTAACGGGCGGCGCGATTTCATTCAATTCTCGCCGCGCCAGGTTTGATTCGAAACACGCTGTCCAAACCGGTGACCTTAACCGTTACTGTGAGACCGCGGCGCGCGGGCCCTGAAGCCGAGACAACCAAGGACGGCGTACCTTGCCCAGATTTGATCCGACCTTTGGGAAAACCACGCACCCATCCGATGGACCAATGGTATTTCACGTTCGGCAAGATGTTGGCAGAGAAGTGTAAATCCGAGTTTTCCTCGAAAACGTTGTCGGGACAGGCGACCGTTATGGTTGGACAATCCCGGATTCCAGGATTGTCCTGAAAATTCGTGCCGTGTCCGCCAGTGGTGGCAGATATTGCGAAGAAGATCACAGCTGCAAAAATTGACTTCAGCATGAGTAAGCGCCCAACGTCAGAAATTAACCGGGCGCGGCGAACCGCCGATACAAGTTCTCGATGAAAGACAAGCTAACTCGCGCTCCTGTTGAATGAGTTGTTAGGCGGCCCGACACTATCCATGCTCTGACTTCTCTACCCAAACAGAAAGCAGCTCAGTCGTCGATGGGCTCTTTATCCGCGATAAAGTCCTTCATTGCCTGGATTTCCTCCGGGGAGTGTCCCCGCCAATCCAGATGTTCGCTGACGACGCGCAGCGGGTCCCTGGAGCGGTAGGACTTCGTTGGATTACCCGGAAACTTTTTGTCGGTCACATTGGGATCATCCATGAACGACCCCGTAGGTTCGACCACGTAGATCCGGTCCGGGCCTTCGCCCTTTGCCAGTTCCGCTCCCCAGGTAGCCGCGAACACCGTCTCGCTGAAATAGATCCATGGCGATCTCCGCTCCGTGTAGTTGGAGGAATAGCCGCCTTGAAGAATGTCCCCGGGCTTCAGGTCCGCCTTGGTGCCATGGTAGAACCGTCGTGAACCGGTGTCGGCGGGCGTCGATGGTGCTACGGGATTGCTCATGTTTATCTCGTCATCGATATCGTGGCCATCATTCTTGCGTGAACAACCGGAGAAATCCACCTCGTGAGCTTTTCGTGCCTCTATCCATCCAGCGACTCACCTCCGACGCCGAACCACTCGCGTCCGCAACGCGAGAACGCAGGCCGCCGAACATCTGAGTTGACCCGGCGGCGCAATTTCATTCAACCTTCGCCGCACCATTCATGTTGAGAAACACGCGCCCGCAGCTCCGGTGCAACGATTTGTTCGGCGCGTTACAGTAGAGCGCGCAACTAGCCAAGAATGGTCGTTGGTTTTTCGCGTTTCATTCGGAACAACAATAGAACAAACGAGAACACCAAACCAACCAACATCCATTGGATTATGAAAGCCGCGTAAAAGACAAATTCATTTCCGCCGTGGATATTTTTGTCAGCAACAGCAGAGATCATACCTGGAATTAAGTTCATGCCGCCCCAGGCATTTGGAACCCCGACATGCCAAAGGAAGTATTCGCTCGCAGGTGAAGACTCGCCGAAGATGAACCAATTAAGAATAAATGCGACCGCGAGTGTCAGAACCGAAACTGAGAGGTGAAAGATTACTTTCCGAGACATATGGCGGCGTGAATTGATCACAGGTTAGCGCCGAACGGTTGAATTAACGCGGCGGGGAGTACCTGCGAATGGCATCCAAGTTGTCGCTAACAACCAGGCTAATTCCGCTCGCGTTGAATGAGCTGTTAGACGCGTCCTCATAAATAACCACGCCATACCCTAACGAGCAGCCAACAGAGAATCGCAAACATGAGCGCCGATAGTAAAGCGACGCTGCCCGCCAACCCGCCATGCCCCCGAGTCAAATATGGAACGGCTGACTTAAGGAAGACGACCACATCAACGATTAGCCCAACAAACAGAAGGTTGATCTTAGCGCCTAAACTAAACCCGCCCCTACTCTGTGAAATATTACGCCCTAACCTGATTAAAAAGATTGTGAGCATCGCACCGAACAAGAAGAAAAAGGAGGCTACGAGCAGACCCGGTTCTTTGCTATTACTCTTCGCCAAACCGATGGCAGTCAAGGTTTGAAGAAGCAGAAGCAGGGTGACGAAAATGGCAATAACGCCAGCCAATAAGTAAAAAACAACTCCCAAGATTCGCTTCATCTACCAGAACCGTCCATGTATCATTCAACCTAATGCCCATTAAGTGTAGTGCCCACCATTCAGAAGCGTCCAACGATTTGTTCGGCCCCGCCACGTTACAACCATTTTGGTTTCGCGAGTACGGTCACGGTCGCAACCATGCCGCCGACGAACATAGAGTGCAGCCCCACGTAAACGATTGTTGCGAGCGCAGTATTCCAATAGAGAAGGACCACAAACCCACCGCACCAACCGACAGCCGCGCCCAACGGTGCCGCGAACCAAGGGTTCTTAAGAAAAGGTAAAACCCGCGCCGATAAGATCCGCAGAGGAATGCAGACCACTATGCCTATGAGCGCGCCGAGCGGAATGCCCATCAAGCCGCCGATGAAAGCGCTCGTTCGCATTCCCCGAGTTTCATCGATGACCGCCGAAGCAAAGAACATCGCGAGCATGCCCGCGAGCCAACCAACGAGTGCGCCAAACAAAGCACCAACCAATAAGGCAACAAGAAGTTCTTTGTAGAGTGCTGGTCTGGAAGCTGAGGCGTCCATGTTGTTAGGGGCCGAACGGTGGAGTTAACCGGGCGCGGCGATTACATTCAACCTTCGATTCAGTCAATCAGGTTACGAAACACGCTCCCCGCGCTCCGGTCCAACGATTTGTTGGGCCGCGCCGGGAGGGCACAAGTTTAGTAATTCACGTCATCCTGCACCAGAAATACGTTGAGTCAGCATCTTTGCGATACTCCCAATGCGAAGCCGTTTATACAGCATGAGGTAACGCCAATCGTAACGACTGTCATACATGAGTTGGTAGTAGTAATAATTGATTTGCTCCAAGATGGCTCCCAATAGGATTAGCGTCCCCAGCCCAACATCCGCCTGGCTGAGGCGTCTACCCGCCAGGAGCCACCCCACCAATACGACAAGTGGGAAAGCCACAATCAACACCCAGTTGAGATGCTTGAACCAGCGAAACCGAAGGACAACTTCCGGTGGCAGCGCACGATGCTCTTGGGCCAAGAGGCGCAATTTCCACCGCCAAAAGACCACCGCCTGCACCAAAATCCACGCGACGATGCCCACACTATAGGCTCGATCAATCCAATTCACCCAGTGGCCTTCCCGCACTGCGCCCGTTATCAACAAAATGATAAAGATGGTCGCCGAGACGGCTTCTCCTGTCCACAGGTAGCGGTATCGTCTTGCCAGGGTTAAAGTGTCCATTCGTAAGGATCGAGGGTCTTGCTCGCAGCGTTTCGCTAACTCCCGATCAAATGCATGGCTTGGTCATGGCGCCTCCATGTCTCTATCAACGGCCCAACGGCAGAGTTGACGCGGCCGCATAGAACTTCAGCCGCCGTCTGTCAGCGTCAACGTTGGCGAAACAAATTACGGCAAGGAAGTGCCCATCATTCGGAGACGGACCGATTGTCAACACGCCCTTTCGGCCATGAACGTCGATAATAGATCGTTCGACGTTTGGTTTGTCTTTGCCGGGAGTTGTCGTGTCGCATGTGTAGAGGCGGTAGTTCAGAGTGAAATATGGAATTCGTTTACCGCCAAAGGTTCGCATGTGGCCGAGATAGTCGCCGAGGTTTTTGGTTTCGGTCATTTCATCCGGCAACTGAAAAGTGAAAGAGTTATCAGTGATACTGTGCCACCCTTCAGGCGCGGAAGTGCTTTGAGCCGCAGAGGAGATGCAGAGACCCAAGCAACAAACTGTGGCCAGAGTGAACCAGGTGCGCGTTCTGTTCATAACGAGAAACGGCATAACGGCGGAGTTGACCGGGCGGCGCGAATTCATTCAACCTTCGCCGCACCAAGTTTGATGCGAAACACGCTCCCGCCGCTCCGGTCCAACGA
>DNNE01000044.1 GCA_003487805.1 Blastocatellia bacterium | reverse complement strand
CCGCTCGCGGTTCTGTAACGCGATGCCATCCAATCGATCATAGAACTCGCCACTTGCCTTTTGTGCAAATCTCTCGCGGCGTATAATCTCGTCGGAGGTCAACATGAATTACAAGGTCGTTGTTCGTGAATCAGAAGAAGGATTCAGCGTTTCGTGTCCCGGTCTGCCGGGCTGTTGGTCGCAGGGCAAGACCGCAGCCGAAGCGCTCGCGAACATCCAGGACGCGATTCGCGAATACTTGGCCGCTATCAACGATCTTGGTCGCTAGTTCAAACGCTGAACGCGTCCTTCAATTCCCTCTCGATCTACTCCCAATCTCTTTCAATAGCTCTGTCACCGCTGCCTCGAGCTGACTGTCGCGGCCGAGGAGACTCTCGCCGACTGGTTTAGACACTGGCACATCGACAGGTCGCGGGTGCATCTCCATCAACGTGCCATCGTTCGCGGTAATTCGATCGAATGGTAGACGAAGATTCGAGCCATCTATTAGCTGAACCCCCGACGTGAAGATGATCCAGCCGGCGGTCGGCTCACCGACGACTTTGCCCAGATGCAGCGAGCGATAACCTTCCGTGAAGTCCTCGCCGTCAGACAGCGTGTGTCGATTGGTAACCAGGATCGTCGGCAGTTCGAGTGAACGTTGTCCCAGAGCGCTACGCGACGGCGTCATCGAGAAGCCGCGCGGCGTCATATTGAAGTAACTTCGCCGCGCCAGCACATCGATGGCATAGACGTTCACGAAACCGCCGTTGTTGTTGCGCACATCGATCACCACGCCGTCGCGTTTTTGATTCTCGGCATCGAGATCAATGTTGAGCTGCGTCAACGCGCCCTGGGACATGTCTGCCATGTGAATGTACCCAAGACGGCCCTGGCTGATCTTCGCGACATAAGCGCGGTTCTCTTCAATCCATTTCCGGTAAAGCAGATTGCGCTCTGTCGCTCCGTTAACCGGGCGCAGCACGACATCGCGCTTCTTCGTGCCGTCAGCGGATGAAGCGATGGAAAGGACGACGCGCTTGCCAATCTTATAAGCGAGCAGCTCATCAAGATTTGTGTGCGGGCCAATCGCCGCGCCATCGACCGAGATGAGATATTCGCCTGACTTAATACTGCTGATTGCCGCGGGCGTCAGCGGAATCACCTCAGTGATTCGCAGCGCGCCTTTATGTTCAAATTCCTCGCGATCGAAGCGAACACCCAGACGGCCGATCGCCGCCGCTTGCGCGGTGCTTGCCGGACCGCCAATTCCTGAATGCGAAGCGTTTAGCTCGCCTAACATTTCCGAAATTATTCGTCGCAGTTCATCACCATTGCGAGCGCCCGCGGCCAACGGCGCGTACTCATCGCGCACCGCGTTCCAATTCACGCCGTTGAAGTTTGGATCAAAGAAATTGTCGCGGATGTAAGTCCACGCTTGTTGAAAGACTTCATTCTTCTCGCGCGCGAAATCCACATCCATTTCGGCGGTAACCGCCACCGGACGCGACTGCCGATTCTCAATCGGAATAACGTTGATGCGGCCGGCTTCCAGGTAGTAGACCTCTTTGCTGTCAGGCGAGAATTGCGCGCCGCTCTTGAAACCCGCGGTCGAAGTGAGCTGCCTGGAAACGAAAGGATCCTTTGACAACTCGTCGAGCGGATAAACGTAGAGATTCAATTGATTCGCAACCGCCGCGATCATCAAAAGCAATTTCCCGTCGGGACTGATCGCGTGATAACGGACATCGACGCCCACCGGCAACAAAGTCAGGCGGCGGCGAATTTGATCGGAATCAATTTGCACCGGTTTCGGCGCGGGCTTTCCTTTTGCTTCGGCTGCGGGCGTTGCACTCGGCATCGCCGCCGGTGTTGCGGCCGGCTGCGGCTCGGTCGCCGGCGTCTGGCGCAAAGGAGTTCTCGGGGTTTCTTCCTTGAACAGATCGCGAAATTGATCTTCGCGAAACTTCGGCGTGCGCGGAATTAAATCGACGCGCGCGATTTGTCCCGTCTCAGTGCGCTGGTTAGTGTCAAACAAAATAAAGGTACCGTCCGGACTCCACGAAACCGTGTTGCTGTTTCCGTTTGACAGAAAACTAATCTGATGACTCTCACCACCGCCGGCCGGCGCCGCGTAAACATTCTTGAAAGACCTGTCGCCCACCGGCACGTAGGCGATCCACTTGCTGTCCGGCGACCAGACAAATGGTCGATCAGAACTGAGCGGCGGCCGTTCGAGGTGCGCTTTTGCGACCGTGCGTTCTTTCTTTGAATCGATCTCATAAAGGCGAATCTCTTCGCCACCGCGCTCGAAGGCGATCGCTTTTCCATCAGGCGAGAACTGCGGCGTGTCGTCACTGGCCTGATCGTTGGTGAGACGTGACTCACTGCTGGTGGCAAAATCATAGAGGAACAAGTGCGTTGGCCCATCTCGATCCGAGACGTAAACCAGCCGCCGGCTGTCCGCTGACCACGCTACCTGACTTTCTTCCGCAGGCGAGGACGTTACCCGCGCAGCGTCGCCGCCATCACTCGACGAAACCGCAAAGATCTCGCCACGCACGATGAAGGCAATCTTTTTCCCGTCAGGAGAGAGGGCCATCTCGGAAATCTGATCGCTGAGTCTGAGATGATCTACAGCAGGCCCAGCTGAGGCGCCGCGCCTATTGATCGTCACCGCGGCCGCGCGTCCGCTCGCTGCATCAGCCCTCCAAATTTGAAAATCGCGTTCGAAGACAATTATCTTTCCGTCATACGCGATGCTCGGCCACAGCACGCGTCCATCTTTGAATTGCGTGACTTGCCGGCTCTTGCCGTTGAGATCTTTGGCCCAAACGTTTTGCGCTCCGCTGCGATCTGAAACGTAATAAACGGTCGCGTCATTCTTGCTCCACATGGGCCATACTTCCTTAGCGCCGCCCTCGCTTATTTGTTCGTAGGTTGGATTAGCGCCAAACCGCATTAACCAGATTTCGCTCTCATCGATGTGACTGTGACCTTTGCGCCACCATTGCGAGCCGCCGAAGCCGTGGCCGACAAAAGCAACGGAATTTCCGTCGTGGGACGGCGCGGCGAAATATTCGTTGGTGTAGAGATCGGCGCTGACTTGCATCGGCGTGCCGCCATCGCTGCTGACGCGATAGATATCAGTCCCGCCCATATCACGACTGCTTGACGAGAAGTAAATCCAGCGGCCGTCCGACGACCACGCGTCGAGCTGATCGTTGCTGTCATCAAACGTTAGCCGCTTGAGATCGCCCGTATCGAGTGTCAATAAATAGATGTCACCGTTGCCGGTGCGCGTCGAAGTAAAGGCGAGCTTGCGCCCATCCGGCGAATAAAGCGGCCGCGATTCGGTTGCCGGATGCGAAACCAGCAGGTGCGCATCGCCACCCGTCGCCGCCACCGTCCAAATGTCGCCGCCTGAAACAAAGGCGACTTCGGAGCCGTCAGGAGAAATTGCGGGTTCGGTAAAATAAGGACGGGACTCCCGAGCCGCTTGCGCAAACGCGACGGCTGACATCACCGCCAGCAATGGCAGAATAGAAGTAAGCTTCCCGACAAATCGCAGGCTGCGACGATTTCGATTAATCATAAACGTAGGGCCTTTCCTGATCAGCGAGCCATAATAACGCGCGGCATACTACAACATTTTCGTTTACGAGCAAGACGGCGCGTTGTTGGCGGTAGTGTCTCAATTTGCCGTTGACGTGATGGAGTCAGTACCGGGAGCGGTAGCGACCGGGTCGCATCTGATAGCAAGAATCGAGTTTGACAAGATATTACCCGGTCGCTACCGCTCCCGGCACTGACCTCACCCTCAAATTAAGACACACCTCGCTGCCAGACGCCTTGACCCTCCTCGCAGCGCTTTGTTATAAAAGTCGTTCGCGTGCATCCAGGACTTGTCTTCGGCGCGCATCAGTATTCCGCAGTAGCTCAATGGCA
>DNNE01000157.1:68392-87851 GCA_003487805.1 Blastocatellia bacterium | reverse complement strand
GGGTGAAAAACATTCTCGTCCGAGCCGGTCACCTGATGCCCGCTTGCTTGCAGCATTCCGGCCAGCGATGCCATCGCGGTGCCGCAAATTCCAATCAAGTGATAATGCATATTGGTGAGAATGAATCGGTGAGTTCTATCTATCCGCCCGCGCCGCTTCGATCAATTCACGGAACCGCTGGTCAAGTCCGTCGATGCACTGGTTTCTTTCAAGATTCACAATGGCCAGTTCTTTGATGACGCCATCTTTTTGATCCACCGGCACGCTTTCAAACTCATAGACCTTTTCCTGCACATGCCACAGCTTGCAAACCGTATGGGCCAATTGCGCGAAACTTTCTCCCAGTGTGCCCTTAAACTCCGGAACCACGTTGCCGTCTTTTTTGTAAACCTTATTTTGCGCGAACGTCAGTCGCTCAATCGGGATCTCACCAGAGATGGCCGCGCTCATGAATTCATCAATCTCGTGATGAAGTTGATGCTCCTGCGCGCGCAGACTCTGCAAGCGTTCCGCATCGTCGGAATGCCACAGCTTGAGCTTGACCGTCGCCAGCTTGTCGCACAATGAACCTAATGTTTCAGCCATGCGTTCGTTATTACTTCTGCTGCTTGCATGCGAGAAAGCGCAGGAACCAGTCGCCCCATGGATCGTCGGGTTTCTCGTCGGAAATGACCGTTATATTATAGCCGCGACTCTTGAAGAAGTTGATTAGCTCATCACGATCGAAGTGATATGCGAATTCATTGGCCGCGTTGTTGTAGGTGTTTGATATCTGAATCCGGCGGACGCGAAAATTCTGACCCTCATAAGCGAGGGTATCGTTGGCGTGCTCACCATTAATAAGGCAATAGCCGCCGATGAAGATGTTATCGGAGAGCGACATCAGGTTCTCGAAGAAAAGAAACGGCGCGAAGCTGTGGTAGTAAACGCCGTGAGCAAACGCTAAATCAAAGGCGCCATACTTGTTGCGATCCGCGTTGTGAAAGTCGTCCATCACCAAACGCACGTTCGGCCAACCAAGGCTGTACTGAGCGATCATCGTTTTGATGAAGCTGACGGCGCGCGCCTCGATGCAGGTGACGCTCTCCGCTCCAAGGTTTACGAGACCAGCAGTCTGTGCGCCTTCCATCGGACCGAACTCGATGACGCGCCGGCCCGCCAACGGAAAAGCGGTGTTCAACTCAGCCAGCGGACCAAAGAACTGTTCGCCTGCATAATACGTCGTCAACTCTTCCATCGCTTCGACGCAGTACGTCAATGAGGCCTGACCTTCGAGTATGGTGGTAAATGGCAACACCAGTTCCTGTATTCCGGTCACCCGAGGGCCGTAGCTTTCCCTTAGCTTCTTGACGACCCGCCATTGCGCTTCAGTCTGCGGCAGCTTACATATGATGATGAGTGAGGTGGAGGGAAAGCGACTGAGATCTATCTCAGTCTGCCAGTCCCACTCAATGCCTTCCGCGGCAACGTTGTACATGCCGAAGCTCGATCGCAGGTAATCTATCTGGCTTTTGCTGCCGAGCAACAGAAACGGCGCGTGGGTCGCCTCCAGCCGTAATGGGATAAGTGATTTGAACAGCCGGTGATTCCAGATACCGGGCACCAGCAGACTGCCTTGCTCCATTTCAAAATGGTTCGGAGTTTCGGTCTTCCGCCGCAATTCGTATCCCAGGGTACCGAACGATTTTTTGATCGCACTCTTGACGAGTTGTTTCACAAATATTATTCCTTTGATTTTAGTTTCGTGCGTGCGCAGATGAGCGAGCTGCCGACAGCCGAAAAAAGTATCTTATCAAACGTTCACTTGAGAAACACTGGAGCCCTTGCGGCGTTGAAAAAGGGAACGGACCGAGTACGCGAGTTTGATAAAAGGTGCTGGCGCTAACTCGAGGAATTTTTGTTTACAGAGGACCCAAAACAGCCACGCTTCGGCGCGGAGCAGGCACCGTCCTGCGCGCTCATACAAGGTCGAGCCCTTCAGTGAGCTGACATAAATGCGCGACCACAGGAAGTACCCGATAAGGTTGTAGGCATGAAATCCAGGCGTGCGCCGAGCGACCGCGACGAATTCAGCCATCAACCATCTCAACATCTGCGTCAGGTTCTGGTCGAAGTCTTTGATAAGTTCGGGCGCTCGTAAGTATTCGACGCTGCGGCGCGCCAGGTTCGCGCCTGATCTCTTGTACTCTTCGAAATTTGTATTGCTGCAGCCCCACGAACCTTCATGTACGCGATACACGACCAGTGGCTGGTTCACATAAACGACCTTTTCCAGCAGGCCCATCTTAACCAAGTGCAGATACTCGGTATGAAGCGCGATTTTTCCTCCGCTCAAGTCCTCAAGACCGCCAGTTCGTGCCAGATACTCACGATGGAATGCACCCATGGTGCCGATTGCTGAGATTGCCCCTGACCAATAGAGCCGCAGAAACTCACTGCCGCTGTAAACGCGCGCTTCTCCGGGCAAGCGGGCCGGATTGACGAGCACCCGATCGCCATTGGTAAATGAGCTGAAAGCGCAAGTCGGCAAACCAAACTCTACCAACGCGTCGTGCATAGCTTCGAGAAACCGCGGCGCCAGCAGATCGTCGTCCGCCAGCCAGGTGAAATAGTCGCCTCGACTAATCTTCACCAGCGCGTTCATGTTTCCCAACTCGCCGAGATTGTGCTCGTGGTTAACGAAGTGGATACGCGGGTCGTTCACTCCGAGATATTTTGCCGTGATCTTTCTTTGCGGATTGTCGTTACCGACAACTATCTCGAAATCGGCAAAAGTTTGATCCAACACAGAATGAAGCGTTTCGATTAGCATCTCGACACGATCGTAGGTCGTGATGCCGACCGAGAAAAACGGTATTCCCGAAGATGTATGCTCACCGCTGCCGATCATGAACTGCGAATACCTCCCAGCAATTCAATGGTTTCGGCTATGCCCTTTTCCAGGCTGCCGCGGAACTCAAAGCCGAGTGCTTTAAAGCGATCGTTCAAGACGGTATAGGACAACTGGTTCATGATGCGGGTGTCCACATACTCAATTGCAACGCCATCAACGTTCGCGGAAATGATGTCGACTATCTCGCGCACGGTCGCATTCAGCGTTAACACATTGTAGATGTTGCCGTCGAATAAGTCTTTCTGGATCACAAACTCGATTGCTTTGACGCAGTCCGTCAGGTCGAGGTATGGCCGCCTTTGATTCAAGGCTGTACGCCAAACGGTGATCGGCTGT
Organism: Blastocatellia bacterium; assembly: GCA_003487805.1. Taxonomy (GTDB): domain Bacteria; phylum Acidobacteriota; class Blastocatellia; order Pyrinomonadales; family Pyrinomonadaceae; genus UBA11740. Next base: position 84,622 of record DNNE01000157.1, on the reverse strand, counting down.
CCGGTGACGGCCTGCCAGCAGAATTTATTGATCGCGGTATGAAACCGCATGCCGATCGACGTGCCGAAGATCGTACCAAGCCGCATGATCACATGCCGGAGCCCTGAGGCGACCTCCAGATTTTGCAATAGCTGCTCTGATTTTAGCTTCGATTCGGCATAAGGGCTTTGCGGCTGCAAGTCGGCAATCGCACAACCTTCGTCAACGACGTCGCTTTGCGTGCCGTACACACTGGTTGTCGACAGAAAAATTAATGGGCTTGCTGCCGCGACGCAGGCGCGCGCCACTCGTTCAGTCCCGCTAAAGTTAACCATCTCCACCTGTTCGGCGTTCTCGAAACTGCCGGCGGCATTCGTGATCGCCGCGAGATGCACAACCGCGCGAGCGCCTGCGAAGATGGGCGCAAGTTCCGTCGTTAAGATATCAGCTTCAATAAACTGAAATCCGGCGGACTTCGGAAGGTTGAACAGCGAGCAATACCGCTGGGTCGAAAGATCGTCCAGCAGCACAAGTTGCAGGTCGTCCGGAAAAAACGCAGGCAATTCGCGTATAAGACAGGAGCCTATGTGACCCAGCGCGCCCGTCACCACAATCTTGTTTCGGGCCGTCATGTTGTCCGCTCGAGCACTCCCTTCAGCTCGTTGAGTGCCGATCTGAAATCATAACGCGGCTGCCAACCGGTCAAAGATCGCAGCCGCTCAGACGAGAATTTCACGTGATCGATCTCCATGCGGCGGCGCTCGTCCGGCCAGTCGATGTGCGTGACCTGGCCACGGCCGAGAACCGACACGATTGTTTCCGCGATCTCACGCACCGAAAGGTGGTCGTCGCCGGTAGCGAAGTAAGTTTCACCGATCAGGCGGTCGTCGTTCGCGGCGCGCCATAGCAATTCCGTTGCGTCATCCACGTACATCACATTGCGAGTCTGGTCGCCGCTGCCAAAGATCTTAATCTCTTCGTTTTGCCAGGCCAGGTGTATGAAGTAATTAACAAAACCAAATTCGGGAAACCCCTTGCCATAGGGCCCATAAAGATTGGCGAAGCGCAGCACCACTGTCTTGAGGTCATGTAGGGTGTGATAAATCCGATAATATTTTTCCGCAACGCCCTTGTTAGCTGAGTAAATTTCCAGCGGCTTTTCGCTGTGCGTTTCATCGACAATCGAATGCTCGGCTTTGCCGATCACTGTGCTGCTCGAGGTGTAGACCACTATTGCGCGATTGTTAAGCAGTCGAATAGTCTCAAGCAGTTTTAGATTGCCGACACAGTTGATGTCCGCATCAAGTAGTGGGTACTGGATCGAAAGAGGGTGCGAGGTCTGGGCTGCGCAGTTGAAAATCACATCCTGATCCTGCACGAGTTCGGACAGCAAATGCTCATCGCGTAAATCGCAGCGAGCGAAGTGAATCCGCTCCCAGACCTCCTGGAGGTGTTTCGTCGTCGAACGCAGATGCGGGTCGAGGGAATCCATGACGGTTACTTTCGCCCCCGGTTCGGCGAGACATCGCCGCACCAGATTCGCCCCGAGAAAGCCTGCGCCCCCGATGATCAGGATGTTCATAAGGCGGCCTCAATCGTTTGGTCAATTCCTTCAGCCAGGCGTACGCGCGCTTGCCAACCCGTCGACTTAACAAAAAGATTCGAGTCGGCGACGAAGTTCCGCGCTTCGATTGGTGACTGTGGTTGCGGCGGCGCGACGTGAATCAAAGGTGCGCGAATTCCTGTCTTGAAGGCAACACGTTCAGCAACCAGACTCATGGCTTCTAATATAGTATGACCTTGGCCGGTGCCAATCACAAAATAGCGGCCATTCGTGTTTTCAATCGCTGAGACACAACTCAGGAACGCATTTGCCACGTCTGCTGTGAAGATGTAATCCCGCATTTCGTTTCCGTCACCATAGACCGTGATGGGCTGGCCGGCGAGGGCGCGACGAACCATCATGTTGAGCACGCCCCGATCGGCGCTGCTGCTGCGGGGCCCGGGACCGTAAACGTTCGCGAGACGCAGCGTCACGCCGCGCACTACTCCTTCGTTCGCAAAATGGACCAGGTATCTTTCCGCCATTAGCTTGTGCAAATCATAGATAGTGACGGGATGATCGGGCTGGCTTTCGTTAACGGGAATTGTCGACGGGAGACCGAGCTCAGTAACTGTACCCGCGAAAACAACAATCGGGTTCGAACGTTTCACCCTGCATACATCCAGCAGATGCAGCATCGGCATGACGTTAGAATTCAGATCGGCTACTGCATCCTGGTTCGCTGCGTAAACGCTCGTTTGTCCGGCGAAGTGAAAGACCACATCGATCTGCTCCAGCGCTGACTCCCAAACATTGCGCTCGCGCACGTCGCCGACTAAATCGTCAATTTGAGCGCGACCTTTTGGCGGAGTGGGTCTTTCTAAAGAACGGCCTAACCGAACCACTCGACATTCAACGTCCTTGAGGATGTCCAGCAGGCTGTGGGCGAGATATCCGCCGCCGCCGGTTATCAGGATGCCTTTGCCTTCGCAGTTGGCGGTGATTTGTTTGTTCGAGGGCTGGTCCAACTTTGCGCTGCTTTAATTAACGGGCTGACGTGCGAGCATAAACGACCTGAGGTTATCGATAACCTGCTGAGTGTTCTCCTGACTCAATTCCGGGTACATCGGTAAAGAGAGTATCTCTTGTGCCGCCGATTCAGTCTCCCGCATTTGGGCCGGCACGCGCAGCCGATGGTGGTAGGCGGGTTGCAGATGCACCGGAACCGGATAGTGCACAAGAGTATTCACGTCACGGCTTTGTAGATATTCCTGGGCCATGTGCCGCTCGGGGACACGCACGACATACAGGTGAAAAACGTGCGTCGTATCTTCGCGCATTCGCGGCAATATCAATCCGTTGTCACTCAGACATTCGTTATATTGTTGGGCAATGCCGATTCGCTTTTGGTTTGAATCATCGAGTGTTCGCAACTTCGCCCGCAGAATCGCTGCCTGCAATTCATCCAATCGCGAGTTTCCGCCGGGGATATGACTAACATATCGCTCTGCCCATCCATACTCGCGAAGCAGCCGCGCCCGTTCGGCAAGTGCGGCATCCTTCGTGACAATCATGCCACCGTCACCAATTGCCCCGAGATTCTTCGTCGGATAAAAACTGAAACAGCCAATATCTCCACGTGCGCCGACACGCGTTCCTTTGTAAATCGCCCCATGCGCCTGGGCACAATCCTCAATCACCCTCAGGTTATGACGCGTCGCAATGTCGAGAATCGGATCGAGATCCGCAGGTTGACCATAAATATGGACCGGAATGATCGCTTTCGTGCGGGATGTTATGGCCGCCTCAAGCTTGTTGGGATCGAGCGTAAAGAAATCGCGCTCGATATCTATGAGCACTGGAGTGGCGCCGGCAAGCTCTATCGCCGCGACCGTCGCAACTGCCGTATGCGAAACGGTAATGACTTCGTCGCCTTCTCCAATTTGGCAGGCCGCGAGGGCCAGGTATAAAGCGTCAGTTCCGCTGCCAACACCGACGCCATACGGCACGCCGACGTAAGCTGAAAACTCTTCTTCAAAAGCCTGTTCTTCTTCACCGAGGATGTATCTGCCGTTATTTAATACGCGCGCAATAGCAGCATCGATCTCTGCCTGCTGCGCCAGATATTGCGCGCGTGGATTCGCGCACAGGATCATCCCAGCACCTTCACTTCCGGAACATAGACGATCCATTTTCCGCCGGCCTGCTGGAATGCCGATTCCTTTTCGATGATTTCCTCACCATGATTCCACGCGAAGAGCAACGCATAGTCCGGATAATCATCGACAAACTCCTGGTATGGGCGCACGGGTATGTGTGCTCCGGGACTTAACTTTCCCTGCTTGATTGGGGTCGTATCGCTGATGAATTCGATCAACTCCGGAGTAATCCCGCAGTAGTTCGTTACGGTAGTGCTCTTTGAGGTAGCGCCGTATCCCACCACGCGCTTTCCCTGACTTTTCAAGTCACGCAGAAGATTCATGAGATCGTCACGCGAACGCTCGATGTTGCGACGCAGCTTCTCATAGGTTGTGGCTTCGCCGAGACCCATCTCGGTTTCTTTGGCGCGCTGAGTTGCGACTGCCGGCGAAGGAGTCCGCGCGCCTTTGTGTGCAATCACATAGCGCATAGAGCCCCCGTGAACATTTTGCGGAATCACGTCGACAACTTCCAGGTCATGCTGCTCAAATAGGTTGCTGATCGAAGCGACTGAAAAATAAGATGCATGCTCATCATAGATTTGATCGTACGAAGTCTTTTCAACGATGTCGCCAATGTACGGATCTTCGAAGACAAGTACTCCGCTCGGCTTCAACAAAATTCTTATTCCCGCAGCGACCGAATGCAGATAGGGGAGGTGACACATTACATTCGCGCCCAGAAACGCGTCTGCCTGTCCGTATTCCGCGACGATTCGGCGGGCCAGTTGTTCGTCGAAAAATTCGCAAATCGTATTGATGCCCTTCGATCTGGCAACTGCCGCCACGTTCGCGGATGGCTCAATCCCGAGATGACGAATATTGGCCTGAGCAAAATTCTGCAGCATGATCCCGTCATTGCTCCCGATCTCAACCACAAAAGGATCGGGCAGACGCAGGTAATCCTGCCTTACACTCGCGGCGAATTCGCCAAAGTGCCGGGCCATGCGAGTTGACGTCGACGAGAAGAACGCATATTCATCGTGAAACATCTTTTCGCGATCGACGTGTTCGGTCAGCTGCACCATAGTGCAACGATGGCAAAAACCAACCTGCAGATCGAAAAAATATTCATCCCGAACTTGATCGGACGTTAGAAAGCCATTGGCGATCGGCATTTTGCCGAAAGACAGGAAGGGTTCGATTGTTGAATTGCAAACCAGGCAGGATTTCACTGAAAACGTTGTCTCCTTAATTCATGACCATTAATTATCTAGCCTTCGCGGCCTTGAAAATCCAGCCACGCAATTCGCATTGCTCCGGCGCGCCATGGACATACGGGCGGTCGCCCACTACGACTTCGCGGAAGAGTTCAAGTCCGGCGCTTTGGGCAACCTGCAACACTTCGGCCTGATTCAACTGCATGTGAATCATCTCAGTTCCGTAGATATGCTGTCGAGCCGGAAACGAAGGGCTGCTTTCAACGACCGGGAGCCGCGTGAGGAAAAAAAACTGGTTAGCCGCGGCGGCGACGCGGCACAGAGTTTCCTGCCAGTTCCTGAAATACTGCAATGAGCCGTTCATCATGACTAAGTCATAAGATCTGTCGAGGCAACTGTCGTCGACGTACCAGTGAACCTCAGGGTTCAGCCGCTGGCCCACCGCCGCCAACTTTGGCACCTCCCTGCAATGGAAATCAATCTTCACGTCGGGTAAGACAGCTCGGCCGATTTGATAATAATGACCCAGCGCTCCGCCCCAGTCGAGTACTGAAATCGCATCCTTCTGATGAGCCGTCAGTGCCAGGAGATACGCATACGTCATATGAACATTGTGGAACGGAACATAACGCGTCACGCTCAGATCGGGATGTTCGTGCGCGAATCCCAGCGGACCTGCGCTCTCCAGGTTGTGGCAGAACATTTCCCATTTATGACTTTCAGTCTCAGCTACGTTTTCGGCGTTCCACCCGTCGACTTCCCCGTCTTGCGGTGCGACCGTTACGTCCCACGCGTCGGGCGCATATTCCAAAATGTGCTCGGTTGAAGACGTTGATTTAAGGGAGGCAACCGCCTTGAGTACGATTGGAGGTGTCAGGAGCCTTATGATGTTTTTGAAATTGTTCCGTACAGACATTCGCAAGTTCACCGGCCGGCAAGGATCGCGGCTTTGCGTATCAGGACGCCGAGTCGAATAGAGATTCGTAGTTTACTCGTTCGAATACATCCAGAAATCCACCCGCGGTTGCATTGAATATCTGGATGCCGTGCGCTGCCGCCAGCGAGCTCAGCTTTTTATAACCCTTCCATAGTTTTCCCATGGCCTCGATCTCTGAATCATAAGAGTAGTTCAGTTCTCCCGTTGCCTTAGGATGATTCTCAATGCTTCGACCCGAAAAGAAATGTGTATCCTGACCGCGATGAGCCAGCCAATCGTGATCAAGTCCCATTAGATAGATGGGCGTGCATCCCATGAACATGGCCGCCATTATGGCCAGCTGGGACGCGCTAAACGGGTAAGGGACCGGAACAGTCAGATCGAAAGTGTCCGCTACGGAAAGTCCGATCGGCTGCTCCTGGTAAGCAAAGAAATACGTCGACTCGAGCGGCAGCAGTGAATTCTTTTCAACGATCGGTTTTCCATCTAAGGGAAAAATATATTTCGCCTTAGGAGTGCGGTCGCGAACGGAATCAAAGAATTCTATTACCGCCTCAGAACCGTCATACCAGACCGGGTCCGCAAAACAGAAGTAAGTCGGTTGCCAGTCGTCCAAAATCGGATGTTTCCAGAAGGCGTTCATCACAAAAGTGATCTCGCCTGCCAGCGGCGTCAAATCCTGTGTGGTCAGCGAAGGCCCATTTCCGATTACGAAGCAGCGCTGCCCCGCATGACGATTGCGCAGTTTTTCATTCTCTCTTAAGAGATTCTTCTCCGCGGCTGATTGCTTCGGTTCGGCGCGAAAGTAGGCACGCTCGGCGAGACGACTTAGCAAAGCACCGCTTCGACGCAAAACGGCCGCGTTTGATCGCCAAAAGAACTCAGTTGGATTCATTGATTTCGCTGCCGGTGCCGATGCGACTAGTGAACGCCCAGGAGTGCCCTGGTTTAGTTTTTGTAACGCAAACTGTTAGTTTGCGCTCTCTCTGATGCCATTACTCATCGCAAACTAACAGTTTGCGTTACAAATTAGGGCACTAGCGAACGCCCGCTTGTATAGCATCAATTACGCGATCTTGGTCGTCAAGCGGCAAACCAGCCGAACAAGGTAAGGTTAACGCATCACGATGCAGAAGGTCAGCTACTTCGCCGCCCCGTACCTGAAAGTCCTGGCAAGCGGGAGATTGGTGCATTGGTTGCCAGAGTGGCCGAGACTGAATGTCCTCTCTGGCGAGGCGTCTCATCAACGCGCGACTGTTTTCTCCGTAAATCTTTCCGTCGATCAAAACGGTATACATCCAAAAGTTGCTGCTGGCCCAACTCGCCTCGCGCATTAAAGAGACTCCCGGCACGTCGCCCAGCGCAGAGCCATAACGGCCTGCAATCGCCCGTTTTTTCGAGAGCGTCTCATCCATTTGTTCCATCTGAGCGCAACCCAGCGCCGCCTGAATATTGGTTAGTCTGTAGTTAAAACCGATTTCGTTGTGAACATACTCGATGGGGTCATCTTTAGCTTGCGTACTCAAATACTTTGCTTTTGCCGTCCAGTTCGCATCGTCCGTGACGATCATTCCGCCGCCACCGGTGGTAATGATCTTATTCCCATTGAAACTGAAACAGCCGATATCGCCCAGGTGTCCGACCTTACGTCCTTTGTATTCGGCGCCGAGACTTTCGGTAGCATCCTCAATCACGATCAAGTCATATTTGCGCGCCGCCGCTAATATCGGGTCCATGTCGCAAGGATGGCCCAGAATGTGAACCGGCATAATAGCTTTCACCCGCCGGCCATTCGCTTTATTCCGAAGTTCGTGGTTCTGCCAACGACACTCGTTATCGAGAAAGTCCGCGACTCTCTGGGGGTCCATTTGCCAGTGCGCAGGCTCGGCATCAATCAGCACGGGCCAGGCGCCTGCGTAGCGAATGGTGTTCACTGGCGCGATGAAGGTGAGCGTCGAAACCAAAACTTCGTCGTCTGGTTCGACTCCGGCTATCAACAATGCCGTGTGCAGCGCGGCCGTTCCGTTTACGATGGCGACGCCGTGCTGCGTTCCCGCATAATCGGCAACCATCCGCTCAAAGCGATCGACGAAAGGGCCGGCGGAAGAAACCCAGCCGCTATCAAGACATTCCTTGAGATACTTCCATTCATTCCCGCTAAGCAGCGGAACGGACAGGGGGATCATGCCACTGGGCGCTAGCGCTCCCGGCTCAAACGACGTAGACGCCACTTCGATATTTCTCCTTATTTTCACGTATCCACTCGATGGTGCGCGTTAAGCCGTCTTCGAGCGAAAACGTCGGCTCCCAACCGAGGAGCGACCGCGCCTTTTCGGTATCTGCGCACAATCGTTCGACCTCGCTGCCCGGCGGCCGTACGCGCTCACTCTCAGAGATGATCGGCAGATCCTTCTTCATGAGCTTGAGGATGATCGTTGCCAGCTCTTTAATCGAAATCTCGCGACCCGTTCCCAGATTTATCACTTGACCGGGAGCCTTCAGGCACTCGGCCGCCTTGATGAACCCTTCCACGGTATCTTCGACGTAGTTGAGGTCGCGCGTCGGTTCAAGGTTACCCAAGCTGATCGGTTTATCAGCCAACGCCTGCGTGATGATTGTGGGAATCACGGCTCGGGCCGATTGGCGCGGGCCATAGGTGTTGAAAGGCCGAACCGTTATTACCGGCAAGCCGAAAGAGAGGTGGACGGATTCCGCAATTTTGTCCGCGCCAATCTTCGAAGCCGAATAAGGTGATTGGCCCTGGAGTGGGTGATCTTCGCTGATTGGAATGCAGCGCGCAGTTCCATAGACTTCACTGGTGGAGGTGTGAACGGCGAGGCCGACGTTATTGCGAATCGCCGCTTGCAGCACATTCAACGTGCCTTCCACGTTGGTTCTGACATACGACAGCGGAGCGTCGTACGAATAAGGAATCGCGATCAGCGCAGCCAGGTGAAAGACAACGTCAACGCCCGACAGCGCCCGTTCGAGCGTGTCCCGATCGCGCACATCGCCGGAAAGAACTTCAACCTCATCCTTAAATCCGGATTGGTCAAGCCATCCCCATGAGCCCACGGACGTATATCTGACGAACGCGCGGGTGCGCGCCCCTCGTGACACCAGTTGCTCAACTAAATGGCTACCTATGAAACCGCCGGCGCCAGTTACCAGAACGCTCTTCGTTGTCCAATCCAAAACTTGTGGCTACTCTCTTTGATTAATAGATGCAGATAGAGCTTATGTTACGACTAAATATGACGCGGCTGCTGAGAGTGGCGAACGAGTTATTTTATAGCGGTCCAATCCTAAAACTTCCTTGAGCGCGAGTGTCTCTCCGGGAAAATCGTGCACGTTAAGTTCGTCAAAAGCCAGTACGGTTCCTTTAGTAATATGCCCTTTAATAGACTCCAAACACTTCCTCGTGGGCTGGTAGACGTCAAAGTCAAAATATGCAAGAGCTATTATGGTTTCAGGGTGCTCTTTCAAGTAGTTGTCGATCTCAACCGTCGCGTCACCCTTTCTCAATTCAAACTTCTTGATATGAGATATCGGGCTCTCTTGTTCGTGATAGTCTAAAACCTGATTCAAGTAGTCTTCGTATTGTGGTGTTACGGAGAAAGCCCCCTCCTTAATAACATCCGAGCCGCCATCCTTCCGATCAGTCGAAGCAAACCCGGCGAAAGTATCAAACCCGACGATCTTTCTATTGTGATTGAACGGCTCATAAGCTCCCCTGAGTGACTCGAATAATGCCAGGTTCTGCCCCCAACGTACGCCGAATTCAACAATGATCCCGTGAACGTCGATAATCTTCTTATAAAGCTCATTCATGAACAGAAGGTGAGACAGGTCCTGCCTCTTAATGAACAATCCGAGATTGCCTAAGACCTCGTCGTCAGGTATGGGAGAGGCCTTAAAGAGCTCATAAAAAGCCTTTCGCGCGTCCTTCTCCCGGTTGGAGAAGTATGTTTTTTTGTGAATTTCCATTTGAGTCATGAACGGCCGTAGGAACTCTAAAAGTGCCCGCTCGCCATATCAGCGTTGGCGCGATCGTACTGCTCAGATTCGCCGATGTCGAGCCAATATTCACGAATAGGAAAACAGACAACCGAGCGGCCTTCTTTCAGAAGCTGTTGAATCAAATCTGGAATGTCGTAATGCTTCCCGTTTGGAATTACGTTACGAATCTGGGGGTTCAGCAAATATATGCCGGCGTTGATGAATTGTCGGACCACGGGCTTTTCCGAAACGCCGGTAACAGCAACACCGTCTGTTTCGATGACTCCATAGGGAACGCGAAACTCATATTGACGAACTGCCACGGTGAGATCCGCATCACATTCGTTATGGAAATCAAGCATCGCTTTGAAGTCCACGCGCGTAAGTATGTCGCCGTTAATGACCAGCAGCGGCTCCTCAGACTCTTCCAGCAGGCTCAAGGCCCCGGCGGTGCCGAGCGGCTGGTCTTCTTGCACATAGCGAATGTTAACGCCCAGATGTTGACCGTCTTTAAGGTGCTCGGCAATCTGCTCGCCTTTGTAATGAGTTGCCACGTTCACTGTCCGAATTCCCGCTGCGCGTAAACCCGCAACGATGATTTCCAGCAATGGCCGATCGCCAATAGGCAACATGGGTTTAGGCACGTCGTCCGTAAGTGGTCGCAGCCTTGTGCCCAGGCCGCCCGCCATGATGACTGCTTCGAGTCGCAAGTTCCCGGCCGGAAGCAGATCGTCCAGCGTAACCACATCGACAACCCGTCCTTCATCATCAAGTAGTGGGACTTGACGGACAACGCGCTCATGCATCAAATGCAAAAGTTCGTCGCGTCCAGTTCCGGTTAGAGCGGTAACGGGTTTGGGATAAGGCGATACGGCCTTCGTCGCCAAAAGGTCCTTTACTGGGGTGTCAACGCTTTTCTTAGCGAGGATTGCCCGGCGCAAGTCGCCATCGGTGATTGTTCCAAGCAAATGTTGCTGATCGTCAACTACCAGAGCAATGCCGCGAGCGTTTCGATCAATGCACGCGCCGGCCGCCAACAATGAATCGCTGGACCGGATGAACAAATCGGAGATGGAATTCTGCATCTATATCTAACTTACTCAGATACTCTTTGCCGTTGGATAGGTTTAGGCACGCTCGTCTTTGGGTGCCAGCGGCTTCGCTGGTATGCCGATGACCGTAGTGCCGGAGGCGACGCTTTTTGTGACGACCGAACCCGCGCCAACTGTCACATCATCACCTATTGTCAAATACTGTAAGATAGTCGCTCCGGTGCCGATCAAGCAACGCGAGCCGATCTCCACGCCGCCCGATAAATTAATACCGGGATTAAAGACGCAGTGGCTCGCAATTCGGATATCGTGTCCATACGTGCAATTGAGGTTGAAGAAATTAAATGACCCGATTCGTATATCGGTCGTGAAGATACTACCGGCACAGACAATGTTCCCCTCTCCCATTTCGATTCGTTCGCGGTCCCACACCACGTTCGGATGAACCAGGTTTGGAAACGATACATTAGGCCGATCCTGCAATCGGGCTGTGATTTTCGCGAGCGTTTTAGGATCGCCTATGCCAATCGCGGCGGCTACCTTCATTTCCAGCAAACTATCTTCAGTACAAATGATTTTGTGCTTGCCGATCTGCGCGCCCAGGGACCGTTCATCAGCGTCCGCGAATCCCAGAATTGTCCAGGTTGCAGAATGGCGATTGATTTCGTCAATCAGAAAAGCGGTTTCGCGCGCGAGGCCGCCGGCTCCCAATATTATTATGTCTCGCATGAAGTCGATTAGTTCCTAGTTTGGAAGATAGTCCTGAAAAGACTTAGACAGTAACTTGGCATCCAGATTTGTCTCTCTTAAGACCCGGACAATGCGTTCGGCGGCGTGACCGTCCCCGTAGGGGCTGATCAAATCCGCAAGGTTTTCCCTAAACGAGTCCGCCGTTGCTTGAGTTATCGCTTTCGAGATCTCATCGCGCTGGTAGGTCGTATTTATGATATTGGCGCTTAGTATTCGTCCTTTTTGCCGGGTACCCACGTTGACCACCGGCAGCTTAAACGGCGCCGCCTCCACAATGCCACTCGAAGAATTTCCCACCATCGCCGAAGCCAGACTCATCGCGCTGAAATAGCCTTCCGTGCCCAGGTTTTCAACCGCCTGCGCGTTTGAATGGTTGTGAAGATACTCCTGAATCATTCGTCGAATCACGCTGCCTCCAGGATCGGCATTAGGCATGGTGAACAGAACCGGAAAGTCTGTCTGGCTTAGCGCTGCCAACAATTCACCGCACTGCCAACCGGTATTTTCATATTCCGTGGTCACCGAATGAAATGTCACCAGAACAAACCGCTCCGGGATCGAGATCTTAAAGCGCTGCGCCAACTCTTCCCGCGAAACCAATTTGACCACTCGCACATTGTCCAGGCTGAGCGCCCCGGAAACATGGATTCGCCATTGTTCCTCGCCCAGTTGACGAACGCGAGCGCCGTACGCTGCGGTGCTGACAAAATGCAAATGGCTCATCTTGGTCAGGCAGTGTCGCCACACGTCATCGAGCGCGCCTTCGGTAACCTCTCCGCCGTGTATATGCGCCAGGGGAATCCTGAATGGCACTGCGGCCAGTGCGGCAGCAAACATTTCAAATCGGTCCCCTAACACTACCAGAACGTCAGGGCGATGCTTTGAATAGGCTAGAGCAAATCCCGTCACACCTAATCCGATCGACCCCGCCATGCCTTCCGGCGTGTCTGCAGTCAGAATGCTTTCGATGCGTTCGTCTACGACAAAACCGTCAGCTTCAATTTCAGTTACTGTCGATCCAAATTGCGGAGAAAGGTGCATCCCGCTGACCATCAGGTGCAGGCGCAAGTCCGGGTCGTTTTTGATCAGGCTAAGCAACGGCCGGTAGATGCCATAATCAGAGCGAGCCGTGGTAATCACACCGATGGTTCTCATTCCAACACCTCTAATGTGATAGGTGTGCCCGCGGCGATTTCTATGCGCGCCAACCGTCCGATCACCTGGTCACGCATTGCCGGAGGAAGACCGGTGCCCGGTCGCTTGATCGAGATTGATTCAAGCGTCAAAGCGGCGCCTTTGGGAATGTCCTGGGCCGCGACCAGGCTCTTTCGAGCTACTTCGGAGGTATTAAGTTCGCTCCTGGCTGGTTGTTTGTGCCCGTCGCCGAGCGCAGCTTCAACTGTGCGAATACCGCGGACAAGCTCAGCCAATTCCTCTGGTTCGAGAGAGGCCTTGTGATCTGGTCCGGGCAAAGCGCGATCTAATGTGAAGTGCTTTTCAATTACAGCTGCGCCCAGGGCCACCGCGGCCAGGGAGATTTCCAGGCCGTCGCTGTGGTCTGAATAACCAATCGGAACTTCGAAGGCACGCGACATGGTGGCCATGGCACGCAGATTAATATCGGCACTGGCTGCCGGGTAATTGCTCACACAATGCAAAAGAATGACCGGCGGATTTCCTGCTTGTCTAATCGTGCTCATAGCCGTTTCAACTTCGCCAAGATACGACATGCCGGTAGATAGGATAATGGGTCGGCGTTTCGCGGCAATGTAGGCAAGAAACGGCAGGTTAGTAATTTCTCCGGAGGCTATTTTGAATGCCGCGACTTGCAGGCCATCGAGTAGATCAACGCTCTCCGTGTCAAAGGGGCTCGACAAAAAAACAATCCTGCGGCTTTGACAATACTCGTTGAGTTTGGCGAACGCTTCAAAGGGAAGTTCCAGGCGCTTCACCATCTCGAACTGGGATTCCTCGCGACCTGTGTTCTCGCGTTGATAGGCAGCCTGAACAGCTAGCGGTGAGATTGATTCTTCGGTGATGAACGTTTGAAACTTTACGGCGTCCGCTTTGGCCGCAACGGCGGAGTCAACCAGTCTCAGGGCCAGATCGAGATCGCCGTTGTGATTCACGCCGGCCTCGGCGATTACAAAGGCGGGATGACCCGGCCCAACCCGCCGCCCGGCAATTTCGATAAATTCAGGCACGCGCTTCGTCCACGTTCGGTTTCAAGGTGAATTTTTTTCCGGCCTGTTGCACGACGCCGGCATTAATGGCCGGCAGTGACGGATCTTTCCGGCACAGTTCAAGAATTGATTTCAAAGAAAACACGCGACCCGGTTCATAGAGCTCGTCGAAAATTTGTGTCACCAACTGAAAATCTTCCGGCGTGTCTACCGTCAATCTCAGGTCCGGCCAACAGAACTCCGGGTCAGTTATCTGCATAATCCCGCAAGCGAATTTTCCGCTCTCGGTAAATAAAGGTCCCCAAATCTCCGTGTCTTTTTCAACCTTGAGATCGCACGCGCGCTGCATTGCCGGCCGCGATAAAACATATCCGAATGCGCCGAGCGGCAAGCCTTCGGTTTTCGTGTAGTCATATCTGTGCGCAAGGTGATACTCCAGCAGTTTGTCCAGGTGTATCGCATCAACAAATGGATTGTCGGCGGTGCAGCTAAAGACTGTGTCGACGTCGAATTGCTGAGCCGCTCCAGTCAAACGCGCGAGCACGTCATCAGGATCTCCACGAAAGCAGCAAATCGATTCGTCGTGAGCGATTCGAGTCAACTCGTCATCCTCGGGCAGAGCAGATGTGCACAGGATTATTTGCTGTGGAATCTCTGCCAGCTTCAGCCGATCGATCATGTGGCAAATCATCGGCCGGCCGGCGATCGGCCTGATAACTTTCTTTGGCAGACGGGTCGATTTCAGACGGGCGGTGATTAGAATTGCGGCGCTCATGTTAAGTCGTGCTCTACAACTAACTCGTATGCAGAAATGTCGCGCTTAGTGGAACGACCAATCAGAACGTCTGATCGATCGGGTGGCAGGCCCAGTTCCGGAGCCCGCATGAAAATCAGGTCGCTTTCCCTGACGACGCTTCCTTTGGGCAGCGGCCGGCTGGCGACGATGCTTTTCTTTGAATACTTGCGATACTTCTGCTCGTCAGGTGAGAAGGATTTGGGAATGGCAATACCGCGCGCCGCCTCGATTTCGCGCACCATCCGGACGAATCGAGCGAATTCATCTGGATTCAGAGCGGCTTCGTGATCGATGCCTTTGAAAGCGCGGTCATGCGTGATGTGTTTTTCCAGGATCTCTACGCCCATCCCCGCGGCGGCGGCCGGTAACCAAAAAGCCGCTCCGGTTTCGGCATCGCTGTGATCCTGATATCCGATCGGTAATTCGAAAACATTGCGCAGCTTCATCATGTAATCGAGGTGGACGTCGTCGGTTCGCGTGGGAAAATTCTGATAACCGTACATGAGCCAGATATTCGAGTCTGAAGTCCCGCGAATCCAATCGATGGCGGTTTGAATTTCGGTGAGGGTCGAAGCGCCGACGCTCAGATCTATTCGCTTGCCGGTTTGGGCTACATATTTCACCAGCGAAGGGTTCGAAAGATCCGCCGAATGCAGTTTGTAGGCGTCGACTTTCAAGTCTTCAGCGAAATCGACACTGCCGCGCTCGTAAACGCAGGCGATGATCTCCATTTGCGGCCTGCGGGCGCGCCCGTGCTGCGCCAGCTCAGTCCACGCCTCGCGTGACAGCTCAATGCGATTTAGTTTGTCATAGTCCGGATGGTGCGGAACCATCACGTCTTTAGCCAGCCAGATCTGAAATTGAATGGCATCAGCCTGGGCATCGGTCGCGGCCTCTATGATCTTGCGCCCCCGTTGGGGATCGCCCTCATGCGAACAAGCCATTTCCGCGATCACATAAATCGGCTTTCGCTTTCCTGACATTGACTCGTTATGCATGCGCCGCCTTGGTGTTTACTCCCGAAAGTCCGGGTAGTTCCGATCCCGGTCAATGATGGTAAGTTCGTCCTCTGGCCACTCAACGCCAAAGGCCGGATCATTCCATCTCACTCCGTTGGCATGATCCGGAGCGTAGACGTTCGACATCTGGTAGAAGACTTCTGTTTGGTCTTCCAAAGTCTGGAATCCGTGAGCGCAGCCTTCCGGTATATAGAACATGCGATGGTTCTGGGCTGTCAATTCAACCGCTTCCCATTTCTTATAAGTGGGTGATTGAACTCTCAGGTCGATGGCCACGTCGTAAATTGCGCCTTGGGTGCAACGAACCAGTTTGGCCTGGGCAAACGGATCGTTTTGATAGTGCATGCCTCGCAGGGTTCCCTTTCGAAGGCTGTAAGAAACGATGATCTCATCGAGTTTAGCGCTCAGCCCCAGCTTGATGAATTCCTGCGCTGACCACGCGTAGGCGACAAACCCACGCTCATCATTAAACTGATCGAGGTCGATTATGAACGCACCGTCCAGTTTGCTCCTGGTAAACTTCATCGTATTCAGTTGCGGTTTAGTTCTTGTAACGCAAACCGTTAGTTTGCGCGCGCCTTAATGCCATTCACTCATCGCAAACTAACAGTTTG
>DNNE01000157.1:33312-68090 GCA_003487805.1 Blastocatellia bacterium | reverse complement strand
ACTCATCGCAAACTAACAGTTTGCGTTACATGGCGTTCTGACACTAATCAAAAAACACATTAAATAAACTTCTGGCCATCGTGCGCAGTCGTTGCTTCCAGGGCCGCTGCTGCGGCAGGTGAGGCAGCCACTTTGAATTTGTTTCCGCCACCCACTGCTTGAAGTCCGGCCAGTTGGCCGGCGTCAATTCACCCAATTCAAACAATCGATCGATGCTCATGGAAACTTCATAGATAAGCGCCGGATTGTTCGGCTGCAAATACTTGATTATCCCCCTCGCCTGCATTATGCGGTTGCGCACTTCCTCTTCAGGACTTATGTAGAGATTCAAGTTCACCGACTTGACTTTGCGCACCCAGGGCGTCGGCTTATACATCGTTTGGTGGTAATGAAAGGTGTCTTCAATCTTCCCGTGTTTGAATCCCGCCTTTTCTACCAGGTCGGCAAGTACAAAATCTTCCTGACGATAGACGTAGTCATCGTCGATCGATCCCAGGCCCGCTTCAAAGGCTGACTTCAGGCCCATTTGACTGCCGGCATAAGGCCTCACTTCTTCCGGAATTTCGTATTGAACCATGACCGTGTGTTTCATCGGACAGCCAAACCAATCATAGTCCGCCTGATGGCGCTGCATCACATCAAACCAGCCTGGCGGAAGATACACATCGGAATGAACGTAGATGAACCAATCAGTTTCGACCGACTCGATTAACTTACGAATACTGTAACCGAGTGTCTTGTAACTACGATGGTCGAACACCTCGACTCGAGGAAACTCTTTGACAATTTCGATCGAGTTATCAATGCAGCCACCGTCACCAATCAGCAGTTTGTGAATTGGAATTTCGCGGTAAAGCGAAAACAGATTGGTTTTCCACAGTTCGTTGGTGTGGATGATCGGAATGATGACGTCGACCGACCGATCGGGCTGCGTTTCAAAGCGATCGACAAAAGGAACGTCGGCATAGTAGGCGCCAAAGATGGATTCGGTCCCTGCTTGCCCTTGCGTTACTCTCAATACTTCGGTGCTTGTTCGCTGCACGCCTGATTACTTCTCCGCTCTTGTCTTAACCTGCTCTTCCGGTTGGGTCGGATCGGCTGGGATTGGATTTTGATTGATTTCGCCTATCTTGCGTGCCGGAATTCCACCCACAATCGAATGGGGCGCAACATCGGAGCTGACGACCGACCCGGCGGCGACCACTGCGTGCTCGCCGATCAAACAGGGTCCGAGAATCGTGACGTTGCTGGCGATCCATGCGCCGCGCTTGATGATCACATCGCGGCCGGATTTCGGAATCGTAGTTTGCCGCTCAAGATCGAACTTGGTGTAGTCGTGGGTCCCCGTGAGGACGCAAACGTTATGGCCGAAGAAAACATAATCCTCAACTTTGATTGTGCCGGACGCCACATTGAATAAGCCGTTGTTGACGTTGGCGGTTTCGGCGATCTCCACGAGCGCCGCGTCACCATACACGTGGTGCTGTCGTAACATCGAAAATTCCCAATGCGGTCGCAGATGAGTGACCAGATCGCGAACAATTCGATCGACAACCCGTTGCTTGAGACTTGATAACTTGCTTATCTGAACCATTCAAAATAAATCTCAAATCCACCCTTTACTCAGCTTCAATCGATTTGGGCGGCACTTCAAAAGACCAATAAATCAGTTTGAGATACGGCATTGCCGTTCTGAAGAATTTGACACAGCTGGCGAATGTAAGAGGCAGGTTTTGCTTCGGGCTTGTCTGATCCCAGATCCCAAAGTTGCGTAAACTGGCTGCCGACAAAATCAACGAACCATTCAAGGTCCAGCCCCGCGCTTCGCAGGCCGTAAGGCCAGAACTCAAAAACGACAGGTACGCCACTCGCGATCAACGATTGGCCACCCCTGAGAACATGTCCTTCGTGCCCCTGAACATCCATCCAAAGCATATTAATTTCTTCTGTTCCAATCTCGAGCGACCCGATCATTTCATCCAGCGTCCGCGCCGGCACTTTTATGACGCTGCGCTCTGTTTCATGAAAATAGTTGTAGCCAGTTAATGGCGCGGAAAGGCGAACTCTATGGTCGCCACGATTCTCGGGGCATAACTCGAATTCAACCTCGCCACTCGTCGCGGACAGCGCTATTTGAAATGGCAGGACCCTGTCCGACAGAGCGTTTTGCTCGATATTACGAGTGAGATAACCAAAGTTGCGCGGCTCAGGTTCGAAGGCCAACGCGCGTCTGAACACAGAGTCACGCACCAACGGGATGCAAACGGTTCCAATATTTGCTCCGATATCGATCAAATAACCTGGATTCTTGTCGGCCAATTTACCCTGCGACTTCAGAATATCGATGGCCACGGACAGATCTTCGTACCCATAGTGACCGGCGGTGTATAGGCTCCAACCAATAAACTTGTCTTTCGAACTGAAAGTGAGCCGCCCATGTTGGGTGTCAGCCGTCAGGTCCCTTTCCTTTAGAAAATGCACAAAGTTCCAGTATTTGTGCCGCCAGAAGCTTCTGGTTGCTATGTTTCGCAAAGGCCGACAGGCATCTTTACTAATGATTTGACGAAAGGATGCCATTTGTTCAGTCATTCCAGAAACGCTCTGTTTCGACTTTGTGCCAGGAAGCTAATATAGCGTCACGCTTAATTCATGTCGCACCATTCGGTCCGACTAGTCCACTGAAATCAAGTTGAGGAAGTCCAGCCAGTGATCTTGTCGCGTGAAGGGCGCCGCGAATTATTTCTTGCGAATTGAGTATCGCGCGCGACTAATCAGATTGATTTCTTCCTGTAGCTTGACGTGACGAGGGAGTATATCCGAACTCCCATTCCAGGCTTGGCCTCACCGCTCCTCCGGGCCACGGACCTGGATAAAAACCTCGCGCGCCGCTGGTCGATAAATCCTCGTTGATTCTAACAGAGATAGCGTCTCTCTCTATTCCGCGTAAAGTGCTCGGCGGCGAATAGATACCGGCCAGCACTCGGATGGTGCAGTCATTAAGAAGGTCGCCGGGGATCTTACAGCGAGAACGGTGCACACCTACCTCGCGGGTCTTATGCTGCCACTCTGCATCCTGGAAGTCTCCAGCGACGAATAGGAGATTCCCCGATTCATTATAAAGAAACACATTCACGTTTATGTTGAAGCCCGGGACCAGCACCCAGAATTCAACTTCGAGATACCAGTTATCCCGCACACTGAACTCAGAGGCTACCTCTCCTTTTCCGTTCAGCGCGCGAATAGCTTTAAGGCGGGCGACATCGTCCCCGGGAGCTGTCTCCTGATTTTGCCAGGTGCGCTCGCCGGCTTGTCCCAGATCCAGCGTCAAATACTCCTGAACGGCTAACCGAACATCGCCATCCCGAGCTACTTTTCCTTCACTCAAAAGAATTCCGCGAGTGCACAGACGTTGCACGGCGGGCATGTTATGAGAGACAAAGAGTACTGTTCGTCCCTCGCCGGCAACTTGTTCTATCTTGCCGAGACACCTTTTTTGAAACTGAACATCGCCAACTGCGAGCACTTCGTCGACCAGCAGAATTTCCGGCTCAAGATGTGCAGCCACCGCAAAGGCCAGCCTTAAATACATGCCGCTGCTGTAGCGTTTGACCGGTGTATCGACGAATTTCTCGATCTCAGCAAACGCCACAATCTCATCGAACCGCCGATCGATTTCGTGATGCCGCATGCCGAGAATTGAGCCGTTAAGATAGATGTTCTCCCGGCCCGTCAGTTCCGGATGAAAGCCCGTTCCTACTTCCAGCAAACTGCCTACGCGGCCATGCAATTCGACTCTTCCCGTGGTGGGTTCGGTGATCCTTGAGAGAATCTTTAGCAGTGTCGATTTTCCTGCTCCGTTACGGCCGATAATGCCAATCACTTCGCCCTGCTCGACCTCAAAACTGACACCACGCAACGCCCATATCTTTTTCTTTTCGCGGCGGGCCGCCCCCTTCCAAAGCGAGCGCGACTTGGCGGCCAGAGTCTCGCGGATTGTTGCGTAGGCGGAATCTTGCGTACCGAGGCGGTATTCCTTGCCGAGATTATCTACCGTGATGCTGGGCGCCATATTAGAGTTCAGACTATGTCGGCGAAATGCCGCTCCATCCGGCGGAACGAAAACGCTGAATAAAGAAGTACCACGATCGTTATCACGAAAGAGATTCCCAGCGACTTCCATTGAAAAGGTTGATTACCGAAAAGTGATATCCGAACATTCTGAATGATTCCGGTAAGCGGATTCAGCGCCAGTATCCATTGCCATTTAGCCGGCAACATGCTCACCGGATAGATTATCGGCGAAGCAAACATCCACAGCTGTATTAAGAAGGGAATCGCGTAGCGAATGTCGCGATACTTCACGTTCAGTGCCGACAACCACATGCCCACCCCGAGCGCCAACAAAGTTGCCATAATTACCAATACCGGCAGCATGGTAATGGCCCAGGTAACTCTCACTCCGTAATAAATCATCAA
Organism: Blastocatellia bacterium; assembly: GCA_003487805.1. Lineage (GTDB taxonomy): Bacteria > Acidobacteriota > Blastocatellia > Pyrinomonadales > Pyrinomonadaceae > UBA11740. Next base: position 63,614 of record DNNE01000157.1, on the reverse strand, counting down.
AACAATCTGAATGAGAAACGCCAGAAAGAAATCGACGAGACCTGCGCCGATGGCGGCGGCGGGAATAATCATGCGCGGAAAATAAATCTTGGTTATGAGATTTGAGCTGCCTACTAAACTGTTGCCGCTATTGGTTACTGAGTTGGAAAAAAAAGTCCAAATCAACAAACCGCCATAGGCAAAGATCGGATAGGGAATACCCTCAGTTTTGATACCGGCTAGTTGGCCAAAGAGTAACGTGAAGACGATCATGGTCAGCACCGGTTGAAGAATCGCCCAAGCGGCTCCCAACAAGGTTTGTTTGTAACGAACCTTAACGTCACGCCAGGCGAGAAAGTAAAGAAGCTCGCGATACGACCACAAGTCCCGCAGCTTAAGGGGAGCCCAGCCTTTAGTCGGTTCGATGACAACCACGCTATCGAACCCTGGATGTGTATTCGGGGAACCCGCTGCTGGTTCGCTGGTTGTTTCAGTAGAAAATGTTTCGGAAGTCACTGCTAGGAAGTGTCGAGATCACAGTTCGAAATTTACAACTGAAATGGACCGGAGATGTCTATAGTGTCCGATTGTTGCTTTCTAAAGACTCTGATGATCGGCGAGTCTAACAGTACATTCTGACGAAACACAACTGTGCGTGCGGAGCCCCACTGGCTGCTTGCCTGGTGATTGCGGAACCGAAATTCGCAGGTCTATGGCTGCGCTTACTTGAAACCGATTTCCTTCCTGGCTCCCGATGGCTCGTCCGCCGGCAGACTTGCCGCGATGCTGGATAGGTCGAGAATTCGAGCGGCCTAATCAAGAGTATCTTCTAATGCATGTTTCACCATTCGCTCGACCAGTCCGCGAAAATCCAGCGAATGGCGCCAGCCCAATGCGGTTTGGGCGCGATGCGGATTACCAACCAATCGAGTTTTCGTGACTGGCCGTGTCAAACGCGGCTTTACGGTGACCACCTCGCGCCAATTCCATAATTCGAGTACCTCCGCCGCCTCGGTCACAAAGTCGGCAACTGTGTGGCCTGTCCCGGTTGCCAGAATATAGTCGCCTGGTGAATCGGCCTGACCCATCAACCACATGCCATGGGCATAGTCCGCTGCAAATCCCCAATCTTTGACGTCGTCAAGGTTTCCTAATTCGAGCCGCTCGGCTTCGCTTCGCTTGATCCGGATTAAGCCTTTGACGATTTTTTGGGATACGAAGTGTTCCTCTCGTCGAGGCGATTCATGGTTATACAAAATCGCGGTTGAAGTGTGCAGATCGTAGAGCTTTCGAAACAGTTCAGTTAGTTGCAGGCCGACTATTTTTGACGTTCCATAAACAGAATTGGAGCGAACAGGCGTGGACTCGCATTGTGGAGATATTCCAGAATCCTCGTACATGACGCAAGAACCGGCTAAAACGAATCGGGTGGTGGGCGACACTTCCCGAATTGCGTTTAGGATATTGAGGACGGACAGAATATTTTGTTCAAGAAGATAGCGGTCTTTTCCAACTGGTTCGGTGAAAATAGTTTGCGCTGAATAATGGACTGCGGCCAGGTGGTAACACTCATCCGGCCGAACCGCATTCATTATGTCCCTGACGCTCGCAAAGCTGCTCAAGTCGCATTCGTGTAAGCTCGGCGTCACGCCCTTCTGAAGAAGATGCGTCCTGAGCTTCGAGCTTTGTGGCGAGAGTCTTGACCGAACAATCCCGTGCACCTCGTAGTTTTTGCCGGATAGATATTCCGCCAGATAACTACCATCCTGCCCAAATATCCCGGTTACTAAGGCCCGCTTCATATTGTAGAGAGAACACTCAGACAAAACACGGCGTCGACCTGGTGCTCACCAGTGTTCGAACAACCTGATGTTTGCTTCTTAGAGGAGACCGCGAAAGTGATGACTGAATCTCACGAGTCTTCCTTGCCAACTATCCGGACTTCGGGCAATGGCAAAATGAATTTGCCTCCGCTTTCGAGAAAATCTTTTTCGCGCTCCTTGAACTCGCTGAAAAAATGCCACGGCATAACCAGAAAATAATCCGGTCGTTCCGCGCGCGCCTGAGCCTCAGAAATGATTTCGATATTAGTTCCAAGCGTATGCCGACCCCACTTGTCAGGATTCCGATCGGCTGCTTTCGGAACCATGTCGTTATTGATCCCGCAGAATTGCAAAATTGTATTGCCCTTGGTTGAGGCGCCGTAAAGATAAACGGATTCGCCGCGTTTTCTGATCGTCTCTAAAACCCGAAGCAACTCTGTCCGGACTTCGTCAACACGCTCGCGAAACGACTTGAAAGTCTCTTCGTCCCTAAGCGCAAGTTCCTGTTCAGACTTTCGCGCCGCCTCGACTGAGGCGCTGGCTGTTTCGACCGCCGATCCGCGCCGAATAAATAAGCGGACGCTGCCCCCGTTTATTTCATTAAATTCAATCGTCTGCACGGCCAGTTCTTCTTTGTGTAGAAGCCATTCGAGCGTGGCCAGTGAATAGTACTCGAGATGTTCGTGGCAGATGGTGTCAAACGAATTCTTTTGCAACATGAACGGCAGGTAAGACAGTTCAAGCACCCAGACACCATCGTCTGACATGATCGAAGATATGTCCCGGACAAAGTCTCCCGGATGCTCCAAATCATAGAACATGGCAATGCTGGTGATCGCTCGCACTTTCGTACCGGGTCGAGCCTGATTGTAAGTTGCCGCTGAGAAATAATCGTTGATGACGTCCAGACCTTTCTCGCGAGCATGCGCCAAAACATTGCTGGATGGATCAATCCCGATTCTATTAATCCCGGTCGTTTGGTAGGAACAGAGGAGCGTGCCGTCGTTACAACCAATGTCGAGTACCGTGTCACCGGGCTTGAGGGGCACGAGGCGTTCGATCTTTGAGGTGATATCAGCCAGGTTATCTCGCATGCTTTGATTGATTCCGGAACGATAGCCGTAGTCAAAATAGAGCACCGAGGGAACGACACTGTGCTTTAGTTGGACGAGCCCACACCCTCCCTGACCGGCGCAACGAACGAGTTCGAGCGGCAGGCGTGTTTGCAGAAACGCAGGTGCATCGTCGGTTACAAAGTGGGTGGCGATGTACTGCTCACCCAGATTGATGACCGGAACTAGTTCGGGAGAGCAGCAGATGCGGCAATTCTCAACCGGCTTGCAAATATCCTTCGGCATCGTTCCTTCTTGATCTGATAAACAAAGATTGATTGCTGCGTAAACACCGGGCCGATCTTTGGGAGTTGCCGTTATTTCTGCGGCCTCTCAGCGTGCAGCTCGTTGATATTCCAGTTCGCCGGCGTTTGGGTCTTGAAATTTATTGTTAGCCTGGAGGTCGGCCAAATCGGCGTCAACCATTATGTGAATCAACCCTTCAAAATTGATTGTGGGACGCCAGCCAAGTTCTCTAAGTGCCTTGGAAGCATCTCCCATTAAGTGATTAACCTCAGATGGCCGGAAATAGTGAGGGGAAATCTCGACATAGTCGTGCCAGTCCAAGTCGATACGAGAAAAGCAAACGTCGAGCAGATCACGTACCGAGTGAGATTCACCTGTGGCGATTACATAATCATCCGGTTTGTCCTGCTGGAGCATTAACCACATCGCTTCAACATAGTCTTTTGCATAACCCCAATCCCTGCGAGCATCTAAATTCCCGAGCACCAATTTGTCCTGCAGGCCCAGCTTAATTCGAGCGGCAGATCGCGTGATCTTACGTGAAACAAAATTTTCGCCGCGTCGTTCCGATTCATGATTAAAAAGAATTCCATTTACCGCAAACATATTGTAGCTTTCGCGATAATTAACCGTCGTCCAATAAGCAAACAACTTGGATATCGCATACGGACTGCGGGGAAGGAAAGGCGTCGTCTCGTGTTGAGGGATTTCCGGAGTATTACCGAATAACTCAGAACTCGAAGCTTGATAAAAGCGCGGGCTTATTCCTGATTCCCTAATCGCTTCCAACATCCGTAAGGTGCCGAGGGCCGTAACCTCTCCCGTATATTCGGGAATGTCAAAACTGACGCGAACATGGGATTGAGCAGCAAGATTGTATATTTCATCCGGCTTCACGGTTCGTAAAGCCTTATTTAGAGAGCTGCTGTCATTCATGTCGCCATAGATCAAGCGCAGTCCGGAAATCTCGGACGGCTGATGTAGATGATCTATACGCCCGCGGTTGAAGCTACTGGAGCGACGGACTATTCCATAAACTTCATAATCTTTCGCCAGTAACAACTCGGCCAGGAAGGATCCATCCTGTCCCGTGATACCCGTGATTAGAGCTTTTCGCTTTTGCATTGGGCCGGTGCAGTCTAACAGTCCACTCTTTGGGATTTCAACCTTGAGAGGGGCGAGTTGAGCAGCCGTCGAAAGTGTAGTTGACAGTATTCTTACGCGCTTATTAATGTTATCACTTCCGTTTGGGGAACAGGTCTTAAGCGATCAGAAAGGTCTCGATGAATCAATTATTTATAACTGGCGGCGCCGGCTTCATCGGCTCGGCGTTTGTCAGATTAGCTCTGGCTGAGTTGCCGCAGTCCGAAGTCACGAACTTTGACGCGCTAACTTACGCCGGCAATACCGATAACCTTGAAGGGATCGACGCGGAAGGCTATCGATTCGTTCACGGCGACATCACGGATCGTGACGCGGTGATGGAGGCGCTGGGCCAGGGAACAGACGCCATCGTGAACTTCGCGGCTGAATCACACGTCGATCGCAGCATTGCTTCGGCGGATGAATTCGTTCGCACGAACGTTCTCGGAACCCAGGTGCTCCTGGACTGCGCACGCGAACGTAAGGTAAGCCGTTTTGTTCAGGTTTCCACCGACGAAGTAATGGGAAGTCTGCCGGAAGATGAGCGGGAATTCTTTACCGAAGAATCAGGCTTTAGTCCCAATAGTCCTTATGCGGCATCGAAAGCCGGAGCCGAACATCTGGTGCGCGCCGCGCGTCATACGTTTGGCCTCGACACCGTCATCACGCGCTGCGGAAATAACTATGGACCGCGTCAGTTCCCTGAGAAATTTTTGCCGCTGATGATCGCGAACGCAATGAACGATCAACCGATTCCAGTCTATGGCGACGGCCGCAATGTGCGGGATTGGATCCATGTTGACGATCACTGTCGCGCGATTCTGCTTGCTCTGCGGAAGGCTCGGGCGGGAGCAACATATAACATTGGAGCGCGAAACGAACGGCGCAATATCGAGGTAGCCAAATCAGTTTTGGATCAATTGGGCAAGCCCCACTCATTATTAACGTTCGTTAAAGATCGTCCGGGTCACGATCGTCGTTACGCGATTGATTCGTCACTGATCGAATCCGAGTTAGGGTGGAAGCCACAGGAGACGTGGGAAAGCGGACTGGGGAAAACGATCGAGTGGTATCAAACGAATGGCGATTGGGTCGAGCGGGCCCGCAGCGGCGCTTATCGTGAATTCTACGCGCAACAGTACGGAAGCGAGGTCAAAGCGCCTTGAAAGTAATCGTCACGGGTGCTGGTGGTTTGGTCGGACGCGCGGCCGTGTCGTCGTTGACGACCGCGGGCGATGACGTCACGGGGCTCGATCGTAATGCTCTCGACATCAGCGACGAATCTGCCGTGCGCGCAACGGTTGAATCACAATCGCCTGACGTCGTTATCAATTGTGCTGCCTGGACCGACGTGGACGGCTGCGAGTTTGACCAACAGCGCGCGATGCGTGCGAATGCACTCGGCCCTGAGCTTCTGGCGCTGGCCTGCAGAAAAGTTGGGGCCCTGTTCATCACGATCTCAACTGACTATGTCTTTGACGGCGAGAAAGAGGGGTTCTACACGCAACGCGATCAACCGAATCCTCTGGGCGTGTACGCCGCGTCGAAATTGGACGGCGAGCGTCGCGCGCAAGCCAGCTGGGCGAGAACGATCGTGGTTCGCAGTGGCTACATCTTTGGCGCCGGCGGCTTAAATTTTCTGAGCACGTTCCTGGATCGTGCGCGCCGGGGCCAACACTTGAAAGTGATAAATGATTCCTTCGGGACCCCGACTTATGCCTCTCACCTTGCCGGACGCTTTCATCGGTTAGCGGAACTCGATCTCCCCGGTATCTACCACATTGTCAACGCGGGTGAAGGCGCGAGCTTTGCTCAGGTGGCGGAAACCGCTTTCGAGAAAGCAGGATTAGACCGGGAACTCCTCGAAAACATATCCCTCGACTCGCTGTCGCGTCCGGCCCCTCGGCCCAGAAACTCTCGCCTGCGCTGCTTGTTGTCTGAAGCCATTGGCATGGAGCCCATGCCGTACTGGCGTGACGCAATTTGCGAGTTCGCGGAGGAAACGGCCGCGGCATCGCCTTCGGAAGCCACTTGATTTGCCAGCAGGCTCGTCTCTGCTATCATGTGAAATTCATACACGTCTGCTGACGTTGACCTTAGCGAAACAGGGTTTTGAATTATGACTCAAGATGAACGTTTGGTTCCGGCACGGCCGGCCCGCGATTTGGATCGAACGCTCGCCGAACTGACTCAAAGCAAGGGTTACGGTGGTCGATACGGCGGCGGGTCGCCTGCTGAAGTCAACCTGAAGGAATATCTGTTTGTCGTTTTGAAGCGCAAGTGGCTCATCATGAGCCTGGTGCTGATCATTACTTCACTCGCTACGATACAGGCTTATCGCGAGCCTTCGATCTATGAAGGCGCAACCACAATCAAAATCGAGCAGAAGACGCCGAGTATCCTCCAGTCGGGTAACGGTGGCGGGATCGTGATAGGTCAAAGCGACCCAAATTTTTGGGGGACGCAACTCAACCTCTTACATAATGAGGCGCTCGCGCGTCAGGTGATCGTCAGGCTCGACTTGCCACATAATCCGACCTTCTTTGGGCCGCAGGGACAAAGCACGATTTTCGCTTCATTGAAACGAATCTTCTCGCGTGACTCGGTTCCAAAGACTTCTCCGACGCCGGCAGCGGGCTCCGTGCCGCTTAATGAAGAAGCGCTCAATAACCAGGAATTTACTCCTGAGCAGTTGGCTGCGCTTGAGCCCTATGAAGACACGATTACGGCAAATGAAATTATTGAACCTCAACCGCAAACCAACCTGGTAATCATTCGCTATCGTCATACCGATCCCGCTTTGGCGCAAAAGATCGCCGACACTTTGGCTGAAGTGTTCGTCGCGAACAACTTGAACCTGCAGGAAAGTGGGACCAGCAAGCAGTCGCAGGACCTCGGCCAGGAGATCGCGAAGTACCAGGGGCAAGTCAAACAGAAACAGGCGGACGTTTTCAATTATGCGAAACAATACGAATTGCCGTTGACCGATGCGCCGGCGAGCAACCTGCGTCAACAACGCGTCTCGACTTATAGTTCGCAATTACTCGAGGCCGAGAATCAGAAGCGCAGTCTGCAATCCGCCTACGAAGCCGCTAAGACTTCACCGGATCCGTTCGCTAATCCCGAAGTGCAAAAAGACGAGCGAATTATGAAATTGCGCGAAAAGATCAGTGAACTGAAGGACAAGGAAACCGGTTTACTTCAGAAGTACACCAAAGAATGGCCCGAGGTGCAGCAGGTTGAGGCGCAGATCGCCCAGCTTGAAGTTGAATTGAAAAAGGCGCCAACGGAAGTGCTGGCTTCAATGAAAGCGAAGTCGGACGCCGCCACGACTCAACTCGCGGATTTGAAAACCGCGTATACGAAAGAGAGCGGCCTCACCGCGCAACAGACCAAGAACATAATCGAACTGGCTTCCATGCGGGCAGATTTGGCCAGCGACCAACAGTATCTGAACACCCTTTTTCAGAAACGTCGTGAGCTTAATGCCGTCTCAGGCGAGACAGGTACGAATGTTTCGGTTTCGAATCCCAGCCGTTTGCCACGCGCGCCGGTGGGGCCAGCGCGCCTGAAGACAATACTGATCGCATTGATCCTTTCATTGGTGGCGGGTATCGGGCTCGCGTTCCTGCTCGACTTTCTCGACGATACAATAAAATCAGTTGACGATGTCGACAGGTATATCAACTTGCCCGCCCTGGCTTTGATCCCGGCGGTGCGCAATGACAGGACCCGTTTACGCGGCGGTGAGGCCGCACTTGCCGGTCCGAATGACACCACTGCGCTGGCGATGGTGAAAGACATCAGGTCGCCGATTGCGGAATCATATCGGCACCTGCGCACGTCTCTGTTGCTGTCTTCTGCCGGCACCGCTCCGCGAACCATTCTGGTAACGTCGAGCCAGCCTTCGGAAGGCAAGACGACGACCGCGATTAACACGGCCTTCATTCTCGCGCAGACGGGCGCCGAAGTACTGATCATCGATTGCGATCTCCGGCGTCCACGACTGCACGCGCATTTCAATATTTCTAACGCGCGCGGGTTGACGAATTGTTTGTCTGGCGAGGCGAGTGAGATCGATTCGGTGATCCAAAGCTATGCGGCTCTTCCTAACCTGAAGTTGCTGCCTTCGGGTCCAATGCCGCCAAATCCCGCGGAATTGCTGGGCTCGGAAGAGATGAGGAATTTGCTGCTTTCATTGAGAGAGAAATTTACGCACGTGATCGTGGATTCACCGCCGGCAATTTCATTCACGGACGCGTCGATCCTTTCGACCTTTGTCGATGGCGTGATTTTGGTGGTCCATGGCGGCCGCAGTTCGCGCGCTGTCGTGCGACGCGCGAAACAGCAGTTGCTGGATATCGGCGCCAACATTTTCGGCGTGGTGCTAAATAACGTGAAGATTGAAAAGACGCAGGACTACTACTACGGCGGGTATTACGGGCATTACAAATCGAGTTATTACGCCGCTGAAGAGCAACCCGCAACCGATCAGGGCGACGCGACAAATACTTAGTTCGAAACCGTCGTCGTTCAAGGCGTGCATGCTTTGATTTAGTCGCCGGGTCCCCAATCAATAGTTCATGCCTGGACAATTCTGTGTCATCGCGCCCGACGTTAAGCTCGGGCATGACGTAACCATTCATAACTTCGTCAATCTCTATGGATGCGAAATTGGCGACGGCACCAGGGTCGGCTCGTTCGTTGAGATTCAAAAGAACGCTCGGGTCGGTCGTTACTGCAAAATCTCCAGCCACAGTTTTATTTGCGAAGGCGTGACGATCGAAGATGAAGTCTTCATTGGCCACGGCGTCACGTTCATCAATGATAAAGTCCCGCGCGCGACCAACTCCAAAGGCGAGCTGCAAACCGAGGATGATTGGAAACCGGTTCCCGTCATCGTCAAGCGTGGCGCCAGTATTGGCAGCGGTGCGACGATCCTCTGCGGCGTAACGATTGGCGAAAGAGCGGTTGTGGGCGCCGGCGCGGTGGTCACCAGGGATGTTGCCGCCGATACGACCGTCATCGGCAATCCAGCCTCGCCGCGAAAAAGGTAACTTGATATGACTCCCAATCTTTGCGTTTCTTTGCGCCTTCGCGGCTTTGCGTGAGTAGTCTTGCCGCGCCAGATGCGCTTCACGCTAAGGCGCAAAGCCGCAAAGTCACGCGCAGGGAATCCCGATTAAGCCCGTACCAAGCCCGCCTCATCAATTCACTTTTCAACAAATGCTCGTTATTCTCTTTCACTAGTGGATGCAATTAATATCGGCGTGATTGGCTGCGGTTATTGGGGGCCAAATCTTCTGCGCAACTTCGCTGAGAATGAAGCCGCGCAACTTCGCTGGATCTGCGATCTCGACGAAGATCGTCTCGCGAGTATGTCGCGCCGCTATCCGATGGCCCAAACGACATCCGACTATCGCCTTCTGGTTGACGATCCAGCGGTTGATGCGGTTGCCGTGGTCACGCCTGTCGGTACACATTTCACCATCGCGAAAGAACTGCTGGCGGGGGGCAAGCACGTGCTCCTGGAAAAGCCGTTGGCGGCGACGACGGCTGAAGCACAAGAGCTAATCGATCTGGCCGAAAGAAATAAACTTACGCTGATGGTCGATCATACTTTCATCTACACCGGCGCAGTTCGGAAGATGAAAGAAATCGTCAGCAGCGGCGAACTGGGCGATCTACTTTATTTTGACTCCGTGCGGATTAACCTCGGGTTGTTTCAGAGCGATATCAACGTACTTTGGGATCTTGCGCCTCATGACCTTTCGATTATGGACTTTTTGATCGACCGCCAGCCGCAGGCGATTAGTGCGCTCGGTAGTTCACATATCGAACGCGGGGTCGAAAACATCGCTTATCTGGTGATGTTGTTTCCCGATGAATTCATCGCGCACTTTCATTTCAACTGGCTGGCGCCGGTGAAAATTCGCCGCACGATGATCGCCGGCAGCAGCAAAATGATTTTGTATGACGACATCGAACCGACGGAGAAGGTTCGCGTTTACGACAAAGGCGTAACTGCTAATCGCGTCGGCGATCGCGAAGTTGATTACCAAACACTCGTCAGTTATCGCACCGGCGATGTGTGGGCTCCCAAACTGGATTCGACCGAGGCGTTACGTTACGTCGTTGCCGAATTTCTGGATTCAATTCGCGAGGGTCGCAAGCCTTTGACTGATGGCTATGCCGGCCTGCGTGTTGTTCGTCTTCTCGAAGCCGCTCAGCAGTCGATCAAAAGTGGAGGGAGTGCCGTAATCCTCGCCGACACAGCGCAAGTTACGCCCGCATGACCGGATACGATTAGGACCCAAACTTGTGAACGTTCCGCTGTTCGATCTAAAAGCGCAGTATCCAGCGATTGGCGATGAACTCCGCCACGTCGCCGGCCGTGTTTTCGACTCTCAGCAGTTTGTGTTGGGCGCAGAGGGTCAGGCGTTGGAAGAGGAGATCGCCCGCTACTGCCAAACCAAATTTGCGATCGGCTGTGCTTCAGGGTCAGATGCTTTGCTGTTGGCTTTGATGTCGGGCGGAATTGGAGAGGGCGATGAAGTAATCACAACGTCGTTTACTTTTTTCGCGACCGCGGCCGCGATCTCCCGGCTTGGCGCCCGACCAGTATTCGTCGAAATCGATGAGCGCACATTTAATATGGATGTTGAGCGCGTCGAGGCCGCTATCTCTCAACGGACCAAAGCAATCATCGCAGTGCATCTCTACGGGCAGTGCGTTGACATGAATCCACTTCTGGAGATAGCAGCCAAACACGGCATTCAAATCATCGAGGATGCAGCTCAGGCTATTGGCGCCGAAGACCGGGGACGCCGAGCGGGCTCTATGGGCGCGATCGGCTGTCTTAGTTTTTATCCTTCGAAAAATCTCGGCGCCGCGGGCGATGCCGGAATGTTGGTAACGAACGATGAGGATCATGCGCGGCGGCTGCGGATGCTCCGCGTGCACGGCGAGGAGAAAAAATACCAACACGACCTCCTCGGAATCAACAGCCGGCTTGATGAACTGCAGGCTGCGGTATTACGCGTCAAGCTGCGACATCTTGAAGATTGGACGCACGCACGGCAACGAAAAGCCCAACAGTATGAATTGAAGTTTATCGATGCCGGTCTAAGCGAGCACCTGATAGCTCCGTATTCGCGGAGTGATGGTCGGCATGTGTTTCATCTGTTCGTTATTCGCGTCCCGGCGGACAGGCGCGATGAGTTGCAGGAATACCTGAGCGCGCACGGCGTTGGCAATGGTGTTTACTATCCAGTACCGCTGCATCTTCAGAAGTGTTTTGCCTATCTTGGCCACAAAAAAGGTGACTTGCCCCTAACGGAATCTGCCGCGGCCGAAACCGTTGCGTTGCCGATCTATCCGGAATTAACAGATGCCCAACAGGATTATGTGGTGAGTAATATTGCGAGTTTTTTCAAGAACAAAAGCTAGTTCTCCTGATCCAATTCGTCCAGCATGATTCATTTCCAAAAGCTTGCCATAAGGGTTCTGATTTGCGGAGAATTGAAGCTTCGATCGATAAGGGACAGCTTTCCGGGGCAGCGCAAATTGCGGCAAAGTAAGAACGGCCCGGTTTTGATATTTGTTGGATAAATACTCAGAGAGAGTTTATTTGCTTGAGTGATCAATTTCCTTATGGCCGCGTTGTCGTCACAGGTGGAGCAGGATTCCTGGGGCGCTTTGTGGTACAGAAACTGAACGACTGTGGCGTCGAGGTTTTTGTTCCCCGCAGTCGCGAATACAATCTGGTCGAGAGCCGGGACGTGGTGCGGCTGCTCGACGCTACCAGGCCTGATTTGGTAATCCACCTCGCCGGTGTGGTCGGCGGCATTGGTTATAACCAACAAAACCCCGGGAAGTCTTTTTACGAGAATCTCATGATGGGCGTGCAGCTCATTGAGCAATCACGTTTGCGTGGCGTCAAAAAATTCGTCGCCGTCGGAACGGTGTGTGCGTATCCGAAATTCGCTTCAGTGCCATTCACGGAAGGCAATCTTTGGGATGGTTATCCGGAAGAAACAAACGCTCCCTATGGTCTCGCGAAGAAAATGATGCTCGTGCAATCGCAAGCGTATCGTGAGCAATATGGCTTTAACTCCATCTTTCTATTACCCGCAAATCTTTATGGGCCCGGCGATCATTTTGATCTGGAAAGTTCGCACGTGATTCCGGCCCTCATACGTAAGTGTGTGGCGGCGCGCCGAAGTCATGCTGGTTTTATCGAAGTGTGGGGATCGGGAAAGGCGTCACGTGAATTTCTGTATGTCGAAGACTGCGCTGAGGGGATCGTTCGGAGCGTGCAGTATTATGATAAGAGTGATCCGGTTAACCTTGGTAACGGCCGGGAAGTAAAGATCAGGGATTTAGTTGAGTTGATAGCAAAACTGACTGGTTTCGAAGGCGATATCAGATGGCAACCTGAACGGCCCGATGGACAACCGCGACGTCGACTTGAGACTTCACGGGCGTCTGAATTGTTTGGTTTCAGGGCGTGTACATCTTTGGAACAAGGACTGGCAAAGACAATCGAATGGTACGAAAGTCTGCCTGCAAACGCAGCCGCGCTCTAGACCTGCAACCGTCGCGTTTTTCGAACACTACAAAAATGATTCGGAGTTGATTGCATGCCGCCCAGGATTACCATTGTTACGCCTTCATTCAACCAGGGACAATTCATCGAAGAAACGATTCGCTCGGTCCTCGATCAGAATTATCCGAATCTGGAGTATATCGTTGTGGATGGCGGTAGCACGGATCAAACAATCGAGGTTATTCGCAAATACGAGCGGCAGATTTCGTATTGGGTGAGTGAGAAAGATCGCGGCCAGGTGCATGCAATCAACAAAGGACTCGCCCGAGCGACGGGGGAAATCTTCGGCTTTCTTAATAGCGATGATCTGTATGTGCCGGGCACGTTCGCCGCGGTGGGCGAGTACTTCGAGAAGCGTCCGGAAACCGGGTGGGTGTGTGGGGACACAACCATGTTTGAAGAGGGCCGGCCGGATGAATTAATCGAGACTGTCGTCCCCAAATCGGCTGCGCACTGTTTGTCATGGGCTTATACAGCGGCGCAGCCGGGCCACTTCTGGCGACGTGAACTGCTCGCGGATGGATTTGACGAGGCCTGGCCGTACGATTTTGATCACGATCTGTACGTGCGCCTATTGCTCGCGGGTCACAAGTGTAAATACATTCCGCGACCCTTTGCGCGTTACCGGTTACACGAGGCAAGCAAAACCGTTGCCGAGAATCATCGGCAAATCGCGGAGTTCGACCGCAGCGCGGAAATGTATGAGAACCGCTTGGAAGGAAGCGATCGTCGCTGGTGTCGAGCTACTCGGTTCTTGCGAAAATCGTATGCAGCGAGCGAGTCAGGCGACAAGTCGGAAGGCTTGCGCTGGTTGATGCGATCGCTCGCGACTTACCCGGAAGGTTTGGCGCAGCGCCCTTTTTGGGGCTGCTTCCGAAAATTGGCAGGCAGCTAATCCAGGCCCCTTTCGGCTATCCGTTTGAAACTGCGGTAAGGCGCGGCTGGTAACGATCGAATGTCACAATCAACGGTTCAGGAAAAATCATGGCGCGTCGAACGTGAGTTCGGTTTGATCGTTGGCGGAGTGTTGCTGCTGCTCTCTTCGTGGTGGATCTACCGCGGCAAGTTTCACAGCATCAGCCAGGTTACGTTGCCTATCGGCGCATTGCTTCTAATTCTCGGAATCATTTTTCCGCGCGCGCTGGTCTATCCGAATAAAGCGTGGATGGCCCTGGCCGAAGTTTTGTCCTTCATCTCGACGCGGATAATTCTGGCGTTTGTATACTTTGTAGTAATTACTCCGATCGGCGTGGTCAAACGATTTTTCGGGTGGGACCCTTTGCATCGGCGGGCCGCCGCCAGCGAAAGTTATTGGCGGCCCTATTCCGAACGACAGCGCGATCCGAAACACTATGAAAAAATGTTTTGAAGAGCCATTTCTTAAGCGCGGTGTGTTCTCAAACCTGCCCGTCAACGAGAAGGGTTTACGCCCTGCTTAAAAGGTGCGTCGTGCGTTGCGATTGCACCGTGGCTTCGATTATGGTGACAGACAACTAATTCTTAACCACACAGGAGATCTATGTCGACACAAACAAAGGTTACCGTCACCGGCGCCGGGGGTTTCATCGGACATCATTTATGTAAGTACTTAGTTGAGCGCGGCTACTGGGTGCGCGGTGTGGACATTAAAGAACCTGAATACGAACGAACTGCAGCAGACGAGTTCGAATTACTCGATTTGACGAAATTGGAAAACTGTCTGGAGGCGACGCGCGGTGTGCAGCAAGTCTATGGGCTAGCCGCGAATATGGGAGGCATCGGGTTTATCGAAACGCACAAAGCGGAAATCGTGCGCGATAACACGCTCATAAACCTGCAGTCGATCGAAGCTTCGCGCATCAACGGCGTACAGCGTTATCTCTACACCTCAAGCGCCTGCATCTATCCCGGTTTCAAACAGAAAGATGCTGATGTCACTCCGCTCAAAGAAGAAGATGCTTACCCTGCCGACGCCGAAGACGGTTACGGCTGGGAGAAACTCTATATGGAACGCGTGTGCCGCCACTACCGCGAAGATTTTGGATTAGATACACGCGTCGTGCGTTTCCACAATATCTTTGGCCCGCTCGGCACTTATGATGGCGGCCGGGAGAAATCTCCGGCGGCTATCTGCCGCAAGATCGCTCTGGCCAATGATGGCGACGATATCGAAGTATGGGGGGACGGCAAGCAGACGCGCTCGTATTGTTATATCGACGACTGCGTCGAAGGTATTTATCGCCTGATGCAAAGCGAATACAGAGATCCATTGAATCTGGGGCAGGATCGTATGATCTCAATCGATGAATTGGTTGATGTTGTTTCCCAAATCGCCGGCAAGCGCATCGGCAAACGCTATGACACGACCAAACCTCAGGGCGTGCGCGGTCGCAACAGCGACAACACACGCTTGCGTCAGGTATTAGACTGGGAACCCCAGGTATCTCTCGAGGAAGGATTAGCGCGTACTTATTCCTGGATTAAGTCGCAAGTCATGGATAGTCGTGCAAATGCGGCGTGATTACGTGAATTTGAGGGGAGCGGATGTCAAAAGCACAAGTAGTCAGCGAACTCTGGCAGTTCATGAGAGAGAATAAGAAGTATTGGCTGGCGCCGATTGTGATCACGCTTGTCTTGTTCGGCGTGTTGCTGGTGCTGGCAAAGAGTTCGGCGATCGCGCCATTCATTTACACACTCTTCTAATCGTCCTGATTGCCCTGTCGTAACTGTTAGTTTGCGCGCAAGCGCGGGGTCCCCGCCGCGGCAGCCGCGGTTGGGTGCTCTTACAGCTTGCGTTGCATTAAGGTTTCAATTCCCAGTGTCGAACATCCTTGGCATATCTGCGTTCTATCACGACTCTGCCGCTTGCCTCGTGGTTGATGGCGAGATCATCGCCGCCGCGCAGGAAGAACGCTTTACCCGCATCAAGCACGACCACAATTTTCCCGTACATGCCGTCCATTACTGCCTGCAAGAGGCGGGCATAACTGCAGACGAACTGGATTTTGTCGGCTTCTATGACAAGCCGCTGCTGAAATTCGACCGGCTGCTCGAGACTTATCTTGATTACGCGCCGGCGGGCTTTCGCTCGTTTCTGAAGGCAATGCCGCTGTGGATGAAAGAAAAACTTTGGATGCCGGATTTGATTCGCAGTGAGATGGCCAAAGCGGGCGGCGCCCCGGATCATCGAGCGCAAAAAAAAGCCGGCAAGAAATTTCAGTGGAAGCTCCTGTTTGGAGATCATCACGAGAGTCACGCAGCGAGTGCTTTCTATCCTTCGCCGTTTGAAGAAGCCGCGATCTTAACCATCGACGGCGTGGGCGAATGGGCCACGAGCTCGATCGGCATCGGTCGCGGCAACGAAATTACTTTGCTGAAAGAGCTGCGCTTTCCCGACAGCCTCGGCTTGCTTTACAGCGCCTTTACTTACTACACCGGATTCAAAGTCAACAGCGGCGAGTACAAAGTGATGGGCCTGGCGCCATACGGCGAACCGAAATATGTCCGGCTGATCAAAGAGAACATCGCTGAGGTTCGCGAAGACGGAAGTATTCGCATGAATCACGATTACTTCAGTTACTCGGCGGGGCTGCGCATGACGAACTCAGCCTTTAACAGGGTTTTCGACGGTCGGCCCCGGCAGCCGGAATCAAGAATCACGCAGCGTGAAATGGATCTGGCGCGGAGCATCCAGGTGATTACCGAAGAGGCGATGCTGAAGATGGCGGGCTTCGTGCACAAAGAAACCGGGATGAAGCGGCTCTGCATGGCCGGCGGCGTTGCGCTGAATTGCGTGGCGAACGGTCGCGTCTTACGTGAGGGTCCGTTCGAGGATATTTGGATTCAGCCGGCCGCCGGTGATGCGGGTGGAGCGATCGGAATTGCCCAGGCCATTTGGCATCGATATCTTGGTCGTGATCGAGTGAGCCCGGAGAAGGCTGGAACGTGGCAGTCTTCGCGTTCAGTGAAAGATTGCTTGCCGCCGTACGCGGACGGAATGAAAGGCTCGTTTCTGGGACCACGCGACACTGTCGAAGAAATTGAATCGTTCCTTAAATCAAAAAATCTTCCGTACAAAAACTATTCGCGCGCAGAACTGCCGGAAGTTGTGGCTGAGTTGCTGGCCGCAGGAAAGATAATTGGTTTGCATCAGGGCCGGATGGAATTTGGTCCCCGCGCGCTTGGCGGCCGGAGCATCATTGGTGATCCGCGTTCGGCTGAAATGCAATCCGTGATGAATCTTAAAATTAAGTATCGCGAGAGCTTTCGCCCGTTTGCGCCGAGCGTTCTGCGCGAACATGTTTCGGGATGGTTCGATCTCGATACTGACAGCCCCTACATGCTTTTAGTCGCAGACGTTTTAGGTAAGCACCGGCGCAGGATGAGCGATGACGAAGAGAAGCTTTGGGGGATCGAAAAGCTGAACGTCGCGAGGTCTGAAATTCCCGCGGTCACTCACGTTGATTACTCGGCGCGGATTCAAACTGTCCGGCGTGAAGCGAATCCGCTCTATTGGGAAATTATAGAAGCGTTTCGCCGGCGCACCGGCTGTCCGATGGTGGTCAATACCAGTTTCAACGTGCGTGGCGAGCCAATCGTTTGCACGCCGCAAGACAGTTATCGCTGTTTCATGCGGACCGAGATGGATTACCTGGTGCTGGAGACGTGCGTACTCGATAAGAAAGAACAACCGAAGTTTGCGGAGAAGACGGATTGGAAGAGTGAGTTTAGGCTTGATTGAGCGAGCGAGCTGATGTGATAGAATTTGAGCCAAAGGTGATTCATGAAGCTAGCTGACCGAATAACGATTGATCCTGAGATTTGCCACGGCAAGCCAACCATTCGCGGGCTGCGATATCCGGTCGAGACGATCCTGGAATTGCTCAGTTCAGGAATGACCAACGAAGAGATACTCGCTGACTATGAAGATTTGGACCAGGAGGACATTCTGGCAGTGCTGGATTTCGCCAGACGACTGAGTCAGGTCAAGCGGATCGAACCAGTATCGGCATGAAGTTCCTCATTGACGCTCAGCTCCCACGGCGGTTAGTTGCGCAGTTACGGCAAACAGGACTTGAGGCAATTCACACACTTGACCTCCCTGATGGAAATCGCACGACCGATCGGACAATCAACGAACTCTCTATCAAAGAACAATACATCGTCGTAACAAAAGACTCCGATTTCGTCGAGTCGTTTCTTTTGCGAAGAGAGCCTTGGAAACTTCTTTTAATATCAACCGGCAATATCAGCAACGCGAGCTTGGAGACATTGTTCTCAGCTACCATTAGAAGGGTGGTTGAAGGCTTTGATACTTTTGACTTCATCGAAATCGAGCGCACAAGCCTGATCTTTCATTTATGACATTGCTCCGGATCAGTCCCAGTATCTCGCCACATGCGTTACGCACTTGAACAGAACGTCGGTGAAACGGACTCAGTCCGACAAGCCCGGGGCGCATTCATGGCTCTCATCCCTGACCTCGCTCCCAGCGTAACAACGCAATTCGGTTCTGTGAAAACCATCCCCTCGCTGATCGCAGGCCTCTGGCGGGTGTTCTTCGTTTTCATTCTTACTGTCGCTGAACGCTTCAGAGCTGACTTACTTAATGCCCCGAAAGGAGTGCGAACGGGCGAAGAGGTTTTCCAACGCTTACTGGATGAGGTTTATCAAGAGCAAGAGAGCGCCTTTTGGATTAATAAAGACCGAGGGGACATACTCACGATAGCACTTCACCGATTTCATAGACTTGAGCAAAGCAAGATTGAGAGGGCCTTTCCCGACTGGAAATCGCTGGCTTCACGAAAGAGCGGTCGGCAACTTCATCGGCGGCTAGAAGATTGGTCAAGGACATCCGGGCTGGATGCTGATTGGTGTAGAGATCATGCCGTGAGATTCCTGGTTCCCCTGCTGTTCGATGGACAGCTACCGTGGACATTTCTCTTCCCCGACTCTGATCCCCTTAGCGTAACGCCGTATCGCGGATCCAGACTGATTGATATTTGGAGGTTTACAGCAAGGCATGTAACCGCCGATGTAGCGTGGTCGCGCTTCGACCTGGCCGTGCAAGTGTACGGTAATCAGGATTTGGAACCGTTCGTTTTCAGGTGGAGCGATCTCAGTGCCAATCTCAGGGAGTTGCACGACGACCTGAGAGACTTTGAAGCACCCTATTGGAACTACCTCCGCGAAACTTCCGCAGAGTACAAAAGAAGGGTTGAGATAGATTTCAGAATCTATTGCCTTCAAAGGGAGATTACCAGACTCAGAAACGTTCGCGAACAAGAGGATTGGCGCCAAAAGTTCGAACTGAAAAATCAACTCGCCGGGGCGCTGACGTCCTTCAAAACCAAGCTGAATGATTATATGGCGAACATGACAACGAAGAAAAAGACCGCAGAAGCGAAACATAGCCTTCACTCAGTAGACGAGAAGCGAAGCCTAGCACACCATCTTGAGTGGACCGTGCGAGTTCAGATCTATGGCGAAAAAGTGAGCGACATCGCGAAGTCCGCTAACGTCAAAGACCCGGCCGTTTCGAAAGCCGTGGGCGAGACCCTAAGACTGATCGGCCTCAAGAAACGTGCCGCTGTGCGGCGTGGCCGCGTTCGCGGAAGCAAGAATAAGCTATCACCAACCGCCGCCATTCTGCGTGGCCTTGGTCGTTAGGAGATTTATGCGCTCAACTGACCAAAGCCAGCACTTAACTTGCCGCAACAGAAAATCAAGCTCAAGTAAAGTCTAGAATCGTGCCGAGGTCTGTTATCAACTTCGCATGAGGTTTCTAATTGATGCTCAGCTTCCGCGAAGACTGGCTATTCAACTGCGACGAAACGGTCTTGATGCGATCCACACTCTCGATCTACCGCTAGGCAATCGGACAACCGATCTGGCTATTAACGAACTCTCCATCACGGAACAGTATGTCGTTGTGACTAAGGATTCGGGGTTTGTCGAATCGTTTGTTCTTCATGGGAAGCCCTGGAAACTCCTCTTGGTTTCGACCGGCAACATCAGAGATTCCGACTTGGAGGGTTTGTTTCAATCCAACGTGGAGAGAATTGTTGACGGCTTCAAGACTTTAGGTTTTATCGAGTTGAGCAGGAGCAGCGTAATCTTCCACTTGTAGCTGGCGCCGGCGCATTGAAGCAGCTTGCCCCGCTGAGTTGAGCCCGTGTAAGCTAAGTCCCTGCGAGGAGAATGGCCATGGCCGCGAACCTGGAAAACGCTATTCAAGAGAAGGTAGAGTCCCTGCCGCCAGAGAAACGGCACCAGGTGTTGTCTGTGGTCGAAGAGATGCCTTCGGAAAAAGAGGTTGGGCGGGAAGTGCTTCCTGTGCGCCCACTTTGGGAGATCGCAGAAGAAATCAGCGCGCAAGTTCCACTCGAAGAATGGGAGAAGTTGCCCACGGACGGCGCTGACCAGCACGACCATTACCTTTATGGCTCGCCGTCTGTTAGCACTTCCTAACCGGTGAAAAACTTTGACAATTCCCCTCGGCTAAACTCGATCGCGATCAGTGTCGTGGTTCCCGTGCGCGACGAAGAAAAATCGATCCGCGCTTTACTTGATGGATTGCTGAGCCAGACTCTGCCGCCGAACGAAATAGTTATCACCGACGGCGGATCGGTTGATCAGACTCGCGCAATCATCGAAGAATTCATCCAGCGTGGCGCGCCGGTCAGGCTGTTCACCGATAATGATTCGTTGCCGGGTCGCTCGCGCAACATCGGCGTCAGAAACGCACGCAACGATTGGATAGCGTTTATCGACGCGGGAATCCGGCCCACAACCGACTGGCTGCAAGCCCTGGCGGACAAAGTCATCAACCAACCCGATGCGGAAGTGGTTTATGGATCGTACGAGCCAATAACAGATTCGTTCTTCGAAGAGTGCGCCGCGATCGCTTACATTCCTCCGCCGACCACAACCGATGAAGGACCGGTGCGCCCTTATTCGATCGTTTCCTCGCTCATGCCCAGAAAGGCCTGGGAGCAGGCAGGGGGCTTTCCCGAACACCTGCGATCGGCTGAAGACTTACTTTTCATGAACAGAGTTGAAGCGGCCGGCTTCCGCATCGTGCGCGCGCCGCACGCGGTGGTCCATTGGTCCATTCAGCCAGGATTGTGGAAGACATTCAGGCGATTTGTGGTCTACGCGCGCAATAATATTCGCGCGGGTTTGTGGAAGAATTGGCAGGCGCCAATCCTGCGCCGATACGCGATTCTTTTTGTTTTGGCGCTGCCCGCGATCTTTTTTGGCGCCAGGTGGCTCGTGGTTCCGGTGGCGTTGTGGATCGGACTGTTATCCGCCCGCGCGTTACGTGCGTTGTGGCAGAATCGTGTTTGCTATTCCGCCGGATGGCTGCGAAATTGTTTTCGCTTCATCGTGATCGTGCCAATCCTGGCCACGCTGGATCTGGCTACGTTTGTGGGCAGTGGATTATGGGCGGCTCGCGATTGGCCCCGGGACTGACTCTCATGGTTCTCGCAAATAGGCGCGTGCTTTATATCTCGTACAACGGCATGCTCGATCCGCTCGGGCAGAGCCAGGTCATTCCCTATTTGAAAGAATTGAGCACGCTCGGCGTGCGGTTCACTCTGCTCAGCTATGAGCGCGCGCAGGCTTACGGCGCGGAAGGCGTGCAGCGCTGTCGATCGCTCAAGGAAGAACTGTCGCAATTCAATATTGAGTGGCACCAACTCCGTTACCATCAGCGTCCGTCGATGCCCGCTACGGCTTTCGATGTGGCGGCGGGAATTCGCTTCGCCGGCCGTCTCGTCAGGCAAGACAAAATCGAATTGGTCCACGCGCGCGCACACATTCCGGCAGTCATCGCTTTGAATTTGAAGCGACGATTCGGCATCAAAATGATTTTCGATGTGCGCGGGCTGATGGCTGAGGAGTACATAGATGCCGGTCACTGGCAAGCGACTGGTGTAGCAGCTCGCCTGACGAAACGGACCGAGTCCCGGGTTTTGCGCGCGACTGACGGCATCGTTACCTTAACTGATGTACTTTGGGACGAAATGAACAGGTGGCCTGATCTGCAAGCAAGGGCGGTCGCGCATGAAACTATTCCGTGCTGCATTGATCAAAATCAATTTCACTTTGATTCCGAGGCGAGAAGCACGCGGCGAGATCAACTTAATGTCAGCAACCGTTTGGTGCTGGTTTACAGCGGCTCAGTCGGCGGTTGGTATATGACGGACGAAATGGCCGCAATGTTTGCCGCATTAAGACGACAGCGCCACGACGCATTCTTTCTCTGGTTAACCACCGGCCCGGCGCAGATAATTGAAAGCGCAATGCGCAAATCGGGAATTGAGCCGAGGGACTATGCTGTGCGCAACGTTCAGTCAAGCGACGTCTCGTCGTTTTTGAGCGCCAGTGATGTTGGCATTGCATTTTATCGCCCCGGAATTTCACGGCTCGGCACCTCGCCGGTAAAAGTCAGCGAATATCTTTCGTGCGGCCTACCGGTAATAATCAACAGCGGCATAGGCGACACCGATCGAGTGATCGCCAGGGAAGATGTGGGCGCGTTGGTCCGGGGCTTCAACGACGATGAATATGCAAAAGCCGCCTCAACTATTTTTGGGTTTATCGATCACCCGGAGCAGACGCGTTCACATGCCCGCGAAGTCGGTGAAAGATTGTTCGATCTGCGGGGCCCCGGTATTGAGCGATACGCGCGATTGTATGAAGCGCTGCTTAATTGAATGAATGAGGTCAGTGCCATCGCGTAAGGGATGGTCAGTTACTCAAGTTGGGGTTGAGCGACTAACCCACCCCGCTTGTGGTACTGACTCCGTCGCCCAACTAAAGTTGGTACTCAAACACCTGCGAATTTGAATGAAGGTTCTAGCCTTAGCTTCTTACCCCGTCGAAGCCGCGGCCACACGGTTTCGGCTGCAACAGTTCGTCGAACCCCTGGCGGCGCGCGACATCACTCTCGAGATTCATCCATTTCTCAATTCAAAACTTTTTCAGGAACTCTATCATCGTGATGCAATGATGAAGGTTGCGGCCGGGCTTTTGAAGTCCGGCTTAAAGCGCCTGGTCGAAATCGTGTCGGCCCGAAAGGCGGATGTAATTCTAATTCAACGCGAAGCAATGTTGTTCGGGCCGCCGCTGATTGAATGGATGATGACCCATGGCTTAAAACGGCCGATGGTGCTTGACCTGGATGACGCGACCTATGTTTCCTACGAGAGTCCAACCTACGGGGCCCTCAGCAAGACCCTGAAGTGGTTTAGCAAGACCGATGATTTGATTAGATGGGCCACCGTGGTTACCTGCGGCAATCGATCGATCGCCGAATACGTCTCCAGCAAGGGCGCGCGCGCGCGCGTCATTCCCACGGTTGTAGATACCGAGGTGTTCAAACCTGTGTCGCGACGCGTTGGGGACGCGCCGCTGGTGCTCGGCTGGATTGGCACGCATTCGACTTTTCCGTATCTCGAATCGATTTTTCCGGTGCTATCATCGCTGGCGGAGCGGTTCGACTTTCATCTTAAGATCGTCGGCGCGGGCCGGCGTGACGTTGCGGTGCCTGGCGTGCAGGTCGAGAATCTGACCTGGGACCTTGAGCGCGAGGTCGCGGATTTTCAATCGATCGACATCGGTCTATATCCGATCGACGCCAGTCTGTATTCGGGAAAGTGGGCGCAGGGAAAATCCGGTTTTAAGGCTGTCCAGTACATGGCGGTAGGCGTCCCGTTCGTGGCAACGCCGGTTGGAGGCTCGGCTGAGATCGGCGCACCGGATGTGACCCATTTTTTCGCATCCCAGAATGACGAGTGGTATCGTAGGTTAGAATGTTTGCTCAGTGATGAAGGCCGCCGGCGGGAAATGGGCGCGGCTGGGCGCGCCCACGTGGTTGCGCATTATGGGCTTCAGGAGCAAGCCGATAAACTGGCGGCAGCTTTGCGCGAAGCATTAACGGCCCGGGGAAATTGAAGAATTGGAAAAACTTGGCGTCATCGAAGAACGTTCGATAACAGAGCGCGAAAATACTCCGCCAGCCAGGCCGATGGCTTTCAGTGGCATCGCGCCTGGGCGCGTAAGCAGATTTCGCTTAATCGTGCTCGGCCTGATTGCTCTGCTCCCATCATTTCTGATGCGCCCATGCTATCGCGTGCTGTTTCGCTATCGCATTGGCAAGCGCGTGCGTTTTGGTTTTAGCATCATCGACGCCAGGGATTGTGTGATTGAAGACGATGTTGAAATCGGACATTTTAATGTGGTTCTTGGAGTCGAAAAACTAACGCTGGGCGATCACGTACGCATTGGCCATTTGAATATAATTCGAGGCGGCGATGAAGTGCGAATCGGCAGGTACTCTGACATAATACGGCTCAATGAAATCAACTCCATCCCCGATCCTGAGGTAGTTAATCCGGTCGATCCAACGCTTATTATTGGCCCGGGAACGATAATTACCACCGGCCACAAGATCGACTTCACGGATCGGGTTGAGATCGGCCGGCGCGCAATCATCGGAGGACGCAACTCCTCGCTTTGGACGCATAACCGGCAGCGAACACAGCCGATTTCAATTGGGGACTACGCGTATGTCGGATCCGAAATTCGCATGGCTCCGGGAGCGTCGGTCCCACCCCGATGTATCGTGGGAATTGGGTCGGTTATTGTCGGAAAGATCAATGCTGAGGGCTGGCTGATTGCCGGCGTGCCCGCGAAACCTGTTAAGGAGTTGAGTGCTGAAGACAGGTTTTTGGTAGAGCGCAAGACTCGTCCTGATTTACCAGACGATCTGTAAGAGCGAATTTAGGTTTATGAGGCGAACTTAGTTGAACGGACTATTACTCGCATTTGCACTCCTGCTCCTGGGCGTGGTTTTGGTGGTTGCTCCCGCCGACGGTGGTCCCGCTGCTCTGCTCACTCTGCCGTTGGTCGCCGCGGCGACCTATGGCATTTACAAGCTGGAGGATCGCAAGTTCTTAATTAGATTATTTCTGGCGGCGTTGCTCTCGCGGATAGTGATCGGCACGCTCATCTACATGTTTCACTGGCAGGTTTTTTTTGGTGGCGACGCAATTACTTACGATGTCATTGGCGACGCGTTGATAAACGTCTGGCAGGGCAAACCTGAGTACCAGCGAGTGGTGGACCTATTTTACGCAGGAGGCTCGTCCAGTGGCTGGGGCATGTCGTATATGGTAGGAGCGATCTACAAGATCGTTGGCCGCAACATGCTCGCGACCCAATATGTCAACTGTGTCCTGGGAGCAGCGACCGCCCCACTTGCTTACATGATGGCAATGGAAATCTTTCCGAATAGGACCGCTGCGCGAGTGTCGGCCATCCTGACGGCGTTCTTCCCGTCGCTGATAATCTGGTCATGTCAGGGACTGAAGGATGGACCGATTGTCTTTTTGCTAGCAATTTCCATGGTAGCGACGCTGAAGCTCGGCGATCGATTTAGTCTTAAGTACCTGACGGCTCTGGCGCTGGCGTTGTGCATGTTGCTCCCCTTGAGATTTTACGTTTTTTACATCGTGGTGATTGCTACGGCCGCTGCCTTCATCCTCGGGCGTCGCCGGCTGACGGCCCAATCGTTCGCGCGCCAATTAATCGTCATGATTGTCATCAGTCTGTCGTTGGCATATTTTGGGGTCAGTCACTATGCCACGCAGCAGTTCGAGACTTACGGTAGCGGAGCGCAGTTGCAGCGCATGCGTCTTGATGCCGCCCAATCAGCGCAGTCCGGGTTTGGAACAGACGCCGACGTCTCGACAACTTCCGGAGCTGTAAGTGCGATTCCCGTCGGCTTTACTTACTTGTTACTGGCCCCATTTCCGTGGCAATTCGGTTCTCCGCGGCAGATGATGACTTTGCCGGAGATGG
The DNA here is from genome assembly GCA_003487805.1 of Blastocatellia bacterium. Classification (GTDB taxonomy): domain Bacteria; phylum Acidobacteriota; class Blastocatellia; order Pyrinomonadales; family Pyrinomonadaceae; genus UBA11740. The sequence continues at coordinate 37,854 of DNNE01000157.1, read as the reverse complement.
TTGTTTGGTGGCTTGCTATTCCGCTGCTCGTCCTCGGGTTGTGGTTCACTATCAAACATCGCATCAGAGAGATAGCGCCAATTCTAATTTTCACCAGCTTGTTAACTCTTACTTATTCGATCGTGCAGGGAAATGTTGGCACTGCGTATCGGCAACGCGCCCAGTTACTGGTTTTCTATTTTATTTTTGTCGCGGTCGGCTTTGTCCTGGTCAAAGAAAAACGCGCGGAGAAGGCGCGAAAGAAACTTGCCGAACGGGAAGCTGCGCACCGTCCTCCTCACCGCCGGCCTGAGCGAATCAAGGATCAGATGCCTGCAGTTGGATAGAAGACAGCGGTGTTTCACCAGCCGCCCGCCGGACCGCGGTACGCTCCAACACTGCCAGCTGCAGTAAGAAATTCACTACCAGATGCACACTCGTGACCACCGCTAGTCCAATCACGCCGTATCGCAGGAATGCCAGTATTTTTATTGGCACATAGACGGTGAAAGTGCCGATAAAGAGCACCGTCGGCGTACGCGTATCGCCTATCGCATAGAATGCGCCGGAGATTACCTGGCCCGCCGCGCCGCCGATCAATACTCCGCTGAGGGCAACCATGATCCACCACAGCGTGTGAACATTTTGTGCCGTGATGCCGCCGTGACCAATCATTAATCGCAGCAAAGGCTCTCCGGTGGCGAACAAACCAACCGCGGCTGCGATCGTGATTCCCAGCATCCAGAATAATCTTTGGCGATAAATGCGTCGAAAGTTTGACCACTCACCGAACTTTGCCGCCAGTGCGAGCCGCGGCACTGAGGGAGTCGAGATGGCCTTTGTCGTGATCAGATTGATCGAGGAATAAAGCTGCTGGCCGATGTAGAGCAGAGATAAGTTGCCGGCGGTAGTCAGTGAAGTAAGGAAACGATCGATTAATGGATCAGACTTCGCGTACGTTTGTCCCAACAGAAATGGTTTGATGCGGCGCCATGCTTCTTTCATGGCGTACGAATTCCATTGCGGCCATTCCCAGCGGCCGAGCGCCGGCATTAGCATCACCACTTTCAAACCAAGATTCAAAACTGTGGCCCAGGCCGCAGCCACAATGCCGTAACGCGACAAGGTCCAAAACAGAAACAATAAACTGACCGCATTCGCGAACACCGACGAGAGCTCTGTCCATAGATATTTTTGCCGGGCGTAATAGAGAGACCAGAGTACAACGACGGCCGCGTTGCCGATCATGGCCAGCAATTGGATTCGGCTTAAGGTGATCGTCAGTTGCCGGGCGTGTTCGGAAAACCCGGGGACGATCAGCGACACCCAGAGCGGGGCGGTTAAAAATAGAATTGCGCTGGTCAGGCAGAAGAACCCGCTCACGGCCAGGAAAAATCCCCAGGCATCGCGGCGAAAGTTCTTTTCATCCTCGGTCGCCAGCAGTGGCACCAGCACTTGTGTTATCGAGAAACTAGCCACCAAAAATATGAGTTGCGGTAAGGCTCCGGACGCAAAGAATGCGTCGGTTTCGATCCCCACGCCGAGGCGCGTGATGATATACCACGGCATCAGAATGGCGAGCAGGGCATTGCAGATCGCCAGAGCCGCAAGTGTGAGACTCAGCCTAATCAAATGTAAACTTCTCGGGCCGAAGAATTGTCGACCTGATCTAATCTTTGATTTCTAAAACGTCCAAACAGAAAACAAATACCGCCCGCGCCGAGAATAACTATCAGGACCCAAAATGGGTAGCGCAGGCGATACATCGCGCCCATATTATTCACAACCAAACCCAGAGCGGTCGCTCCCAGCCCGATAACAATGACCAGGAACCACGCTGATAGATTCTTACGGGCGCTCCATAGTCCTAACAAAGCGAGGAATTCAATCAGGTAGGTCATCAGCATTTCAATTCCCGCTATAACTCGGCCGCTGTAACCAACCTGTTTGCCCGAGCGCAGCCACATGTTTGGAAACGGTGCCAGGAAGCCGACAACGATTGCGCGCGGCACATGACGAATTATTTCGCCTGCACTGTGAAGGCTTACATCCGCGTCGATGCGCGATCCATCCTCCGCCGGGCGGGCTTCGCCGTCAGCATCGAGTTTCCATTTGAACGCGTCGCGATGCAGAGCGATCTGTTCGTCAAGAGAAAGCTTCTGCAATTCCTCGTGCTGCACGATTGAGCTGATCTGCGATTCCTGTTGATTATGAAAGAAAGGCTGAAACTTCGGCGTGATTGCGACCGCGACAATAATCAGCAGCGCAAACGCAGTTGCTCCTCTGGGAAAGTGCTTGCTCTGTACCGCGCGTACGACCAACAGGGCTGCTGCTCCGGCCACGGCGGCGACGATAACGTACCACATGGGCAACCGTACGATGCGGATTGATACGATGGCGGCGACACTAGCGAAGCCGAGCAGGAGACCTCGACGCCAGGACAATTCGCGACGAAGCGATTGGACCACACTCCAAACCAAAACGAGTACGGAAAGGATCAGCAATGGATCCCTGAGCAGTTGTGTTGAGTGCAGCAAGAACGACGGCCACAGCGCGACGATCGTCGCCGCAATCAGGCCGCTGCGATAATCTAAAACTACTTCACCAATCTTGAAGACGAGAACCAGAATCGCCAGATAGTAAATCAAATTCAGCGGCTCAATCGTAAGAATGTTAAAGCTGATCCAGCGAGACACCATCGCCAGCGGAATTGAATAAAGCCTCACGTGCAATTGCGTCGGCCAGGTGGCCCAGGCGCGCACGCCATCGCTCTTGAGGATCTTGCTTAACTCAACGACCTGGCTTTCATAGATGATTCCATCCGAGGCGAATTTCCCGATACCGGTTGAATAAACCTGCGAGGGAGCCAATTGGTATCTGCCGATCGCGAAAACCGTCAAGGTTAACGAAACATGCAAGATAGCCGCGGCCACAATGAGAAATCCAGGGTTGAAGCGGCGTCTGCTGGCAGAGAGCGATGATTCACGGACAGGAGTTTGCATCTTCCTTGATTGTCAGGCGACCGCAACGGCTTCGATTTTGGACATGAATACTGGCGTCCGCTAATATTAAGGCCAGCACGATCAGAAAGTCATGTGTGCAGGATAATCGCGAGCCAGGCGTTCATAGCCCGTAGTTTCAGCGTCCTCGGGTTTACTCTTCATCGTTAAATTCAAATGTGTGGCATAACAGGCATTGTTCGCAGTGATAGCGCGCAGATCGACCGCGAATTGCTCGCCCGGATGAACGACGCGATCCGCCATCGGGGACCGGATGACGACGGATTTTATTTTGGTGACGGCGTTGGACTTGGAATGCGCCGCCTCTCGATTATCGATCTGAAGAGCGGTCATCAGCCGATCCATAATTCCGATCGAACGGCGTGGATTGTTTTCAACGGTGAGATCTACAACTATCGAGAGCTCCGCAAACAACTCGAAGCTCGCGGGCATCAGTTTTATACGGACAGCGACACGGAAGCTATTGTTCATGCTTACGATGAATATGGAACTGAATGTCCCAGGTATTTGCGCGGAATGTTCGCTTTCGCGATCTGGGATGAGCGAGCGAAGTCGCTTTTTCTCGCGCGCGATCGGGTGGGAAAGAAACCGCTGCTGTACGCGCAGCTCAACGGCCAGCTCGTCTTTGGATCCGAGTTCATGGCTTTGCTCCAGCACCCGGACGTCAGCCGCGACGTAAACTATGAAGCGATTCATCATTATCTCTCGTTCATCTGTGTGCCGGCGCCGCTGACTGCGTACCAGGCGATTCGCAAACTCCAGCCCGGTCATTCGTTGTTGTGGAAAAACGGCGAGATTAAACTCGAGCGTTATTGGCAGCTCGATTTTTCGCACAAGATTTCGATCAATGAGGAAGAAGCCGGCGAGCGCGTTGTAGATTTGCTCCGCGATGCGGTGCGCGTGCGCTTGATGTCGGAAGTTCCGTTGGGCGCATTTCTTTCCGGCGGCATAGATTCGAGCGCGATCGTCGCGTTGATGGCCCAGGAGTCTTCCGAAAAGGTCAAGACATTCTCGATTGGATTCGAGGAACAGGACTTCAGTGAGTTGCATCACGCACGTCGCGTCGCCGAACACGTCGGCGCAGAGCACCACGAGTTCATCGTGCGGCCGGACGCGATGGAAATTCTGCCGACGCTGGTCGAGCATTACGGCGAGCCGTTCGCCGATTCATCCGCCATCCCGAGCTACTACGTTTCGCGCGAAACGCGGAAGTACGTAACGGTCGCCCTCAATGGCGACGGCGGCGATGAATGCTTTGCCGGTTACGAGCGTTATGCGGCAATGAATCTCGCGCAGCGTTATGCAAAAGTGCTGCCCGCGGTTATTCGCAACGGGGTAATTCGAAACGTCGCGAGAGCGTTGCCCGAGTTTCAATCGCGGGCTAATCCATTGCGCAAAGCCCAGCGGTTCCTGGCTGCGGCATCGTTGAGTCCGGTGCAGAGATATCTGCGCTGGGTAAGCGCGTTCGATGAACAAGCGAAATTGAATTTATATTCGAGCGACTTTCGAAATGAGACGGCGGCCTTTTCGACGATAGGTTTCC
>DNNE01000157.1:20250-33007 GCA_003487805.1 Blastocatellia bacterium | reverse complement strand
CTCGAGCCGTGGTTCGCCAAAGCTAACGGAGCCGGGATCGTCGATGCTTCGCTGCTAACCGACACGATGACCTATCTGCCGAACGATCTATTAGTCAAGATGGACATCGCGAGCATGACCGTATCGCTCGAGGCGCGTTCTCCCTTTCTCGACCATCATCTGATGGAATTCGCGGCGAGCTTACCGGAAAGCCTCAAGCTGCGTGGGATGACCACGAAATACCTGCTCAAGCGGGTCCTGAAACAATTTGTTCCGGAAGAAAATCTGACGCGCGCGAAGATGGGATTCGGCGTGCCTATCGGCCATTGGTTTCGCGGTACGATGCAACCGTTCCTGCGCGAGACTCTGCTTTCAGAGAAGGCCCTCTCTCGCGGTTTGTTCAATCGCGACAGCGTGAGACAACTGATCGATCAGCATGTAGCGAACAAAGTGAATCACGAGCATCGTTTGTGGTCCCTGTTGATGTTGGAATTATGGTTTCAGAGATTTATCGATTAAATGAGAAGCGCGATGAATTGATGGCGCACCTTGCACGATCGTGGCGTACGAGCAGGCCTGCGTTATCCAGTTCCCGTCCACCTGCAACCGCGCTACCGCGACCTCAATGTTCAGAGAGGCACGCTAAGTCTAACGTTTAGAGACGGGCTACCGCCCGCCTGACCCGGATGTTAGCTTGGCGGGCAGTAGCCCGCCTCTAAACAAATCGAGAAGGCGTAAATTTTCCGCTGATTAGAATTGTTTGATGAAGGTCCTTCGCATTATCGCGCGTCTCAATGTCGGTGGCCCCGCGCGCCACGTGGTGTGGCTCACGGCCGGCATGAAGCATGACGGGTACGACACGCTGCTCGTGGCCGGCGTGGTACCTCCGGGCGAGGACGACATGAGTTACGTCGCAGCGCAGGCCGGCATCACTCCCTTAATCATTCCCGAAATGAGCCGCGAGATCTCGCCCCGGGACGCAATTACAGTTTGGAAGCTGTTTCGTTTGATGCTGCGAGAGCGACCCGACCTCGTGCACACGCACACGGCGAAAGCTGGAACGGTCGGCAGGGTCGCCGGAATGATGTATCGATGGCTGACGCCGGCGACGCTCGTCGGAAAACCACGTCGCTGTCGATTTGTGCACACGTATCACGGTCACGTTTTCCACGGCTACTATGGACCAGCCAGGACGCGGCTGTTTCTAATGATTGAAAAGCTGCTGGCGCGCTTGGCGACCGATCGCATCATCGTTATTAGCGGTCTACAGCGTGACGAAATCAACCAGAAGTTCCACGTCGGTCGCGCCGATCAGTTTGTGGTGATTCCGCTGGGCATCGATCTCAATATTTATTCGAACTGGAGAGAGCGACGCGAACAAAGCCGTCAGGAACTGAATGTTCGCGCAGATGAAATGCTGGTGGGCATTGTCGGACGATTAACCGAAATCAAGAATCACAAGTTGTTTCTCCAGATAGCGGCAACATTTAAGAAGACTAATCGCAGCATTGTCAGGTTCATAATTATCGGAGACGGTCATCTTCGGAGAGAGCTTGAGAAACAGGTTGATGAACTGGGATTACGCGATGACGTTCGGTTCTTAGGCTCACGACAGGATCCGGAGAATTTTTATCCGGCGCTGGACGTGGTCGCGCTGACCAGTTTGAACGAAGGCACGCCGCTCAGCCTGATCGAAGGAATGGCCAATGCGCGTCCGGTCATCGCGACCGCCGTCGGCGGCGTAGTCGATCTGTTGGGCGCGCAGGTTTCGGATCAGCCCGAGCCAGGATTCACAGTTTATGAACGCGGGTTGGCAGTCGCGAGTGGTGATCCGGATGCTTTTGCGAAGGGGCTTGATTACCTGATCAGAAACGAGTCGCTGCGTCGCGAATTGGGCCGGCGCGGGCACGATTTCGTTAATCAAAATTATGCGAAAGAGCGACTGTTGGCGGACATGACGGCGCTTTATGCCAGGCTTCTGAATGTCGAGTCTGCAGCCGGGGCGGCCACGCATAACAGTCTTTCTCCCTCTCCCAGAGGGAAGGAACAGGTTGAGCCTGACCCTGAAGCCGTCCAAAGCGACTATCATGTTAGACTGACTCCTCGTTCCTGAAAATCACTGAAGAGGTTTGCGGTATTGCGAGTTCTGATCACTGGCGGCGCAGGTTTTATCGGCTCACATCTTTCGGACGCTTGTCTCGAGCGCGGCGATGAGGTCTTCATCATCGACGATCTTTCGACGGGGAGTTTTGAAAACATCCGTCATCTGAAAGATCACGCGGGCTTTCACTACACAATCGACAGCGTTCACAACCAACCGGTTGCGGCTGAGTTGGTGGATCAATGCGATGTGATCTTTCACCTGGCGGCCGCGGTTGGCGTCAAGCTGATCGTCGAGAGTCCGGTACACACGATCGAGACCAACGTGCGTGGGACCGAGTGCATCCTGTCGCTCGCTAACAAGAAAAAGAAAAAAGTCTTGATCGCGTCGACCTCAGAAGTGTACGGGCTGAGCACTCAGGTTCCGTTTCGTGAAGATGGAAATCTGGTGATGGGCGCGACGACGAAAGGCCGCTGGAGCTACGCGTGCTCAAAAGCGATCGACGAATTTCTGGCGCTTGCCTACTGGCGGGAAAAGAAACTGCCGACGGTTGTCGTGCGGCTCTTCAACACCGTCGGCCCGCGCCAGACCGGGCAATACGGCATGGTGATTCCGACGTTCGTGAAACAGGCGCTGGCCAATCGTCCCATCACCGTCTATGGCGACGGCAATCAATCGCGCTGCTTTTGCCATGTCGGCGATGTAGTCGGCGCGCTGATGAAATTGATGGATGATGAGAGGGCTGTGGGCCAGGTCTTCAACGTCGGCTCAAATCAGGAGATCTCGATAATCGATCTGGCGAAGAAGGTGAAGGAACTCACTAACTCTGAATCCGAGATTGTGCTGGTCCCTTACGATGAAGCTTACGAAGAAGGTTTTGAAGACATGCCGCGGCGCGTTCCGGACATTTCAAAGTCGAACAAGCAGATAGGCTTTGCGCCAAAAATCGATCTCGAAGGGATTCTGCGAACCGTGATCGAGTTTCATAGCGGTCAAAACTCTCAGGACAAACGAAGCAGCGCGGCGGAGCGGTGAGATCGAGTTGCCGATGACCCGCAGTTGCGGCTTTGCCGCCGCACAGTGCGGTAAGCCTTCGGCTTACCGTCCAAGCGTAGATTAATCCTCTTGAGGCTCCGCCTCGTACACTGACACACCGATTTCGATCGTGTCGTTTGTTGCTTCGAGATACTCTTCGTAATCCATCAGACTATGGGTGTCCCAAAACTCGCCAGCGGCCTCTGCCGACTCAAAGGAATCCGGTAACGGATCAATCGTCTTATCTTTGTCTCGCATGATTGGGCGAAATCATCCGCCCTCCCTTACGGTCGGACTACTGCCCCCGAGCGCGTTCACTGAATTCCTTCGAGCTTTGTAAATACTCCTTCTCTTTTTCGGCAAACTCTGTCGAGCCGGCCGCGACTTCTTTTCCGTTCTCGTCAATCCAGCGAATCATTTTGTCGTCTTTGAAATAGAGACGAGTCTCTTTTGTCGCCACAATTTTCCCGGATAGCGGTTTGTCGTATCGCGCTTCCCGGCGAAAGACGAAAATCAATTTGCCGTCCCAGTAGTAATACTCTTCAGTCGATCTGCCAGTCTCGCCGAAAAACGTCGCAGCGATTTTCATGATCGTCGGGCCATGAAAGTAAGCGGTTAACTCGCCGCCTTCCTCCGAGTAGCCGGGCAGATCTTTCCTGACCCGGCGATAGAGGGTGATGTTCTTATTGATGGCGGCGTAGTGTTGCCGAATCGTTTCGATGCCAGCTTCACTCTGGGCTTTGACTGAACCGTGAGCAGACAGAATGAAGAGTGCGAGTAAGAAAATCGCCGGGATTCTTTTCATTGGATGTTCTTTCCCTCTGTGTCCTCTGTGGTTAAATCACGTAATCGTAATCGGAAACGGCAGAAAGCAAAGCACAAAAACAATCAGCGTCAGGATGCCGACGAGTGTGCGCGCCAGGCCGAGCGGTTCCATCTGTTCCGGTTGTGGGTGTCGCACCCGCAACATAACCGCCAATAAAACCACGTAGATGAATCCGCCCGGACTTCCATGCCACATCCAACCGAGGACTGAGATCAGCGCCATCGCCACGAACGCCACGATCCCAATCCAGCGATGCGCCGCCTTACCGAAGATCGAAAACGTTCCGTGTCCGCCATCTAGTTGGCCCACCGGCATCAGATTCAAACTGGTTACCAACGCGCCGACCCAGGCCGCGAGATAAAAAGAATTGGCAACCGAGTTGTCGAGATCCACTTTGAACCAGCGCGCGATCAGGCGAAATAAGAGTGGGTCGTTGAAAATAATACCGCCGCCGGCGCCACCGGTCGCTTCGCTGGCAAGCAACGGCGTGTGATGCAGAGTCAGGACCGCCGCAAAAGCGACCGGCAGAATCACCGCAAAGCCAGCGAGTGGCCCGGCTAATCCGATATCAAATAAGGCGCGGCGCGAAGGCACCTGCGACTTCATGCGAATGAATGCGCCGAACGTTCCGGGAATCAACAGCGGTGGTTGAGGAATGAAGAACGGCAAAGTCGCATCAACGCCGTAATAGCGACAGAAGAGATAGTGTCCCGACTCGTGTGCTACGAGAATTGCCAGCAGCGACGCTGAAAACAGCAGTCCCTGCCCAAGGAAATGGGGGTTTAGAAAAGCGAAGCGCACCAGCCGGAAGATGGTCGAGATATAGAAAACCGGGAACATCAGAAGCGATGAGGCAAAGCCGCTGCTGCCCGTTTGATTGACCTCGACTGCACTGAGATCCGGGCCGGCCATCAGCACGCCACAGATTGTCGTGGTGAAACCGGTAAGCAGAAACAGCCCCAGATGCAGAAGCCACTGACGAGCAGTTGGTTTCACGGCTGGTGTGGGGATGCTCCGGGTTATATCAGCCATTGGCTGGATAGATTCTGTTGACTGTGACATGCAGCAAAAGCGGAAGCTAAATGCGGTACCTTAGTGCCGTCAGGCACGAAATGTTTATAGCTCGCATCCCTTCCTTTAACCAAATCGCGGGAGTGAAAGCGACGCTTTCACTCCCGCGAACCATAATCTAGTTTCTAAGCAGTTCTATAAATATTTAGCGCCTAACGGCGCTTATTCACCATTTGCCGCGTCATCGCCGTGGCTGTGGAGTTCCTTGCCCGGCTTAAAGCGAATGGTCTTTCCGGACGGAATTGCGACTTCTTCGCCGGTGCGAGGATTACGGCCAACGCCGCGTTTCCGCGGTTTGACCAGGAATACGCCGAAGCCGCGTAACTCGATTCGATCGCCGCGAGAGAGCGCATCCTTCATCGAATTAAAGAGCGCCTCAACTGCCTGCTCGGCCTTTAACTTGGGTATTCCAGTTTCGTCAGCAAGGCGATTGATGATGTCGAGTTTAATCACGGACGTGGCCTCCGGTCTCAGCGGACAATGTTGATTTGCACGTAAACAACGTCGCGGTGGATTGTGCGTGGCGATGATAGAGAGCGTCGCGCGCAACTGTCAAGCTTTGCCCAAACCAGCCTGCACGAATTTCGAAGGCAATCGGTTTGACAATGAAAGCAGCCGACGGATAACCTCGATAACAGATCGAGGAAAACGCGGCGTATCTGATACTAAGGCTGTCGCACCCGCAGGATTCCATCTCATTAGAAAGCATGCTCGGAAAGCAATTCAACCAGCCGCCTCCTTTCGGCACAATTCATCCTGACGATGATCGCGACATCGAGATTCAGCGACCCAAAGATGCTGCGCGCAAACATCTCTGGCACGAGTCGCGGCTGCTGGTGCGTGATCTAATTTTTGCGCTGATGGTGCTGGCGTTGGTGATGGTCTTTATCATTCAGCCGGTGAAGGTTGAAGGCACTTCGATGCTGCCTTATCTGCACGACGGCGAGCGCATCTTCGTTAACAAATTGATCTACTATGACGATTTTCGTTGGGGGCCGAAAATCTATCGCGGCGACATCGTGGTGTTTTGGTTTCCCGAAGATCCGTCGAAGAGTTATATCAAGCGCGTGATCGGTTTGCCGGGCGACACTGTCGAAGTTCACGACGGTCAGGTGCGAGTCAACGGCCGCGACCTGGACGAGAGCTATCTCGATCCGCATTTGAACATGTCGCATGCGAACAAACCACCGACGTACGTGAAGCCGGGCTATTATTTTGTGATGGGCGATAATCGGGATAATTCGAGCGATTCCCGCATTTGGGGACTGGTGCCCAAAAAGTATATTTATGGTAAGGCGCTGTTTCGGTATTGGCCCCTGGGCGTGGCGAAGGTGATGACACGCGACACGCATAATCGCGGTGTGCCGCCCGGCGCGACCTATCGACGCGACGACGATGGGCCGGATTCTGATGATCGATAGATGTAACGCAAGTTGCCAACTTGCGCTACAACGCTCCTATGACTGACTGGCTGAGATTCATCGGCATGATCTTTTACGCGCCCGTGCGCGGCATGCGCGAAGTGCGCGATCGCGGCACGTTGTTGCAGATGGTCTTGCTGGCTTATGCCTCGCAACTGGTTTACGTGTTCGTGACCCAGTGGCTGGCGGGCAACAAATCATTTCTGAGTCATCCTACGCAGGTCGCAAGTCTCTTCTTTCAATCAGCGGCTTCGTTGTTACCGATCGCAATTTTGCTGATTCCACTGGTGGTGTTGATTGCAAATCTGCTCGATCGGCGCGGCAGTTTTGGGCTGGTTATTCAGCAGGAATACGCATCGTTGGCATCGGTGGCTTTCTACGCGCTGATGGCGGCGAACATATTTGCGGTGCTGATTGCGGTGTTCTTTCACTTCAGCGGCATCCAGGCGGCGAATGTCGCGAACTCGATACAGCAACTACCACACTCGCTGGAGGTGGCGCGCTCGATCGGGTTTCCGCCTGAGGCGTTAACTCGCCTGCAGTCCGAACTCAGCAATCCGGTGAGTGTTTCTGCGGCGCTTTTTCTCATGCCAAAGCTGGCGCTGTTTTTCCTCGGCGTCATCGCGACCGTTTATGTGGTGTTTCGGATTTCCGTTTGGCGCACGATTGTCGTTGGGCTGTGCGGCATGGGCGCCGCTTTGATACTGTCCCAGACGCTCTCTGGAGTTTTCCATACGCTATTGGCATCGCCTTTCATCCTGCTGATGCTGTTTCTGCTGCTGCGCGGTTACTTCACCAGCATTGTGAGCAACCAACGCGCGCGCGTAGCCTTTAAGCAGAACCTGGAAGCTGCGACGATCAATCCGCGCGATTCATCAGCGCACTACAACCTCGGACTAATCCATCAGCAGCGCGGCGAGTTTAGTGAAGCGCGTGAACGCTTCCAGCGCGCGATCGATATCGACCCGGATGAACTGGATGCGCATTATCAACTCGGCCTCATTGCGCGCGCGCAAGGACGTCTACCGGAGGCCATCGCGAGTTTCGAGGAGGTGGTCCAACGTGATCAGTTCCACGCGCAAAACGAAATCTGGCGCGAGATCGGCGCGACCTATGTCGCCGCTGGACAGTACAGCGACGCGCGTGATGCGTTGGAGAAGTTTCTCGACCGCCGGACAAACGACCCACAGGGACTTTATTTGATGGGACGCGCGCACGCTGGATTAGGCGATAACCAGGAAGCCGCCAGCTCGATGCAAGCATGTATTGAGGCCGTCAAGACCGCGCCTGCCTATAAGTATCGAACCGAGAAGCGGTGGCTGAATGAAGCGCAGCAGTTTCTAAAACGGAAGCGGCAGGAAACAGTGAGCAGCAGGCAGTAGGTGGTTGATTCCTCCGTGTCCTCTGTGGTTGATTTCATTCCGTGCGGCGGAAATTCACCACAGAGGACACAGAGAAGAACAATATGAACGATTCGAACTCAGCAATCCTCGCGCTTGAAGACGGCCGCACCTTTCGCGGGCGCTCGTGGGGCGCTGAGGGCGAAAGCTGTGGCGAGATGGTCTTCAACACGTCGATGACCGGTTATCAGGAAGTCCTGACGGATCCGTCTTACGCCGGACAGATCGTCTGCATGACGTATCCGCTGATTGGCAACTATGGCGTCAACAACGAAGACCCGGAATCGCCGCGGCCGTGGGTCGAAGGATTTGTCGTGCGCGAAGCGAGTCGCGTGGCTTCAAATTGGCGAGCCACTGAATCACTCGATGATTATCTGAAGCGCTGGAACATCGTCGCGATCGATCACATCGACACGCGCGCTCTCGTGCGCCACATTCGCGACAAAGGAGCAATGCGCGCTTGTCTGTCGACCACAGACGCCGACGCGGACAGCGTGATCGAGAAGGCCCGCAACTCGCCTTCAATGGAGAATCGCGAACTGGCGAGCGTGGTCACTACGAAAGAACCGTACGAAGTCGCCGCCGCCAGCGATGAGCGTTTTCACGTTGTGTGTTATGACTTTGGGGTAAAGCTGAATTCGCTGCGCGAACTGTCCCACGCGGGCTGTCGCGTGACTGTGGTGCCGGCATCTACGCCGGCGAACGATGTCTTAGCGATGAAGCCGGACGGAGTTTTTCTCTCCAACGGCCCGGGCGATCCGGCCTCGATGACCAGGGAAGTGGAAGAGGTTAAGCGCGTGGCGCAATCGGGCACGCCCACTTTTGGAATTTGTTTTGGTCATCAATTGCTGGGCCGAGCGTTTGGTGGCCAGACTTTCAAACTGATGTTTGGTCATCGCGGCGGCAATCAACCGGTCAGGGATTCGCGCGATGGACGCGTAGAAATCACTTCGCATAATCATGGCTTCGCAGTGCGGGCGGACAGCTTGCCCGCGGATATGGAAGTCACCCACATCAACCTCAACGACGCTTGCGTCGAAGGCATGCGCCACACGACGCTGCCAATCATCTCAGTGCAATATCATCCAGAAGCCGCGCCCGGCCCCCACGACGCCGAACATCACTTCAAGAGATTTATCGAGTTGATGGAGAAAAGAGAAGCAAGTTGACAACTTGCGTTACGCACGCGCGATCTCGTACCACTCCAAACACTTCTTCCAAGGTCGCTTAAATAGAGGCCAACTCTCGACAAGCAGGATGAGCCATTGTAGCGGCAAGAGATTGTCAAGATCTCGTAACCAAGTTATAGTTTCTCGCGACTGATCAAGAACGGCCGGATGTGAGCTGTGTTTGTCTCGTCGCCACGCCTCTTCTCCTCTTAGCTAAAAGAGTCTTGGCACAATTACCATTAATGCGTTAATTGCCTGAAGATGCCTGCGTAGCAGGTTTTTTGCTACAGGACGCGGCCATGAATCTCAATTTATTTGAAGGAACGCAAGCCATTTGGCCAAACATAGCTTCTGCTTTGGTTGGCACGGCCCTGGGTCTCGCTGTAAAGGTCCTTTGGGACGGCCGGTATGGTGAACGGCTTCGTTCAAATGACGAACTTCTAAAACGCTTCAAAGAGAATCGATTGAGCAGCTACGGCAGGGAGCGTCTCCAAAAGGAGGCGAGATTAGCCCTAGCCGAGTGGCAGAAACGGTTGCTTCCCCCATCTGACTCCATCAAGCTAAAGCAATGGCCCAGGTTCAGCGAGACAATCTATGCGCGGAGCTTGAACTCTGCCGAGGATGGAAGTGCCTGCCCAGTCGCCTCTCTTGCTGGAGAGGTTCCACCGCTTTTCGTGAAGCTCTCGCAGACCAACAAGGACAAAGAACGATATGCAGCCTTGCGAAAGGATGACGAAGTAAGGCGTAACGCCACTGCGGGTGCGGTGGAAGAACTCAGATCAGCCTTCGATGAGCTAGCCAACAGCGTCAAAGACTCAAGCGATTTGGTCTCGATCGGCGAATGGCCCAAAGGGCACGAGCCCAAGCTTTGGATTTACGCCGCCGAAATCTCTATACATAGCACCGCCGACGCGACCACACTGCTTCAGGAATTGGCGCGGGCTGCGCGTCTCTGGATCCCTGAAGTGAAAATAGTTTTGGAAGTCTATCTTCCTGATGACGCACACCAACAATTATCGGCGAGTAATAAGCTGAGTTCTGAAGATAGAAGAGAACAGGACGCACCTCTTCTAAATGGAAAGCTAACTAGCTATGGCGCTCGATATGCGTACGCTCGAAATGAGGTACAAAAGACACTGGCTCAGGGCATGATTTTCGGGAACCTGGAATCCCCTGACAACTATTCGATACCCAAGCAGATTCTGAAAGCGCGACTGGCGCCCCGGCTTAATTTAGCGGAAGTCGCACCAGAACTGTGGACCACTTTGCCCGTGTTTGGCCTTCCGGGATCAGGAAAGACGGAAAGCGCTGGACTAATAGCTGCGCAGCTTGCCGAATCTCAAAGAGCCATAGTAATAGTCTGTTCGACTCCGGAGTTATTGGCAGACGTTGAGAGTCTTAGCAACAATAACCAGGAAACCGCATTCTTCTCATTTGCGAAAGACATTTGCTTGAACTGCGATCTCCTCCCGCCGCGACTGCGAGACGAAGAGTTCGTGGAAGCGTTCATGGATTCTCTCTCCGATCTCCTTTATGCCGGAGGACGTGGGCAGCCATTGATTATTGTCGTTGACGACTTGCACGCTCGCCGCGAAATCAGAGAATCACTCGCCAAAGTCCGGTCAGATGCCGCAGATTGGGGACTTCACTTTATCCTCATCAGTCGTCCGTCAATCGAGATGTTTGAACAGGAGAACGAATGCAAGATCGAACTTAAATGCGAACACTGGGACCGGCGAGACGCTGAGCAAATTCTTAAGAGTTGGGTCGGAAAAGAGCGCGAGCAAAACATCGAAGCCGCACTTAATGAAGGATGGCTGGCGAAAAGGGAAGAGTTTTCGATCTATTTGCTGCGGACAATTGCCGAAAACATCGATGACTTGGGGCAGGGTGAAGACAAACCCAGCACTCTTCTGGCAAAGGCAATTAACAAGCACCTGTCAGGCTTGAGTTTAGAGATAAAGGCCAAACAATCGCCGGCTGAACTGCTGGCAAGAGTCGAGGCTTTGCTGAAGAGACAAGAATCGCCCGATAAGATTCTGGACGAAATACACCGAGAGAGCACTCCCGACTATGTCACACTACTCGGCATTCTCTCCTGGGTGAGTCACTTTGAGCATCAAGATTCGCTGCTGGATTCAAAGAGAGTAATGAATTGGTCAGAAGGTGTAATAGGCACTGAAGATGAGGCCACACATCTACTGAACGCAGGTGCAAAGGCCGGTGTGTTTACAAAATTTAAGGGCGCGGCCATGTGGCATGACAAGCTAATCGGTGATGGTTGCGCAGCTCTTTATTTAGGCAGACAGGTTGAAACGCAAGCCATAAGTGATTCCCAAATAGGAGAAATGATTGGGCGATTGGAAGCGGCCACCTCAGTCGACATCTTGACGCTGGCCCTCGATACGCCGGTCTTACTTCGCATAATCGAAGCCATCGCGAACGAAAAGCCCAAGTTGGCATCTGCTATTCCCAAACTAATTACAAGCGATTTCATTCTCCAACTCAAAAAGAAACCGGAGTGGCTTAACGGCTTCTGGGCTCATCTTTGGAAACACGGGTCGAAGGTGCAGGTTAGCCAGATGCGGCCCTATTCATTAGTGCTTCAAAGGCTAATGGCGATGGACGCCGCGCTTGAAACAAAATGCCGCAACATGTTGACTGAAGGCCACGACAGTCTCATAGCGCTCGCAACTTTCGCCGCGCAATTTGCTGACTGCGACCGCTTCTTTGATGAGATCGAAATGTTTGCTCCCCTGTACGTGTTACCGACCGCAATCGAAATTGCGGCTCGATACTGCGAGCCGCGCAGTTGGAGGGCTTTGCTCGATAAGTTGCTTTCTCTGGAAGATGCTGGGCTAAGAGAAAGCGAGTCCAGTAGAGTCTGGGGCCTTTTGTGCGCCCGGGAAGAGTTTATTGTAAGTGACCTGCTCGAGACCGCCAGGCAGCTCCTGGTTGATCGCAGCAATCCCGGTGTTGAGAAGTCACTCGGCAGGTTTGCGAATCTTTGCCTGGAGGAAGCGGTAGGAAACAGACCTCCGTTTGAGGTAATGGGATGTCGCGACCAAATCGAAGAATTGATGAAGTTGGTCAAAGAGCTCGCGCAGAAAGGAAATCCTCTTGGCGGTAAACTGATCAAATGGATTGCTCTGTTCTACGGATCCGATCTTGTGGAGAGGGATAGGGAGTGGTTGGTTGACAGGACGGGGAGCTTTGCTATTCCCAGAACTCCTTATAATCCACTGCCGATTAGGCAAATATTCGGGAGAATAAGTTCCGGCTATCCGCGATTTCAGTTGGCGGCATCTGGCGAAATCAGAAACTTACCTCGAATCGGGGAAGCCAGGAATGAACTTGTTCGCGACTTTCTTCCAAAAAAGTTTTCTTATAACGAGGGCTTTGTCCCGTCGAATTGTGGAGTATGGAACGGAAGCTTATCGTATGTAACTCGCGACGAAGTGGACTTTTCAGCGGTGGCTTGGCGTCCACGCTTGAATTTGGAAGCACAGAGTGCTCGTGATGTCGCAGTTGATCCTTAGCGGAAGCGGTCGGATTCTCGGTTTTTCAGATTGCCCTTTGGCTAGACGATCTCATTCATCCTTCAGCGGCTTTAATTCTCCGGTGAGCAAGTCCGGCCGCACGCGCGCCATTTCGTCAGCCGTCGTGGCGGTGGTGGGGTGCGTGGAAGCCATTTCAGATTCGACCTCTGCTTCGACGACTGCCTGTTCAATTACTTCAGCTATGGTTTCGCTCCC
>DNNE01000157.1:19450-19955 GCA_003487805.1 Blastocatellia bacterium | reverse complement strand
CTTCAGCTATGGTTTCGCTCCCGCGATGTTCGAGCCAATGCCGGTAACTCACCGTCAGGATCGCGATCACTGGTATCGCCAAAAAGATTCCCGCGACCCCGGCGATCTCCGCCCCCGCCAGTATCGCCAGGATTACTGCGAGCGGATGCAGGTGAATTCCCTGACCAATGATGCGCGGATAGATTACGTAATCCTGCACGATTCTCAGCACACCGAGAAACAGGAGCACGACAAACGCCATTCCCGGTCCCCAATGAAGCAGCGCGAGCAGCGCTACCAGGATCGCTACCACCAGTGGCCCAACCAGCGGCACAAATTCGAGCATGCCGGCGATGAGTCCCAGCACCAGCGGGCTGGGCAAACCAATTAGCGCAAAACCGATGCTGCAAATTGCGCCTATTAGAAAGCACGCTGTTAGTTGCGCGCGAATATAGGCGGCCAGCGTGCTGTTAATATCCTCAAAAAGTTCGTCGCCGCGCCAACGCAGACGGCCGCGCGGCAGCAT
>DNNE01000157.1:18993-19145 GCA_003487805.1 Blastocatellia bacterium | reverse complement strand
CGCAGACGGCCGCGCGGCAGCATCGCCAGCGCCGAGCGGCGAAAACTGTCCGCGTCTTTCAAGAGAAAGAAAGCAAGGATCGGAATCAGTACCAGCCAGGGCAGAAAAATTATCGTCCCGAGCATTTTCTCGAAGGCCGCGCTCGCGACCTC
>DNNE01000157.1:7174-18682 GCA_003487805.1 Blastocatellia bacterium | reverse complement strand
TCGAAGGCCGCGCTCGCGACCTCGCCGCCTTTTTCAATTAACCCCAGGATGGTGTTATTAACAGCTTTGACGACGCCTTCCGGCATCCGATGCTGCATAAAATATTGATTGATTCGATCGGACGTAGTGGTAATCGTCTTGTAATAAGCGGTGGCCTGTTGCTTGAATTCAGGGAACTGCGCGGCGAACTGCGGCACCAGAAAGTAAATTCCCGCCCCGATGACAGCAAACAAAAACAGATAGACAACTCCGATGGCTAACCCGCGCGGCATCCTCCGTTCGCGGCCACCTATGTGAACCGGTCTCTCTACCAGATCGACGAGCGGCGCTACGAGGTAGGCAAAAAAGATCGACAGCACCAACAGCAGCAGAACGGTGGTGAGTTTGTAAATGATCCAGAGGAGCGCCGCGACGGCCAGGAGCAGCACGATGATGCGTAGCACTACTCGAGTTTGCACCCAGGCGGCGACTACGTTTTCTTTCGTTGGGGACTGATCGGAAGGCGTCATCTGTATTCAGAACAGGTTCGAGGCGATCGATTTAGAAATCGTCTTCACTATAGTCCTCGTCGGCTTCTGCCATTTTTATGCCGGCCTCTTCCCACACCAACCCGCGCCACTCATCATTCTCGCCCAGGAGTTGCAGCGCGGCCTGGGGGCGCGAAGGATTTCGTTCGATGCGGAGGACCTCTGCGATCACGCTTAGCTTCTCGCCTTTGTCATCCATCACCAGCAGATTCACACGGCCGCCGACTGGCGGCAACTCGCGCTGAAGGTGGACCAGAGTACCTTCGGGTCCAACGTTTTCGGTTTCGCCTTCGGCAACGATGTGGACGCCGTCGCTCGTGTCCCACTCGGCGCGAATTGGAAATGCGTGAACATATCGCGGGCCTCCGCGATTGTCGACTAAAGAACCCAGGGGCATCATATTGACTCCTTATGCGTAACGTCGGTAGAGGCGACCTGCGTATGATACAGGGAAAAGGCTGAAAATGCAGATGGAATTAAATCGCCTGACTCCCTTCTCCCCCTGGGAGAAGGGCTGGGGATGAGGGTTTAGCAAGTCTTTGCGTCTAAGCCCTCACCCCAACCCTCTCCCAGAGGGAGAGGGAAGAGTTGAGCGACGTTACTCTTCCTCGCTTCTCAGTTTTTCCAGGACCGAAAAGTCTTCGAGGGTGGTGACGTCGCCGGCCACCAATCCGCTGGTGGCAATTTCTCGCAACAAGCGTCTCATGATTTTTCCCGATCGGGTTTTCGGCAAAGCATCCGCAAAGCGAAGTTCGTCAGGTCGCGCGAGGGCGCCAATCTCCCTGGCGACATGCTGGCGGAGCTCTTCTTTCAAGGCATCTGATGCGATGCGGCCGCCCTCGAGCGTGACGAAGGCGACTATGGCAGAGCCCTTCAAATCATCAGGCTTGGCGACGACCGCGGCTTCGGCGACTGCTTCATGCGAAACCAGCGCGCTCTCGATCTCGGCTGTTCCCAGGCGATGACCCGCAACATTAATCACGTCATCAATCCGGCCCATGATCCAGTAGTAACCGTCTTGATCTTTTCGGGCGCCGTCGCCGGCGAAGTAGACGCCGGGAATCTGCGACCAGTACTGTTGCTGATACCTCTCATCGTCGCCATAGATCGTGCGCAGCATCGACGGCCATGGCTTCGTGATGACGAGGTATCCGCCTTCGTTGGCGCCCACTGATTTTCCATCGCGCGTCATCACATCGGCTTCGATGCCGGGAAATGGTTTGGTGCCGGAGCCGGGCTTGGTCGGCGTGGCCCCCGGCAAAGGCGTGATCATGATCGCTCCGGTTTCCGTCTGCCACCACGTGTCAACTATCGGACATTTCTCTTTGCCAATAATCCGGTGATACCACATCCACGCTTCAGGATTGATGGGTTCGCCGACCGTTCCAAGCAGACGAAGCGACGATAGATCGTGTTTGAGCGGCCACTCCTCGCCCCATTTGATGAAAGCCCGAATGGCCGTCGGCGCAGTGTAGAGAATATTGACGCGATGTCGCTCAATGATCTCCCAGAAGCGATCCGCTTGCGGCCAGTTCGGCGCCCCTTCATACATCAAGGCCGTCGCGCCATTCGACAGCGGGCCATACACAACATAACTGTGTCCCGTCACCCAACCGATGTCGGCGGTGCACCAATAAATATCCTCGTCCTTCAGATCAAAAATCCACTTTGTGGTTAAGTGTGTTTGCAGCAGATAACCGCCAGTTGTGTGGAGAATCCCTTTCGGCTTTCCCGTCGTGCCTGAGGTGTAGAGAATGAATAATGGATGTTCGCTATCAAGTTCTTCAGCCGGACAATCAGTATTGACCGTCTCCAATAGATGCCACCAATGGTCGCGGCCTGCTTCCATGTGAACCTGACTGCCGGTGCGAAACACGACGATGCATGTTTCGACGGACGGTGTTTCCTTTAAGGCTTCATCGACCGCAGCTTTCAACTTCACCTCTTTGCCGCGCCGGTAACCTCCGTCAGCTGTGACCACGACTTTGCACTGCGCATCGTTGATGCGATCGACCAGCGCGCTGCTCGAGAAGCCGCCAAAAATAACTGAGTGAGTCGCGCCAATCCGCGCGCACGCCAGCATCGAGATTGCCAGCTCAGGAATCAGCGGCAGGTAAAGCGCAACCCGATCGCCTTTGGCAACACCCATCTCCTTCAACACGTTGGCGAAACGGCAGACTTCGGTGTGTAACTGCTGGTAGGTCAACGTGCGCGTCTCACCGGCCTCGCCTTCCCAAATCAGTGCTGCCTTATTGCGCCGCCAGGTTCCGAGATGACGGTCGAGACAGTTGTAAGAGATATTGATCTTACCGCCGACAAACCACTGCGCGTGCGGCGGCTCCCACTTCAGCACTTCATCCCATTTCTTGAACCAGTGGAGTTCGCTTTCGGCAAACCGCGCCCAAAACTTTTCGGGGTCGGCCTTGGCTTCCGCGCGCAGCGCTTCCAGCTCAGCCATCGATTTGATGTGCGCCTTTTCAGCGAACTCATCCGGCGGATTAAAGATGCGCCCTTCGGCTTGTAGTGATTCGATGTTGGTGGTGGCGGAAGACATGGTATGAGTCCTGTAGATTTTGTTTGCTGAAACTCGTCTTTGCTTGTCTATCACACAAGCATCTGAAGGACAAACTTGACGGTTAGCCAGTCGTGTTGTGATTTGAAAATCTCTGCGCCGCCGAGATTGCGCAGAGAAAAACTAGATTGGGTTTGTTCCCGGCTATTGAGAGAGTTCCGCGACAATCTCTTTCATGGCTGCGCGTCCTTTTTCAACTTCATCGGGCGCGAGTGAAATCGCGCCGACGACTGCGTGACCGCCGCCGCCATAGCGTTCGCAGATGGTCGCGATGTTGTGACGGCGCGGACGCGGCGCCCAGGGATTTGAGCCAACAGAAATTTTCGTGCGCTGGGGCCCGCGCGTCAGCGCGACCGTGTAGGTAGCTTCCGGAAATAAATAATACGGAATGAATTTGTTGAAGCCTTCGTAACCCTCGTCAACTAAATCGAATTGCACTACGCCGTCCTGGTACACGGCTTTTCGCTTGATAACCTCCAGCGTTTCGCGATGTGTTTTCAAGATTGGCTGGAAGCGCGCTCCGACTTCAGCGCTGGTGGCGACTTCGTGCAAGCTCCGGTGAGTCAGATCGCGAATCACTTGCTCGATGAAGGATTCATCAGGTGTGCCTTCGATCACTTGCATCAACTGCAGGGCCGGCTCTTTCAATTCGACACATTGGGCGGGTGATTCGTAAAGCGCGCCATCGATGATGTGCGCCCAATGAATCAGATCGCGCAACGGTTCAGAATCAAAACCAAATTTCGTCTGAGCGATAAACGCGATGAATTCAGTGCAGGACTTGCGGGTTGCATCGAGAAACTTCTTTCCCGATTTGTCCGCGCGAAAATGAGCTTCATCCTGGGGTGTCAGAAACGCCGACTGATGATGATCGAACCACCAGGTCAGCTTTTCCGACGGCGAATACTTGAAATCGACGATCGCGTTTTCATCGCCGTCAAACATATTGCCTTCGAACAAGAGGTTCCCCGGCCGATGTAGCAGTCCGCCATATTCAACGCTCGCGTCGTTATGAATTCGTTCGAGATAAAAACGGGTGAACGTCGCCGCAGAGGCAACGCCGTCGAAGCAATGTCCGTGATAAAGAACGCGTAGTTTCATTTGATTGAAGAGATGGCAAAAAGCCCGCCATCTTAACAATTGTCGGATCAGTTAGCCAGCACGGTAAGACAACGGTAATCCATCTTGGTTTCGTGTTGTCTTTTCCCAGACAGTAAGGACGATCCACGAAATCACACGAATCCGGCCCGAAAACAAAGTTTCGTGTGGCTTCGTGGATCGTCTTTCTTGGAACGGGGAAGCTCAAAATAAGTCGACGGTAAGCCGAAGACTTACGGCGACGTGCTGTGGCAAAGCCGCGGCGTCAGACGCGAACGGGATTGGCGGCGGCTGCACCTGTTAACGCATTCGCTCTTCGCCAGCGAATGATGAGAGTAATCAATGCCGCAATACCCACCACGATCCCAATCATCTGCGAAGTCGAAAGACCAGTAAGACTTGTCAGTCCAAAGAGATCGCCGCGCGGATCGTCGCGCACAAACTCGATCAGGAACCGCACCGTCGCGTAGATCAGCGCGTAAGCCAGAATCACCTGGCCGCTGAATTTCTTTTTCTTGTGCAGCCACAGCAGGAAGAAGAAAACAATCAGCATGGCGAACGATTCGTAGAGTTGCGTCGGGTGCAGCTTCGTGTCGATGGGAACACCGGTCACTTCGTGACCGAGCGCTGTGAACCGAACTCCCCAGGGTAAGTTCGTCGGCTTGCCCCAACAACATCCGGCGGAAAAACATCCTTGCCGGCCCAGTACATTGCCCAACGCGATCCCGGGTGCGCACGCGTCGGCGGTCTTCCACCAGGGCAACTTCCAGCGACGCATCAGGACGTAACCAGCTATGATGGCGCCAATCAATCCGCCATAGAACACGCCGCCGGACCGCAGAAAATCGAGCGAGAAAAGCAGTCGCGGATTCTGACGATATTCGGGTTCTGTAAAGAGCATCAGCAGCTTTGAGCCGACGAGCGACGAAAGCAGCAGCCATAAACAGAGATCGTAAAGTCTCTCTCGCGGCAGTCCGTCGCGCACACCGAGTTTCACCGTGACGAAAATTGCGCCGAGAAAGGCGAGAGCCAGAAAGACGCCGTACGTGTTAACCGGAAAATTCCAGATGCGGAAAAGAATGGGATACATATTTCGATAGGAGTCAGAATTCAGTAGTCAGAAGACAGCCCAAATTCAACCATGCTAAGCCACTTCTTCCTTCTGACTCCTGACTTCTGACTTCTGACTTCTACCTGCAAAGATTAGATCGTAGGCCAGTAGCAGCGCACCCAATGAGATGCTCGCATCCGCAACGTTGAAAGTCGGCCAATGATATTGGCCGGCGTGCAACTGGATGAAATCGATCACGAACCCTAGTCGCACTCGATCAGTCAGGTTTCCGGCGATGCCCGCCAGGAGCAACGCGCACGAGCCCAGAATTCGATCATCATTACGCGGGGTGCGAAAGAAATAAAACAGCACCGCGATCGCAGCCGCGGCAGCCAGGACTACGAAAAACCAGCGCCCAAAGGCGCCGCCTTCCTGCAATTGACCGAACGCGATGCCTCGATTTTCTGCGTAAACGAAATCCAGAATGCCGCTGATGACTGTGCGATCCTCGAAGCGCACGCGATGAATAGCCCAGGCCTTGCTCGCCTGGTCCGTCAAGTAAATCCCCAGTGACGCGACCAGGTATCCGACGCGCCATGCGAAACGAGATTTGTTGCTTTCGCTCATGAATTGTTCAGGCAAGTGCGGCTCTGCCGCAGCACATTGCGGAAAGCCTTCGGCTTTCCGCTCGTCTTTTTTTGAAATTGCTAAGGCTATGCCTTCTCATAACCGAGGCGTAGCCCCGGCAGTAATAGTAACGGCGTCGGAAAGGCAGAGCCTGTCCGCACTGTGCCGCGGCAAAGCCGCTAAGCCGCGACCTCGATTTCACTTAGAGCGTCCACACAACGTTCGCATACGGTCGGAAATTTTGAGGACTCTCCAACTCGCGTTGAATAGTTCCAACAGCGCTCGCATTTGTCCCCGTGCGCGCGCGTGATCGTCACTTCAATATCATCCGGGGACATTTCGGCGTTCGGCTCACGCAACTCGACTTCGGAGACAATAAACAAATAGCGCAGGTCTTCGCGATAACGCGCCAATGGTCCATAAGCTTCGCTGCCGGCGGAGATTTCGACTCGCGCTTCCAGTGAACTACCAATAACTTTCGCTACGCGCGCGTCTTCAAGCTTCGCCAATACTGCGTCACGATATCCAAACAGATGTGCCCAGGACGTTAGCAGATCGGCGCCGCTGGTTTCGGCTGGTTCAGGTAGTAATGCGATGTGAACTGACTGTTCAGCTTGCTCGTCGACTGAGCGCGGCAGATTCTCCCAAATCTCATCACTCGTGAACACGAGAATAGGCGCCAGCATTCGCGCCAGCCCGTCGGCGATCTGATACAAAGCAGTCTGCGCCGATCGGCGCGCCCTGTTCTTCGGCGCGAACGTGTACAAACGGTCTTTAATGATGTCGAAATAACGCGCCGACAACGTCACCGTGCAAAACTGATGCAGCGATTGATAGACGGAATGAAAATCGTAAGCTTCATAAGCGTCGCGCACATCGACGACGATTGAATTCAATGCCGCCAACGCCCAGCGATCGATTTCCAGCATCTCGTGTTCGGCAATCGTATCACTCGACGGATCAAAGCCCTCGAGATTGCCGAGCGCAAAGCGCGCGGTGTTGCGCAGCTTGCGATAGCCGTCGCTGACCCGCTGCAGAATTTCATCCGAACATCGCATGTCGTCCATGTAGTTCGACGACACGCACCATAGGCGCAGCACCTCGGCGCCTGATTTGGAAATGACTTCGTCGGGCGACACCGCGTTGCCGAGCGACTTGTGCATTGCCTTGCCTTGCGCATCCAAAGTCCAGCCGTGACAGATCACGGCGTCGTAAGGCGCGCGATCGTGAACGGCGAGGCCCACCACCAGTGATGAATTGAACCAGCCGCGAAATTGATCGCCACCTTCAATGTAAACATCGGCAGGCCAACGCAGATTGTCGCGTGCTTCCAGGACCGCGATGGATGACGAACCACTGTCGAACCACACATCAAGGATGTCAGTCTCTTTAGTGAACTCACTGCCGCCGCACTTGCATGTAAAGTTTTCGGGCAACAGCTCGCGCGCTTCACGCTTGTACCACGCGTCAGCAGATTCTTTCTCGAAGATGTCGGCTACGTGACGAATCACCTCCGGATCGGCAATCACCTCGTTACAAGCTGAGCAATAGAAAGCGGGGATCGGCACGCCCCAGACGCGCTGGCGCGACACGCACCAGTCGGGCCGGCCAGAGAGCATGTTGCGCATGCGATCGTGGCCCCACGCGGGAATCCATTTCACGCGCTCATCGACTTCGTGCAGGGCCATCGTGCGAAGTGAAGAGCTGTCGATCAGCTCGCCGCCAACGAAGTTGCTGGTAAAGTTCGATCGATCTCGATCGTCCTCATCCTTTTCAGTCGGTTCTTCGGCCATTGCGTCCATGGCGATGAACCACTGCGGCGTCGCGCGAAAAATGACGGGGTTCTTGCAACGCCAGCAATGCGGATAGCGGTGCGCGTAATTCTCGCTGAACAGCAGCACGCCCTGCTCACGCATGAACTCAACAATTCTGGGATTAGCTTCGAACACGCTGAGGCCGGCGAAGTGCTCAACCTCTTTCGTGAATCGCCCGGCGTTATCAACCGGACAATAAATCTCCAAGCCGTATCGCTTGCCGACTACGAAGTCATCGTGTCCGTGGCCGGGCGCGGTGTGGACCAATCCAGTGCCGGCCTTGCTCGTGACTGATTTTTCACGAGCTTCGCTGACATCGAGTTCTGTTTCGGCGTCAGCTTCGCCGCCGAGCGTCACGTGTTCACCCAACATGAAGAGTGACGGACGATCAATCCACGGATGCTTCGCTTCGAATCGATCAAGTTTCGATCCGGGAAAGCGCGCCAGCACTTTCGGCGTCTCGAGACTGCACTTTTGCGCCACCGAATCAACCAGATCAGCCGCGACGATGTAGATCTCATCACCACTTTCCACCGCCACATAGTCGTAATCCGGATGCACCGCGATGCCCAGATTTGCGGGCAGGGTCCATGGTGTAGTGGTCCAGATCAGCGCAAAAACCTTGCGACCGGCAAGCGCGGGATCGATCAGCGCCGGATCGCTTTTCATTGGAAACTTCACGTAAACGGAAGGACTGGTGTGCTGTTCGTATTCGACTTCCGCTTCCGCCAGCGCCGTCTGATCGTGGATGCACCAATACACGGGACGCGCGCCTTTGTAAACGAAACCTCGCTCGACGAAGCGCGCGAACAGCCGCGCCGTTTCCGCTTCGTAGTGATCGGACATCGTGATGTAAGGATTGTCCCATTCGCCAAGAATCCCGAGGCGCTGAAAATCTCGCGTCTGGCGCTTCAGCGCATTCGCCGCAAACTCACGACAGGCGCGACGAATACTGAGCGGCGGCATGTCTTTCTTCTTCTCACCAAGCTTCCGCTCGACGTGCAATTCGATCGGCAAACCATGACAGTCATAGCCGGGAACGTAAGGCGCATCAAACCCAAGCATGGTGCGCGACTTGACGATCAGATCTTTCAGGATTTTATTGAGCGCCGTACCCAGATGGATATCCGCATTCGCATACGGTGGGCCATCGTGAAGGATAAATTTGTCGGCGCCGGCGCGGGCCTTGCGGATCGATGCATAGAGATCCATCTCGGCCCATTTTTTCAGGCGCGCGGGTTCGGTTTGCGGCAGGTTCGCCTTCTGCGCAAACTTCGTCTTCGGCAGATTTACCGTCTTCTTCAGGTCGAGGGTTGGTGCTTCAGTGGACATTAGTCAGTTAGGGTCAAACACGAAATAGTAACAGTAGGAATGCTTGGTGACCAAAAGCGATGCGTGTCAGAAGCCCGACCGTAAGGGAGGGCAACGTTATCGCGAAGTTTTCGGTGATTAGAGTTGCCCTCCCTTACGGTCGGGCTTCTGACGCAAAAGACCCGAACCATTGTTCTCTAATTGAGACGATGGTTCGGGCCGTTAAGCCTTTGAAGATTTTATCGCTTAGCCGATAAACATCTCATCGTCTCCGTAAGAGCTGTTAATTGGGCTGGGCGCGGGCGCGACCAAAACCTCGAGGCCGCGTCGCACGCCGGCCAAAATGGCCGCCAACTCCCGTGCCGGTTCTATCACCTTTCGCTGGATAAATTCAGTTGTATCCATCACCCGTTCGTGAGTCGTGTCGATTACGCGGCTGACTATTTCCACCTTTTCTTTGGCGACATGCGCAGTTTCATCGGCAAGCACCATGATGCCGCGAACTTCTTCTTTAATAAGCGCCGTCGATTCCGCGAGGTTTTCTGTTGCGGTCGAAAGATGTCCCGACATCACATGGAATTGTTCGGCAATATGTCGTCCCTGGACCGCGATGCCCTGCGCCTGCTCGCTAATCGCGTTAGCGCGATTGATTAGCGGATCGAGCTTCTCTTCCAGACGGTTGACCGACTTGACTGCCCGATTCACAAACACGGCCATGGCTATCATCGCGCCCGCGATCATAATAAACGACACGGCAATAATCGCGGTGATAATTACGAGCCAGAAGAGTGGTTCGTGCGGATTCATCTCGATAGAAAAACGGACTTTGGTCTTTGGACTTGGTACTTTGCTTTTCGTTTCGGCATCGAGTCGCTACTAACTTCAACAGCCGCCCTTCGGTCGAACAAAGACCAAAGACCGAAGTACAAAGCCCGTTCTCGCTTACATCGCCTTCTCAGGCTTATAGGTTGGGGCAGCTTCGGTTCGCCCGGACAGTTCCGTCTTGCGCTTCTCTTCGACGTAAGCCTTCTTGCCGGCTTCGACGGCGGCTGTAATCGAGCCAGCCTGTCGCGTCGCGGCGTCGCGCGTTTTCGAAACTACTTCGCCGGCCTTGGTCGTTGCGGTGTCGTAGAGATCGGTAGCGCGCTCGCGCGTCGCTTCGTAATACTCTTCCGCAGTTTCGCGCGCAGCATCGTAATACTCGCCCGCCTTTTGTTTGCCGGTGTCGTAGTATTCAGTCGCTTTCGTGCCTAGTTGTTGCGCAGCTTCTTTCGATTTATCGATGCCTTTGCGCGTTGCGTCAGCGATGTCATTGCGCAACTCCTCGCCCGACTTCGGCGCGAACAACAGGGCCAGAACTGCGCCAATGCCGGCGCCGACCAGGAAATATGTTAAGCGAGTCGAAATATTGTCGCCAGAATCACGATCGTTTCCCATAGCAAGTCCCTTTCTTTTAGAGGCGAATCCCCGCTGAGGATCGTCAGTACGTTTCAAATTGTTCGGATGATGACTGCTCGCGACTATAACAAAAGGGGACAGACCAAGGCAAGGAATTGACTGGTGAGAAGGTGCCGAAACTGCTGAGAAAGTGTGAAGAAACGGGCCGTTTAGTCGAGCGCCCGGCTTTCGAATTTGCGCAGGCCGAGCCAGGTGAAAAGTATCGAAAAGCCGATTAAGGCGCCGTAAACCATTGGCAGCGGCATGTGCGGCATCGCCGGCGTCAATGCCAAACGAAAACCTTCGTTGGCATAAACCAGCGGATTGAGGAGCACTGCGTACTGAAACCACGGAATCACGTGCAGCGCGGCCCAGGGATAATATGCGCAGCCGAAAAAGATCATCGGCGCCAGCAGGACTGTGAACACCAGACTGATTTGCTGAGGTGCTACGACGGTGCCGACGACCATTCCGAAAGCGGCAAACAGCCAACTGCTCAACAGCGCAATCAGGACGAAATTAATCGCATCAGTCAAAGACAGATGCAGATGTACTCGCATCAGCAACCACGCCAGCGGCATGACGACGATGCCGGCGATGATTGCCTGAATAACGCCAACGATAATTTTTTCCAGGCCGACGCCGGTGATACTGATCGGCGCCAATAATCGATCTTCGATCTCTTTGCTCCAGCCAAAATCGATCACGAGCGGGAGCGAGACCGCCTGCATGCTCGAGAGCGTCATGCTGAGGCCGAGAATTCCCGGCAGCAACATGTCGGTATAGCCATGCTGAATGATTCCCATGCGCGGCATCACAAAACCAAAGATGAAGGTGAACAGCAGCGGGTTGAGCACGACGCGTAAAAGAAACGACGGCATTTCGCGTCGCACGACATGCAGGTCACGATGAAGTAGAGCGATGAAGGCAGTCATAATATTTTGGAGTGCGCCGGCAGAGCGAAGCGGCGACGGCGCCTTTCCTGTAGTTCGTGGTATTCGTTTGTTAACTGGCGAACGACCACTAAATCACACGAAGCAAGACCACTAATCCAAAGCGCCGTCGCCGCTT
>DNNE01000157.1:0-6857 GCA_003487805.1 Blastocatellia bacterium | reverse complement strand
GCTCTGCCGGCGCACTCCAAATCACTCTCGCAAGCTTCGTCCCGTCAGATGCAGGAACAAGTTTTCCAGGCTCGGCTCGGAAACGTGCGCGTCAGTGACCATTACATTTTGCTCGCCGGCGAGACGCATCGCATTCGCCAACAGGCCTTCGATACGATCGGCGTAGATGCGAACTCGATCGTTCTCAGCTTTGATTTCCACGACGCCTGTTAACGAGCGCAAAGCTTCGCTGAACGTCCCGTTCGCGCCACCACGTATTTGTAGCTCAATCAAATAGCCGCCGGGCACGCTGCGTTTGAGTTGCGCCGGCGAATCGAGCGCCAGCAGTTTGCCGTGGTCGATGATCGCAATGCGACGGCAAAGCTGATCAGCCTCTTCCATGTAATGCGTAGTCAATAAGATGGTTAAACCTTTTTGATTCAATTCCGTCAAGAGCTCCCACATCGCCCGCCGTGATTGGGGATCGAGGCCAGTGGTCGGTTCATCCAAAAACAAGATCGCGGGATCGTGCATCAGCGCGCGCCCGATTTTCAGACGCTGGACCATGCCTCCTGAGAAGCCGTTGATTTTTTCGTTAGCGCGATCGGAGAGTTCAAATCGCTCGAGCAAGCGTTGGGCGCGCTCTTCTCGTTCATGTTTCGGGATCCCGAAGTACTCGGCATGAAACAACAAGATCTCTTTCGCGGTAAGGCTGCGATCCAGGTTATTGACCTGAGGAACTACCCCGATGCGTCGCTTGACTGAGACCGGATCGCGCGCGACGTCGATGCCTTCGATCTGTGCAACTCCCGAACTCGGCAACACGCGAGTCGTCAGAATTCCGATCGTGGTGGTTTTGCCCGCGCCGTTAGGACCGAGCAAACCAAAGAATTCTCCGCGTGAGACTTCGAACGAAATGCCGTCAAGCGCTTTGACTTCGATCCCCTTGCGCGCTTTTGGCGTGAAAGTCTTTTTCAGATCGCCAACTGTGATTACAGTTTCCACAAAATTAGGTCCTGATGTTTAGAAGCGGGCTACTGCCCGCTTGGTCGGGCGGTAGCCAGACTCTAAACGAAAAGTTGTTCAGATCTCAAACAAAAGTCTGTTCAGATCACCTGCAAATGCGTCGCGACATACCACCAGACGAAAATTGTCAGCATGATTGATCCGAACAGCAGCGCCACGATCGTTGCCACTATCAATCCGACGAACAGCCAATCGCTCTTGCGGCCGCGTTTTGCTTCTTCAGCGGACACAGTCGCGCGTCGCCGCAGCAAATTGAGATTGCGAACATTCGGCTTCCACCACGCGTCGAAGAAATAGCCGGCAAAGGGAAGCAGACCTGCGGCGAAGTAGATGCCGATATTCACTCCCATACGCAGCAGAGTGATCTTGGGAACGCGATAACGTACCGCCGAAACCAGGATGTAGAGAGCGACGATCGTGGTGGCAATGTCGCCGAACTCGGGAATGAGATCGATGATGGCATTGAATCCGAAGCGCCAATCGAGGATAGGGATTCGAAACTGGTTGTCCATCAATTGAGAGAGGACTTCCAGTTCGCGTTCGATTTGCACGGACGTCGGACGCAGCACTCTTTGCCGTGTTGGTGAAGCCAGTTCTAAATTCTCGTAAGCGCGCATATTCGGCTCTTAGCTTGGACTTTAGAGCTTAGAGCTTAGTAAAACAGCGCGTACTCACTAAGCTCTAAGCCCTAAAGTCTAAATTCTAATCATCTAATCTTCGTCATTTGCTGCCAGAAGAATTTTCCCAGCTTCGCAAATGGCGTCAACATCGTCTTATCGCCCTTGGTTTCGGTTCGCGGCGGCAATCCAAGCTCCTCAGCCAGCTTCGGATCAGGCGGGCCAATGTCTTCATCGCCGCGCTTGCTCGACAACCATCGATCGAAAGTACGACTGACCGCGCGTCTTTGTTCGACGGGGGCGCCGGCGATGAAAGCGCCACGAAGATCATCCATGTCGGCAACCTCGAGCGAGTTCGCCGAATAATAATCGCGCAGCGCTGCGAAAAACTTTTCGTCGCCGAGCAGTTGGCGCAGGGCTTCGAACATCAGCGCGCCTTTTGTCGAGACGATTGCCGCATACTGAAACGAATTCCGGTACTCGCGCGATGAACGGCTGGCTTCCATATCATCGCCGCCGAACGTTCGATAGACTTTATATACCCCGCGCAGTTGCTCTTCCAACGCGTTCGTCGTTTGTTGCTCGCCGTGCATTTCGCGGTAGTAAAGCAAAGCCGACCAATTTGACAGCGACTCGTCGAGAACCGGCTCACGGCCGGCGTCATTACCGACGGTCGCCCCCCACCATTGGTGGGCCACCACGCGCGCTACGGTCCATTCCAGGCTGTCTTCTACCGACGCGCGCTGATCGCGAATCACATCGGGCATGTTACGCATCGTCGGCGAGTCGAAGTCGACGTAAAAGGCGCTGGCAATCGCACCCAGGCCGGCGAACTCCGCACTGCCCAGGGTTGAGACCAGCGGCACCTCGGTGATGGTGACCGTTTTTAGCGGCAGCGGACCAAACTTCGCCGCGTAGATTCGCAAGGCGTCGCCGGCAATGTTCAGGACTCGCTGTGCGATTACCTCGTGATCAGCACGAAAGAGCGAGCGCACGGTGATATCGCCAATGCGATGCTCTTCGGACTTGAGATTACGACCAGCGATGATCGCAAAATCGCGAACGGTCTCAGCCGTAAAATGTCGTGAATCAGTCTTCTCTTTGTGCGTCAATTCTGCCGCCACTACCGGCGTAAAGATCATGACGCCCGGCGCGGATTCAATCGTCACGTCAAAGTCGGCTGCGTCAGTTGTCAGGGAATCTCCGATGCTCGGCTCGATCTTGCGCAACCAATCATCGCCGCTGCGGGCCGCAAGAATTGGAAATGAAGTCGCCAGCATCATCACGCCACGACACATGAAGTTTGTGTCTCGCGCCCGCCTGAGTTCGCGCTCGCTGCGAATCGCGGCGCTCACTTGTTGCAGCACGTGCGTAACGATGCCGGTTTCTTCAGGATCGATCTCCGGCACGCTGCCTTTGAACTTGATCTGAATATCCACGGCTGCGTCCGGTTGGACCGCTTCCCGCAAATTTACGCGCAGCGTCGTCTGCAAATCATCGAACGAAAAAGGAATCAGCGCGTTGGTGCTGACTGCATGCACCTCGGACACTTCCAGTCTTGGTTCGTCCGAGGTGACCTGTCCCAACTCATTCTTTTGATTTGGTGCGATGTAATCAGGCGCGCGCATGTTCGGGTACAGGTGGAAAAAGATGGTCGAGGTCGCATGGTCGCCGCGGTTCACCCAATGCACTTGCTCGAATCCGGAGTAGGTCCGCTCATCGAAATTGAGCGCGAGCTTGATGTCGTAGCGGATCCGTTTTTCCCGTGGCGTAGGTTGGCGATTTTGATTACTGGCGAGTGTTGGCGCGATCAGAAGCGCTGCGAGAAGTGAGAAGAGCAGATACTTACCACAGCGGACACAGAGAAATCTGAAAGAGATACAAACCATCTTTCTAATTTCTTCTCTGTGTCCTCTGTGGTTAAATTTATTTCTCATTCACAATCACCCGCCGAATTACATCTCCGCGCACAATCTTATCAATCACATCCATCCCGCGAATCACGTGGCCGAAAACTGTGTAGCCACCGTCCAGATGCGGTTGCGGCGAGTGGGTCACGAACCATTGCGAGCCGCCAGTGTCTTTCCCTGACAGGGCCATGCCGACCGCGGCGCGTTCAAAAAGAGCTTCATTAATCTCGCAACGAATCTGATAGCCTGGCCCACCGTTTTGATCGCCGCGAGGATCGCCGGCTTGCACGACAAAATTAGGCACGACGCGCGGAATTACTTGTCCGTTAAAGTAGCCCCTGCGCGCGAGCTGAACGAAATTATCGACGGTCAACGGTGCATCTTCAGCCGAGAGTTCGATCCTGAAACGGCCGCTGCTGGTGACGATTGTCGCCGTTACATGTTTCCCGGCCCGCGCAATCGCGCGACGATAATCCAGGGCTGTATTGCGCGTCTGAGCTGTTCCAATTCGATCTGAGAAATCGCCCGCACCATTTGCTTTCAACAGCGCGACTGCCCTTCTACGAATCTGATGATCGGAAGAATTGAGTCCCGTTTTGATCGCATCATTCGCCGTCGCCGTCTTCTGTTTCCCGAGCGCGTTAAGAATTGCCAGCGCGGCATCGTTGAGATCTTTGTCTCGCATCGCTCGGGGCAATGCTTCGATTAGCGCGTGGGTGTTCTGCTCGCTTGGAGGACGCTGCCCAATCAATTCAGCAGCGGTCGAGCGAACGATTACATCTGTATCCCGCAGGTGCTCGCGAAGTACCGTATCCAAGTCGTCGGGTCGATAGGCTGCATAAACCTGAAGAAACGGTGATACGGAAATTGGTTGCAAAAGGCACTTTCTCACGACAGGTGGTTTGCGCGCCGCCGATTTCGCTGGCGATTCGTAAACACACCCAAGAACCTCATGCATCCACGATGGAAGAAATTTTGTGGATTTCTCCAGCTCGGGCTGACTCTTCTTAATCGTGGCAATCTCGGTAAGGCCCGCAGCTATGCTTGCCGGACTTCCGACACCAAGCTTCACTTCCTCTGTTACGTAGAGTTCAGGGTCAATACGTGCTAAGGCGACTTCAACTTCCGGGGCTTTCGCATTGACCAGGCCGCGGACATCGCGCAGCCAGTTAATCGCTTCGCTTGATTTTGAGTTTCTCAACAAATTACCCAGAGTGGACACAATCTCCAGAATCTCGTTCAATTCACTCGGGCGATTAACTCGCTTTGACTTCGCCTCACTCAGCAGCATGATCCCGCGACTCAATAAAGGTTTAGTGGCGCGAGCATCCTTCAGACTCCCCAACGCCCTGATTGCGCTCACCCGCACGCGCAGATCGATATCGTGCTGCGCGAGCTCCAACACTTTTTCAAATGCTTCTTTATGATCGGCTGCGCCGATCACCCGGGCCGCGTTTGCGCGCACGATCGGATCGCCGTTCGACAGCAACTGTGGCACGCGCTCGTTCGCATCCTTCAAACGCAGGCGGGCCATGGTGTTGAGCGCGGTCGCGACGATTGACGGATCGGGATCGTCGAGAAATTTCGTCACGAGCGGCCCAACTCCGTCAGGTTTTATGCGCAATACCGCTGTCAATCCGAGCAAGACTGTTAATCGATCGCGTTGTGGCCCACGCCCATTTTCAAACCTCAACGCGTTGACAATCGCGGCCTGGCAGAGATCGAGCCGGTCATCGTCAGCATGTTTTTCAGCCTCGTCGCTGGCAGCTGCAATCCTGCTTTCCAACGCTGCCGTAACCTTACCGAGCGCTTCTATTGCACGCGCGCGTCCTGGCCTTGCCGGATCCTTAAGCACCATTACCAGCGCGTATGCGCCGCCGGTCGATTCGATCTCGCCGAGGGCAAATGCCGCCATTTGACGCACGTCCGTGTCCCTGTCCGTTAACAGCATTTCGGCAAGCACAGGCACTGCGCGTTCATCGCCGATTCTGCCTGCCGCCAACGTCGCGCGCTTGCGCACCTGCGGATTGTTATCCGCAAGCAGAGCGTTCAATTGATCATCCCAGCGGCGCTCGTCTTCGTGCCGCATGATGTTGAGCAGCGTGTTCGCCGGCAATTCGGACGATGCCGAACTCCGGCCTGCCGGCTGCGCGTTCGCGTTCGCGAATAACATCAACTGAACAGTTAACACGCAAAGCGCTAATCGATAATATTTGTCATTCATGGCAGAGGGTTTCAGCGGGTGAATTGTACAGCGTGGCCCTGACTTTTGTCCCGAACGTCGCTGCCGGTACCGAAGACCGGCGCAAAAAAGAAAAGGCGGACCAGATGATCCGCCCCTTCTAACTCATGTATGAAAACAGCCTAGCTTGCTACCGCTGTCGCAATCGGCTTGGTTTCATCGGTTCGCTTCCCGGCTTCCGCTCGAACTGCGTCCAGCTTCGAAGCGTCAAGCACATTTTCTTTTCGTTCAACTTTTGCGGGCTTCTCGGCAGCCGCCTTGGCCTGAGTCATCTTGCAACTTCCTTCGAAGACTGCGCCTTGCTCGATCATCAATGACGGCGTCTGAATGTTGCCGTTCAGTTTTGCGGCGCGGCCCAATTCGATGCGGTCGCTGGCAATGATGTCGCCGTTGACGATGCCATGGATCGTCGCCACAGCCACTTCGATGTTCGCATCGACCTGGCCACCTGCGCCCACGATCAATGCGCCGCCGGTTGAAGTGATACGGCCAGAGAAACGGCCATCAACGCGGAGCATCGACTTGAATGAAGCCTCACCCGTGATGACGGTGCCGCTGCCTACGAAACCGCTAAGACTTCCGTCCTTAATTTCGCGGGCGATAGCTTCGCTTTCAGTCAACGCCTTCGGCGTGGCTGCGGCATCCGGCACGGGCCGATAGGCTTCGTTGTTCTGATACGGGGAATAGCTTCTGGTTGAGTGATCGGGATCGGCTTGGGTCTGGCTCTTTTCTTCTGGATTCTTTCCCATTCTGAGCATAACTAACCTCCGGTACAAGGAATCGCCCGAATAAGTCGCCACTAAGCCGGGAGGGGTGCCGACACCGTCACGCGATCCGTTCGCAAATTGGAAAATTGGCCGCGGTGACCAACTGTTTGAAGAAACCGCTCGTGAGCGGGGCGACAATAATAAACAAAGGAGGGCAGGCTGTCCAGTTAAAGATCGTCTGCCGTGCTGGTACAGTTTACCTCCCTCTCCCTTTGGGAGAGGGTCTGGATGAGGGCTTAGTACGACAGGCTCGGAATAATTCATCGGGCCTTAGCCCGTTATCGAGACGAGCCCCCAGTCGGTTCTTCAACGCCGC
>DNNE01000009.1:21716-28235 GCA_003487805.1 Blastocatellia bacterium | reverse complement strand
GTGAGCGCATTCAGCAGAGTCGACTTGCCGGCGTTTGTATCCCCGACGATCGAGATAGTCGGCACCTGGTGACGCAACCGTTCCTTGCGCCGCTGCTCGCGACGCTTTGCCTGTGATGAGAGCTCTTTCTCAAGTCGATGGATTCGATCGCGCACCCGGCGTCGATCTGTTTCCAGCTTTGTCTCGCCGGGGCCGCGGCCGCCGATCCCGCCCGCCAATCGCGAGAATGCGGAGTTCTGACCGACGACCAGACGCGGCAACATGTATTTTAATTGAGCGAGCTCGACCTGAATCTTACCTTCATGCGACTGCGCGCGTTGCGCGAAGATGTCGAGAATCAACTGCGATCGATCGATCACTTTCAAATCGGTCGCGTCAGAGATCGAACGGACCTGTGCTGCCTGCAACTCGCGATCGAAAATAATCACGTCAGCGCTGAGTTGCATGGCGCGAATTAACAGATCGTCGAGCTTGCCTTTACCTAAAACGGTTCGCGAATCGATCTGCGTCCGGCGCTGAATGATTTCATCCAGCACGACGACGCCGGCTGATTGCGCCAGCTCTCTCAATTCAGCCATTGAATCTTCCGCGTCGGTAATGTGACCCGTTGAGACGTTAACAAGAATTGCCTGATCACTCTTCGATGACTGACGCCGGTTGCGACGATTGCGCGCCATTTCAGATTCAAGCGCTTCCATCAATGCCAGGAAATCGACGTCCAATTGTGATGGGACATTTGCATCAAGAAATCCGAAACTGCGCGCCGCGCCATTTGAATCCAGATGCTCGGCAGTCAATGGAAGCAGGTGCGCCGCGCGGACCAGTCCGGGCAAACCCGTTCGTTCATCAACGTCAATGGCGGCCATCAAATCAAGCCGCAGCAGAGCCAGATCGGTCAGATCGTCTCTGGTGAGATCTTCACCGCGTAGATGAGTGTGGACGCACCGCAGACCGCGAAAGCGATCACCCGCGACGCGCACACGCTTAAAATCGGGCAGCTCAATGCGACGCGCATCGCCGACAATCACGTATTCGACGTAACCCTTGCGATCAATCAGCGCCCCAATCTGGCGATTGGTCTCATGAGAGAGTTCACTAAGCTGTCGAGCAAATTCGGCGGTCAGAATCTCACGCGGAGGGATGCGTCTTTGATACAGCTTTTCGATCCGCCTTAGTTGATTTGGCTTAAGACCGTGTGTGTTGCCGTGAAGATTTCGCATCCAGTGGACTTCGGAGAATTATATCACGCGCTGAGTTTGCGGATAGTCACGTCGCAGGTGGGTTGTGGCCGATTTTCGAATTCTCTGCGCCACCTCTGCGATCTCGGCGTCTCCGCGGTGAATATATGTGAGGGACTTCACCGCTGAGGCGCAGAGAACGCAGAGACTTACCGCAGAGGTTAGACAACTGGTAAATGCGCCGTTAGGATGTAGCGTCACAATCGAGTTCAGATGAGTCGAGCCCAAAGCGTCAAGACCTTGAGCCCCGCGGCGGGGATTCCCGGTGGCGAAATCATAGTTGAGTACAACGAGATTTCAGCAGATTTGCTGAACACGCTCGAGGTGCGTTTTGGCGGCGCAATTGCTCACCTTGTTTCTGCGAATCGAAGGCGCGCGGTCGCAATCATCCCTGAAATGGCGACTGAGGGTGCGGTGCAGGTTGCCGTCGCCGGCGATTCTGCAGCTCAACCAGGCACTGGCGGAGTGGATTTCGTGCTCGGCCGGCAGGTCGCTGGGAATCTGCATCCGGTTACCAGTCCGGCGTTCAATCCCGCCGACGGCGCTTTGTTTGTCACGCGGTCAGGTTCGCGCGGAGAGCATGTTCCAGTGTCGCTCTATCGAATCGACACTGAAGGCATGATCGAAGACTTCTCTGGCGACGTCATGAACCCAACCAGCATCGCCTTTGATCGAACCGGCCGCATGTTTGTGACCAGTCGATTTGATGGGACCGTGTATCGCATCACGCGCGATCGAGAGGTCGTTGCGTTTGCGAGCGATTTGGGCGTCGCGACGGGCCTGGCTTTCAATCGTGAGGGGCAGATGTTTGTTGGCGATCGGTCGGGAACGATTTATCGAGTCAACGAGATTGGAGAGGCCGGAGCCTGGGCCGAACATGAGCCTTCGGTGTCGGCATACCATCTGGCGTTCGGGCCGGACGACAACCTTTATGTGACCGGTCCAACGGTTTCCAGCTTTGATTCGATTACCCGTTTCGACCAGGACGGAAAGTCGAGCGTGTTCTTTCGCGGCCTTGGCCGTCCGCAGGGGTTGGCTCTTGACGCGGCTGGAAATCTCTACGTGGCTGCGGCATTGCGCGGGCGTCGAGGGATCGTGAAGATTTCTGTAGACGCAAAGAAGGCGGAATTGATTGTGGCGGGCATGAACATGGTAGGCGTCGCGTTTGGTCCGCAGGGCGAGATGATTGTCGCTACGAACGACGCCCTCTTTAGTTTGCCGCTCGGAATTCCAGGGGCGCTATTGGTCGAAGGCTAACTTTGACTGGCGCTAAACTGCGATGATATTTTCGCTGACGAGTTAGAAGACGAAAGTTCTTACGGAGAAAGATTCTGGACAGCGGTCAAATTGGACAGTTTGTTTTATACATGGTTGCGCTGATTTTCTCTCTGTCAGTGCACGAATCGGCCCATGCCTGGACGTCGAATTACTTTGGCGACGATCTGGCGCGCTTACAAGGGCGCATCTCGTTAAATCCAATGGTGCACGTGGACCCGATTGGCACGCTCTTGTTTCCAGCGATGTCCTTCTTCACCGGCGCCCCCCTGATTGGCTGGGCCAAGCCGACGCCGGTCAATCCCTTTCGGTGGCGAAACAAACGAGTGGCGAATTTCTGGGTTTCGATTGCCGGCGTCATCTGTAATTTCATTATCGCTATAGTTGCCGGGATCATTATTCGAGTCTGCTATTCGCTAGGACTCATCGAAATTGGTGGTGGAGCGCTGGTGCCCGCCGGAACTAATTCCATGATCGCACTGGGTGCGGTCGATTTGTTGTGGGTTTTCTTTAGGCTGAATGTGGCGCTTGGCGTTTTTAATTTGATTCCGATTCCGCCACTCGACGGCAGTAAGGTGCTGCAAAGTCTTCTGCCGCCCAGCTTTGAATCGGGGTTCGAAGCTCTGGAACGGTTTGGTTTTATTCTCTTGATTTTGGCAATGTTTACGGGCGTGTTTAGCGCAATCTTTAGAGTGGTGATGCCCATTGCTATTCGACTGTTGTTCATAGGTGCGTAAGTTCGAATGAAAAGAATCTTCAGTGGCGCGCAACCGACCGGCAATGTTCACCTGGGGAATTATCTCGGGGCATTGCGTAACTGGGTGGCATTGCAGCGTGACTATGAAAGCTTTTTCTGTATCGTAAATCTTCACGCGATTACAGCGCCGCAGGATCCGAAGATGGTGGCGGCAAAGACGCGTGAACTTGCTCGCATCTATCTGGCGGTGGGCATCGATCCCAACGTCTCGACCGTCTTCGTGCAATCAGATGTGCCGGCCCACGCTGAGTTGACCTGGCTGCTCAACTGCGTGGCGCGCGTGTCCGAGTTGGAACGGATGACACAGTACAAGGACAAGGTCCGCAAGCACGAAGAGAACGTCAGCGTGGGTGTGTTTGATTATCCGGTGCTGATGGCGGCGGACATTCTGCTTTATCAAACCGATCTGGTCCCGGTCGGCGAAGATCAAAAGCAACATCTCGAGCTGACGCGCGACATCGCCATTCGCTTCAATCGCGACTATGGTCAGACTTTCGTCGTTCCTGATCCATTCATTCCCAAGGTTGGCGCGCGCATCATGTCGCTCGCCGATCCGGCGAAGAAAATGTCAAAGTCCGATGAAGAAAGCGAAGCGGGCTGCATCATGCTTTTGGATAATGACGAAGCCGTGCGACGAAAGTTCAAGCGCGCCGTTACTGACTCAGGCACTGAAATCAAGTTCGACGAATCGCGCCCCGCGATAAATAATTTGCTGACGATTTATCATCTGCTAACCAACAAGACGCCGGCTGAGATCGAAGAGCAGTTCAAAGGCAAGGGCTATGCGGCCCTAAAGCAGGAGCTGGCGGACGTGTGCATCGAGTTTCTGAAGCCGATTCAGGAACGCATCCGGAGCATTGATGATGATAAACTGAGTCAGATATTGGAGCAGGGGGCGGAACGCGCGGAAGCGATTGCGCAGCTGACGTTGAATCACGCCAAGAAGGGTCTGGGATTGATTGGCGCGCGCAGTTGATAACCATGGAAGACATCACGCAAACCATAGACAGTGAACCGGGCGAAGGCGCGGCCGAAGCAGCGCCGACTTACAGCGTTGCCGGGGCGCAACCGTCGATCACACCTGACGGTGACAGCGATCAGTTGAAAATTACCCTTGGCGATTTCGAAGGACCGCTCGATCTGTTGCTGTATTTAATCCGTCAGGAACAAGTAAACATCTATGACATTCCGGTCGCGCGCATTACCGATGAATACTTGCGTTATCTGCAACTGATGCAGGAGCTTGATCTCACGGTGGCCGGTGATTTCCTGGTGATGGCAGCGCAGTTGATCGAGCTGAAGTCGCGCATGCTTCTGCCGCGCGATCCGCTGGCCGTGGAAGAAGAGTTGACCGATCCGCGCGCAGAACTCGTAAATCGATTGCTTGAGCACGAGAAGTTCAAGGCCGCGGCGGAAATGCTCTGGTCGCGCGCCACAGTTGAACACGCGGTGTTCAAGCGCGCCGAGATCGAAACTGACAAAAACAATCCGGAAGTAGCAGTCGGCCTATTCGATCTGTTGACGGTCTTCCAGAAAATTCTCGCTCGCCACAAAGAAGAAGTGATGATGGAGATTGAGCGAGAAGAAGTGACGATGGCTGAAATGATCGATCGGTTGCGAAACATGGTGAGGTCGGCGGGCGAATTGAACTTGATGAAATTCTTCGAGCGCGCTCAGTCGCGCCGCCAATTGGTGGTGGCGTTTCTTTCAGTTCTCGAATTGGTTCGTCTTAGCGAAATCGCTCTACAGCAGCGAGAGACTTTTGGTGAAATCACAGCGCGGGCCGTTTCGCCTGCCTGAATATTGGGCGCAAGTGCCCTCTCCCTTTGGGAGATGGTTAGGGTGAGGGTATTAGCGTGACGCAATAAATCCCCTCACCCCGGCCCTCTCCCAGAGGAAGAAACAGCAAAGAATTTTACTCATGAGCAATCAAGCAAAAGCTGCTACCGCAGGTGATGATGAGGTCGAGGTAGTCGACTCGTCCGATTCCGAAATCCAGGGATATCGAGATATTAGCGAGGCCGAGCTTCGTTCAATTACTGAGGCGCTGATCTTTGTGGCTGACGAACCGATTAGTGCAAAGACGATCGCCGGCGTCATCAAGGTAGATCGCGATCTGGTTGACGGAGCGATTACGGCACTGGTGACGAAGTATGACGAGGGCAACGGCGGCTTGCAGTTGCGTGAAATAGCCGGCGGTTGGCAGATCGCTACGCGCGCGGAATTTCACGAGCAGGTGCGCGCTTATCTCAAATCAAAACCGAGCGCGAAACTTTCGCTCGCCTCGCTTGAGACGCTGGCAGTGATTGCGTACAAACAACCGGTGACTGTGCCGGAGATTCTGGAAATTCGCGGCGTGCAATCACCATCCGCCATCAAGACCTTGCTCGACAAGCGTCTAATTGTTGCCAAAGGACGAAAAGAAACAGTCGGCCGTCCCATGATGTACGGCACCTCAAAGGAGTTTCTGATTCAATTCGGATTGAAGGACCTCACGGAACTGCCCAGCATCGAAGACTTTCAAGATCTGGCAGGCGGAGAGGCGTAAGATTTCGTCATGACTGAGGCAAAAAAGATAGAAGATCTAACTTCGCAAATCGTGCGCGAGTTTAATCCGGATCGAGTGATTTTGTTTGGATCGCATGCGTATGGAGAGCCCTCCAAGGATTCGGATGTTGACATTCTTGTGGTACTTCCTTTCAAAGGTAAGCCAGCACGCAAAGCGATAGAAATTCGAAATAGAATCAGTGCCAATATTCCTCTCGACCTGATAGTCCGAACGCCCCAGCAAATAGCCGAACGCGTCGCTCAGAATGATTGGTTCATACGCGAAATTGTAGAAAGGGGCCGCGTGTTGTATGAAGTCGATCACCGCTGAATGGATCGCTAAGGCTGAAGGAGATTTCGCTACAGCACAGCGTGAATTGAACGCGATCCAGCATCCCAATTACGATGCCGTCTGCTTTCATGCTCAGCAGTGTGCCGAAAAGTATTTGAAGGCGTTCTTGCAGGAAACCAATATTGCTTTTCCAAAGACTCACGATCTTGCCGATCTTCTCGCCCTGACACTTTCAGTTGAGCCCAGTTGGTCATCATTGACATCGGATCTAAATGTTCTCAGTTCTTTCGCCGTCGAGTATCGATATCCGGGCGACTCTGCTGACCTCATCGAAGCCCAAGAGAGTTTTCAAAAGTGTGAGAATGTCCGTCAGATCATCCGTCGGGCATTAGGTTTGTGAGAGTGACTCT
>DNNE01000009.1:13856-21416 GCA_003487805.1 Blastocatellia bacterium | reverse complement strand
GGTTTGTGAGAGTGACTCTTAGCAGCCCGATTAGACGATGCAACAACGCTTACAAAAACTCATTGCCGCTGCCGGTATCGCCTCGCGCCGTCATGCTGAACAACTGATGGTCGACGGTCAGGTGAGCGTGAATGGGAAGGTGGTCACCGAACTCGGCGCCAAGGCTGACCCGAAACGCGATCACATCAAGGTCAAGGGCAAGCTCATCAACCCACAGCTTGAGCGCCATGAAGATATCTACGTCTTGCTGAATAAGCCGCGGGGCTATCTGACCAGCATGTCTGATCCGGAAGATCGGCCGCTGGTTACCGATCTAATTCCTAAGTCGCTCGGCCGATTGCATCCTATCGGCCGGCTGGACTTCAACACGGAAGGCTTGTTGTTGCTGACCACTGACGGCGAACTAA
Source organism: Blastocatellia bacterium (assembly GCA_003487805.1). GTDB lineage: Bacteria > Acidobacteriota > Blastocatellia > Pyrinomonadales > Pyrinomonadaceae > UBA11740. Next base: position 21,009 of record DNNE01000009.1, on the reverse strand, counting down.
CGAATGTAATTACGTCGGCTAAGAATCAGATTCCAAAAGTGTACCGGGCCAAAGTCAAAGGCGTGCCTACTGAGAAAGCGATCGAACGATTGCGACGCGGTATTGTGATCGGCGAAGGCGAGCGCACCGCCCCGGCCGAAGTGCGTAAGCTGCGCGAAAGCCAAACCAACGCCTGGTTCGAAGTTACTCTTTACCAGGGGCGCAACCAGCAAGTCCGCCGTATGTTTGATGAGATTGGGCATTCCGTCATCAAACTTGTTCGCACTCAGATCGGCAAACTTGAAGTTGAGCCGATGAAGGCGGGACAGTGGCGTTACCTGACCGCGCGCGAAGTTCGTCAGTTGAAGAATGTGAGTGCGAACAAAACCACGCCACGACCCGCGCGCACTTCAGCCGAGCGCGAAGTTCGCCAACTGAAGAATATCGGCCGAACAAAAACCACGCCGCGCCCGGCGCGCACCACATCCGCTCGGATGCGTGCGCGTCGCCATTGAGTTACAATGCCAAGTTCTAAATAACATGGCGACAGGCGCCTCCGGCCTGTCGTTTGTTTGTAAACTGCCGTTTCCAATCAAATGCAATTCGAACTTACCGAAGAACAGCTGCAAATGAAGATGAGCGTGCGCGAGTTCGCTGAAGCCGAAATCTTGCCGCATGTGATGGAGTGGGACGAGGCCCAGCACTTCCCGATTGAACTGATACCGAAGCTCGGCGAGCTTGGTCTGCTCGGCATCCTGTTTCCGGAAGAATACGGAGGCGCTGGTCTCGGATACGTGGAGTATGCGACCGCGATCGAGGAACTCTCGCGGGTCGATGGTTCAGTTGGAATCTCCGTGGCTGCGCATAATTCGTTGTGCTCGAATCATATTTATCAGTTCGGAAGTGAAGCTCAGAAACAAAAATATCTGGCGCCGCTGACGCGGGGCGAGCACTTGGGCGCGTGGGGTTTGACTGAGCCGGGCGCGGGCTCTGATGCTTCGGGTACGCGTACCACTGCGGTTAGAAAAGACGGTGGTTGGGCAATCAATGGCTCGAAGAATTTCATCACTCATGCAATTCATGCCGATACTTGTGTGGCATTCGCTTCCAGCGATCGCGCAAAACAGAGTAAAGGTATTACCGCGTTTATTTTTGAAAAGGGGATGAAGGGTTTCTCGCCTTCGAAGAAAGAGAACAAGCTGGGGCTGCGTGCTTCAGAAACCGCAAGTGTGGTGTTTGAGGATTGTTTTGTGCCGGACGAGAATCGCCTGGGTGACGAAGGCAAGGGATTTGTTGACGCGATGGCGATCCTCGATGGCGGCAGAATCTCGATTGCCGCGCTGGCCGTGGGCATTGCGCAGGGCGCTTACGAATCGGCAATTCGGTATTCCGCCGAACGGCAACAGTTCGGCAAGCCGATTCGGGAGTTCCAGGCAATTCAATTCAAGCTCGCTGACATGGCCGTGCAGATTGACGCCGCGCGTCTGTTAATGTATCGGGCCGCCGCGATGAAGGATCAGGGCAAGAAGACGACAAAAGAATCATCGATGGCCAAGCTGTACGCCGGCGAAATGAGTGTGCGCGTTTGCGAAGAGGCGATTCAGATTCACGGCGGCTACGGCTATACCAAGGACTATCCGGCTGAGAAGTACTGGCGTGATTCAAAGCTCTGCACCATCGGCGAGGGCACTTCCGAGATTCAACGAATCATTATCGCGCGCGAAATTCTGAAAGCTTCATGAACGATTCGTTTTTAGATCGCATCATTAAAGGCGATACGAGCGCTGTCGCGCGCGCGATCTCGAAAGTCGAAGATAGTGGTGCTCATGCTTCGGAGTTGATGAAGCAAATTTTCTCGCGCACCGGGCGAGCATTAGTAGTAGGGATTACCGGCTCTCCCGGAGCGGGCAAATCTTCGCTGGTCGACAAGCTCGCGGCCTTCTACCGGAAGCAGGGCGAGCGGGTTGGCATCATCGCCGTCGATCCGTCGAGCCCATTCTCGGGCGGTGCGATTCTTGGGGATCGTATTCGAATGCAGACGCTGGCTCTTGATAAAGGGGTCTTCATTCGATCGATGGCGACGCGCGGAAATCTCGGCGGCCTGGCGCGTGCCAGCGTCGAGGCGGTTGCGATCCTGGATGCCGCCGGCTATGACAAGATCATCGTAGAAACTGTCGGCGTTGGTCAGGACGAGATCGAAATCGCGAAAACCGCCGACGTGTGCGTAGTGGTGCTGGTTCCGGGAATGGGCGACGACGTGCAAACGTTGAAGGCGGGCATTATGGAAATCGGAGACGTGCTCGTTATCAACAAAGCTGATCGCGAAGGGGTTTTACGGACCGAAAAGGAGTTGCAGGCCTTGCTTACGTTGTCCGCGCGCACTGATGAATGGCAGACGCCGATCGTCAAGACGGTCGCGATTGAGAATAAGGGAATCGCAGAATTGGCCGGCGCGATTGAGCAGAGTCGGGAATTTCAGAAGCAAACACCGGCATCGACGGACCGGAGAAAAGCGGTTGCGCGCTGGCGGATTCTCGATCTGTTACGCGAGCAGTTGGTTGCAGAAACGTTAGGCGTCGACGGAGCGTCAAACAAGCTCGAACGGTTGGCCTCGGAAGTTGCCACGAAACAGCGAGATCCTTATTCGGCGGTTGAGGAATTGATGAAAGCGAGAAGTCAGGACTCAGAAGTCAGAAGTCAGAAGGAAAGCTAAGAACGAGAATCATTTCGCATTTGTCATTATTGGTCTTGTTTTATGAAAATCGATCACATCGGCATCGCCACGAACGGGATCGAAGAGGCTGCGGCGGCGTATCGCGATGTGCTGGGCATCCAGGTTACGGAAACCGAAGAGGTGTCCGGGCAGAAGGTCCGAGTGGCGATGTTGCCGATTGGCGAATCGCGCATTGAACTGCTTGAAGCAACCTCTGCTGACTCGCCGATCTCAAAGTTTCTTGCGAAACGTGGACCAGGGATTCATCATATTGCCTTGCGCGTCGAGGATATCCGGGCCAGACTGGCTGACTTGAAATCGAAGGGTGCGCGGTTGATTGATGAAGAACCACGCACGGGCGCCGGCGGTTGCCTGGTCGCATTTATTCATCCATCATCAACGGGTGGCGTTTTAATTGAATTGGTAGAGCGTGGTGAGAAAACTTCGCCCGATTAACTTAAGTGTGAAAGGAAAGTCATTTTGAATTCCAAAACCAAAGCATGGATCGTCGCCGCGATCGGCGTCGTCTTTTCACTCGGCCTGATTGTCTGGCAGGTCAAAGCGAACCACTCCGCTCCGATTAGTTTGACCGCGGATGACATGACGCAGATCGCTTCAGATCAAGCGCCGCAAGCGCGAGCGCGTTTGGCGACCGATGATGCGGCGCGACGCGACTTCGCAAAAAATGTTCGCGAGTTGTTATCGGTAGCCGAAGAAGCAAGGGCGAAAGGGATCGGTTATCGACCCGACGTCAAACGCCAGATGGATCTGGTGCGCGCGATTGTAATCGCGCAGAGCTACGGGCAGAGTCAGGCTGGAGCACAGGGTGCGCCGCCACAGCCTTCTGATGCGGAAATCGATGCGTTTTTCAAAGAGCCGGGGCAGGAAGAACGATTTCAGCAATTTGTGAAGGACGCGCAAGCGCAAAACCCCATGATGGCCAGTCAGGCAATTCCGGATGAGCAGATGAAAGAGATCCGGCATCAATTGGGCCAGGTACTGATTGGCGAGCGGCGTGGCGAGCAGGCAGGTGTCGATAAGAAGCGCAGCGTCGAATTGCAGATTATGCTTGAGCAGGCGCGCCTGCTCGCGTCGACGTACGCCAAAGAGACGCTGATTCCCAACACGAAAGCCACCGACGCTGAAGTTGCCGCCTACGTCGCAAAGCATCCTGAACTGGATGACAAGCAAACTCGCGCAAAGGCCGAAGATGTCCTCAAGCGGGCACGTGCCGGCGAGGACTTTGGAGCGCTTGCGAAAGAGTTCTCAACAGATCCGGGTAGCAAAGACAAGGGCGGTGATCTCGGGTGGTTTGGACGTGGACAGATGGTGGCTGAATTCGACAAAGCCGCTTTCGCTTTACAGCCGGGACAGATCAGCGACATCGTTGAAAGTCAATTCGGATTTCATATCATCAAGGTTGAAGAGAAAAAGACCGAGACAAAAGATGGCAAACCGGAAGAGCAGGTCCATGCGCGCCATATTCTGATTGCCGCCGGTGCGCCGAATCCTTTTGGACCGCCAAAGTCTCCGAAGGACCAGGCGCGGGACGCCGTCGAGTCGGAGAAAGAGAAGAACCTGATTGACGAAATCGTAAAGCGTCAGGGAAACCACATTACGATCGCCGAGAATTTCTCCGTACCGCAACCGCCGCCGCAACAGATGCAGCAGGGAATGCCACCGGGAATGATGCCGCCTGAGGAAGGGCCGCCGCAAACTGCGCCCGGTGCAAAGCCGAAGCCGGCTCCAGCTAAAGGCGGAAAGAAATAACTCTCTGATTCACGATGAACTTCGGCAATTACCGGGTTGAGGTCATTCCCGACTGTGAGTTCAGACTCGATGGCGGCGCGATGTTCGGAGTTGTGCCGCGCAACCTCTGGGCCCGCGCTAATCCGCCTGACGATCAGAATCGCATTCGCATGAACATGAATTGTCTTTTCATCGAAGCGGATGGTGAAAGAATTTTGATCGACACGGGCATCGGAGAAAAGTGGAGCGAAAAGCATCGAGCGATGTATGGCATCAATCGCACTCATTCCTTGAATGAGTCATTAAAGGCAGTCGCCGGCGTTGCCGCAACCGACATGACCATCGTCATCAACACGCATCTTCATTTCGATCATGCTGGTGGGAACTCGATCCGGAACGATGCAGGCCAGGCGGTGCCTGCGTTTCCAAACGCGCGTTACTTCATCTCACAAGCGGAATACGAGCATGCGGAATCGCCGACTGAGCGCGATCGCGCCAGCTACTTCTCTGAGAACTGGCAGCCGATGAAGGAAACGGGACAACTTGAATTGAAAGCAAATGACTATGAAATTGTGCCCGGACTGACGATGGAAACGCACGCCGGTCACAATCGTTCAATGCAGTGCCCGCGGCTCGCACGCGACGGGAAGACGCTTTTTGGTTTTGCTGATCTGGTTCCCACGCGCGCGCACGTGCCCTATGCGTGGGTGATGGGTTACGATCTCTACCCGGTGGAAACGGTTGAGGCGAAAAAGAAATTGCTGCCGCAAGCAGCGCAAGAGAATTGGACTTGTTTGTTTTATCACGATCCGGACACTCCGCTGGGCCGGATTGTTCATGACGGTGAGAAACTGAAAGTACTTCCACTTGCATAATCGAGGCACGCGATGAAAAAGATTTACACAATTATTCCCGCCGTAATGCTACTGATACTCTTTGGCGCGGCGTCTGCAAGCAGTCAGGTGAAAGATGAGCCGGGCACTCTGATTAAGGCCGCGAAGTTCCTCGAAGAGAAACCTTTTGATAAGGACGCAAAGAACATTCGGAGCTGGGCTATTATATGGGTTACTCAAACCGACAAGGTCGGCGTTACAGTTTGCTCGTTGCTGCTTTCAGGCCTTAACGACAAGTATAAGTACAATCCTGAGATTCTGGCTCAATACACCATTGGGATGGCCGCCTTCAAGTTGTCTAACCCGGACAGGACGAAGGACGAAGACGCTGCTCAAGTGGCCGGTATGAAGAGCGCGCTGATCGCTTACCAGGCGATGGTGAAAGAACAGCCAAAAGCTAAAAATCCATTTTTGGATGATCTGGTTACGAAGCGCGTTGGTGATTCGTGGGCTAATTATGTAGCTGAGCATAATTGCAAAGGCAAGAAGTAGAACATATGGCTAACGCGAAAATCGGAATCATCGGCGGCAGCGGTCTCTATCAAATGCCGGAATTAACGGAGGTTGATGAGATTGCAGTAGAGACTCCGTTCGGTGATCCTTCCGACAAATTCATTGTAGGAACACTGGAAGGTGAGCGCGTCGCCTTTCTGCCTCGCCATGGTCGCGGCCATCGCTTCACGCCGACTGAGCTTCCATTCCGCGCGAACATTTACGGGATGAAATTGCTTGGCGTCGAACGCATTCTGTCAGCGTCGGCGGTTGGTTCTTTGCAAGAGCAGTACGCCCCGATGGATATGGTGATTCCCGATCAGTTTTTTGATCGAACTCGCGCGCGCGCGCACGAATCAACTTTCTTCGGAAGTGGAATCGTGGCGCACGTGGCCTTCGCTCATCCGGTTTGCAATGACCTGGGCAATGCGCTCGCAGAGGCGTGCAAATCGGTTGACGTGAAAACACATCGTGGAGGCACGTACCTTTGCATGGAGGGCCCGGCGTTCTCGACCGTAGCGGAATCAAACGTCTATCGCTCGTGGGGCATGGACATAATTGGCATGACGAATTTGCAAGAGGCAAAACTTGCGCGCGAAGCAGAGATTTGTTATGCGACCCTGGCGCTGGTGACTGACTATGATTGCTGGATGTCAGAGTCGATTAAGTATCCTAATGGAGTTGCCGCTAATGGAGTAAATTCTGAGGTTTCTGCCAAGACCGTAGTCGAGGTATTGATGCAGAATGTTGAGAATGCTCAGTCGGTTATTCGGGGTGCAGTGAAGCTACTCGCCGATCGGCCCCGTACTTGTGAATGCGGGTCAGCTTTGAAGGACGCCATCATGACTGATCCTAGCGCCTGGCCGGAAGAGACGGCGAAACGGCTTGCGGCCATCCTTTCATCTCGGCGACATGGTTGACAAGCTTGGATGCGTCCATGTGGTATTCGCATTTCAAGAGTTAACGGAGCGTTGTCAGAGGGATCGATCCAGAAGCGGGGCACGGGCGCTGTTATGTTTACGAGCGTGATCTAGAAAGCGGTTGATTGACGAACTCGAGCAGCTGCCGGGCGAGCCAGGTGGCTTTTTCGGTCGCGGAGGTAGAGCACGATAGCGGTCCAACAAGTCTTACAGATATTTTGAATTGGTCCTGGACCAGAGGCTAAGACCATCGGCGAGCAAAGATAAAAAGTAGCTGAAGTAGCTCTGTTCTTGATTCGAGATACCCAACTCATCGGTGAAATAAACGTTGATTTCTGATTCCGACCAAGAATAGGATGCGGTTGCGCCCGCCTCCCCGGTGGGCGAAGTGGTCGCGTGGGGTGAGG
>DNNE01000009.1:12126-13552 GCA_003487805.1 Blastocatellia bacterium | reverse complement strand
CGAAGTGGTCGCGTGGGGTGAGGACACGTGGCCTTAGGGTGGGGCTTGTGGGAGGGCCCGCCCGTTTTATTTTTGAGCGGATTATGAACGTTTCAAGATGGAGCTTTTGGTGGAGAGCAATTTGGATCGACTTAAGCAAAGTCGGCGGTGGAAGATAGTGACGCTGCTTTATTCGGCGATCGCCGCTGTTTTGACTGCGATGACCTTCATCACGACGTGGACTCCCGCGGAACTCTTAGGATCGTGGAGCGGCAAGTGCGAGCTGGCGGTCGGTCCGCCCAACGACAAATAAGCCGCCCTCGATGCAAACGGCTACTTCTCTAACCAGTTTATCTTCGCGCTTTACCCGGGCCTCTCGTGCAATGCAAACCTGTTTACGCTTACCCGTCCCGGATAGCAACGGGCTGAGCTGTCAGGGTCAAGCACATGAATGAACAGCAATTTGCTCTGCAGAAAAGAGTTGACCTTTAGAGACAGTGCGCATAAGATGCGCGCCGCGCTGGCCTTCCGATCGGGCGAATTGGTCGCCTTGGCTGAGTACATGTGACTTAGGCGTGGACTCGTGGGGAGGGCGACGCGCCCAAAGCGAACCGCTTTTTATTCGTTAACCAGGTTGAGGTCGACAACTTGTTCGTAACAGAGCAGACAGACTCACACATCTTCCGATTTCGAGGAGCCGTCCATGCCCCGATCCGCCAAAGTCGAGCAAGCGCCAGCAATACGTCCAACACAGTTTGAGAATAGCAACGCCACCTCGCTCAAAAGCAGCGTCAATCTTTTTCGCGGCGACGTTAATTTTCAAAAAACTTTAGCAACGCTACCTGGTAAGTTTGGCGACAACACTTTAGAAGTCCAGGTCAACATTCTTTACGAAAGTAACGTTACGCAACAGGTGACGACTTGGAATCTCGATGCGCCCACCGGCATTTTGGGATTGGGATGGAGTCTAAGCGGTGAAAGTATTTCGGCAAATTCAAGCGGTGCACTCTCTCAGTCAAGCTTGCAGTACGAGTATCAATCCGGCGGTACCGGCAACCAGCTCTACGGCAATAATGAAGTTTGGGTGCGTGGCTTTCTCAAGAGCTCACTTGCCGCCTATCTGAATCCGGATATCACGCCGGCAGAAATGCAAGAGATCGTTGCCGGGTTTGCCGCGGTCGGGCTTCTGCTTGATGCATCCGCAACTGTTCAATCGACCGGTGAGAATGAATGGACTTTAGACGACCCGGTTAACGAACATCTATGGAACCTCTCGCTGGTTACTGATGCAACGAAACAGTTATTGCAGATTGCAGACGGCGGACAGTCGTTTGAGCTACAGAGCTATCAGTTCTGGAAGATCTTCTATTATCCGAAGTATGAGCGTTGGGAATTAACCAACAACAACGGGGCTTTGAAGATCTTTGGCGGAGGCCTGGGAAAGTCG
>DNNE01000009.1:0-11841 GCA_003487805.1 Blastocatellia bacterium | reverse complement strand
GCGGAGGCCTGGGAAAGTCAGGCGCTTACAACATAAGTAATGGCAACAGCGTTGAGTGGGGCGTCACGTGGGATGAGAACGGAAGTTGGAACGGCAGCAGTTCGATAACTGCAAACCAGGAGCAATATGCCACTGCCTGGAACCTCTACGCCAAAGTTGACCGCTATGGCGACCAGGTAACGTACGAATATAACGGCTTCGAACGCGTTGACGGCCTGATCTCGATGGGTGCAGAACAACTCGTTTCTGTAGGTGGCATGCCATACACCAAGGCCTGTTACATTACCAGCATAACTGACGCATTCGGCCGGCGCATTGTCTTTAATTACAAATACAAAACCTTCACGGCCGCGGCGCAAGAATACGCCGACCCGCACTTTGTCTTGACGCCGGCAACGTCCAACAACACGCCTCCTGCGAATCTGAACACGCCGACAAGCTTTCAAGATCGCTATGAAGTCTTGCTGCTGGAGAATCTGGAAGTTCAAGCGCCAACCGGCAGCAATGGTTACGAGTTGGTGTTTGGGATTAGTTTCAACTACGCCCCGCCGCAAAATATCTCAACGACACCCGCCGAAATGCAGGCGGTGATGTGCAAGAGTTATTTGCAGGAGATCAGCTGGTATGACGCTGCGAACATAACCTTGCCAGGCTATGTTTGCGATTATTATCTCGAGAGCAGTGAAGGTCCGAACTTAGGTTCGATCAAATCCATAACTTACCCCGAAGGCAGCACCGGAACCTTCACTTACGGTACAAACACACTGCCGATTTGTGACCGCAGCCAGGTAGTGACTCCGCCAGATGATCTGAACGTGGGGGATGTTCTGGCAAGAGGAGACTCCATAGAGGCGCCGTCAGGAATAAAGAAGACCGGCGCGCAGCCCCGTGTCTGGTTTGGTGAAGATTACGCGGTAACGGTTTGGATTAGTCAGGATCTAACGCAGGTCAGTCTTGAAGTTCACACCTGGGTCGGGCATTGGGTGAGATGGTCGCCGACGGAGAATCTGATTTTTAACGAACCGGGAAACTTTGTTGACGCGACCAGCTTTCAACTCATTGCCAATCAAAACGCTTTTGTACTCGCATTCAACTCAGACAATTATACTTGTATCTATCCCTTCAATCGCGACCCGCAGCAGACAAGTAAATGGGCACAGATCGATTATGACGGCGCAACCCGAAAGACTTTTGCAGATGTCAACGGAATAAGTTTGGCCGCTGGAAACGAGTTTGTTGTGGCCCTCGTCAACGCGGGAACGAACAATCCCAACTATTCGCTCTACTGCTTTACATTCAATTGGCGCAACCTCAATAGCCCCTGGTCCGGATTTGATAATCCCTTGCCGGACTATGATTCGTTAACTACCCCGCTCTTTGTGTTGGCCCAGAACGAATACTACCTGGTCTTGAGTTACGACAAGACTGCGGACAGCACGCTGAACATTTATTACCTCGATCAATTCGGAAACTGGAACACCGGCGGACAAACAGAGCACGCGTTGGATCTGACCTACAACGAGGGGCAGCAAATGATGTGGAGCGCCGGCGCGTCTTGCGCTGCTTTTGCAGTGGCCCAAACAGCGTGGTCTTCTGTGAATTCCTACACGCTGACGGCTGTTCGTTGGGACGCCAATTATGATTTTGTTCATTCCAGCAGCTTTCCCGATTTATCAGCCAGCCCTTTGCATGAACCCGCTGACAATCCCGTGTGGCCTCCAACGCCCCGCATCATTGGCAATGAGATCGTCGGCTGCCTCGGCACCATCTGTCGTTTTAATGGAAGCGAATGGCAGAACTCTACGCTTCCGCCGCCCATTGGTTCGCTCGGTTGGGCGAAATATGCTTACGGGCAGGATTTCACCCTCCAGGTTGTGAATAGCGGTACAGACATTCAAACATATTTGCTTCCTTACAACCCGCAAGCCGACGGCTTTGGTTCACTGCAAGAGAACGTCTACGACCAGGGTTTGGTGCAAAAGTTCATGGGGTATCCATCGGCTGTGGGGGAGGATTATTTTTGCGCCGCCAACGGGATTTTCTATCGTGGTTCGTCTACCTCCTGGGACAACGCGTTTGCTTCGCCGGTCTATCAGGTCAATGACCAGATCGATACGGTTTCGCTGATCAACGAATCGCCCAACTTTATGGCCTACCTGGTGCCTGGGTACCAGGCAGAAAACACAGAGATTCAATTGTTGATTTTGCAGAACGGCGGTGTGACTGCGGCAAGCGAGAATATCCTGAAACACGAAAACTACTTCACCACCACAGCCGCGACCGGTGCGAACATGTCTCCCTCAGGGCAAATTCCCGCGGGCGAGAATGCTTTCGCGACTTTTCCGGCCAGGTATGGTCAGTTCCATGACTCACCGTTCTTTATTCTGCGTCGTTACGCAGGTTTTCAATTGAAGGGCCCGGTCATCGATTACCCGGTGCAGAGTTTAGCGATTACCGTCTTTGGCGGCGATGAAATCATCACGACTTGCTATGAGTACGACGGTACCAGTGCGGCGTGTGATCCGTCGGGTGAGACGGTTAAATACTATCAATCTGCCACCTACGATGGTTGTGATGATCCTTCGTCAAGTGCTTTTGGGCGGACGGTCAATCTCTACTACAACGGCATTTCGGAAGGTTACAGCATGTTGGATGGCCAACCGATTCAGACAGTAATGTTTGAAGGCGCGGCCTTGTTTGCTACCAAATGGCAGGATGACCTGGGGCTTGACCCGGCACAATCGCCCAATCAGGGCCCAGTGGCGGTATCAACTGCGCTGGCAACTCTGTTTGCGCAAAACGGCGTGCAGCTTTCACCGTCAGCTACCATCGAATACCTGAAGATTGGATCGACAACCAAAGGATACTGTTATTGGCAGATTGAAGATCCCGACAATAAAGCTGCTTACAATCTGGATTACAACCACAACCCCAGGAGCGCGAGTGGAGTAAAGGCCTTCACCGGACGTGTGGTTCAGTATTCGGCGAATGATTGGGAAGTCTTTGACAAACGCAACGGCAACGCTCACACGCCCGACCCGATTCAATTGCACGGCGCTTATGCGCTGCCCGTAACTCAAACAACCTTCCAGGATGGCGTAGGACTTACCACCACCTACGGTTATTGCGGACAAAACCGGCAAGCCGGAATCCACCCGACGCCTTCCAAAGAAGATTTACTGCCTTATCCTTTTACCGGCGGGGTCCAGCAGCAAGCCTGGTCCTATTACAACGTCAAGGGCGAACTTGAAAGCTACATCCAGGAAGCAACCTTTGGCGCGGAAGTCTATCCGCAACTCGAATGGGGAAATGTTTTGACGCCCACGGCGCAACTGCGCATCGCGATTAGTGTCGACCATGCTGAATGGCTGACGATATCGTCAACCGCGAACACGTGGAGCGAATGGGTAAGCACGCAGGACGTAAAAGTGTGCGATACAAAGAGCCAGTACATCTGGAAAGGCGACCCCAGCGGAAAAGACACGGGAAACTTTCCTTTCCATAGAACCCCACCAGCAGACTTGTGGAATCTGCAAAATGAAACCACGGTTCGGAACGGCGGCGGAGTTGTAACTGAATCAATCGACAGCGGCGGACTTACACATTCCACCATCTTAGATAAAGACAATTCGTCGGAAATCGTGGTGGCTTCGAACGCAAGTTATGTAAATGACGAAGTGGCCTACTGTGGTTTTGAAGAATACGAAAGCGTTTCCGCCTGGACCTTCTCGGGCGGCGCGGACGTAACTGACGACAATGCTCACACAGGCAGTCAAAGCCTGTATCTGCCCAGCGGGGCAACGGCTCAATTCGAAGCGCTGTCCCCCGGCAAAAACGATCGCGTTTACATCGTCTCGTGCTGGTATCAAGTGACGTCGGCCGGGAGCAATGCGGCTCTCACAATTCAAATCACACAAAACGGAGCCGCGGTCGGCGACGACATCAGCGTAGCCTTCAACGGAGCGATTGGAAACTGGCATTACGCGCACGCTCCCATTGATTTGGCGGCGTATCAGCAGCAGGCTACGGGAACCGGCGCCTTGTCAATCAATCTCAGCCTGGAGGCCAACGATGCGACTGGTGTTTGGGTCGATGATGTTTCTTTTGCCCCCCGAGCGTGCGCTTTTACCGCCCAGGTTCATGACCCTTTGACGTCACAAACGACGGCAAAATTGAGCGTGAACGGCAAGACCTACCGGATGCTTTACGATTCCTGCTTCAGGTTGATGGGAACTGTTGGCGTCGGCGAAAGATTGCGCGGGCTGAAAACAGTTTATTATTCGAGACAAGGAAATCCCGGCGGCTTTAATACCAATGACCCCAACGCCAAGCTAAAGGTCAAAGCGCAACACGGCGGCAGCGCCCAAACGTTTCTTAACGGTAACGGATGGCAGAATGATTGGACGCCTGACGACGCGGCCGCCTGGAATACAAACACGGGGTTGTTGGTTCATTCGTCTGCAAACGCGAGCAACACGCTGACCAGCGCCTCGGCTGTGGACCGTGATTTTGCCGTTTACTTCGATTTGTTTGATAGCGCCGGACAGGTTTTCAAACTCGCGAGCGGCTTTGAGTTAAGGATCGGAAGCGCCGCAAGCATTGCCTGGAATGGTAGTGAGTGGACCTTGACGGTTGGCGATAGTTCGTTCGCGAGCCTCTGCACCCTGGCGAGCCCGCCCGTCCAGATTCTCTTGCTGCTCACCGGCGACAATTTGATCTTCTATGCCAACGGTCAACTTGTTTTCAGCCAAACGGCAAACATTACTGGTGTTCCGCAAATTGTGACGGGTAATAATGCCCTGGCCTTGCGAAACCTTTCGTTTCTAATCGGACCCTCGCTACAGCTTTCACAACAGGACGAGGCCGGTAACGACAGGCAGACGCATGTCCTGGCGGGGAATAGTTATTTTGTGAACCAGGTCATTGGCGACGCGGCCGGCAATCGCTCCATGAAGACCAAGGCAATTCCCGGCGATTCCGGAAACAGCGGAAAACTTCCACCACTGCAATATCGTTCGACGCTGGTCGACTTAGCTGCGTTTCAAAATACTGTCAATACAACAGGCGTAATGACCGGAGACGTTGCCGATTACTATGACGGTACTAACGGCACAACCAACGATCAGCAATATCCCTATACTCGCTATCGCTATGAAGCATCGCCGCTGAATCGCATTGCTGAGGTCGGTTCGGCCGGCGCCGGCTACGCCATCATTGAGAACGTCTCATTTGAACAAAGAACAACCGTCCGATTAATTCGTTCGGCAAACGATGAAACAACCTTGCGGACAGGACTGAAAATTCCGGCCGGACAATATCGCGTTACTACCAGATTGGATCAGGCAAACTCGCCGTCGCTGAAGATTTTCGACGCGGTTTCTAACCAGGTCGCCAGCCTTTCGGGGAGCAAAGCGCAATGGGTCATTAACACGACCGCGGTAACCTACACTGCCAGCGGTTCAGAGACCCAAATAGTCCTTCCCAACTCGTTTCTTCCCGGCGACAGCGAACAAAGCTTATCCAGGCAATACAACGGATCCGGCCAACTTGTGAGCGAGAGTGACCCTGACAGCGGAACCACCAATTATATTTACAACTCATTCGGGCAGGTGCGTTTTGTTCAGGACGCTGAAGGCGAAAAAAAGGGATTTGCGATCTACCTGCTCTATGATGAGCTTGGGCGAAGAGTTTCCCGCGGGGTTTTGCAAACCAATGATTTTCCTTCGCTGCAATCGCAGGCCGACAGCTTAACCTTCCCGGAAAAGAATACTGACAACGTCACCTATCAGACGTTGAATGTGTGGCTCTATGACGGCGACGGAACCGACGCCAACGCCCTGGGCAACCTGGTTCGAGCCGTCTCTTACAACAACGGGACAGGAACCGTCACGGAGGAGAAAACGTGGGACGATCGAGGACTGCTCAAGAGCAGGACGCTGAAGACTGAGTGGACGGATGACGGATCCATTGCCGGCCCGTTCACGCTCAATTACGAGTATGACGCGCAGGGACATCTGGTTTACATCGGCTATCCCGATCTCAGCGGCGTCAGCTTAAAAGGGGTCGTTCTCGCGTACGGCGGCATGGGACAGTTGGCCGCAATTACAGACCAGGACAAAAACGTTCTGGCGTCTTATCAGTTCAACGCAAATGGCCAGGCGGTCGCCGCAAAATTGGGCGCGGCGCCGGTTGCCGGAAGGTTTGGTTACGATTCACCCGGGCACTTCTGTGATGTCAGCGCCGCTTTCCAACAGAATAGTTTTTCGACCACCGCTGTCTTCAACGCTGCCGGAACCGTCAAAACGCAAAGCGACGAGTTTGAAAACGCCTCAACCATGAGCGGCGATTACGATTTGAGTTTCGACTATGCGCTGCAAAACCAACTCGGCGCTTCGAATTCGGCTACGGCCTCATTGCAACAAACTTTCGGCTACGTAGATCCCACAACCAACGCGCCCGACCTCAACGGCAACATCCACGCCATCGAGCCTCCGGGCGACACGCTCGTCTATCAAACGGCGAATCAATTGGAACAGGTCGAGTGGGGCGGGGGCGGAACAACATCTTTCGTTTACAACGCTGACGGGTCGGTGCAGTCACGCAGTTCGCAAGGCACTGACGCGTTGCCTGACTTGCAGTTTGTTTATCTACCCGGCACAACGCTTCCCGCCAGTATTACGCTGGCAAACGGCAATGTCGCTAAATACATTTATGACAGCAACGGCATGCGGGCAGGCAAGCGAGTCTATGACGGGACCGAGGTTTCATCGGCAATAAGCTACATTCCGGGACCGCTCAAACCCTTCGCGCAGATTGATCAGACCGGCAATGCAGTCGCGTATGTTTACGGCATCAATGGGCTGATTGCGATGTTTCGCGACGACGACGTCTATTCGGTTATCACAGATCGCTTGGGCTCGACACGAATGATCTTTGACTCCGCCGGCAGCGTTGCCGCCGCTTACAACTATCAAAGTTTTGGTTCGATGGCGCAAAGCTTTGAACCTTCGGCAGGGTGGATGCCACTGTTGTTTACCGGGCAAGAGTTTGACACTGAAACGGGTCTTTATAATCTCAACGCCCGCCTGTACGACCCTCTCTTAGGGCGTCTTTACCAACCAGATCCAGTCCCGCAATATCCAAGTCCATATACTTACACCGGCAATCACCCGAATATTTTCACCGACCCGACAGGCATGGTAACGCAAGGTGAGCAGGCGGGACTCGCTGATGTCCTGCTCCTGGGTTATGCCATCGGTTTTGGAATTACATTTCTGCTGGCGCCTGAAGCGAGTCCGCTGCTGGCTGCGGGACTATATGCTTTGTCAGGAGCCATAACCGGTTTCAGCTCGGCCGGTCTTACCTACGACGTGGAACACAACCCTTCAGACTGGAGCTGGTCACAATTTTTTGAAGTAGCGGCGATTGGCGCTGTAACCGGCGCAGTAGGCGGGGCGATTTCAGGAGGCGTCTCGCAAATCGGCGTGAGAAAAGCCGCCAAGTCTGCCGT
Organism: Blastocatellia bacterium; assembly: GCA_003487805.1. GTDB lineage: Bacteria > Acidobacteriota > Blastocatellia > Pyrinomonadales > Pyrinomonadaceae > UBA11740. The sequence continues at coordinate 4,331 of DNNE01000009.1, read as the reverse complement.
AGCGAACACCGCCGAAAGCCTCAGCGAAAGCGGCGCCGGGGACGTGGTTGAAGACGGCGTTCAAAATCAAGCTGTGCGAGAGACAAGCGAAACCACCAGCAGCCGCGCTAAGAAATCCTGGCAGAAAGAAAAATCATCACTGCTGTACAAACTTGGCGGGCGCGTGGGCGGCTATGCAGTGTCGGGTTTCACTTACACGATCGGAACCAATCTGGTCTATTCCGGGAACGTCGGCAGCGCCGCCAGCATCATCTTCTGGACTGGATTTTCGGTGGCCGAAGGTCTGGGCGCCACCGTCATGTCGGTCGCCGGAGGCGTCGCGGAAGACACATTCCAGATTTCGTCCATGGTGAAAGACGGAGTATCAGGTGTGGGAAGTTGGGCCGCACGCGATCCTGAATTGTCTCTCATTGCCTTGATCGGCACAACAACAGTTTACGTTGACGGCGCCGCCAGCGCGTTCGTTATTGCCAACAATGCTTACAACGCAGTTATGGCTGAGTTTGGCAGCTCAGGCTCTTCAAGTTCAGGATAATCGGACGAGAAAGACGCGATCATCAATTCGCGAGTAATCAACAGTCGATCGCTTCATTGGTTCAATTAACTTAGGGAGGCTATTAATGACCACGCCATCTACTGCGGTCAACGTTTTGGTTCAAACCCAAAAGATGTCTGACCCGATGACCAGCTACGGAAAGAGCCTGGTATTCGATTTCAGTACCCAGATACCAGCCGAGCAAATGATTCTGGCTTATAGCGTAGCTCTGTCGGGCTTCAGCGTTCAGTATGCCACGCAAAGCACGGTATCGGATGAGCGAGTTCAGCAGTTTGCGATAGGCCTGGTTCCCAACCTGGTAGGGAATCAGGTCATTGTTGCATCCAACATACTGCTTACCGATTACAATGGCGACGCGGCCTCGGAAAACCAGGACGTCAGTGGACGTGAGAGCTACGCTATCGTAACCGTGATTGCAATTATTGGGACGTCACCCACGAACAGTTGGACGGTCACCAACGCCTTTTGGATTACCTCGGGAAAAGATACGGTCAGTATCCCCAGCTATACCAACAACCTGGCTTACAGCCAACAGTATATTGCGGGCTTTGATTTTTCTTTCGGGAGTAACCAACAACAGCTAAACGGCTTCCAACTAGACACCTCGTTCGCCTCCGGCGACCCAAACACGAGCGTAATCCTGAGCGGCACGGTTAACATGTCGATCAATAGCGATAAGGGCCTTGGCACCGTGGGCCTGGGATTTCTGGCCTTTGAGAGCCCTCCATCAGGTCAGGAATTGGGCGTCGCTATTGTACCGGTTCCGAATCCTTCATGGTCCATGGATTCGAAGGGCTCTAACGGAATGACCGCCACTTTTACCGCGGACATCACGGTTCCCAGCGGCTACCAGATCGCACCGCAGGCCGCCTACTTAATGTCATCCATTTATCTTGATTTTAAGGACTATCACGATTTGGCCATCATCGCGGCCGGCCTCACCAACGCCACGCTGACGGTTGACAATAACAACAACCAGGTAAGCGGCTCGTTACAAATGAACCTTTACTCTGACGAAGGCATCTCGACGTACAGAATCCAGAGCGACAGTAAACTCGGGGGCTGGGTGTTAGTTGTCTTCGAGCCCGTTTCATGAGAGACGGGTTTCAACTCGACAGGAGGATACAATGGGCTTCGCAATCGTAACTGAAACGATGAGTCCTGGTGCGCCAGTACCATTTGATTTTTCAGCGTACTGCACCGACGGGAACACGATTCAACATATAGTCTATGGCATTAGTCAGTTTACGTTTCAGCAATATCCAAACTACTGGGCCAATGATTCCAATATTGTAGAGTTAGGAATGGGCTGGCAGGACGCGGTCATTTCGCTTGAACAGACGGCTGGCGGTATTGGCTATACAAGCATTACGCTTCAGGCCAAAATTACCTTGAATCCCAGTTATAAGTCTGGTGGCTATAGCAGCGTGCTGGTCACTGCTTTGGCTTACATCGGAAACACCTCGGGTGTGGTGCTCAACAATCAAACCGGCATTACCGGTATAGTCCCAGCGGATCAGGCCCTTGGCATATCGGGTGTGCCCAACGTTTGTGCGGGTATCCTGGCGGGGTTTAGTTTCACCTCTCCAGACACCTCAGCCCCTTTGGGGTTTGGCGTATCTGCGGGGGCGGTTTTGGCGCCGGGAAATCCTCCTACCAAACCCTCAGTGCTGCCCATGGGCAGCGGCATTTGCCTGGTAACAAATCATAACCCGATGACTACGACGGTTGACGTGGGCTCCATCATTCTTACCGACGTGCCGGATATCGTAACGGGAACAATTGTTGACTGCAAGTCTTTCAACAGCACCGCCTCAGACCGCACCGCCGCCAGCAATGTCGGACATAAGGTTACCAGTCCCACCTTGCCGCCCCTTTCATGGATTGCTGTTTTCCTGCAGTCGTTTGCGCTGCAATTCCAGATTAGCAGTTCCGTTCAACCGACCCCGCCTTTTAATAGCGCCGTAATGGGATCATCCAACGCAAACCCGAACTCAACGGGTTTCACTTTTGATTCGGCTGAGAATATGTACTCGTGCTCAATTAGTACTAGTGACGCTTATCTCTACTATTACGCCCAATCATATACGGCTACTTATTTTTATGTGGGCGGGGTAGCGGCGACCTAAGAGCCACCAGTAGCTTGTGGCGTTGCTGAGGCTCAGTGATGATCGACCAGCTGTAGTGGATTGGGTGTAACCATCCCCAATTTAGGGACCAGTCATAAGTAGAGACGTCCGCACGTTGTTATAATTCCGGCGTGACACAACCTGAATATAAAGGCGCCCGCAGCTCAAACGCCGATGATGACTTTCATGAGTTGTGGGCTCTGCGCCAAGCACTGAGGATTCTGCGTCCCAGAACAAAGCTCGCATTGGTGGCAGTCGAGGGATTGCGCGCCGAAGACGAACACGGGGTGCCGATCGACAGAACAAAGGTAGCTGAATAAGAGGACCGCTGTACAACCTTAACGCGTTACGAATATCGAATTCTGGTTGGATATTACGACGACGAAGGGGTCGTTAAGCTATCGAAACAGAAGAGCTCGAATTTGACTGACGAGGAAAAAGCCCAGGTTGATAGCAATCAGAGAGTAGTACGATCCGAGCCTTTCTTAGTTCCGTAGCCTCGAGAGAACCGATGGGTTTAGCGATGTCGCAGATATTCATATAACATAGTCAACGTGATGAGGTCATTAAGAACCTGTTTCTGAGGGCGTTTCGTGGAACTGGTGTAACTGACGTTTATCGTGAATACGAAGACGCGCCACCTACTGGAGTAAAGGCTTAGGATATTGCGGCTGCGGAAGGGCTGCGTGCGCTACAACTGAAGGTCTTCGCGTCGTCTAAATATTGCGACACACCTATGAAGATTCAATTAAACACTGGCACTTTTCTCGTTACTGATTCGACTCAGGTTGTTGGCATCCGGCGCACGACGCGGTGACAGTCGAGACGGTCATCGAATATCTGAATAAGAATGTGCGCAATGCGCAGACGATCATGAGGGCGGCGGTAAAGACCTTGGCAAGCGCACCACGCGATTGCGGCTGTGCTTCGGCTTTGAAGAATGCCATCTTTACCGCGCCGGATCATTGGCCGGAAGCAACCGCGCGAAAGCTTGACGCCATCATTGGTAAATACAAACGGTAAGGTTTAGGGTGTAGTGGTAAGCAGTGAGGTGAAGAAATGAAGAAGATTGCTTTCTTTACAACGATATTTGCGCTGGCGCTTTTCCTGGGTGCGAGTGTCTGTCAGGCGCAAGGCGGAGGGGCCAAGCAGGGACCTGATGTGGTGCGCGATCCGGACATGGAAAAGGATTCGCTGCATAATCTGGAAGTAGCGCGAGAATATTTCAAGTTGAGAAAAGCCTATGTGGCATCCTTGCAGCGATGCGAGGAAGTGCTCGCCGGCAACCCGGCGTTCTCAAAGATTGATGAAGTGCTTTACATCGCCGGCACCAGCAGCCTTAATCTTGCAGAGGCCAAGGGCAAGCAAAAGCCCGATCAATATGTCGTGCACGAAGGTGATAAGAAGAGCACCCTTACCACCCAGGATTTTCGCGACAAGGCGCGCGACTACCTGTCGCAGTTAGTGAATAGTTATCCGCAAAGCAAGTTTAAGGACGAGGCGCTTGAGGATCTGAAATCGCTCGGTGGAGCGAAGCCGAAACAGAGCGCACCGTAGGAAGCGGCAAAGCGCGAAGAGCAAAGGGCCAAGAGCTGGGAGCCGACGCGCCAAACACATCGAATTACTAAGCACTAAGCACTAAGCAC
>DNNE01000085.1:83419-104351 GCA_003487805.1 Blastocatellia bacterium | reverse complement strand
GACTGGAGCGCAAGCGTCCTCGCTTGCAGCACGAGCAACCGGGACGGTTGCGCTCCAGTCAATGAAAATCATGCGAGCCAGGACTTTCAACTTTCATTTGCAAAGCCTCTATGCGTTTTGCTTTGACTGAGACAACATTGTCCTGATGTTGTAAAGCTCCTTCGATTAACAGAAACGGAAATTCAACCAGTGCGATTCTATTAGTTTCAAAGATTTGCGGATTGACGATGATGTTGGCGATCCCGGTTTCGTCTTCCAGACTTAAAAACACAAAGCCTTTCGCTGTGCCCGGCCGCTGGCGCACGATTACCCAACCCGCAACTTTAACTGGAACTCCGTTGCGCAGGCTCTTCAAATCACCTGCGCGCGTGACGTTCAGCGTCTCGAGCCAGGCGCGCTGATGGGCCATCGGATGCCGGCCGATTGTGATTCCAGTGCCGCGCAAATCTGCATTCAATCGCTCATTCAACGTCATCGGCGTGAGTGGCGAGCCACTGGCCTCTTCGAGCTTTTCATACAAAGGTCCCGGATCGCGCGACACGCGCTCAACCTGCCAGAGAGCATCGCGACGATGCGTATCAGGGTGAAGGAGGTTGGGTGAGGGGTGTAGCAGATTGGGTACAAGATTGATTTTCTCTTTTACACCCCTCCCCCTATCCCCCACCCCCTGCTTTATGAAATTCAACGCGCCCACCGCGGCTAACTTTCGCAACTCGTCTTTTCTTAACTCTGGTACGCGATGATGCAGATCATCGAGACTGGAAAACAGTTTTTCAGAGCGTGCCCGCACAATTGCACGGCCCGCTTCTTCACGCAAACCTTTTACACAAAGAAGACCGAGCCGAAGGTGGCGCAAGTTGTCAACTTGCGCTACAACGCACTCCCAATTCGATCGCGTCACATCAACCGGCAGAACCTTCAATCCATGACGTTGCGCATCCTTAATGATCGTGAATGGTTGATAGAAACCCATCGGCTGATTATTCAACGTCGCCGCCGTGAACGCCGCCAGGTAATGGCATTTAAGATAAGCGCTGGCGTAAGCGATCAAAGCAAAGCTGGCCGCGTGCGATTCGGGAAAGCCATACAGCGCGAATGAAGCGATTTGCTCAACGATCTCATCCTGCGTCCGGTCCGTAATTCCCTTCTTCGTCATCCCCCGCCGCAGCTTTATTTCGATCTCCTTCATTCTCTGTTCTGATCGTTTGAAGCCCATCGCGCGCCGTAACTCTTCTGCTTCACCGCCGCTAAATCCGGCGCAGGTCATCGCCATTTTCAGCAGCTGCTCCTGAAACAGAGGCACGCCGAGTGTTCGCTTCAACACCGGCTCCAAATCCGGATGCGCGTACTTCACCGGCGCGCGGCCCAGGCGTCGCTCTAAATAAGGATTCACCATTTTCCCGACGATTGGGCCGGGACGAATGATCGCAACCTGTACGACGATGTCGTAAAACCTTTGCGGCCGCAGACGCGGGAGACAAGACATCTGCGCGCGGCTTTCAATCTGAAACATACCGATCGTGTCGGCTTGTTGCAGCGCTGCGTAAACCGCCGGATCGTCCGGTGGCAGATGAGCCAGATCGGCTTCTTCGCGATAATCATCGCGAATAATTTGAATCGTTTCTTCCAGCACCGCCATCATGCCAAGGCCCAGCAGATCGACTTTGATGATTCCTAAATCAGCGCAATCTTCTTTGTCCCATTGCACCACCACGCGACCGGGCATCGCCGCCGGCTCGAGCGGGACCACCGAATCAAGCTGTCCCTGGCAAATCACCATCCCGCCGGAATGCTGTCCCAGGTGCCGCGGCAAATCCTGTACGGCCGTGTAAAGCTGAAAGAATTTCCTGATGCGTCGATCATGCAAATCGAGCCCCGCATCTTTGAATGGACGCGCGGTCGTGTCCTTCGGATCTTTCCATTCCCACGTGTGGACCAGGCCCGACAAACGTCCAAGCGTTTCGTCATCAAAGCCCAGCACCTTGCCAACTTCGCGCGCAGCCGATCGCCCACGATAAGTAATCACATTCGCAGTCATCGCGGCGCCAAGTTTTCCATATCGTTCGTAGACATATTGAATCGCGCGCTCGCGCTGATCGCCGCTGGGCAGATCGAGATCGATGTCCGGCCATTCGCCGCGCTCTTCCGAAAGAAAGCGTTCGAACAAGAGCTCCATACCGACCGGATCGACTGCGGTAATACCCAGGCTGTAACAGACCGCGCTGTTCGCCGCCGAGCCACGGCCCTGAATTAAAATGCCGTTGCGCTTGCAGAACTCGACGATGTCCCAAACGATTAGAAAGTAGCCTTCCAGTTTCAGTTTCTCGATCAACTTCAGTTCATGCTCAAGCTGTTTTTCCGCCCGCGCGAACGCGCCATTACGGCCATAACGCACCAACGCGCCTTCGTAAGTTCGCTGGCGCAAAAATGAAGTCATCGTCTCGCCCGGCGGCACCGGATACTTTGGAAATTCGTAGCCGAGATCCTTCAGCGTGAATTCGAGCCGTGATGAGAGCTCGAGCGTGTTCGCGGTCGCTTCCGGTAAATCAGCAAACAACTCGGTCATTTCTTTCGGCGACTTCACAAACGTTTCGGAATTGATCGATAGCAGACGGCCAGCGGTTTCCAGGCGAACATGATTGCGGATGCAGGTGAACACATCAGCGACCTGCCGTTGCGCACGCGTCGCGCAACAGACGCCATTCGTGGCCAACAACGGGAGTTTCAAACGCCGCGCAATCTCGATGACCGCATGATTGCGCGCTTCTTCTGCACGATTGAAATGACGTTGCAACTCGGCATAAACATTCTCACGACCAAAGATTTCAATAAGTTGCTCTGTGGTTCTTTCTGCTTCTCTGAGTCCTCTGTGGTTCAGAGTTTTCGCAATCGGCCCGTCGTTATCACCAGTGAGGCAAACCAAACCTTCTGCATATTCAGCCAATTCATCCGGCGTAACCGCGCATTCCCCCGGCTTTGCATGCTTGGGCACGCGCAACTTCATCAAGGTGATCAGGCGACAGAGATTTTGATAGCCCGTGCGATTACGGACGAGAAGCGGAAGCGTGATTACGGAATCTGGGATTTGAAATTTGAAATCTGGAATTTGAAAGTCCGGGGTTGGGATTTGGGATTTGGATTTTGGAATTTGGAATTCCGTAGGTTGTCTTCGCGGTTGAGATTTTGAACCCGGGACTAGAGACTTGAAACTCGAGACTGTGATTTCCGCTCCAATGTGCGCTTTAACCTTCAGCTTCTTGCCCGCCAAATGAAATCGCGCAGCTCCATATAAACCGTCGTTATCAAGTAACGCCATCGCGGGCATCTTTAACTCCGCGCACACAGCAATTAATTCTTCCGGCGTCGCCGCGCCGCGAAGAAAACTGAACGCTGAACGCGCATGAAGCTCTATATAAGTGGGCCGTGAGCGGTGAGCGTTGAGCAGTTGCGCTCCTGGTTGTGATTCATTTTCGATATCACCGTGCATTTCTTTTCAACTACTGACTACTGACTACTGACTACTGACTACTGACTTCTGACTTCTGACTTCTGACTTCTGACTTCTGACTTCAGTCATAAATGCCTGAAACGAACCATTGCTCACTGGACAAATCTCGATAGATCCGGCAAAGCACTTCCTGTTCTTGCGAAGCCGGATCGACTACTGCGACGTCCCATTCATCTCTGGCCCATACATCGGCCCGCCACCAATCACCGGACGCCCGCCAGGGACCGGAAGCGCAAACGATTTTCCCGCTCACTTTGCGTGACGAATCTGCACGCGCGCTTATGCGCGTTGGTTGTCCACGCATGGTTTGCACGTCTGCGTGCCACGGTGGGCGAAAAATCCTGAACCCCATGACGCATTTGCGATTTCCGATTTCCGATTTCCGATCTGAAATCTTTTTTTTATTCGCGCTGACGATCGTGAAACGCTTCACCCTAAACGCATCAGGCCGGTGCGTATCCAAAAGCTCCGGCGAGCCGACGTTCTCTGGTCCAACCAATTTCGCCAGCCGCGCTAAAGTAATTTCAAGCTTCTCGGGTTCCGGTGCCAACGGGATAAACAATCCTGTTTGAGACGCCCGAGGCTTCACTGGTTCGGCCCTGATCGCAACCTTGATGATTGGAGCCACAGGTGGATGTGCTTCAATATCGAAAAGCACCAAACGCAAAAGCGTTTTGGAATCACGCATCGGAAACGGCAAGGTGATGGTGCGCTCGTGTGCACACTCGGTACGCACGCCTCTGGCGTGCTGCGTCTGATTGCACGCCAGAGGCGTGCGTTCCGGTTCTGTAACCAGTCGCAGCCGCAGTTCATTTGTCGCCACCGCATACTCATTCAGATTCGCGCAAAGCTGATTCAGCAAACGCGACAGAATGAACGACAGTGGCTCGAGCTCTGTGACCGGATGTTCTAACTCGAGCGATTGTTCAAAACCGACGGGCGGGCGAACTAAGTTAAGTCGACGATCAGAGTTTCCCTGGGCGAGCTTTTGTAAACACACACCTTCCTGGCCCAAACGTTCCGCGATACCCGGCAACGGAAGTTTCGCCAGATCACCAAACGTGCGGACGCCCCAGAGCGCGAATGTCTCGTGAAATTCCTCGGCGCGCTTTTCCTCGACTGCGGCTAATGAATAATCAAGACTCTTGATCGAGAGAGTTCCCAGATGCAGGAGTTCATCACCCGCATCGATGATTGTGACTCCCTTAAAAGATCGAGCGGCATGAATCGCCACATCAGCATTCGCCGCCATAGCAACGTTGACCGTCAGATGCAAATGATTTGCGCGTTGCACAATTGCGTTTGCAATGTTGCTCATCACATTACTTTCATCATTCGCGGGGAGCGCCATTTCTCCGAACAACAAATCCTGGCCCTCGACATTAAGCACGACTGTGTCGGCACTCGTTTGCTCTACCAGCGGCGAAAAAGTAAACGCCAATTCGACCAGCGTTAAGACCATCGCCCCGCTGTCCGCAGCGGATTCAGAGACACTTCGACCATGAATGCAGGCAAACATATTCGCCTCGCAAGCCCCCATGCTTTACGATTAAGTCGGATTTACCGAACGAATATTATCGAATATTACCGAATAGAGTCAAGGCGAGTGAGTGGAGCGAACCGAACAGTTCGATCTGACCCTGCCAGCGGCCGCTCGCGATTCACTCGCACCGTCAATGCTTGCAGGAGATGAGAATGATGGACGGTAGCACAACCAATCTTATATCGATCGTTCGCGGGCACTAGCCACAAGTGCGACGACCATGGCTCGCTTTTTGATGTGGGAGCGCGCTGCCCTTCTTCCGCAACGAAGGAATCAGCGCGGGGCCATACAGCTCCTTCGTTCTTAAGTTCTAAAGCCATCGCCGCGCATGAGCGCACGCACGCGACGGGTGTCACAACCGCTAACACCGTCGGCGTGTTTTCGATTGCGCGACGAAAACGAAACCACCAGGTCGAAACTATGCGGCGCAGAGTTTTTGCCGGCATGTCGGCGAGACTCAAGACGATGAAACCAAATCCTCCGCCATGCAATAACAGATCGACTGCCTTAAAAGCGTTTTCAAGGTTACTGTTACAACGAACCCACAACAGACGATCAAAACTGACGCCAGCGCGCGCCGCCGATGAAAGATCAAACGTGTCGCTGCAATCAACCAGTGCGCATGTTTCCTCACTTGAAGTCGCAGCCGCCAATGTCGAATGCAACAAGCTCGTCCGGCCGCAGGATGCCGCCCCATGAATTTCCGTAATTGCTCCGCGCGGAAACCCATTTAAGACACGATCAATTTCGGAAACCCCGGTTGGGGAAATCTCAAGTGGCCGTTTTTCACGCTGCTCAAAGACCTGCCCCAAACGATTGGCGATCTGCAATTGAATCTGTGTTTTTGCAACTGCGTTCATGTTTGCCATGACTCGTTGTTAAGCAGCACAATTGAAATTAATGAGCAGGGACAAGCCTGAAACTTCAGCCGCAGATTTTTTCCCAAAACGCAAAAGCTTAAAAGCTTTTCGCGACGCGGCAGCGGACTGCAAAGGATGTGACCTGTGGGAACGCGGCACGCAAACCGTTTTCGGTGAAGGCGCCCGCCACGCCCAGATCCTTTTTGTTGGCGAACAGCCCGGCAACGAAGAGGATCTTTCCGGCAAACCTTTTGTTGGCCCGGCCGGGCGATTACTTGATGATGCGTTAGTCGCAGCCGGCATCGATCGCGCTCACACTTACGTCACGAACGTCGTCAAACATTTCAAATGGGAGCCGCGCGGCAAACGCCGCATTCACAAGAAACCAAACACACGCGAGATTGCCGCTTGCCGTCCATGGCTGGAAGCGGAATTCAGCTTAGTAAAACCAAAGGTGATCGTTTGTCTCGGCGCTACGGCCGCACAGGCATTGCTTGGTCCACAATTCAAAGTCACCAAACAGCGGGGCAAGTTCATCAAATCAACTCTCGCACCTCACCTCATAGCCACCGTCCATCCATCGTCGATCCTGCGCGCACCAGATGATGAAACGCGTCAGGACGAGAAGCGTAAGTTTATCGACGACTTGAAAAAAGTCGCGCACGTTTTATCAAAGAGCTAATTCTCAGAGACTGGAGCGAAAGCGTCCTCGCTTGCAATCGGGAGTCAGGGTTTCTCAACAAGTGCAAGCGAGCCGCTTGCGCTCCAGTCATAATTTCACTGGTTATATTTGCGAATTACACCCACGACTATTCCCTGGATCTGCACGCGCTCCGGTGGTCGAACGACTATCGGCTTGTAATTCGGATTAGCCGGCTCTAATCGCACTTGATTTCTGCCGCCATAAAATCTTTTAACGGTCGCATCACCGCCATCAATTAATGCAACTACTGTCTGACCATTATCGGCGATCTGTTTCGACTGAAGGACGATCACATCGTTATCGCGAATTTGTTCATTGATCATTGAGTCGCCGCGCACGCGCAGAGCAAACATGCGTCCCTCTCGCATCATGTCACGCGGCACGCAGACGGTTTCGTAATTCAACACAGCTTCGATAGGCGTGCCGGCGGCGACGATTCCCAACAAGGGAATTTCATCTTTCGCCTCACCCTGTTCGTCGCTCACCAACTCGATTCCGCGACTGACATTTGGAATGCGGCGGATAAAGCCTTCGCGCTCCAGCGTTGAAACTACATGATGGGCGCTCGCCGAAGAACTCATCCCAAATTCCTTCCCAATCTCAGCGATCGTCGGCGCCTCCTGATGAGCGTCGAAGTAATGCTTAATATAATCCAACACCCTTCTTTGTCTCGTCGTTATAGGCATTCCGCAAATCTCCTCTCTCGAAGCTGGGCGAATATTATCGAATACTTGCGAATGAATGTCTACCACATATTTAAAAACCGCAGTAATTTCTCGAAAAAACATTCGTTGACAGATGCCCCGCACAACGCTAGAATTCATGGTGTAACGGTGTTGACCACCGTTGCGCGCTCTATGCGCCCACGTTTCGCGTGTCTATCGGTCAGTCCCACCGACCTCTTTGGTCTCTTACGAAAGTCGAAACTAAACTCGGATGTCAGCAAAACTCGGCGAAATTCTCGTCCGCGAGAATCTAATCAGCCCTCAGCATCTTCGTCAGGCTCTCGATTACCAGCGTGAGCATGGCGGCCGATTGGGTTACAACCTCGTCAAACTCGGTCTCGTGTCGGATGACACGATCACCGCGGTCCTCTCTCGTCAATACGGAATCCCCTCCGTCAACCTCGAACTCTTCAATATCGACGATTCCGTTCTCCGTTTGATTCCCCAGGAAGTCGCCCAGAAATATTCGGTCCTGCCGCTCTCACGCGTGGGAGCAACACTCACGCTCGCGATGGTTGATCCCACCAACGTATTCGCGATGGACGACATCAAGTTTATGACGGGCCTCAACGTCGAACCTGTCGTCGTAGCCGAAGCCAGCGTCCAGGCAGCAATTGCCAGGTATTACAGTACCTCGCGAGAGATCGAACTTGCCGGCGTCGGAGCCGATGTTTCGGTCGAAGGAGCGAATGGCAACGGCTTCTCTCAAGCGGATCTCGTCTCACTAGACAGCCTCGATTTCGATCAGGAATCACTCAACAGCGAAGTTGAGGTTTTTGAGGAAAATGACGAAATCGATCTCTCCAGCCTAACGCGCATGAGCGAGGACGCACCCGTCGTGCGTCTCGTCAACGTGCTCCTCGTCGATGCCCTCCGCCGCGGAGCATCAGACATTCACGTCGAACCCTACGAGAAGGAACTACGCATTCGATTTCGTATCGACGGCGTGCTCTACGATGTCATGCACCCGCCTTTGAAAATGCGTGACGCCCTGATCTCCCGCATCAAGATCATGTCCAAGTTGGACATCTCTGAAAAGCGCCTGCCTCAGGACGGACGCATCAAGATCCGCGTGAAGGTGGATTCGCGTTCGCGTGATCTTGATTTTCGCGTCTCAACTCTGCCGACGCTTTTTGGTGAGAAGGTTGTGCTTCGCCTGCTCGATAAAGAGAAGCTGATGCTCGACATGACCAACCTCGGCTTTGAGCCTGAATCGCTGGTGAAATTCCAGCGCAACATTTCGAAGCCCTACGGCATGGTCCTGGTTACCGGCCCGACCGGCAGCGGTAAGACGAACACGCTATATTCCGCGCTGCAATCACTGAATACAGTAGATACGAACATCATGACCGCCGAAGATCCGGTCGAGTTCAATTTGCCTGGCATAAACCAGGTGCAGATGAAGGAACAGATCGGATTGAACTTCGCTGCGGCTCTTCGCTCCTTCCTGCGTCAAGATCCGAACATCGTTCTGGTTGGTGAGATCCGCGATTTTGAAACTGCGGAGATTGCCATCAAAGCTGCTCTCACTGGTCACCTCGTGCTCTCGACGCTGCACACCAACGATGCTCCCTCAACAATCTCACGTCTAATGAACATGGGCATCGAGCCATTCCTCGTTGCTACCAGTGTCAACCTCATTCAGGCACAGCGACTAATCCGCCGCATCTGCAAAGACTGCAAAGGTGAACATCCCACCCCCATCGAAGCTCTGGTCGAAATTGGTTTTTCGCCGGAAGACGCCGGCAAGATCAAAACCTACAAAGGCAAGGGCTGCCCGAGTTGCAACGACACGGGCTACAAAGGCCGCATCGGCTTATATGAAGTTATGGAGATTACAGACGAAATTCGCGAGCTGATTTTGATCGGCGCGTCATCACTCGAGCTGCGAAAGAAATCGATTGAAGACGGCATGATCACGCTGCGCGGCTCCGGTCTGCAGAAGATTCGAAATGGAGTTACCACCATCGAGGAAGTGTTACGCGAAACGGTGGCATGAAAAGGGGTGAAGTTATGGTACGTCGATTAGCATTATCGTTGGGCTTGTTGATTTCGATAGTTGTCTTACTGCCCTTTGCAACCTCAACCGCGCATAATTTGCGATCGCAATTCTCCGCGCGCTCTCACCATTTCCATCATCATTCCAGAGCGTGGTGGCGTCGCCATCGCGCCCTCCTTCGTCGCCGACAAGCGGCGATCGCCCGCAGGCGCGCGCTGCAAGCAGCCGTCCGCAATAGCGTCATGCCTGCTGCGCAGACCAAGTCCGCCGACAATCACGTAGCTCTTCCCACGGCTCTGTCGCTTCCGGAAAGCGTCTATCGTGACGGCACTTTTGCGATACCGTTACCGAATAACTGGTCCGCATCAGCAATGAATAAGGGCATTTCCAATTTCCGAATTGAGCCACCCAACGGCGCGCCAGAGGCTCAAGCCACTTTGGCGGTCGTCGCGCTGACGCCGTCAGCCAACGCGATCCAACCGCTGCCGAGCGAACAACGGAAGATGCTCGGAGGCGTAGCGTTCACTGATCTTCGCCGAACTGTCATCGACAAGATGATCAATGCCGGCGGATGGGTCGTAAACGATCGTCAACGCGACATTGGCGGACACAGAGTGTTTGAAGTAATCGCGCAAACACCCGCCAACAACGAAACCAAATCCGACCAGGTTTGGAATTTCTACTTCACCGAGGTCAACGGTAGGGTCTACTCCCTAACTACGCGTTCGGTCAGCGGAGCCAATGAAAAGGTTGCCGCGGATGCCGAACAGTTCATTACAACTTTCCGGCCCATTGAGCCGAAGCGCTAGCACCGTCGAGGAACATAATGGAAAATCCACCACAACAACTGTCTCTCTCAGAGTTGCTTCACAAGCTCTCGGAACTTGGCGGATCCGACTTGCATATCACCACCGGCACCGCGCCGCTGGTGCGCGTGCATGGCGAGATTCGCCCACTCGACGGATATCGTCCGCTCACATCATCAGAGACCAAGCAGTTGGCGTACTCTGTTCTGACCGATGCGCAGAAGCACCGTTTCGAAGAGAACCTCGAACTGGACTTCAGCTTCGGAGTCAAAGGCCTGTCACGTTTCCGCGCGAACATTTTCAATCAACGCGGCGCTGTCGGGGCGGTATTTCGCGCGATCCCATACGAGATAAAATCCTTTGAAGAGCTTGGTCTGCCGGCGGTCGTCAAAGATCTGTGTAACAAGCCACGCGGTCTGGTCCTGGTGACAGGACCGACTGGTTCAGGAAAATCAACAACTTTGGCTGCCGTAATTGACAAGATCAATAAAGAGCGGCACGAGCACATTCTCACGATCGAAGATCCGATCGAATTCCTACACAACCACAAGAGCTGCATCGTGAACCAGCGTGAGGTAAACGCCGACACTCATGGGTTCGCGCAGGCTTTAAGAACTGCTTTACGTCAGGATCCGGATGTGGTGCTCGTAGGAGAAATGCGCGATCTCGAAACTATCGAATCCGCACTTCGCATCGCCGAAACGGGTCACCTTACTTTCGCGACCCTGCACACGAACTCAGCAGTTTCGACCATCAATCGCATCATCGACGTGTTTCCCTCGATGCAGCAGGCGCAAGTCCGCGCGCAACTCTCACTGACGCTGGAAGGCATTCTTTGCCAAACGCTTCTGCCAAAGGCGGACGGTCGTGGCCGGGCGCTGGCGATGGAAATCCTGATTCCCAACTCTGCCATAAGAAACCTGATCCGCGAAGACAAGGTTCATCAGATCTATTCGATGATGCAGACAGGACAGGATATTCACGGCATGCAGACTTTCAATCAGTCGCTGGCCACGCTGTTCCACAAGCGCCAGATTACCCGCGAGACAGCAATGCAGCGAAGTTCCAACGTCAATGAGCTGCGTGACTTGATCGATCGCGGTGCGGGAATAAACAACGGCAATGGTTCGCAGGCTCGTGCCGGCATGCCACCCGCCTCATACACCAACGGTCGCGTGCTTGCCCGCAAATAACCCCACAAGAGATTAATTAAGAAACGGAGTCCGAAAGATGCCAACCTACGTTTTTAAAGGACGCAACCGCATGAATGAGGTCGTCTCAGGCGAGCGCGTTGCAGACAACCGCGAGGCGCTGCGTCAAGTTCTGCGTCGCGAGCAAGTGACGCTCACTTCCGTCAAAGAAAAAGGGCGCGAAATCGGAATCCCGAAGTTGTCAGGCCGAAAGAAGGTCAAATCCAAGGATCTCGCGATCTTCACCCGGCAGTTCTCAGTGATGATCGACGCCGGCTTACCTCTCGTGCAGTGCCTCGACATTCTGTCGCAGCAGCAGCAGAACAAATATTTTCAACAAGTACTCGCTCAGATTAGGCAAGACGTCGAAGAGGGATCGACCCTGGCAGCCGCCATGGCCCGTCACTCCAAGGTCTTCGATAATCTCTATTCAAACATGGTCGAGGCCGGCGAAACCGGCGGTATTCTCGATTTGATTTTGCAGAGGCTGTCAACCTTCATCGAAAAGATCGTCAAGCTAAAACGCGACGTCGTCTCCGCGATGATTTATCCCGTAGCGGTCATCCTGCTGGCCATTGTTGCCGTTGCGGTAATTATGATCGTCGTCATTCCGCAGTTTCAAACTATCTTCCTCGGCCTGTTGGGTCCGGGTGAGCCGCTGCCCCTTCCTACCCGAATTGTTGTTGGAATCAGTAACTTCCTGGCGGGCTGGGGTGGATTAAGTACGCTGGTCGTGATCATCGGCTCCAGCGTCGGCATAAACTTCTATTACAAGACACCGAGAGGCCGAAAGCGCATCGACACTATATTGCTGAGGACGCCGATCCTGGGACCGATCTTTTTGAAGATCGCGATCGCGCGCTTCTCGCGAACGCTGTCGACTCTGCTTTCTTCCGGTGTTCCGATTCTGCAATCGCTGGACATTACCGCCCGCACTGCCGGCAACGTCGTTATCGAAGAGGCGATCATGAGCGTTCGCACCGCGGTCGAACAGGGTAAGAGTTTTGTTGAGCCGCTGCGCGCCGCCAATATTTTTCCCCACATGGTTTCGCAAATGGTGGGCATCGGCGAACAAACCGGTGCGCTTGATGCGATGCTCGGAAAGATTGCCGACTTCTATGAACAAGAAGTCGATGCGGCGATCGCCAACCTACTTACTTTAATTGAGCCGATACTGATTGGGTTCCTGGGAGTGACGATCGGATCGATCGTGATCGCGATGTATATGCCAATGTTCTCGCTGATTGGTAAGCTGTCACAGGGTCACTGATTAACGGCTAAAAACTCATAATGATCGCACCTAATAAAGTCGTTACGTAACGAATAAAGATTTTACTTAAACAATAAAGTTCTTACCTGGGAATCAAACGTGACCAGAATAAACTCCCGGTGACTGAAGCAACCACGTCAATCATCGACGCCGGAAATGAGAGGAAAGTTGCCGGAGGGGCAGAGAAAAAGGCACCGACTAGCGCCCAGAGCGACAGTGACTCAATAGAGTCCTTCTTCCATGACTAAGAAACGCTGCCGAGAATCAATCTTAGAGATTCGCTTTCTTTCATTCAATATTTTAGCTATTTAAGGATCTTGCGCGCAGCGCGCATGATCTTCTCCCTTCCCTCACTTGGGCTTATCCTCTTTGCGGCTGCAGTCAGCGCATCCTTGGCTTCCTGTCTCGTGGTATCTGCAACCTGCTTCTGCAATTGCTTTACCGCATAGTTGAATTCGTACTTTTCCTTGAAGTTAATCAGATTCCTATCTGGCTTGCCCGTCTTTTTCTTGTTATCTCCCATAGGCTTATTATACCTAATTCGAGACTCCTCGGACACCAAAGCCTATCTCAAAATGTTGCCACGCTAGGCAAGAGATCATCCACGCCGCAAGTGTTATCTCTTGTGATTGCCGTGGCGCCGAACTCTCGATCGCTGAAATAGCTTGCGGCATTTCGTTACATGTAATAACGATAGGAAGACAGTGGCTCGACTTCCTCGCCGAGCTCAGCCATGATCCCGCCAACCTGCCTTGCAAACCGAATCGTGATCGGTTGGCCGTTTGTGTTCTGCGCTGTATTCCAGTTCATGCGGGTTAGACCCATCACATCTGTGGCAACGCGATACATGTTCACACCTTCGCGCATCAGTAGCCTCACGGGTGTCGGAATGTGAGGACCGGGATAAGTATCCCACTCGGGAATAAAGCCCGTTGTAAAGAGGTATGTGGCGCTTTCATTAACACGGCACATTGTACCGCGTTTAGGAGGATAGGAGCCGTACTGCACCAGACGAAACATCGATGGCATTAGATTAACCATTTCGATTAATGGAATGTCGCTTAACGCATTTTTGAAACCTTCCGCTTCTTGGTCGTTGAACTTTGATGTCTTGTGAACCACCACCCGCAATGGCTCCCCGCCTGTCCGCTCGCGGTATTGATCCAAGACCTTTCTCATTAAATTAGCTGATTGCTCTTCGGTAAGGTGCACATTGCGGCCCTGTTCCGGGCTCCAAGGAACACTCTCACCTCGAATCGCGAATCCGTCTCCCTCTGTTGAAAACGCTTGAGCAATACTCGAATGCACGAGATGTCTTTTTGTAGTTCGAAGATGATGAAAGCTCACACCCACGAAACACGTCTCTGGCCCTTCGGCCCTTAGACGCCACGGAATGCCACCTGATTTGTAATACATTCCAACCGACATATTCCAGGCGCGCGTGGCCGCGTCCTGCCCGCCTTCCGTATCGCAGAAAACCCTGTCTCTGCCGATCTGAATAGGCATGTGGCATCGCATGGCACGAGCTTTAAGCGCCCGACGAAAATCTCGAAACAGCAAGTCTTCCGGCTGCTCCTCGACTTCCCATCCATCAAATAAATTCATCTGGTTAGACCGGGTTTCTGCTTGACGCTTCTTGAGCGCTCTGTATTCATGCGGTGTTAATGCATTACTGATACTCCAGCAGCTCGTGACGACGTTTCGCGGTAAACAGCAAACAACTATGTCAGGCTTCTGAGACTCCATTCCGGCGAGTCGTTGGATGCCGGTTGTGTAGAGATTCAACACTTCTTCAAAACGTTTCTTAGGGTCCAGTTCAAGCGCCTTCTCGAGCTCGCGGTTCTTGTCATCAAACTCAACCGTCCAACGATCGCTAACCTCAAGCTTTGCTTTGAAGGTTTCATTAAAACCAGGGAAGAAGGGATACTGGGCCAAATTGTTCATGTCAGACATAATTGGATTCTGACACCGCTCGTACCACTTCAGCGCCTTTTCAATCATTTCGGCCGGGCCGACTAGCCCAACGTTGACATTAGACTTGTGCGCAGCACCGAATCTCAGATCAAATGGCCCCGCCTGAGTAAGACCGATTTTTGGTTCCGTGAACTCACCGGGACTCCCGAATTCGAGAAGGGGAGGCGGTAATTCTGTAATCTCAATTTTCAATTTTGGTCCTCGTCCTCGACGACTTCTCGGCTCTGCGTTTCCTGCTCGTCGGCTATCGCCGCTAATTCTTCTTCAATTTCTCGGTATTCACGCTCTCTTTCCGTGAGCTCCTCGGTGGCTTCATCCTCAGCCTCAGCCGGTAAGTTGGTGACATTGATTGTTGGTATCTGGGATCTAAAAAGAATTCTAGGAGCAGTTAGCTGATTTGCTAATTCCTGCACTTCGTTTTCAGCTGCTATCTCATCCTCGTTGGCACCGCCAGAAAGGGTTCGTGGTCTCGGCAACGCTACAAGTTGAAAGCTGCCAGGCTGCCCTCCGGAGATGACCCACGACCAAAAGACGAGATCGTTATGAACCTGACTGTTGTAATCACGAGATGCGCGTTTAGTTGATAACTTATTGACTTTGTCTCCCTCAAGCAATTTCGCGACACCATTGAGCGTAAATACGTAACCTGGGACGATCTGGAGAGCCCACGTGTCATCAAACTGGTCAAGCACGAACGAAAATGATTCGTGCTCCCAATATCGGACTTTCCCTGAGGCTTGTGAGACGATAGGCTTAGTTACAGTTCTAGTCGGTTTTCTCAACCGCGACTGATAGGTAATTACCCGCCTGCCATCTTCGGCACTGGACCGCGGAAAGTATGCACGCCTACGTTTCTTATCGACTACCAACCCTCGGTATGCCAAGTGTCGGTATATCGATTCATTGAGGAGCCATACCAAATGATTCCTCCGGTCGCCCTCAAACAGCTCATCAATCTCACCGTGCATGGTAGTGGATCGATCCACTTGGTTTCGAAGCGGGTTGTTTCGATCATTTAGATCAAAGAAAGTTACCAGGCGGGGTGGCGTTACAATGAACGGCGGCATCCATTCAACCGAAGCATTCCCCCACACGTCTTTTACTCGTTTGGCGGGAGTCTCGGCACACCACGCTCGAGAAGGCATGTCCAAAAGCTCAAGAAGATTTGCAGCGAACTTCGTGGCAACTACAAGAGGTGTGGCTGTCCCGGTGGTTGCGTCAACTGCCTCGGGGCGAGCATATATGGTTACTTGGAAGCTCGTGTTTTCAGCAATCGGTCCGAAGTCTACGTGACCCTCGTTATCTGCTACCAACCGAACAACGTCAGCAAGCCCGGATCCCTTCTTCTCCATGTCCCCGGCGCTGTAAAAGAGATCCGCTATGACGGGATTCCTATACCCCTTAATGCCACGGCGTCCGCGCTTAATGTGTTCCTCCAGCGTGGAACCACCGGCTTGGCGCACAACGTCCTCAATAAGTCCGCCGGGATTAGTAACTTGTATGTGATCAGGCTTTACCCGTATTACAACATCCTGCTCAATGTGATAGGTACGGTGAACAAGCGCATTAACTATGATTTCCCTTAGGGCAGTTGGAGGATAGGGATAGACCGTCTGCGAAACCTCTTCCTTCAATATGAAGGGGCGGTTGAGTTCTGCGAGCGCATTAATTATACGTTCCAACTGCGTCCACAGATTCCCGTCAATAATCTGTTCGTCATCCTGATATTGAAGCCGGACCCGCGCGACACCAATCCGATCTTGCGGTCTTGAATTGAACAATAGATAACCTGCCTTTGTGGGCACGATTCGTTTTTCAGACTCGTGGACAGCCAAGTCAAATTGGACTAGTCGCTGAACTATCCAATCTCGGTCAATCTGAGCAGGCACCTGAACTCTCATTTCCTGACAATAATTAACAATCCTGGTGCGGGTCGTCGCCCATTCAAGCGCGTCAATGGTCACGTCGCTCATTGACTCCATGTCAAATGTTGGCGCAGCTGTACGCAATTTTTCTGAGATGATCGGTCTTTCCTCAATGACATCTGCGGTGCGCTGCTCATGCAGTGACCAGAATTCCTTCATTAATTCGTCGAAACTCTCAATAACGACAACCTGGAAATTTATCCCGATGGTGTTTGCGAGCTCATGAACGAGGGGATGCAAGTCTTTTGAATCGGTGTAACGATGTGCGCGCCAATAGATTCCGTGTTTGTAATTATCAGCCTGCTCGGCATGACCCGTCAGCAAATGCTGCATGATGGACGGCTCTGCCCCTCTATAACCGATGACTATCAATGGATGGTCTCGAAGGATGGGCGTTAGGCGTTCTGCCAATGCTTTGTCCATCTCTTGAATCTCGTCAAGATCATTCTTGTCTGTGTAATGGTCGACGGAACCGTGTAAGTAAGCGATCTGAGGCTCGTCTGGCCCAGTGCTCAACTTTGTGTGATCGGACGGAGTTTCTATCACATTAATATGACGCGGACGTTTGCGCGCACGACAAAGATCCACAAGCACCCTGTCGAAATTCGTCGTTAACACAGTTCTTACGTGTGGTAGAAACATAAACTCGGCGAGACGTTCATAACCACTGCTTGCCGGCACGTCCGGATTAAGAATGCTTAGAAAAAACTGCTTACGATTGTGCTTAGGTTGGAGCAGGTTCTTCGTAACTAGCGGATAGTTATCCGCGAGCGAAGTTGGTAAATACCACGGCTGCCCTTGAACCAATCGAGCCAGTCACTCCGTTTTACACGAATATCCTCGGGGTCCAATCCACGACTGCGGCAGTATTCCCATCGCACGGCTTTCTCAACTATCTCGTCTCCAAGCGGAATGCCGGATTTGATAGAGGCACCTGCACCAAGTAATAGAACAGGATCGGGCGTTCCCCTGTCCGGGTCTGATCTCGATTACGAAGTTCGAAATCAGATGAGGCCGGCCGACGTCTTTGTAATCATTGCTGGGATGTATGTCGCCCACAGCGGCTGGATCGATTTTGAGCTTGCGTTTGCGCGGCGAATAGGGCGCCCTATCATTGGCGTATGGAGGCGCGGTAGTCAACGCTTGCCACTGGCTATTCAGCGCGCAGCTGTTGATGTAGTGGGTTGGAATAGCGCTAGCATCGTTCGCGCGATCCGGCAATATGCGCTACCAAGCGGCAGCTGAAATTGCAGCCGTTTTACGTAACTTTTGGATCTGGATCTACGTGGAGGCGTTAGGGATGCCAAGAGGTATTAACAGAGCAGAGCCAACTCATAAGGCTAGAGCCGGTTCGTCAAGGAAGTCGTTTACGGAATGGCGCAACAATCCTTGTGTTTTTATTAGCCATCAAAGCGAGGACACGGCGGCTTGTGAGACTATCGCTGAATACCTTATCGCTCTAGGTGTTGATGTATATTTCGACAAGTATCAAAAAACGCTACAACAATTAACAGCCAATCAAGATCCTACTGGTGTTACCAAGCACATTCAGGAGGGTATTGACTTCAGCACCCACATGATCTGTGTTGTATCCTTAACGACAATTAAGTCCTATTGGGTACCTTTTGAAGTTGGCTATGGTTACAGCCGAATAATCCTTGGTGTGTTAACCCTCAAAGGGGTAGAGGACGCCATGCTGCCGGAGTACTTGAAAACTACAAAAGTAATACGCGGCACTCGCTCCCTTAATGGCTTTATTTCTGAACTGTTGGGTCAGCCCAACGATTTCCTTGAATCCCGAACCAGCGTTAAAGCTTCTGCTACACCTCATCCGCTTGATAACACTTTGGATTGGAACAAATAAAACGCGCGACTTGCGACTTCATTTATCGGAAGTCACAGGATACAACGCGTCTTGCTTCACTGAGTCTTCGTGCACAGCTCCAGTCAAAGAGAGTCCAAGGGAAGTCATTGCTAACGAGTGTGAGTGCGCCAGTTGTGGGGAGCCTTATCTGTTGCGCGAATCCTGGTAGTTGCATCGCTTGTGGAGCCTGCGGCTATGTTTGCCTTAGCCCCTAGATCTGACAAAATGTTGACACTCGTTCCGCCGTCAAATATCCTTCCCGCGCTTTACTAGCCTCATAGAGAGAGCGCGCGGTGGCCAACCCTAAACACCTTAAAATACTGAAGCAGGGAGTGAAGTCATGGAATGATTGGAGGAAAGCGAATCCTCAGATTGAGCCAGACGTTAGCGGCGTGGATTTAGAAGGGGCAAATCTTAGAGGTGTTAATCTTGGTGGCTCTTATCATCCAGAGAGAGGTAATTTAGGACATATTGATCTTGAGGGAATTAATCTAAGCAACGCCGATCTTCGAGATGCCCAGTTCAATGATGCACGTCTTTTTGATGCTTCACTTAACGGAGCGAATTGCCAGAACGCTAATTTCGCGGGCGCTAATCTAGCTAGGGCATACCTTATTGGAACAAATTTTGGACATGCAGAGCTAGGTAATATTGACTTTACGGAGGCACATCTTCAAGGAGCCGATTTTAGTTATGCTGGATTGAATGCAACCATTTTTGGTGAGAATGATTTAAGTAGTGTTAAGGGTCTTGAAACCGTCGAGCATCGGGCCCCGTCAATCATAGGTATTGATGTTATTTATCATTCCAAAGGCAAAATCCCCGAGATCTTCTTACGTGGATGCGGAATCCCAGAGTCATTCATAGTACAAATCCCTGCTCTAGTCGCATCTATCGAACCGATCCAGTTCTATAAGTGCTTCATTAGCTACTCCAGTAAAGACCAGAAATTTGCAGATAGACTCTACGCAGACTTGCAGACCAAGGGCGTGCGTTGTTGGCTAGCCAGCGAAGATCTAAGAATCGGAGAAAGGATTCGACGCGGAATAGATGAAGCCATAAGGTTGCACGACAAGCTGCTGCTAGTTCTGTCCCGGCACTCGATAGCGAGTGATTGGGTACAGCAGGAAGTAGAGACGGCCTTAGCACGCGAACGCAAAGAAAAGCGTTCCATACTTTTCCCTATCAGACTTGATGACGCGGTGATGAAGATTGATACGGACTGGCCCGCGCTCGTCAAGAACACACGCAACATCGGAGACTTCCGCAAATGGAAGAATCACGACTTGTACAGCAAAGCGTTCGACAGGCTACTGTGGGACTTAAAAGCAGAAGAGAAGGAAAATTTGTTGGCGGATCCAGCAGGTTTTTCAACAATCACATAGGCGCCTATCGGTTTTCGAGTGGCGCGCGCAGGGTTGGGCTTTATTGCCTTGTGAGCGCGTCAGGTAAGGACTCTATTTGTGCTGGGCTCAGCGAAATTCAAACGGCAGCGGATCTAGGTAAGGACTATAAATCTAGCGGTCACCAATGGGAGACCCAAAACACTAACATTTTGAGATCGGCTAGGTAAGGACTTTATTTGTGACGATCACATAACTCAAAACCAGGACCGCAACCCTTTCACCCGCTGTTCGCGCTCTTGCTGAACCGACTCGTGTTCCACCAGTCGAGGGTCAGCTTTAAACCTGCTTCTAATCCCACGGTTGGAGCGTATCCGAGCAAAGACTTCGCGGCATTCAGATCAGCCAAACTATCTCGCACGTCGCCAGTTCGCGGTTCAGTGTACTCCGCGTTTATTTCCGTGCGCCCAGTCAACTTCTTGAGCGTCTCAAGGACTTCATTTATGGAAACGCTTTCTCCGTTTGCAACGTTGAAGACCTTGCCACTGGCTTCGCGCGCCTGAGCTGCACGCAAATTCGCATCGACCACGTTGGCAACGTAGGTGAAATCCCGAGTCTGCTCGCCATCGCCGTAAATGACAGGACGCTCACCGCTCTCTAAAGCAAGAATAAATCTGGAGATTACTCCCGAGTATTGCGAACCTGGATCCTGACGTGGTCCGAACACATTGAAATATCGCAGTGATACGGTCTCTAAACCGTAGCTGCGGGTGAAAACCTGACAATAGTATTCGCCTACGAGCTTTGCGACCGCGTACGGCGACAAAGGATCCGGCCGCATGGTTTCGCGTTTCGGCGATTCAGCCTGGTCACCGTAAACGGAACTCGACGCCGCATAAACGACTCGTCGCACTTTACAATCACGAGCCGCGAGCAGGAGCGAGAATGTGCCATTAACGCTGGCATCGTGAGTTTCAATCGGGTAATTGATCGAGCGCGGCACCGACGGAATCGCGGCTTGATGAAATACTATCTCGACGTCTTCCAGTGCACGCTTGAGCGCATCGTTATCGTTGATGCTCGCGTTTATAAAATCGACTTCACCGACTTCGGCAATGTTATCGAGATAGCCAGTGGACAGGTTGTCAATAATTCTGACCCGCACGCCCTGTTCAACTAAGGCCCGAGCAACGTGCGAACCGATAAAGCCGGCGCCGCCGGT
>DNNE01000085.1:82543-83104 GCA_003487805.1 Blastocatellia bacterium | reverse complement strand
CCCTCCCGTAACCAGCGCGATACCAGAAAGTGACATGAGTTACCGCCCAACCCCCACATATTCAAAACCCAATTCTCGCATGTCCGAGGGCGTATAGATATTTCGCAAGTCTGCGATCCTTGGAACGCTCATTGATTGTCGGATTCGCTTCATATCGAGAGCGCGGAACTGATTCCACTCAGTCACAAACACCAAAGCGTCGGCGCCGTTTGCCGCTTCATATTCATTCGACGCAAACTGGACCTCAGGCAACATTCCTTCCGCTTCCGACATGGCCGCAGGATCGTACGCAACTACAATCGCGCCACGCTCGATCAAACCTCTCACAATAACTACGGACGGCGCATCGCGCATGTCGTCGGTTTCGGGCTTAAACGCCAGGCCCAGCACTGCCACGCGCTTTCCTGCGAGTTCGCCGCCAACCAGTTTCTCGATCTTAGGTATCATCGACAACCGCTGCAGTCGATTGACTTCAATTACCGTATCCACGATGCGAATGGGTGAAGAGTACTGACGCGCAATTACCGACAATGCCGACGTGTCCTTCGGAAAACACGAGCC
>DNNE01000085.1:67764-82245 GCA_003487805.1 Blastocatellia bacterium | reverse complement strand
TTCGGAAAACACGAGCCGCCGAAACCTGGCCCAGCGTGAAGAAACTTGCCACCGATGCGACGATCCATACCAATGGCGCGCGCAACGTCGTGGACGTCGCAACCAACTCGTTCACATAAATTAGCAATCTCGTTAATAAAAGAAATCTTCGTGGCCAGAAACGCGTTTGCTGCGTATTTGATCAACTCCGCGCCTTCGAGGGAAGTAATAACAAATGGAGTCTCGATCAAGTAAAGGGGACGGTACAAATCACGCATGATCGCGATCGCCTCAGGATCGCTACCGCCAATTACCACGCGATCGGGTCTCATGAAGTCCCCGATGGCGGCGCCCTCGCGCAGGAATTCCGGATTTGATATCACACCGAATTCAACGGCCGTTTGTTGGTGACCGCTGATGACGGACATGAGATGCTTTCCGGTTCCCACCGGCACAGTCGATTTCGTCGCGATGACCTTATAGCTGTCCATATGCTCGGCGACACTCCGAGCTGCACTTTCGACGAACGAAAGATCAGCAGAGCCGTCGTCCCGAGGAGGCGTGCCAACTGCTATGAAGACAACGAGTGATTGTCTGATCGCGGATGCGATGTCGGTTGTGAAACTCAACCGACCCGCCTGAAGATTCTTTTTGATTAGCTGCTCGAGGCCGGGTTCGTATATGGGGCTATCGCCTCGGGTGAGACGCTCAACCTTATCGGCAGCGACGTCTACGCAGATAACATCAACGCCAAATTCGGCGAAACATGCTCCGGTAACAAGTCCAACATACCCAGAGCCGATAACGGCAATGTGCATTCGCTGCTTCCCTAAACTCTATTGGTAACAGACAAAACTTACGGGTCACGAGCTCAACGCGCGTGACCCGCAAGGTAATTGTCCAATGCACGCGATTGCGCGCATTCAGTCTGTCAGGACTGCGGTTATTTGGTCGGGCTGACTACAGTGATATTGCCACCAAACTGTAGGGTATCGTCGTGGTTCGTGGCGAAGATTGCCGCTGCCACAGCACCACCGGCTGCCAATAACAACGCAGCAAGGGCACCGCCGCTTAGGTGGCCGAACGAATCCGGTTTGGTCAGTCTCGTGCAACGCGTACCTGGTTGCGGAGTTCCCGCTGATTCGGAAGTACCGGCCGCAACAGCTTTGGCCTTACCGCCCGCGCGCAACTCTACCTGACCGGCTTGCGAAGCAACAATCATGTTGCCGCATTCGATATCAACCATAAAGGTCGACGCCTGACTTGCATCAGCGACCGCCGCACCATCTTTCGCGGTAACGATTGCCGAGTTTCCCGCCAGAGTTGATACTTGAACCCGACCGGCGTCGAGTGCACCTGAGATATTGCCCTCAGCAAAGCTCAACTTAACCGACGAGTTCGGAAACAGCTCAACGCGGCCCATCTTTCCAAGGCTAATCGTTGCCGTACTACCCGCGGCGGTGGCGATAACGCTGTCAGAAAAGATCGTCGCGCCCGAGATGGCGGCTTGCCCGTTAACGGCTACCTGACCAGAAACCGAAAGCTCGCCTGACGCTTTCTGCGGCGTTGCCAGCGCCACCATGGAATAAACGCTAAGAACGGCAACTGCGACACAGAACGCAATCGACTTACGGCTCCAAGTTCTGCTAATCATCATTTCCTCCCATACGAAGTAAACAAAATTTTGTGGAAGCGCGCTGCGAAATCATTCACAACTGACGGCAACCGCACCGTCCAACTCGAGAGTCTCGCTTCTGCGGGACCAAAAAAAAGAAAGCGTGGCAGGAACCTGCAAAAAAGGCCCTTGTCTGTGCCTTTTTACACGAACCACAACCCTTATGTCAACTATAAAGCCCTGACCAGAAACAGCTAAGCTACAGTATTATCTAGCTTTGCGGGGCAAGATAACATGCTGGTATCGACGTGTAAAGAGGTTTTTTGCCGAAGGCTGTCAAGATTCTGTGTCTTTACTGGAGAAATGCGGCCGGAAAAACTGGCCTTAGCCTCAAGAAGTGTCGCCGTCTTAACCACTGAGTCACTTAGGAACAACTCGCCGGGCGCGCGTGCTCGTTTCGCTCATGTTTTGGCCGTTACTGGTTCCACCAATCGACGCCGCGGATTTCGAGCTTCGCTGAATCAACTCGGCTTGTTCATACGGATCCAGTCGCGCAAACAGATAGAAGGTTTCACCGCTATGCACCGAGCCCAGGAATCTGAATTTGTTGCCGAAGACTTCGGTGGGTCGAAGCGCTGCCGGGTGCGGCGGATGCTCGAAAATCGTACCGAATTCATCAACGGTCACTGCTTCCAGCTCCGGCACGTAGTCGTTGCCGCTTTGTCGAACCAGACGTATCGCCATTTCGCGTAGCGCGTGAATTCGATTCGAGTTTCGCCGGTAATAAGCGGCCGTGATTTCCTTTCGACTCGCTCGATCGTCAACGACTTCCTGCTCGTTATTTAGATAACCTAAGTAAGCCGTGACGACGGGCCCAAATTCTGATGCCGCAGGCTTTTGGCCAAAGGCGAAGCTGCTTAGCACGATCAAAATACCGATCGAAAGGATGAAACGGGCGGGTCCAGAAAGATTACACATCGAAAGTGTCCTCGGGCTTTCGGATTCAGCTGGCCTTTGTCGTCGGATCAACCGACCAGGATACTTTAGCGCGTGTCGCGTACGAAAGACCAGTTGTCTTTTAAAACAGTGCGCGGATTATAAGAGCGGCTGTCCATCGCTTCGTTGCGCGTGTAATTCAGCGATGTTACATTTCAATTTCATCTTATTATGAGCGAAGTCCGGGTAAAGAGAGTCGCGATTGGTGTAACCGGCGGTATTGCCGCGTACAAAAGCATAGAAGTGCTTCGCGGTTTACAGCAGGCCGGGTGCGAGGTGCGCGTGGCCATGACGCGTCATGCTTGTGAGTTCGTCCGTCCGCTCACCTTTCGTGCCTTGTCGGGCGCGTATGTAATCGTTGATGACTACTCTGCTGAGAACCCTGATCCGATCGCGCACATAACATTTTCCCAGACCATTGATCTTTTCGTTATCGCACCCGCGACTGCGAACACCCTGGCCAAATTGGCCAATGGCGTCGCGGACGACTTTATCACCTCGACATACCTGGCATGCACGGCTCCGATATTGATTGCGCCGGCGATGAACAGCGTGATGTGGAGCCATCCCGCAACCCAAAGAAATGTGCAAAAGCTACGAAATGACGGCGTACGCATTATCGAGCCAGATGACGGCGAAATGGCCTGCGGCACGATCGGTCCCGGCCGATTGAGCCATCCGGAAAGAATCGTGTCAGTTGCGCTAGAGATCCTGGGCGAGACTCGCCAGCGACTCAGCACAAGCGAATCAAAACCTGTACAGGACCTAATCGACGAGCGAATTCTGATCACGGCCGGACCGACGCGTGAACCAATTGATCCCGTGCGTTTCATCTCAAATCGATCGTCAGGCAAGATGGGGTTCGCTCTGGCCAGAGCCGCAATGCAACGGGGCGCCCAGGTGCGAATAGTAGCCGGCATAACGACTGTCGTGCCGCCGTCCGGCGCGGAAGTGATCGAGACGACTTCGGCGGAAGATATGCGCGCGGCGGTGATCCGAGAAATTGATGATGCAACGATCTTCATCTCCGCCGCAGCGGTCGCAGACTACCGAGCCAAGCATTCGTCACCAAAGAAGCTTAAGAAGTCCGAAGCTGAAATGATCCTGGAGCTTGAACGCACGCCTGACATTCTGAAACAAGTCGGACTTAACAAAAAAACCGGTCAACTCATGGTTGGCTTCGCGGCCGAAACAGACGATGTTAAGAGCAACGCGCAAAAGAAATTGAGCCAGAAGAATCTTGACATGATCGTTGCGAACGATGTGTCCCGCGAGGGTTCGGGATTCGAGTCAGACAATAACGCGGTGACCATTCTGGTTCGGGACAACCCTCTATCGATTGACATTCCACTTTCATCAAAACCTGAAGTTGCCAATCGAATTCTCGATGAGGTAGTGAAGTTGCGGCGTCGAACAACCAGCGCAATGAGCGCAAAGCACAGCAAACTCTAAACATTGATGCCCCACGATTCGATAAAAGAAGAATTGATTGGACTGCTGCGCGACTCGCGCGAGCAGGCAAGTTTTCTTGGCGAGCTTGGCGTCGAGAATATTGCCCTCGGTTCGTCGAGTACTCAGAATGCAGCCGCTCCACCTGCGATCACGGCCGCGGCTGAAGCAGCTATCCGAATGGCGCCTCCTGCCAATCAGCAACCTGCTCTGCAAGTGCCGCGTCGCCAGACCAGCCCTGCGAGTCCACCGTCTGCGGATTCGCTATTCAGCGAAGCAGCTACAACCGCGCCATCACTGGCGAAATCAAGCGAAACGCTCGAGCAAATCTGGACTGACATCGGCGAGTGCACTCGCTGCGGTTTATGTGAAGGCCGCACGCAGGTCGTGAACACTCACGGAAACCGAAACGCGCGTTTGATGTTCGTCGGCGAGGCCCCGGGCGCGGACGAAGACGCGCAAGGCAAGCCATTCGTGGGCCGCGCCGGGCAGTTGCTGACAAAGATGATCGAGGCCATGGGAATGAAGCGCGAGAATGTGATCATCGGTAACGTAAATCGTTGTCGGCCACCGGGCAATCGTCAGCCGACTCTTGAAGAGGCAGCGATCTGTCGTCCGTTTCTGTTTCGCGAGATCGCCGCGATTCAACCTGAGGTGATTGTCGTGATGGGAAACACGGCGCTGCGAAATCTTTTGGAAGAGCGC
This sequence comes from Blastocatellia bacterium, assembly GCA_003487805.1. GTDB lineage: Bacteria > Acidobacteriota > Blastocatellia > Pyrinomonadales > Pyrinomonadaceae > UBA11740. The sequence goes on along the minus strand of DNNE01000085.1, from coordinate 77,501 downwards.
GAAGGCATCAGTCGCGTACGCGGCAAATTCCGCGACTTTCGCGGCATCAAAGTCATGCCGACTTTCCATCCCGCTTATCTGCTGCGCGATCCTTCGAAGAAACGCGAGACCTGGGAAGATCTAAAGATGGTCCGCGATTTCCTTGACGGCACGCCGAGCCGTCAGGATTAGCTAACTGAAGGAGCAAACATGAAAACAACCTGTTTCATCCGCTATCAAATCGATCCATTTCAGCGAGAGGCGTTCAAGCAGTACGCCGAGAATTGGGGCCGCATCATTCCTCGATGCGGTGGTCATCTCGTCGGTTATTTTCTTCCACATGAAGGAACGAACAATGTTGCCTGGGGCTTGATTGCCTTCGATAGCCTCGCCGCCTACGAAGCCTACCGCGCCCGTCTAAAGTCAGACCCGGAAGCAATGGAGAATTTTTCCATGGCGCAAACCAAACGCCTCATCCTCAGCGAAGAAAGAACCTTCGTTGAGATCGTTGAAGGAACCTTTGGACTACCGTCAACCCATGCCGAGTCTGAATGACGTCCGGCCAGCATCAACATAAGTTCTGCGATGACCTCAACAAACCAGGCCGGTAACGAGGCGGTTCCGCAATTCGCTCACGTCGCCATTCCGGTCCATCTGCGAAAGCTCTTCACTTATCGTTTGCCGGCCTCAATGCAGCGTTCCGCGCAAGTCGGCTCGCGTGTCATGGTCCAGCTCGGCGCCAAGGCAACTGCCGGTTACATCGTCGAACTCATTTCGGGCCTGCGGACGGGCACCAGCCTGATCGAATCAGAGATCAAAGACATTCAGGAATTGCTGGACGTCGATCCTCCGCTCACTCCGGAGGTTTTGGAAATCACGCGCTGGGTTGCTGATTACTACGCAGCGCCGTGGGGTGAAGTCCTGCGCGCGGCGCTCCCGGCAGGAATCAACGCAACTGTCGAGCAAACTGTTTCGATTACGGAGGAAGGACAACGCGAACTCTCGAATTCAACAGACGCGGCAAGCGTGAAAGCCCGCGCGTTGGCGCTGCTGGCTGATGAAGGTGAATTCGAAATCAATGCCTTCGCTTTGCGCATGGGCTCTGCGCGCGTTCCCAAATGGCTGCGGGAGCTGGAAAGTGATCGTCTGATTGACCGCGCTTATCGGACCCGCAAGACTGCCACGCGGGCGAAACGAAGGCTGGCAGTGCGGCTCGAAACGCCGATTTCTCAATCGTTAGATGAAAACCGCCAACCTAATTCACGCATGACGCCGGCACAGCAACGCGCGCTGGATGTCCTAAGAGAGCATAACGGCGTGATGGCGATCCGTGATTTGGTGCGCGGCGCAAATGTCAGCCAGTCGGCGATTAAGACTCTCTTGAAAAAGGGTCTGGTTAGCGAATTTGAAGAGGAACTCAGGCGCGATCCGCTGGCCAATGCGAAACTTCCGGAGGCTGACAACCTCACGTTAACGCAGGCGCAAACTGAAGCTTTGAATTCGATCAACGATCCATTGAAAGCAAAGGCTTTCACGTCGATCCTGCTACACGGAATCACGGGCAGCGGCAAAACTGAAGTCTACATTCGCGCGATGCACGCGGCGATTGAAATGAATCGCGGCGCAATGATGCTGGTTCCGGAAATTTCCTTGACGCCGATTCTCTCGCGCCGTCTGCGCGTGCACTTCGGCGACGAAATTGCCATCTTTCATTCATCGCTTTCCAAAGGCGAGCGCTTTGATGAATGGTCGCGACTACGTTCTGGTGAAGCGCGCGTCGTGCTCGGCACGCGTTCAGCGGTGTTTGCGCCGGTAAAGGATCTGGGCTTAATCATCATCGATGAAGAGCAGGATTCATCGTATCGACAAGAGGAATCTCCTTTTTATCACGCGCGCGACACAGCCATCGTCCGCGCGCAAAAAGCGTCGGCAGTGGTCGTGCTTGGGTCGGCCACGCCTTCGCTCGAATCATTTCATAACGCCCAAACCGGCAAGTACCGCTACATTCAATTGCCTGATCGAATCGCAAATCGTCCGCTGGCTCGCGCAGAGATCATCGACATGCGGGAAGTATTCGCGCGTCTCAAAAAGCCGATTGTATTTTCCGATGAGTTACTGGCTGTAATTGAACAGACACACGCGCGGGGCGAACAGACGATTATTCTTCTTAATCGCCGCGGCTATTCGAGTTTTATTCTCTGTCGCTCATGCGGCGAGTCAATCGAGTGTCCGAATTGCGACGTCACGCTGACGTATCATCGCAGCGACCGGACGCTGGTTTGTCATTACTGCAATCACCGGCAGCACGCGCCTTCGGAGTGTCCCAACTGCGCCAGCAAGTACATCTATTTTGTCGGCGAAGGCACGGAACAGATCGAGGAGATCTTGCGCAAGAAATTTCCGAACGTACGAATGGGCAGAATCGACCGCGACACCAAAACCCGACGGCACGAGTTTGAAAAGACCCTATTGGATTTTGGCAAAGGCGAAATCGATCTCCTTGTCGGAACTCAGATGTTGGCAAAGGGACATGACTTTCCGAATGTCACTTTGGTTGGCGTGATTTCTGTCGATGCCGGCCTGGCGTTGCCGGATTTTCGCGCAGCCGAACGAACTTTCCAATTGATAACCCAGGTCGCTGGACGCGCGGGCCGTGGAGATTTACCAGGGCGCGTTTTGATTCAGACTTATCATCCGCATCATTACGCGCTGCGGCATGCAACGGCGCAGGACTACCGCGGATTCTATGAAGAAGAAATTCGGCATCGACGAAATCATGGCTACCCGCCGTTCGTAGTCCTCGCGCTTTTGCTGGTCCGGCATAAGGATCCCGCGCGCGCCCGAACGACGGCGCAGCAATTACGAAACGCTTTGAACGAAGCTAATCTCGATCACTCTTGTCGTATTCTGGGGCCGGCGCCCGCGCCCTTCGCGCGTCTGCGCGGCGAGCACCGCATTCAAATTCTGGTGAAATCACGCAGCCGCAAACAAATGCGCGCGGTCATCGATGAGGCGCTGAAGAGTTTCGAAGATGCCGGCGGAGACTCGCGCTCGGTGAATTTGGAAATCGATCCCGTGAGCATGATGTGAACTGAGGCGTTTTGGTAATTCGGAGTGGATCATTCAGTCCGCAACTCTAAGGCGTATTGAAGCGCGCGATTCAACTCTCTGAACTTGTCGGCCGATAACGTCCCTACAAACTGGGTGAGTTTTTTCTTGAACATCAGAGTCAGAAAGTCGCATCTCACGGCGCTATCGCGCGGCAAACCGTCTTCCGTTCCGAGTTCGACTTCGCTGCGCAGGCCCAATACCTCGCTGTAAACGGGCGCGCAAATGACCGTCGAGACATCATCGTTCTGCGCGATAAAGGTGCGGGATACCACGACGTAGAATCCGGGTTTATGTCCGCGTTCGGCAACCTTTTCCCGCGTCCGGTAAACTTCTCCGCGTTTCATTATTTGGCTTGTTCCTTGATCAAGACGGCAGCTTGCCGATTCAGACGGGCGCCGTGACGACGAAAGATCTCGCGTTCTCGCTCCTCTTCATTGGCACGCTCAAGCTTGTCAACTAACTGCGTGACAGCGTGACGAATTACTTCCGAACGGCTCTTCCACGGCACGGCTTTGTTTGCCATAAGTCGATCGACTCGTTTTAGCGTAGGCTCATCAATAGTCATCGCAATAGTTTTCATATTGTAAATCTAACAGTCGAACGTGAAGGCGTCAATATGTTGTCGTTACCTTTGCTGCGAACGATGATTAAACGTGCGCGATTTGTTTGCCTGCGCTAAACTCACCCAGATGAACCTCTTTGACCTGGCAGCTCAGACAGGCGCCGAGTGCGCCCTCAGCGATGGCGACATCGAAATCACCGGCGCGGCCGGGCTTGATCAGGCAGAGACCGGCGAAGTCACCTTTCTTTCCAATCCGAAATACACGAACAAGGTTGCCGCGACGCGAGCCTCCGCGATCTATGTCAGCGAGTCCGCAGAGATAGCGCGGACGGATCTTGCACCTCTGCGCGCGAAGGATCCGTATCTGGCTTTTACTCGCGCGCAGATTATTTTTCATCCGAGAGCAGACTTCGAGCCGTACTGGGACCCCACCGCGGTAATTGACTCAAGTTCGCGCGTGCCGAAAGTAGTTTTCATCGATGCTCACGTCTCGATCGGAAAGAATGTTGTCATAGGCGATCGGGTGCGCATTCATGCGAACGTTTCGATCTACGATGACGTCACCATCGGCGACGAGACGGAAATTCATTCAGGCGTCGCTATTCGTGGTAACTCAGTCATCGGCAAGCGCGTCATTATTCATAACAACGCGGTTATCGGGGCGGATGGTTTCGGATTTGCCAAGGACGAACACCGGCATTGGTTGAAGATACCGCAGGTCGGGAGAGTTGTGATCGAAGACGATGTCGAGATTGGAGCGAACACCACGATCGATCGCGCATCAACCGGGGAAACTCGCATCAAGCGCGGAGCGAAATTGGACAACCTGGTCCAGATCGGTCATTCATGTACGGTCGGGGAAGATGCTTTACTCTGCGCGCAGGTCGGCCTGGCCGGCAGTTCGCGCGTCGGCGATCGAGTGATTCTCACCGGCCAGGTAGGCATCGGCGGTCACATCACCGTCGGGGACGACGCGATTCTTTATCCGCAGAGTGGTGTTCCGAATGACGTTGCGCCGGGTGAAATACTGGTGGGCACGCCGGCGTTTGAAGTCAGCGCCTTTTGGCGCGCAGTCGCGGTGTTCAAGAAGTTAGGCGATCTTCCGAAACGAATCCGGGCTTTGGAGAAGAGACTGGATGAAGTTGAGAAATCAAAACCGGGCGAGTGAGAGACACCACTGGTCGCCTGACGAAATGCAACGGGCGATCTTGTTCTGGCTGTTTTGGTTTCTGTTCGTCTGCCTATCGTCGATCGTGGTTCTGTCGATGTTCACCGACTGGCCAAAATTTCTGCATGAATCACCGCGATATTTCAGGTAATCGCCCCCGCCATCGATGATTACGACCTGCGGGTTTCTCTTGTAAGCTTTCATCTCACCGTCCGAAGCGATGACCATACTCGTCAGCGAGTCAGAACCGCCTGCGGTAGCGGGCGGGTTAATCTCTCAAGGCCCAAACCGCTGCCGATATTCTGTCGACGAGATAAACGCCTTGACCATTTCCGCGTTGATGAAATTGCCACCAAAACTGTTCAGCTTACCCAGCCAGAAATTGAAACCAGAATAATCAAGTGTCCCCTCCGGAGGATCGTATGGGTTTCTTCTTAAGTATCCGAAGTACTGCATCAAGACAAAAGCCTTGTTGAATTCCTGAGTATTGAGCGTAGCGTTCTCTGCGACGTCGCGTAAGGCGCGCGAACGGGCCGCCACATCGCTTGTGGTGGTGGCCGACCCGAATTCGGCAATCGCAGCATTGCGATCTGCGGCACTTGGCGTCACTCCAGCGTTTGAAAATAACTTATCCACGAACTGCGCGGGCGTCATCGTCGTCGGAAACGCGGTTGTGAATCGTGAGCGTTGCACAAACTCTAAAGTGAAAGCCTGCTTGTTGGCTTCAAGTTGTTGCTGCCAGTTTCCCTGATTGACGATGACTCCGTTTCCAATTTCCTGAGTGTCAGGTAGAAACTCCTGCCGCTTGATTGGTACCGGCGCATTGGGAATATCTGTGATATTGCCGAACGAAGCTTTGTAAGTCTTGTAAACAAGATATCCCGTCTGCTGAAATTCGATCGACAGAAAATAGGCCGCCGAAGTATTGATCCGCTGAACCTCAGTGCAAGACGGTTGAGGCGTACAACCGGCAATATTGTTCGTCCAGAAGTCCCAGCCACTTTGATCAGGATATCTTCCAAGAAAGTCATAGTAGTGAAACTGAACGAAGGGATGCGGCGTATCGACTGGATTCGCTCCGAGTACCACGTCATTCTCGGCGATGGTAAGGGTAGCGGTGGCTTGCGCTCCCAAGGTCCCGCCGGTGGGATTGGTCAACGTAAGGTTGACGGTTCTCGACCCGTCGACAAACGCGTTATCGATGATCAGAATCGGAAAAGACTTGCTTATTTCGCCGGCGGCAAAACTCAATGTTCCGATACTGGCGACATAGTTCCTTCCTTCTTTTGCGGTGCCATTGCTTGCTGCAAACGCAACGCTCGCCGGACCGGATGTGTCGCCCGAACGAGTCACACCAATGGTCACGAAACCTCCGCCTTCATTGATTGCGTAAGTTGAGGCGCTGAGTTGAATCGTCTTTGGACTGGCCGCGAAACTGGCTGTTTCAGTGATTGGGCCATTCATCGTGACGCTTGCAGGATTGGTCGCGCCGCTGAATGATCCCGTTCCTGTGCCTGTCCAGTTCGTAAATGTGAAACCGCCGTTCGGCGTTGCCGAAATATTTACACTTTGACCACTGTTGAAAAATGCACTCGCCGGACTCACGGTTCCACCCGCACCGGCACTCATCGTGAGCATAAACTGCGTCGTAAAGTTCGCGGTGTAGGTTGTCGCAGTGGTCGGCGCTACGGAATGACTGATCGCACCACTATCGCTCCAGGTATTCCAAACGAATTGGGTGCCGGCGCTTCCTGCCTGCGGCGAGATCGTGCTGATGGTGTGACTTGAGCCGGGCGTCCACGAAAAAGTCTGGGTCGAACTGAACGTCGTCCCGTCCACTGTAAACGTTCGACCGCTGGGATTTGTCTGCACGGTTATTTGGATGTTCGGTGCGGTGTAAAACGCTGTCATTGTGTGATTGGCATCCATCGTCACGTTGGTTGATTGGCCTGTGGACCAATCCGTACCATCGCGTTGCCACTTCTGGAAGATATTCCCACTTGCGGTTGCCAGTGCAGTCAGACTGATGGTGACATTGTTGTTGTAAGTGCGGCTAAACTGCGTCGTGCCGTTGCCCTGGCTGTTGTTATCATTCGGACTAATCGTGATGCTCACGCCACTGGTAGGATTTGACGACGCAACCGTCAGCGTTCGCGTTACCACCGGCGTCGTGTACACAGCCGTCACCGTGTGGTTGGCGTCCATCACGAAATTGGCTAGCGTCGATGTCGTGAGATCAACGCCATCGAGCTGCCACTTCTGGAAGTTATTGCCACCCGCTGTTGATGGGGCCATCAAACTGACATTCGTGTTGTTGTTATAAGTGCGCGTGAACTGCGTCGTGCCATTGCCCTGGCTGTTGTTGTCATTGGGACTAACCGTGATGCTCACACCGCTGGATGGGTTTGATGAGCCTACCGTTAGTGTGCGAGTTTGAGTCCCGCTCGATAAGCTTATCGCGTAAGCACCCGTACTGCCTGTAGTGCCGTCTGCGGAAAAAGAAGTGGCATAAATCGTAAAGGTGCCCGTAGCCGGCAGAGTAAAGGCGCCGGAAGTCGCCGGAATGCGAGAGTTTGTCCCGCCGCCCCCGTCATCGTCTTGAGCAATTAATTGATTGCTCCCATCAAGGAGGTACAAGTATGTGTCGAAAACCGAAGAATTCATGGCAACGACAACTTGCTGTCCGGCCGTGCCACTAAAGTTATAGACATCAACATAGCGGGTCGTGCCGCTGAAGATACAGTCCGAAGTCGTCAGCGTCCCGTTGATAGTCTGGCCCGCCGAAATTGTTGTTGACGGACACCCACCGCCGGAGCTTTCCGATATGGTAAACGTTTGACCGCCGACCGAAATAGTGCCCGTGCGTGACGCACCGGTATTGGCCGCGACTGTAAAATTCACGGTGCCATTTCCCGAACCGCTGCTGCTCGTGGTAACCCAACTCGCGTTACTGATCGCAGTCCACGCGCAACCGGACGAAGTGGTTACACCAAATGACCCGCTGCCGCCACTAGAGCCAAAGCTTTGACTGCTCGGACTAATACCATAACTGCAGGTCCCACTCGACAAGCTGATCGTGTAGGCACCCGTGCTGCCCGTCGTGCCGTTGGCGGAGAAAGATGTGGCATAAATCGTAAGAGTGCCGGTAGACGGCAGAGTGAAGGCGCCGGAAGACGCCGGAATGCGAGAGTTTGTCCCGCCGCCACCATTATCGTCCTGCGCAATTAATTGATTGCTCCCGTCAAGCAGGTACAAGTATGTGTCGAAAATCGAGGAGTTCATGGCAATAGCTATTTGCTGTCCTGCAGTGCCGCTGAAGTTATAGACATCAACGTACCGAGTGGTACCAGTGAAGATACAGTCGGAAGTCGTCAGCGTCCCGTTAATAGTCTGGCCCACTGAGATTGGGGTTGACGGGCAACCACCGCCACCGGCGCTCTGGGTGACGGTAAAGGTCTGACCGCCGACCGTGATGGTTCCCGTACGTGCCACGCCTGTGTTGGCCGCAACGGCAAAATTCACGGTGCCGTTGCCCGAACCACTGCTTGTGGTAGTAATCCAGCTTGCGTCACTCACTGCCGCCCAGGCACAACCAGTGGAAGTGCTCACACCGAATGACCCGCTGCCGCCACTAGAGCCGAAGCCCTGGCTGGCGGGACTGAGGCTGTATGAGCAGCCGCTGACGCCAAAATCGTAGCCTATGGCATCCATAACCCGAAGATCCACAGAAGTCAAATCATTCTTTACTCCGGGACCGGTGGAGTAGTTGAAGCAGTCAGTTGTGCTGATGGCCCAATCTTGCAGATCTCCAGGATGCTGGACGGCGTCATTAAATGCCTTCAGAAGTGTCGTCCCGTTATCGATGGAGAAAAATCTGCCAGGGCCGTTGTTCAATCCACGGGTGGCTGTCCCCGTATAGTGGAACAAATCAAATTGCATGTAGTCGGGGCCCATCGCCGGGATGCGACCCATGATTTCGGAGAACTCATGCATCGATACGCCAATGTAATCGTACTTGCCTGCAACCGTGCGGTTATTGGGATCGTAGGTGTACATGTTTCCGCCGCCGAAGGTGTAGGTTCCGTCGCTTGGAGTTGCGCCGCCACCCGCAGAAATGCCCAACGCCTTGGCCTGAGCCGGGGTCACCAAATAACTGTGTGTCCCACCGACGGGATCCGAGGGCGGGATCGAACCACCGCTGCCCGTCGCGGTCGTGTCATCTGCCGTTGTTGCGTCGCTCAGCATCTTCGCCCTGAGGGTGCTATACGTGGTGGAGGTAGGGTTGCTTGAACTGCCGCCAAGTGTGTTCTTACCAGGGACCGCAGTCACACGGATGTTGACGTTGATAGGATCATGAAAATTGTTGGTGAACTGCGCCGCGGCATACGCGTTCGCGGCTTTCATGTCAGTGATGTCCTGTGCGCTCAAACCAGCATTGGTGAACGTGGAGTCGGGGTCGTAGGTCAGATTGATCGTTAAAGTGCTCACGGCGGCTTCGCTGGCCGCTAATTTCAATTCGGCGGCCGATTTTACCCGGAGACCGTCGGCAGAAATTGAATACGTTTCGCCGACTCCGGTGTCGATACCCGGACTGCTGACAGTTGCTGCAGCACCGTTAAGCATCGCCGTCCTGTCGAACATGAAAAACTGGTTGCCTAGGCGCTCTGTACCAGCTTCGTTATAGACGCTATCGCCCATGAGGTAGCCATCCGGTTGTACGCTGAGATGCGGAGAATCAATAAAGTTTCCGCCGAGATGGAAGGCATATCTATAGTACGAACCCGAAGCATCGCTCGTCGTTGATACGGCGAAGCACTCCTCGGTCACAGCCTTGCCGCCCGTCAAAGACGCAAACTGGCTCATGACCCAGCGATCGGCAAGCTTGTCGTAAATCACGACCCCGTCGCCCGCCCCGCC
>DNNE01000085.1:66512-67466 GCA_003487805.1 Blastocatellia bacterium | reverse complement strand
CCCCCCCCCCCGCCGATCTCGCAGGAGCCGCCAAAGCCAGCCCAGATTGTCGAGATGTCCGAAGGACCTAATACCGAGGTGCCAGTGCGATTGTCAAAGATCTGATAGCCATTCTTGGCGATCTTGATACGCTGGATAGCCCCAACTTCGCCCTCGGTGTCTGCGGATATACCCGCGACGAGGATCTTGCCAGAGCCGGCGACGCGACGAGTTATTGCTTCCTGCGCTCTAATCGACTGGCCCAATCCCTTCTCGTTCGGCGTTACGGGTACCTGCACCATATCGCGCAGCCGTGGCGAGGTGTCGTGGCCGAGCTGGGGCACAAATAACTGCGCCATTTGATCAGCTCGATTTTCTCTCTTAGGCGATCCATTAGGTTCGCGGAAAGGCATTAAAGAGTTACTTGAACCCTTGGGTTTGCGCGAGCCTATAGCGGATCGATTGCTTGCAATCACAATCGGAACAGCAATCGCGACAGTGAACAGCAGGACGGCCGCGAAACGTGGCGAGCGAAATGATGGGGGGATATTCTTGGTTGGCATGACCTGGCCTTTCATGGTGGTTCGTTAATGCTGGGTGGTATTCACAGTTCGCACTCCCCGCACTTCACTATTTCGACGATGGCGCCGAAGATGGTGGTGGCTCTGCCGGTTTCTTCTTCGGCGCGCGCTCGACGTGGCTGGCGCTGGTCCATTCCGCAAGTGTCGCTGGGTCATCGGCGTACTTGTTGCGCATGATTGGATCGAGCTTGCGCAGGACTGTCATGCATTCATCGAGCTTTGCTTCGATCGCGGCACGCGCGCCGACGTGATCGCCGACCGCGCTGGACTGCTTACTCATCGTATTATTCAGTTTCAAAATGCTCGCGTTCATGTCGTCGATGAAGGTCGTCGGCATTTCATGAGCGATCAATTGCGCGCGGACAGCGGAACGGCGTCAGCCGCAAACGCGCGC
>DNNE01000085.1:27059-66211 GCA_003487805.1 Blastocatellia bacterium | reverse complement strand
GGCGTCAGCCGCAAACGCGCGCGCCGCGGCGATCAGAATTTCGTCGTTCTCTCCGCGCGGCACGCAAAATTTGTGGTCGAGGCCGGGATTGTCGATAGCGATGGCGTGCGCCGTAGCGCTCCATGCTTCATTCGCGATCGCAATTCTTCGCGCGCATCGCCGCGCGTAGCAGTGCCTTCACGTGCAGTGCCGCCTCCGGAAGTCTGCGCCGCCGCCAATCCTTCGACCGTGTCAACTCCTGTCGATAGCGTTGCGAAGAGTTGGGTCGCCAGGCTAGTCGGGGCAAAGTCCGCCGCGCGAGCGTTGCTGAAATCTCTAACGCGCCGGCACGTTTCAAGTTTTCGATTGGAACTATCGTTCATTTGAAACCTCCTTATCGGATGAGGGGCACAGTAGTTAGTCGCCTAACTTGTGGGCCGTGCCCGTGGTGGTTTCACTTCCCGGTCTATGAGGATCGAGGAGTGTTGAAATTCAGTGAGTACTGAGGACTAAGTTCTTAGTACTGAGCTGAGAGTAAAACGGCAATTAGGCGCGCATTCTATACCCGGTCGGTACTCTTAGCAAGAATTTTTGCAAACAGATTGCAAATTGCGGTTTAATTCAGGATTTCGGCAAGTTGTGATGGCTAAAGGGCCTTGCGCCGTGCCTGAAGGTTGGGGCTGCTGCCGCTGCAGGTGGAGTTTTTCAGAATGCAGGTCGAGTTTTTCACCGTGTAGGTCTAGCCAGACTCCCCGAAGGTCAGGCTATAGAGGCCGCGGGTGGCTGTTTTCACGGTGCAGGTGTAAGCGCAATGGTTGACGGCCGGGGTATGAGCCGGGCAGGTGGACTGGTTTACGGTGCGGTTGGGTTTGAGGCAGCTTACGGTTGGACTACGAAGGATGTAGCTGGATGCCTTTGCAGTGCAGGTCGAGCATTTCTTCCCGGCAACCTGCTCCTCAAGCGCTTCTGGCTAAGAAAAAGCAGGAGCGAGCTTAGGTAATCGCCCCGCCATCCACAATCACAACCTCAGCATTCATGAAGCTGTTGCGGTCACTCACCATGAACGCGGCGTATTCAGCCAACTCTGATGGACGGCCGAGGCGCCCGGCTGACACCCAGAAGTCGTGCATTTGCAAAAGCCGTTCGGGCAAGGTCTGAGCCAGGTCCGTGTCGAAAATTCCCGCGGCGATCGCGTTGACGGTAACCCCGAAGGTTCCTGCTTCCCGCGCCAGACACTTGGTGAAGCCAATCATCGCGGCTTTCGAAGTCGCGTAGTGAACCGAAGTCGGGAGCGCGCGTAAGGCGCCGATCGAGGTGATGTTGAGGATCTTTCCTTTGCGCTGCCGGATCATCTGTTTGTAAACCGGTTTGGTGACCGCGAAGAGACTGCCAACATTTGTATCGATAACTTCGTCCCATGCGCGATCGGTGGTCGTGGCAAAATTATCCCCCCGATTAATGGCCGCGTTATTGACGAGAATATCTATGCCGCCCCATTCCTGCACCAGGTCTCGGGTTAAATGCTTCATGCCGAAGCGATCGACAATAGAAACCTTAAATGATTTTGCGCGACGACCATGCCCCTCGATCTTGCGTATGGTTTCTTCAGCCAGATCGTCCCGCGAGTTGTAGTTGAACGCGACGTCGGCGCCTTCGCGCGCGAACACGTCACAGAGCGCGGCGCCAATTCCTCGCGTTCCACCAGTGATGAACGCACGCTTTCCTTCGAGTAACAGACTCATTCTTGGAAATCTCCAGCCGGAGACAACACCTCTCCCTTAACCTCTGATTTGAGAATTCGTAAACGACCGGGATTAAATCGCGAAGCCGGTATGACAGTCAAGAAGCGCTCGCCATCACGATTACCAACGAGCGCCGGATGACCCCAGGATTATGCAACGTTTTCCAGCGGTTCGGCGGCCGTCGCCGGCTCCGGAATCAGCGCGGTAATTTCTTCAACGATCCGCTTCGTCGCGTTCGGAATGCCCACCGTAATCGTCGCGGCGCGCAGCGCTGCGTAATGTTTCGAATCTTCAATCATCCGATGCACCACCGGCACGATATCCGACGCGCGTCGCAGCATCACCGCGGCGCCGCTCTTGGCGATCAGGTTAACGGTGCCTGCCTCCTGGGGCATCGGTTTAGTAATTACATCGGCGATAATCGGGAGCCGGCAACTTAGCGCCTCGAATGTAGTCAGGCCGCCGAGCTTCGAAATCATCACGTTCGCCGCGCGCATAAGTTGCTCGACTTCGTCTGAATAGCCAATTACCTTGATCGGGAACTTAGCGTCGGCCGCCATTGCCTCAGCTTCATTTTTCAGATCTTCGTTCTTGCCGGCGAGAAAAATTGCCTGCACATTGAGTTCGCCGCGAACCAACTCGCTGAAGATGTGCGGAATGTTTCCCCCGCCTTCCCATCCGGCGTTCAGAAAGACGGTGAACTTTTCAGGATCCAGTCCCAGAGCGGTGCGGGCGATTCGCGCGGCGTCATCACCTGGAAAAGAAAACTTTGGATGCACGGGCATGCCGGAGATTTTGATCCGCTCGGGAGCGATGCCGTAATCGATTAATTGACGGCGCGCTTCGTCGCTGGCGACGAGGTAAAGCGTCACATCGTCGCACGCCCAGCCCTTCCAGAATCCGTAATAGGGATCAGTGACCACCGTGACCAGCGGAATGCGATCTGCAAGTCCGAGCTCTTTCAGCACCCGCGCGAAAATGTGTTGCGTTAGTGGATGCACGCTGACGACAATGTGCGGACACCAGCGCTGAAACAAGCTGCGAACATAGACGATGCTGCGCGAATGAAAGAACTCGCGCGTCTCTGGCCGGAAGCGATTGATCAGCCAGTAGTAATACTTCATCCAATGCTGCTTGTTTCGCAGCAACCAGTTGTAGAGCGCGACCAGTTTGGCGGCGAGATGATGCGATTCTTCGACCGCGCGCACGACCCGCACGGCGTACGATTCACCTTTGACAAAGCTCTCGATGCCCGCGACGATCGCCGCCGCTGCCGAGCGGTGTCCGCCGCCGGTATCGGAAGAGATGATCAGGATTTTTGGAGCGTTTGGGTTCATCGGTCTTTGTACGCAAGCTGTTAGCTTGCGCACCAATCGCAAACTAACAGTTTGCGTTACACCTTAACCGTTACTCCGTCAGGTTGTTCTTCCACTTGCTGATCGAGTTCCCTGCGCGCTTTTCTCATCTCGCGCTCAAGCTTCTTGATTTGAATTAAGTGCTTTGGATTGAAAGGCAGCGACGGGTAGTAGCAATTCGATTCGTGCGTGCAGAAACAACCGTTCGCGGCATGTTTGCGACGCGCTTTCATTTCCGGTGACAACCAAATCCCCTGAAAATTCCAATCGTGATCGCGCAGGTTGCCGATCGGCGCAAGGTTCTCGCACGACGACAGAGTGCCCTCGTCGTAAATGACGGCGCCGGCAGTTCCAGCGTAGCAGGTTAGCTGCGCCTGTTGCGTCTCCTGGGTCTTCGTAATCAAGCCGTGCATGTAAATATCGATCGCCGCTTTGAAGAAACCGGCGTTGCCGCCGTAATTATTCTTGATCGCGGCGTGGCGCGAATCGTCGTCAATCATCTGCGCCAGTTTGGCGTAGCGAGTCTGATCGATATCGAGCTCGATCGGATCGGCTGAGGGCGGACGAATGTAGTTGAAATTGACTTTGTCGGGCTTGAGATCGTGTTTCAGAAAATCGTACCACTCGAAAATCGTGTCCTGATTAGAATGCATGAAGCAGGTGCAGGTTTGCAGATCGAGCCGTGGATACTGCTTCTTCATTGCCTTCAGTTCGCGCGCGGTCTCGATCGCTATGGACCACGAGCCCGTCTTCTGACGTATCTTGTCGTGCTGATCCTGCAATCCGTCGATGCCCATGGCGACCGTGACGTTCAGGTTTGGGCACTCTTCGAGGATGCGCGTGACGTCCGGAAAGATTCGCTTCTGAATCTGACCGTTGGACATCAGGTAAACCGATTCCAGGTTGTTATGCCGGTAGAAAGAGCTCACGATTTCCGGCAGGTCTTTGCGGGTAAACGGCTCACCTCCGGCCAAAATCAAAACACCGAGATTGCCGCCGAGTGTCTGCGCGATGCGATCGATCTCGTTCGCCTTCATCTGCAACTTCTTGCGCGGCCGATCGTCGAGTTCATCAGTGAAGAAACAATGCGTGCAGCGCATGTCGCACACCGACGTCACCAGGATGTTCAGCAGCACTGGCGCAAACGGCTGGCCCAGGGCCATCTTCGTATAACGCTTCAATAATTCTCGTGTGGTGTAATCCATAAAACCTAATTCTCTAGTTCGATAAATAGATCGTCCACCGGCATCGACCATTCCGGTAACGCCAGCTCGGCGTCAGCAGCGTCGCCTCGCCTAAATACTTCCGGCTCAGGCGACCCCGCGCGATATGATTTGATTACGTCATCACTCAAAAGGTTGACATCCCAAACGACCAACGTTCCGGCGGCGAAGTAATCGGCACGTTTCGCAGCCACCGCATTTTCAGCGGCCGGACCGTAATCGCCTTCACTGCCAACTTCGACGGCGAAAACAGGCGCGCCTTCGAAAAATCTCATGCCGGTCCATTTGCCCGTATAGAAACCAACATCAGGGCTAAACGATCTGCAATTTGATAAGTTGACGACGAACGCGGCGTTATCCGTAACCGCCTGGCCCGCTCGTGTTCGACGAGCGTATTCGCGCAAGCTAACAAAAACTTCACTAGCGGCATAACTTGGAGCTGCTCCTGTGGGAGACATAAGCACAATTTCTCCATTCACGATCTCTGCCTTCTGTTCATGCGGCAGAGCGTAGAGATCTTCGATTGTGGCTTCTAAATTCGCTACCATTGATCAGCCCCGCGCGAAATTGTAACACATGACAATCGAAGGGATTAGCAGAATTGTAAGCAATCCATTTCTCGATCAATTCCGAGGGCTCAAGCGCGTTCACTCCGCCCACCAATCCCCAGCGCTCGCATCCGGCGGTACAAATGACTGCGATCGATGCCCATCAATTCAGCCGCGCGCGCGACGTTGCCATCGGCTTCGTCCAGCTTTCGCTGAATGAACTCACGATGATAAGCATCGCTCGCCTCCTTGAAAGATGGAAAACGATAAGACGACGCCGGAGGTTCAGCGTCGCCAAAGGCCGGCAGGTCCTTAACCGCCACGCGATGATTTTGATGCATGATCACAACCCGTTCGATCGTGTTTCGCAACTCGCGGACATTCCCCGGCCACGAATATCGCTGCATGATGTCGATCGCGTCAGAGTCAAACTGCTTTGGTTTCTTTCCGTACGCCGTGGCGAACCGCTGGTTGAAATGATCGATTAACAGCGGCACGTCCTCCACGCGCTCGCGCAGCGGAGGCACCTCAAACGGAATCACGTTCAGACGAAAGAAAAGATCGCTGCGGAACGTTCCCTTCTCGATCTCTTCATCAAGCCGCTTGTTGGTCGCGGCGATCACCCGCACGTCGACGTTGATTGGGGTATTGCTGCCCACCGGCTCGAACCTTTGTTCTTCCAGCACGCGCAAGACTTTCGCCTGCACGTTGGCGCTCATGTCGGACACTTCATCGAGGAAAAGCGTCGCGCCGTCGGCGAGTTCGAATTTACCTTTCTTCGCCGCGGTAGCGCCGGTGAAGGCTCCCTTCACGTGACCGAATAATTCGGACTCGATCAGCTCTTCCGGAATGGCCGCGGAATTTATTTCGATAAAAGGCGCAGCGGCGCGGCGTGACTGCGCATGAATCGCGCGGGCGACTAATTCTTTGCCGGCCCCTGACTCGCCGGAAATCAACACGCGACCATCTGTCGGAGCCACCACGGCGATCTGCTTTCGCAACGCGCGCATGGCCACCGACTCGCCGACCATCGCGTATTCCTCGCTCAACTCGGCAGACATTTCGGCATTGGCGCGCTGGAGCTGTCGCTGCCGCAAAGCATTACGAACAGTCAGCACCGTCTTCTCGATCGACAAAGGCTTCTCGATAAAATCGAACGCGCCCAGCTTTGTCGCTCGCACCGCCGTTTCAACGTTGCCATGACCCGAGATGATCACGACGGCTGCATCGAAATTCGATTCGCGCATCTGCTTCAGAGTTTCGAGGCCGTTAATTCCCGGCAGCCACACGTCAAGCAGCACGCAACCAAACGCCCGCTGGGCGAGGGCCTTTAAGCACGCTTCACCGGATTCAACCGACTCAGCAATGAAGCCTTCGTCGCGCAGGACGGCGCTTAGCGTTTCGCGAATGCCGCGTTCATCGTCGACGATAAGTATTGATTCAGACATCACTCAACCGGAGCTTAGGGCTTAGATTTTAGAGCTTAGTCCAGGAGTTAGCTCCAAGCTCTAAGCTCTAACCTCTAAGCTCTAAGCACTGCTTACAGGCAATTCAATTACAAACCTTGCACCACGCGGCACATTGGCCTCCGCATAAACTCTCCCGCCATGCTCAGTGAGGATTCGAGAGACTATGGCGAGCCCCAAACCCGTGCCGCGGCCGCGCGTGGAAAAATAGGGTTGGAACAGGCGCTTAAAATCCCCGGCCACAATTCCCTCGCCCGAATCCTCTACGGTTGCCAGGACCATGTCCCTCGTCGCATCGTGTCGGGTGGTGATTACGAGCCGGTGCTCGCCCTCAACGTCGGTCATCGCCTCGACTGCGTTGTCGATCAGATTCACGAAGACGCGCTTCATCTGTTCTACGTCAAGCAGGGCTGAAGGCATCTGCGGATCGATCTGCAATTGCAACTCAACTCCGTTCAGCCGCTCTTCGTAGAGCGCCGCGGTCTGTTGGATGACATCGTTCAAATCACCAGCTTCCAAACGCGGCGGGGGCATCCGCGCAAATCGCGCGAACTCATCGACCAGGGCTTTGAGACCGGCAACTTCGCGAGTGATCGAGGTGGTGCATTCTTCGACCACCCGGGCAAGTTCTTCGCGACGCTCAGCCGTCAGGCCGAAACCGTTTTCCCCGTTTCCGTTCGGCGAGGCTGACGTGGGCATGGTCGAGTTCCGCGCGGGATCGACCCCGTTGGCGGAGGTCAACGCCGTGCCACCGTTGACTTGTAAACCAAAGTTGCGCGCGATCCTTTCGGCAGACAATTGAATCGGGGTCAGCGGATTCTTAATTTCGTGGGCCACGCGTCGTGCGACCTCGCTCCAGGCCGCCGCCCGTTGGGCCGTCAATAGTTCAGACAAGTCTTCGATCACCAGCACGACTCCGCGTCCGTCGCTTGAAGTCCCGCGCAAGGCTGACGCTGTTAAGGCCACGGGGATCGGACTTCCGGGCACTCCGCGAGTCAATTGATTCTGTTCAGCCGCGCGTCCCGCGCGCCGCGCGCGTTTCAACAAACGTTCCAGCACGATTCGATCTTCGCCGCTGAGGACGCTCAACAGCGTGGCCCAGGCAGGCGGGCGATCACTCAACTTCAAGATCGAGATCGCCGCAGTGTTGATAGTTGTGACACAGTCCGCTCGATCGAGCGACACCACTCCGGTCGCCAACGACTCCAAAACTGTCTCGATGTAATTGCGCCGCTCTTCCAGCGCCAGATTCTTTTCTTTCAAGGTTTGGGCGCCGGCCTCGAGCTGCTTGCGGTTCGTATCAAGTTCGGCCGTCATCTGATTGAAGGATTCGGCGAGCAAAGCCAGCTCGTCATCCGCGATCGTTTCGACTCGATGAGCAAGATTTCCCCGCGCCACTTCTTTCGAAGCGCCGACCAGCGAGCGAATCGGGGCGGCGAAGCCTCGCGACAAATGAATCGCCACCCACGTCGACGCAAACAACAGCAGCAGAGTCATCAACCCAAGCGTTGACATTCCGAGCAGGCGAACTTTTCGCTGCCGCTCAAGCAGGTGCTGATACTCGCGTTGCGAACCGGCAATCGTATCGTTGACGTCCGTGTCACTTAGTCGTTGCGGCACCAGAATCAGCCGCATTCCCGGAGCTAGTGACACCGTGGTCAGATCGAAACCTTTTCCGTCCGATAGCGGCGTGTCTGACGAGATCTGGTCCAACTGTCGCCCGCGGGCCAGGATGCTCTGCAGTTCCTGCTTCTGCGGATCGGCAATCGCGGCTTCGCTGTGCGCCAGAATCTGCCCGCCGTCTGAGATGATTTCGATCGCCGATAATTTTCCGGTGGCGGCCAGTTGGTCCAGCGCTGACTGCCACTCGGCCTGCGGCCGGGTTCTGATTGTCGTCGCCAACAGGGTCGCTGTTTCGCGCAATTTCTCGTTTTGGAATGTCAGGTTCTCACGTTGCTGCTCGCGCACGCGCTCGACGACATTCTCCGGCAAGCGGCCCATCCACTTCTCGATCGATCGATTGAGAAAGAGATAAGAGAACGCGGCCATCGCGGTGATCGGCAATAGACTCAGCCCAATGAAATAGACGAGCAGCCGGGTTTGAATTTTCGATCCGGGCTGACGTTCGCGGCGCTCGCGTCGCAGTCGCAACAAGCTACGCAACAGGATGAAGCTAAAGACCATGAACGCCGCAAAGTTAAGCGACGAAAGCGCGTACAACAGCAACGTGTCTGAACCTGTTTCAGATGGCATCAGTGGTCCAAGATTGAAAAGCTGCTGCGCGGCGATGATTGCGAGCAAGAGGGCCACGATTCCGGCCAGCAGCCACGCGCCGGTGCGACGGGTTCGCAGCTTGCGTTGCGGGTCTGATTGGTTGGCGTTCGTGCTCACAGAAGATGTCGCGGTAGTGCGAATGATTGAGGCAAAAGTTTAGCACAGGCATGGTTGGACACTGGTACGGAACCGCTTTCCGCAAGGAAGCGGGTTCCGTTCTCCCTCTCCCTCTGGGAGAGGGTCAGGGGTGAGGGCTTACGGCGGCTCTAAACCCTCAGCCTTAATCCCTCTCCCAAAGGGAGGGAAAGCTAACCGCAAATGCTAGAATGACGCCCCAAATGGAAGCTTATAACTTCTTTATCGATCGTGAAGGCCACTTACGAAGCGGCTGGCGGCTCGCGATCTTTGTGGTCGCATTTCTTATTTGCCTTCAGGTTACGCAGGTTTTGTTGCTGGTCGCGCTGTCCACCGCGCTACATCGTTCAAGCCTTGAAATTGGCGGAACACTGTGGGGCGTGGTTGCCGGTCACGGTGCGATTTTGATTTCCGCGCTGCTGGTCGGGTGGGCCTGCCAGGCGTTGCTCGAAGAGCTGCCATTCGCTGCCCTGGGCTGCTCAGTGCATCAAGGCTGGTTACGCAATCTGCTGATCGGCTCTGCGCTTGGCGCCGCCTCGCTTTTTTTTGCGGCGCTGCTCACGACGATAACGCGGGGCACTCGTTTCAGTTTCGATCCGGCGGGCTTCAAGTTGATCGGCGAAACTTTGTTCGTTTCAATTCTGGTTTTTTTGTTTGCTGCCGCAGCCGAAGAAATGCTTTTTCGCGGCTACGTGTTGCAGACATTAACGCGCGCAAATATCGCCTGGCTTGGCGTCTTGCTTACCTCAGTTCCATTCGCGGCGGCGCATTTAAAAAATCCAAACGTAGTCGCAGGATTCACGTTCGTTAACACCGCGCTGGCGGGAGTTTGGCTGGCGGTCGCTTATCTGCGAACGCGCAGTTTGTGGCTGCCTTTCGGCCTGCACTGGTCCTGGAACTGGGCCCAGGCTTCTTTGCTTGGTTTGCCCGTCAGCGGAATTCAGCGCCTCGCCCCTGCTCCTTTATTAAAAGCGATGAACGCCGGGCCTGATTGGCTGACCGGCGGGGCTTACGGCCTCGAGGGCGGCGCCGCCTGCACCATCGCGCTACTCATCTCTACTGTGGTGATTTGGCGGGCGAAACTATTCGTTCGCGCTGACGTACCACGGAACGTTTAGCGGCGGGCTACTGCCCGCCCGTGCGGATAAGGATGTCCGTGCTCCCTGCGCTGTTAACACTCTCTCAGCGATTCCCGTCTTAGCCATGTCTGAAGCAGTAAACAAATTAAGGATTGCGGAATCGAAAGCTGGTTCCAGAGGCGTTTCAATGATCGAGGCCGAAGCCACCGCGGAGATGTTACTGATGACAGGCGCATTCCGCTCTCCCCAGACAATCGACGAGCCGATCGAACACACTTTGGTTCGGGCGGTACTGGACGGAGAACATGATCGATTCGGCCGGCTGTACGAGCTGTACGCTCCGCTGGTGCACGCAGTCTTGTTGGCGCGCGTGCCACGCGACGAGGTTGACGATCTGGTTCAGGATATTTTTCTGCACGCCTTGAAAAAGTTGCACACGCTGCGCAACCCCACCGCATTTGGACCATGGATCGCGATGATTGCGCGCAATCGAGCAATGGATTTTCATCGCGCGTCACGCGACACGGTGGAAGTTGACGAACACACGGCGGTCGCGAAGCCGTTGAACCGCACGGCTAAAGAGGTTCTCGATCTGATTAGGCAACTTCCCGATGCATATCGAGAGACGCTGGTGCTCAGATTCGTGGAAGGCATGACCGGGCCTGAGATCGCATCGCGCGTTGGCTTAACGCCCGCCTCGGTGCGCGTGAACCTGCATCGAGGAATGAAATTACTGCGCGCAAAGATCGGAGCGGTAGCCTGACCGTGAGGGAGGGCGTGCGGACAAGGATGTCCGCGCTCCAGAAAGAAAGCTATGAACGATAATTATCTTTGGGATCGAACCGGTACACCGGACGCTGAAGTCCAGGAACTGGAAGAGCTGCTCGGCACGCTGCGATATCAGCCGCGACCGTTGGAAATTCCTACGACGTTGAAGGTTCGCAGTAACCGGATGGTCCTTCCGCTCGCAATAGCCGCGGCGATTGCGCTAACGATGCTGGCCACTGCTCTTTGGATTCACTTCGCGAAATCGCAGGCTGGACCGGTGATTCAGGCGATCAGGCAGGATCAACCAATCGCGCCGTCAAAAATCGAAACTCCTGTTCCTTCACCTGACAATCAGACAGTGGAGACCGTCGTGAAGCGAGCGACCAATCCGCCGCGACATCCGAAAACGAATCCGGTCTTAGTCGCCACGAGCAAACATTCGAATGTTCAGCTTCGAGAGGCGGCATTGACTCCGCAGGAGCTCGCCGAAAAAGAACAAGTACTGGTCGCGTTGCGCCTTCTCAGCGCCAAGCTGAATCTGGTCCAACGCAAGAGCCAGGGCCTTCCCCAGGTAAATGCAATTCGCAATCAACATAAGATGGGATGAACGAACTATGAAAATACTCTTCCGAACTGTTTTGAAATTTGCGCCGGTGTTGCTGCTCTTAATCGGCGGCGTTGCGACCACGATGGCGCAAGGCGCGAAGCTCCAGCTCGATCAGCTCGACCTGCTTGCCAACAGGGCCAGTGAAACGGTTGACGTGAAGCTGGACGAGCACCTGATGCAGACGGCTGCGAAACTCTTTTCTGGCAAAGCCGGTGACGACGCCGAGATTCGCGAGCTCATCAAAAACGTCAAAGGGATTTACGTTAAGAGCTTCTCGTTCGACAAAGAGAACGAGTATTCGCCGGTCGAGCTCGACTCAGTCCTGTCGCAACTTCGCGGTGGAGGCTGGAGCAAAATCGTCGGCGTCAAGAGCAAAAAAGACGGCGAGAACGTAGAAGTTTATCTGCTGAATATCGGCGACCAGATTGGCGGATTAGCTGTCGTCAGTATCGAGCCGAAAGAATTCACCGTCGTCAATATCGTTGGGCCAATCAACCTGGAAAAGCTAAGCCAGCTTGAAGGTTCGTTCGGCGTGCCCTATCTGAATCTGCCGCCGGCAAAACCAAAGACCGACAAATAAGATCGATGACCAGGAGAGTCGCCACAACGTTGATGATCGCGCTCGCGCTGGCGCTTCCCTTTTCCGCGCGCGCCGATCGCGACGGCTTCAACGACGCGGTGAAAGCGATCGAGCAGTTCTATCACGTCAAGCACCAGAACATTCCTTTGCTGGCCCGCGCCGGAATGAAAGCCGTAAAGACCGCCGCGCAGATCCGGGGTGGCGAGTACAAGAAACTGGCAGAGGCCGGCAGCGTTCGCGTCGCCTTCTTTGAAGACCAAACGTTTAATTCCCATGGCCAGATCGCCAGCTTTAAGAGCGCGATGCAAACCGCGCTCGCCGCGGAATGGTCTGCGCTGGTCCAGACCCTGACACCGAAGGACGAAGAGCAGACTTACGTTTATGTGCGCGACGCCGGCAAAAATTTTCACGTGCTTGTAATTACCATCGAGAAAAACGAAGCCACCGTCGTCCAGGCGACAGTAGCACCGCAGATTCTCGCGGACTTAATGAAGACTCCCGACGAAATGGGTAAAGCATTAACCGACGAAGCAACAACCAGCGATCCATAGTTTCAGAAGCCCGCGCGTGAGCGAGGGCAACAGTCAGAACCGCCTGCGGTAGCGGGCGGGTTGATCTTTCGTTTCTTGATACGAGTGACGTGAGATTAACCGCCCGCTACCGCAGGCGGTTCTGACATGCTCAGAAACTGTGCCGCCAGTTTGGGACCGATGCCTTCGTCTTCATGTTTGAAGAAGATGAAGGCGTCGCTCCATTTTTCATTCTGCACTCGCTTCATCCACTCAACGAGATCTTTCTTTTCATAATTCGTTCGCCGCAGACGCAGGTATCCCCACGCTGCCGTGCTGATGATCTCAGTCAAAGGGTTCTCGTCAGTGTCGGAAACCACCAGCGCGCAGTCTTTCGCGCGCAGCATTTCGCGAATCTCATCGTCCAGCCATGACTCGTGACGGAACTCGAACGCCGCACGCGTTTCGTTGGGAAGCAGCTCCAAAAAAGTTTTCAACCGATCGACATCCTTCTTTGCGTTCGGCGGCAGCTGAAACAGAACTACACCGAGTCTTTGCTCGAGCAGCGCCGCAGTCTCCAACAGATACTTCGTCTCTTCCACGCAGTTGTTCAAGCGCTTGATGTGCGTGATTCGTTGGGTGGCTTTAATTGAAAAACGAAAGTCCTCGGGCACTTGCGCTTTCCAGTTCTCGATCATCGAGGCTTGCGGCAGCCGGTAGAACGTGTTGTTGATTTCAACAGCGGGCAGACGCCGCGAGTAATAGGACAACATCTCCTTTGCCGGCAGGTCTTCCGGATAGAAGTTGCCCTTCCACTCTTTGTAGCTGTAGCCGCTGGTGCCGACGTGAAGGTTCATGACGATGAAGATTTGGGGGAATACTTATCTTGACTGACTACGCGCCCTGCCCGCGATCCGATCCAACGAGTATCACGCGTTTCCTGCATCGTGGAGAACTCTCCGCCGAAACGAAGTAATGTGCTGCCTCCCGAAAGCAATGCGAGCAAGGTCGCGTGATGTCTGTACCTCCTCTGTAAGAGCCTTACGTCCAGAATCGATTTGGTTTGGAATGAACGGGTGGGAGACAGCAAAGATGAAGTCGAATCCCTGCCCTAAACGCAAGACACGACCGGGAATTGTCTGAAAGCCACCGAGAATCAAACCATAGCGGAGATATGGATAAACCGTCCGAATACGACGTGCTTTCTCACTGTAAACAATGGCATCGTGGGTGGTCACGTTATTGAACTTCACTTCGGCGACGACACGAGGCACGACGGCGACAGCACAAGGTTTAACCGGAGTACCCAGATCACGACTCTCATAAATCAGAATGTCTTGCTCGAAACCTTTGCCGTGGCCTCGCACTGGCTCACCGGTGTCGGTTACGCCCATGCGGATAACGCCGTCATCGTCCACGGTGAGATCGTAAAGTAAGGGCTTATGGTGGGCAACTACACAAGGCTCCAAATGAAGGTCGAGTTCTGCGATAAACTCGCTGATGAATTCGTTTTCGTTCATTACACAGCTTTCCTAGCTATCAGAAACCGCCTGCCGTCATTCAAGTCTCTTTACCGCGTGTCAGAGATCGAGTTGTCTCTTCACAGCTGACTCGACGGCCCGTAGATCTGAGTCCGATAACTTGCCGATCATATTAACAACCCGCAGCTTGCTAACAGTGGTCAGTTGGTCAGCCAGCGCTTTTGCTTTCTTCCCTTCAAGCGTCACAAACGCTTCGCTGGGATAAAGGCGCTCAACTTTGCTGGTGAGTGGAACGACTTGTACGCGGTTGAGGTTTCTGTTGGAGCGGTCACTGCTAAAAGTGATGGCGGGTCTTGTTTTCTGAATCTCGCCACCCACTGAGGGATCGAAACGAACCCAAACTTCACCGCGGTTCATCAGCTACGTCTCCAATGGTGGCTTCGGACCATTCAAGTGCCTCCGCCTCTCTCTCCTCATCGAGAGCCATCTGCTGATACCCAAGTTCGAGAGCTGTTTCGTCGGTAGGTGAGTCATCAAGGATTGTCACCAGTGCGCGACGTGCTTCCGCCAGGCGAATTGATTCCAGTAACTGAACCTTACCCTCTGTATCTTCCAACGTCTGGCTCATAAGCGTTTCTCCTCCCAGCTTCGCTATTGTGGGCCATCAGAAACGGCCGACGCAAGCTTGATCAATCTGGATGCGCAGCGTGGCGCTTGTCAGGCAGCATAGATGACTCTGGCGGCTGCGGAACGCAATGAGCTAAGCAGCTTTAACTAGCGCTTGCTCAATGTTGCGCGGTAACTCAAGAAACAAAAAATAACCAGCCGGATACAAGTAGTCTTCACCTTCGTCATCGATCACCCGAAGGTAGCTTGACTTAGCCGCGTTGTCATCCGGCAATACTTGATAGATTCTCCGCGGAGTCAATAGGTCCGTATCATCTGAAGTGATACAAACCGCAAACTTAGTTTGTCCGTTATGACTCTTGCTCATGCCATCAAGAACTCCTCACGAAATCGCCCGCGCAATCAAAAACGCTGCACCAGCCGCCAGGCTTCCTATTAACGCAGTCTGCAAAGCGCTGCGCAGTGGCCGCGTTCCGGTGAATCGTCCTTTGATGAATCCGAAAACCATCAATGCCAGCACCGTCAGGCCGACGGAGATCAACAGCGCCGTCGAGACGCTGATGCGATGTAAGTACGCCGCGGCGATGTAAGGAGCCAGCGGAATCAAGCCGCCCGCGATGTATGAAAGCGCGATCGTCAATGCGCTAACGAAGGCTCGTTTCGGATCAGGTTTCTCCAAGCCGAGTTCGAAGCGCATCATGAAATCAACCCATTTCTTCGGATGCCTGGAGAGCGCTTCGACGATCGGGGCGCTCTGCGCCGGGCTCAGGCCGTAAGAATGAAACACCTGAGCCACTTCACGCATTTCTTCTTCGGGAATCTCTTTTACTTCTCGATGCTCTCGTTCGCGTTCCTTCGCGTAATGTTCAGCGTCACTCTTGGCCGCCAGATAACCGCCCAGTCCCATCGCGATGGACCCGGCGGCGATCTCAGCGAGACCCGCCGTCACGATGATGCCGACACTGTCGATGGCTCCGGTCAATCCCGCTGCGAGCGCAAACGGAACCGTCAAACCGTCGGACATGCCAATCACGATGTCGCGCACGGTTTCGCCGGCAGTGAAATGTCTCTCAACGTGTCGTGTCTGTGGCATAACTGAGAACTCTTCTAGTTCAAAAAGATTTCATGTTCCCTCTCCCATTGGGAGAGGGTTAGGGTGAGGGACTAGCGGCGCGCAAAATATTAGTTAGACCGTCTTCGCCCCAACAAAATTCAAAAAAACTTCGCGACTACCGCTAAACCCTCACCCCGGCCCTCTCCCAAAGGGAGAGGGAGCAGGCCCCGTCAACGACTTGTTTAGAACTTTCCGATCAAGATCAATACTCCAATGATGACAAACGCCGCGCCGGCCACGCGCTTGATCCAATCGAGCGGCAGATACTGGCTGAGCACACTCCCCACGATCACTCCAATCGCCGAAACTGCGACCAGGGCCAGTGAAGCGCCGATAAAAACTGCCCAGGGCCGCTTCTGCTGGGCGGCCATCGTCATCGCGGCGATCTGAGTCTTGTCACCCATCTCAGCCAAAAAAATTACGCCGAACGTTGTCAGCAACACACGCCAGTCCATCGCACTCCTTCCACGACCTAAAGTGGCACGGGCGTCCCGCCCGTCAATCACGCGCAAGATGCGCGTGCCACCTGAATCTCTAACATTTGATTGCTCAATTCATGTAAGGCACAATTACGCATCTGTCAATAAGGTTCACGTTATCGCTCCAGCATCAGAGGTCCCCACGTGGTAAAGCCCGCCAGAGAATTCGTCGGTACTGAACGGTTCACCTTGCTTCGACGTCTGGGGACGGGAGGCATGGGTGTCGTTTACGAAGCGCACGATCGCAAGATGGACAAGGTCGTAGCGCTGAAAACTTTGACGCGGGCCGAAGCCGCGCACATCTATCGCTTCAAACGCGAGTTCCGCTCGCTCGCCGATGTTTCGCATCCGAATCTCGTAACTCTGTACGAATTGATGTCTGATGGCGATGACTGGTTCTTCACCATGGAATTGGTAAAGGGCGTCACCTTTATCAATTACGTACGGCCGGACACGATGGGCTCACCCGCAACTGACGTCGATAATACTCTACCGGTACCGCGCGAGCATTCAATCAAGTCTGCTGAATCGGAAGCCGATACCGAGATTTTTGACAGCTCGAGCTTTTCATTTACAGAGATGGAGCGGCCACTCGAACCGGATGATGAGGCGTTTGCCGCCGCAAATTATCTATTGGACGAAGCTCGCTTGCGATCTGCACTGCGCCAGCTTGCCGAAGGAGTGAATCGCCTGCATGAGATGGGCAAGCTCCATCGCGACATCAAACCATCGAACGTGCTCGTGACTGATGACGGGCGCGTCGTCATCCTCGATTTCGGTTTGGTGGAAGACATTAATCCCGAACTTCACGAAACGTTGCTCGCGGGAACTCCTGACTACATGTCACCTGAGCAGGGGGCGCAAACCGCAATCTCGAAAGCGAGTGATTGGTACAGCGTGGGCGTCATTTTGTACCAGGCGTTGACTGGCCGGCTTCCTTTCCGCGGAAAATTTTTTGAAGTGATGCTGCGCAAGCAAACGCGCGATCCAATTCAGCCGCGAGAGATTAATCCGCAGGTACCGCGCGACCTTAACGATTTTTGCATGAGGTTGTTGCGGCGGGACGCGGACACCAGACCGGCGGGCCGGGAAATCATGCGAGCGTTGGGAGTTCCACGTTCGTCCGCGACCGCGCTGCCATCGATAAGCGCCGGGTCGTTTATTGGCCGCGAACGACAGATCGCCGAATTGCATGATGCCTTTCGCGCGACTCGCGAAGGCCAGACTGTCGTGGTTTACGTCCACGGCATTTCCGGAATGGGCAAATCAACGCTTGTTCGCATTTTTCTGGAGCAACTGAAAGAGAAAACGCGCAACGCGATCATCCTGCAAGGTCGTTGTTATGAGCGAGAGTCAGTTCCGTACAAGGCGCTGGATGGCGTGGTTGACAGTCTGAGCAAGCACCTCGCTTCGCTGCGACGTGCGAAAGCGGAAAGCCTGATGCCGCGGAACCGGGCCGCGCTCGCGCGAGTTTTTCCGGTGATGCTTCAGGTTGATTCGATCTTCGATGCTCGCTCTGCTCAACCTGAGACTATCGATCTGTTCACGCTGCGGCGCCAGGCGTTTGACGCGCTGCGCGAGCTGCTCGTAAACATCGCCAGCCGCCAACCGCTGGTGCTCTATATCGACGACCTGCAATGGGCGGACGCCGACAGCACTTTTCTGCTGGAAGAATTGCTCAGGCCACCCGACGCGCCGCCGTTGTTGCTCGTTGCCGGCTTTCGCACCGAAGACATCGAGGAGAAACCTTTTCTCAAACAACTTCTCTTACAAGCGGGAAGCGAAAATTGTCGTGAGCTGTTCATTGGACCATTGGCTGGCGGCGAAGCAAGGGAATTGACGCGCTCGCTCTTTGCGGCGGCGGATGTTTCCGGCGAGCCGTTCATCGACTCGATTGTTCATGAAGCGGCGGGTAGTCCGTTTCTGCTCGAGCAATTAACGCACTATGGAATGGTGAACGAGCGCGCGGCGACGGCGGGAATTTCGCTGACGACGATGCTGGAAGAACGCATGAAGCAACTGCCGACCGGAGCGCGACAATTGCTGAATGTGCTCGCGGTCGCCCGTCGCCCGGTTGATGAGGCGGTCGCGCTTAATGCCTCAGGCGTGTCTGGTGATCCGCTTCAGTTCCTGACTCCGTTACGTGCGGCGCAATTCATCCGCAGCGGGGGCAAGCAGTATGGCGTCGAGGTTTATCACGATCGCATCGGCGAGGCGATTGGATCTCTGCTGGATGACGGTGAGCGCCGTCAAATTCATCGCCGGTTGGCGCAGACGATCGAGGCGCGCGGGCTCGATGATCCGGAGAGTTTGTATGAAGACTATCTGGGCGCCGGAGAAACTGATCGCGCCGCCGTGCATGCCGAAGCAGCCGCGCGAAAGGCCGCGAGCGCTTTGGCATTTGATCGCGCCGCGCTCTACTTTCGTCGCGCGATCGAATTGAAACCCGAGGCCCCAAATCTTGTCGAATTGAAAATCGGCCTCGGCGATGCGCTGGCGAACGCCGGCCGGCCGGCCGAAGCCGCTCGAGAATTTCTCGATACCGCGAAAACGACTTCGGCGCGCCGCGCGCTGGAATTGCGACAACGAGCGGGCGCGCAGTTATTGATGGGTGGACACATCGAAGAAGGACTCGAAGTCTTTCGCGTCGTCATGGAAACCGTGGGTTTTCGTCTCGCCAAAGGTCCGAAGCGCGCTCTGTTGTCGCTCGCATTGCGCCGATTATTGATTAAGTTGCGGGGCTTGAGCTTCACCGAACGGCCGGCGGCGACGATTTCGGAATCTGATCTTTTGCGCATCGACATTTGCTGGGCCGTCGCGGCCGGCCTGGGCGTAGTTGATCTGATTCGCGGCGCCGACTTTCAAAGTTTGCATCTCTTGCTCGCGTTGCGCGCCGGTGAAATCTCGCGCATCGCGCGCGCGATGGCGTTCGAAGTAAGCCAGGCCGCCGCGCGTGGCGGCGGCGCTGCCCACGAACGAGTTGCAGAACTCCTCGAAAAGACTGAGACGCTGGCCGCCCGCGCGGGTAATCCTCATGCGAAGGGTCTGGCCATTTGGGCCCGCGGGTTGAGTTCGTATCTGATGGGCCATTGGAAGGAAGCAGCGGAGTACTGCGAACGCGCCGCCGAAGTCTTGCGCGATCAATGCACGGGAGTGACGTGGGAATTGACGATCGCGAATCGCTTCATGCTGACTTCGCTGTTATATCTCGGCGAAATGGTTGAGGTATCGCGGCGCGTGCCGCAACTTCTTTCCGCGGCCCTGGAACACGGAAATCTTTTTGCCGCGACTGATCTGCGCACGCGGCTGAACGCGATTTGGTTAGCAGGCGATGATCCGGATCGCGCGCGCGATGAGGTGATCGCGGCAATGACAACCTGGCCGCGCAAGGGTTTCCATTTGCAGCATTACAGCTCGCTGGTCGCGCTGGCGCAGATCGAGCTTTACACCGGCGATTATGAAGTCGCGTGGAAACACATCGAAGCTCAATGGCGGCCGCTGGAAAAATCGATGCTGCTGCGCATTCAGGGATTGCGGATCGATGCGATGCAACTGCGCGCGCGCCTGGCGCTTGCCAGTGCTTTTGGAAAAGAGCGCGAACGTCGTTTGAAAATGGCCGAAGGGTTGGCGGACAAGATCGAGCACGAAAAGATGGGCTATGCGAACCCGCTCGCGACGTTGATTCGCGCGGGCCTTGCAAAGCAGCAAGGCGACGTTGCCCACGCGTTAACGCTAACGGAAAAAGCGCTAAAGGATTTCGAAGCCGCGGACATGCGGCTGTATGCAGTGGCCGCGCGACGTCGTTTAGGGGAAATGCTGGGCGGTGATCGCGGCCGTCAACTCGTCGCGCAGACTGAAGAATGGATGACGAAGCAAGAGATCAAGAATCCGGCGAGGATGTTGAATCTGTTGGCGCCGGGATTTTCCGCGCCGCAAGAAAAGTCTTTGTAGTCGGGTGATTTGAGAAATGGCATGCAAGAACATCGATCCACGAATCCACACGAACGAACACCAAGACAAAGGGTTCGTGATATTTCGTGTTGTTTCGTGGATCGTTTTGGTTTTCAGTGCATTTCGCCCCGGCGGAAATCAGGCTACTACCCAGACTTTAGCGGTGTTAGAGTTTCGCTTTCGGGATGTTAGCATCGTAATCCGAACTCAAATCCCGTAAACAAATGTCACAACCACTTCTCGCATCGCTCTTCGATGAAACTGAACGCCGGCCCGTAAGCGTGTCGGAGTTGACGACGCAGATTCGCGGCACCCTGGAAAAGCGATTCGCGTCAGTTTGGGTCGAAGGCGAGATTTCAAACTTTCGCGCGCACAGTTCCGGTCATTGGTACTTCACTCTGAAAGATGAATTCGCTCAACTAAAGTCCGCCTGTTATCGCAGCAGTAATCAGCGAATTCGCTTTCGGCTTGAAGATGGCATGCAGGTGCGCGCGCGCGGCCGTCTAAGCGTTTATGAACCGAAAGGCGAATACCAGCTCATCGTCGAATCAATCGAGCCGGTCGGCGCCGGCGCGCTGCAACTAGCCTTCGAACAAACGAAAGCGCGTCTGCAAGCAGAAGGTCTGTTCGCCCCGGAGTTAAAGCGCGCGATTCCGATCTTTCCCAAACGCGTCGGGATCGTGACTTCAACCAGCGGCGCGGCGATTCGCGATATCCTGCACGTCATCTCGCGCCGCACGCGTTCGGTTCATATCCTGATCGCCGCGGCCCGCGTGCAAGGCGAGGGCGCATCACATGAAATTGTGCGCGCGATCAAATTTCTTAACGAACATCATCAAAGCCGTCTGCGGCAGGGCAGTTTCGACGAGGGGATCGACGTGATTATCGTCGGCCGCGGCGGCGGGTCGATTGAAGATCTTTGGGCTTTCAATGAAGAAGCGGTCGCGCGCGCAATTCGCAATTCTGCGATTCCGGTAATCTCGGCTGTCGGTCATGAAACCGATTTCACGATCGCGGATTTTGTAGCTGATATGCGGGCGCCGACACCATCCGCCGCAGCCGAGATGGTCGCCGCGCACGAAAGCGAATTATGCGCGCGGCTTGGTTCGCTGAGCGCGACGCTCGCGCGATCAATTCAATATCGCATTGCCGGCGCGCGCAATGAAGTTCAGGAGCTCGCGCTCTCAAACGCCTTCGATGCGGTCGCCGGCCGGGTGCGTGACGCGTTGACGACTGCGGGCGCCGCCGAATATCGTTTGCAGGCGGCGCTGCGCGAAGCATTGCTGGCGGCTCATCATCGTTTGGGTGATGCGGGCCGCGGTGTTTCGCCCATGCAGCTTCGATCAGTTTTGACAGCGGCGCGCGAGCGATTTGGATCACTGAAAAAATCGCATGAGGCGGCCATGACGGCGCGCATCGACAATGCTAAACGACAGCTGGCTTTGCGCGCATCGTCGCTCGACGCGATGTCACCGCTAAAAGTGCTTGAGCGCGGTTATGCTATAGCTCATGATGAGCACGGCCGCGTGATCCGCGAAGCAGCTACAATCTCTATCGGAGACGAACTGCGTCTCCGTTTGTGGAAGGGCTCTGTTGATTGTCGCGTTGAAGGAAAGGACGAGAATTAGGCCACCTTGTTCCACTGCCCGCTTCTCTTTTCTCATGTTACGATTGTGCCGAGGTAATACCGTATGACATTCACTGTCGAATTTAAGCTTGAAGATGACGGCCGCTGGCTGGCCGAAGTTCTTGAACTTCCCGGCGTGCTCGCCTATGGGCAAACCTCAGATGAAGCAATCGCAAAGGCGCAGGCTCTGGCCTTGCGCGGTCTGGCAGATCGGCTCGAATCTCGACATCTCTAAAGTTGGTTAAGATGGGAAGAATCAGACAGATGATTGCTGTTGACGGTCGAAAGTGTTGGACACTCTTCGATTCAGGCGCGCGCAATACTTATGTGATTCCATCGGTGGCCGAGGTTCTGAAAACATCAGCCACGCCGCGGACTATTCGAACCGCGCTCGGCGGGACAGTCAAAGAGACCAATCAAGCGGCTCTGCTCGAAGGTGAAATCGACGGCCACTCGTTCTCAACTCACGCCCTGGTGATCCAAGAGATCGGCAAAGACGAAGATGGCAATCCTATCGAGGTCCTGTTTGGAGCGCTGGCCATGCAGCAGTGGGGGATTAGACTCAATCCAGCCGAAGAGAAACTTGACCTATCGCATTACCCCGAGGAGTTCCTGGAATTCTAAAGGCGCGACCCAACCCTTTGTTTCACGTGAGCGCTGGATAGTTCCTTTCTTCTTATGAAGAGAATTGAATCAGAGGAAGAGGATGATCTGCGGCCCGAATATGATTTTTCTCAGATGAAGGGTGGCGTACGCGGCAAATACGTCGAGCGCTACCGCGAAGGAACAAACGTGGTGCTGCTTGATCCGGACGTTGCGGCTGCATTTCCAGATGCGAAGGCCGTGAATGATGCGCTGCGTTTATTGCTCCGGGAAAAGGGTGGGCAGGCGTTACGGAACCGGGAGCGGTAGCGACCGGATCAAGGATTCAACTTGAGTGTAAAATCCCTTCGCTACAGTTGCGGTTTTGTATCGGACGCTCGTTCATTACAGGAGTGGCAAATGTTGGCCGTATCCGGTGAAAGAAGCATTTCGATTCAAGTAGATTTTGAAACCTTAGGTATCAAGCCTAAGGGCGAACTCTTCGAACGAGCTTCGAAAGTTCTAGATAGCTTGCCTGCGTGGAACAACCGAAGTTTTCGCTTGGCTCTATTTGATGATCTGCCGAAGAACGCAGCCTACGAGTTATTAGTAAGTTATGTCAGATGTCAGGAGGTTATATTCAAGCACTATGGAATCCATACCGAACGTTGGCAAGCCAGAAGACTCGTAGATACATTTATCAATGCGTGCCTACGTTGTGGGCTGCGAAGAGCGATCGAATTCAGGGATCACATAGAAGATGCCGCAAACACTTTGGACTTGCACTCTGTTGCGCTAGCTATTATTCGTGAATACGAAACCTATTGCTCACAGAAGGCGGGAGTCGATAAGCACGTCGAAGCACAAAGAAGACTTATTGACTCAAAACGCGAGGAGTTTCTAATTGCTTTGGAAAAACGTGACGGATTGTTTTGTAACGAATGCGAATCACTTGGTGAGTTAAGGATCGACCACGTTGAGCCATTATCACTTGGCGGCTTCTCAGTTCTCCACAAGCTTCAAATACTGTGTAGCTTCTGTAACGGTAGGAAGTGCAATAGGACAATGTATTACCTGTCCGGACGTAAGGATAGACCACAAGGGATTACCGAACCAATAGACGCTAGTAATCAGAGATATGAAACGCAATCGCATCGTCATTGATTTTGATAATAAGGAAGTCGCTCGTGCACAGCCGGGACGCAAGTCGGGCGGCGGCATCGGTCGCGTTCTACTTATCATCGCGGTCATCCTGCTCTTGGTCGTTGGAGGCCTCGGTGCCGGCGGTTATTTTTGGTGGCGACACTATCAAAGCGGACCGGCTTATTCGCTGGCGTTACTCGTTGACGCGACGCAACGGAACGACATGCAAGCCGTCGACAGTATTCTCGACAACGACAAAATTGCGGCGGACTTTGTTTCGCAGATTCGCGCGCGTGTCCCGGCGACCGCGCTCTGGGCCTCGCAGATCGATCCGGCAAAAATATCTCTGACGCCAAAACTCAAAGACACGGTGCACGATCAATTAATCAAACAGTTGCAGGAGCTGACTGACGTCGCGGCGGGAAAACCGTTAGTGATCATCGCGCTGGCCGTGCCACACTTCGCCGATATCAAGCAGGAAAACAACACCGCACACGTCACCGTAAGTCTGAAAGATGAACAGATTCAGCTTACAATGTTGGCGCAGGGCGACAGATGGCGAGTCGTGGCAGTTCAGGATGACAAGCTTGCGAAAATGATCGCACAGGCGATGATTGGAAATCTGCCATCTAATGGCTCGCATGTTCAGGATGAGCTGCAGCGGCAACTGGACAAGTTAATTAAGTAGCATAGACTTCAGTCTGTGTTCCGCCGTACTTTTTGCACAGATTAAACCACGCGCCCAATGAGCACTGCTAAACCAAAAACATTTGAGTCGTCGCTCGAAGAACTAGAGCGTATCGTGCGCGAGCTGGAGCAGGGCGAGCTGCCTTTGGAGCGCAGCCTGGAACTTTTTGAGCACGGCGTTAAGCTGTCGCGCGAATGTCAGGATCGGCTTAATCAGGCTGAGCGCCGGATCGAGATTCTAATGCGCGATAATCAGGGCCGGTCGTCTGTGCGTCCTTTCGAAGCCGAGAACGGCGCGGACGACAGCGCCGGCGAAGACAGTGTTTGATGATGGTCCATTCCTCTGTGTCCTCTGTGGTTAACAATCCAATCGCAACTGAATTCCTTGCATCCTGTCGCCTGACTGTCGATGCGGAACTCGATCGACTAATTCCCAAAGAATCTGAATCACCTCAGCGCGTTCACAGCGCAATCCGCTGGAGTGTCTTCGCGGGCGGCAAACGATTTCGACCGGCGCTTCTGATGGCAGTGGGCCAAACTTTCGGAGCACCTCCGGATCATTTGTTACGCACGGCCTGCGCGTTGGAAATGATTCACACCTATTCATTGATTCACGACGATTTGCCGTCGATGGACAATGATGATTTGCGACGTGGTCGCGCGACTTGTCATGTGAAGTTCGACGAAGCGACCGCGATTCTCGCCGGCGATGCATTGCAGGCACTGGCGTTTCAAACGATCGCTGAAGATGAGGAATTGGCGCCTGCGCTCCGCATTCGGCTGGTGGCGGAAGTCGCACGCGCGTCCGGAGTACCCGAAGGAATGGTCGCGGGCCAGGCGCTCGACCTGGAAGCAGAATCGCGTGACGTCAAAGGTGATGAGTTAGAAACAATCCATCATCAGAAGACCGGTGCGTTGATTCGTGCAGCGGCGCGTTGCGGCGCGATGATCGCCGGCGCAAATGAACCAGAGCTCGAAGCGATCACCGCATACGCGACGAATCTCGGTTTGCTGTTTCAGATTACCGACGATCTGCTAGATGTCACTGCGACGGCGGAAGATTTAGGCAAGACTCCTGGTAAAGACGCGCGGGCGCAAAAGGCGACTTTCCCGGCGGTCCACGGAATTGAGGTTACCCGACAAAGAATAGCGCTGGCCCACCGCACCTCACATGAAGCTATTGCCAGACTTGTGTGCCCCACGGGTAAGTTGTCGATGATCGCCGATTTTATTCTTGAACGAAAGGCTTAGCGGACAGCGTTTAAGAACGTCTAATTACCTGCGCTGGCTTTCTACCTCAGCTTCAGTAGCGGCACGCCAGAAGTGGACAGTCTTTTCGTTGGTCGCGGCCAAGATCCTACCGTCCGGTGAAAAAGCGATCGAATCAAGGTGTTCAGAAGGAAGTCGCAGAGTCGCCAATTCCTGTAGACTGGCCACGTCCCATAACTTCACCGTCTTATCGTGGCTTCCAGTCACCAAAGTTTTTCCATCAGGCGAAAAAATGACACGGTAGACCGGCCCAGAATGAGATGTAAAGGTCTTTAACTCCTTCCGCGTGGCCACATCCCACAGAGTCACATTTTTTTCGTAACTCGCCGTAGCAAGCAGTTTTCCATCCGGCGAAAACGCAATCGAGAGGATGTTGTCGGTATGAACTGCAAGAGTATCCAGGAGTTCATGAGTTGCAACCTTCCAGATGTTGACTGTTCCCTCCTGGCCTCCGCTGACAAGCATTTCTCCATCCGGCGAGAAGGCAACCGATAATAGCTCCTGAGCTTGGCCATTGGTGAGCGTTGCCAAAGCCTTTCCGGTGGCGGTCTCCCAAAGCCTGACACTTTTATCCCAGCCAGCGGTAGCAATCAGTTCGCCATTTGGTGAAAACCTTACGGTTTGGACAGGAAGTGAGTGTCCAATCAGCGTCCTCAGCACCGATCGTGTTGAGATATCCCAAACGGTGACGGTGTTATCATCGTTCGCTGTGGCGAGCTGTTTACCATCTGGAGAGAACGCGAGCGCCTCGACCGCGCTTCGAGCCGATAAAACCGCGAGCTGGTTATGACTGGCACTGTCCCAAATTCTAACTGTCATGTCTTCGCTGGCCGTGGCAATAATGTTTCCGTCAGGCGAAAACTCCACTGAGGTTATGTTTGCTGAATGACCCTGAAGCTCAGGCGGATCTTTGCGCTCGCCAACGTCCCAAAGCTTGGCCGTCATATCCGCGCTGCCGGTCACAAGTGTCTTACCATCAGGAGCGAAATTTACCGAGATTACCGCCGCTGAATGACCTGTGAAGGTGGTCACCGGCTTATGGGTACCTATTTCCCACACTTCCGCCGTTTTGTTGGAGCTGGCAGCCGCCACCCGGCCGTCGCGTGAAAACGTTATTTGATAGACTGAATCGTCTGCTTCGAACTCTTCTTTTTTGTTGAACGTAAGCGCGTCCCAAATCTTTACGACATTGCCCGAGCTACCACCTATGTATTTGCTGTCCGGCGAAAATGCCGTTGAATAAAATCCTTCTGTGCTGTTTAGCGTAGTTCTGAGCCTGTGCGTGGCTGCGTCCCATACCTTGAGCTTGCCCGCCCAACCCGCCGTCGCGAGGAAGCGCCCGTCGGGCGAGAAAGCCACGGAATTGATCGCGTCGTCGTCAGGTGTTAGCGTGACGATTTCCTTATGATCCGCTACGTTCCACAGTTTGACGGTTTTATCTTTACTTGCTGTCGCAACTGTTTTACCGTCCGCCGAGAATGCGACCGAGAATACCGCTCCATCATGGCCCGCCAGAGTCGCTAACTCTGTGCATGTGTCCGTATTCCAGAGCTTGGCGGTCTTATCCCAGCTGCCTGAAGCCATCATCTTACCGTCGGGTGAGTAAGCGATTGAAGTTACTGAGTTGTCATGGCCAGTTATTGAAATTAACACGGTATGCGTTTTCGCATCCCAAAGTTTGATCGTTCCGTCCCTGCTACCGGTCGCCACCCGCGACGCGTCCGGAGAGAAAGCAACGGCGTAGACTTCCTGCGTATGGCCACTCAAAGTGCCTTTTTCTTTGTGAGCCAGACGCCAGAAGTAGTACCAAACGAAATCACGCACACTGCTGAGATCAGGAGCCAGGAACTCGTCAAGTAAAATCGGTATAGAGCTCAGTCGCTGCTCGTCGAATTCTCTCTGGGAGAAATTCAGGTTCATGTCGTAATGGAGGCGGCGGTTGTGCTCAGCTTCTAATTCGGCTCCCTGCCGCGCATCTTCGGCCGCCTTCCGAGCTTGATCGGCAACCTGTAAAGACTTATCGGCGTCCCGCCATTTTATTAAGGTAACCACTAAGAAAATCAACAGCAGCAGAGAGATGCCGTAGCCAAGCAACAGTTTATTGCGCTGGCGCTGGCCCTCCGCCTGCCCCAATCGCTCCCTTTGCTTGACGCTTTCATCGAGAAAGGTCATTACGGTTTGGAACTCGTCCGCAGTTCCGTACCTCAGCGACCAATGAATTGTAGGATTCTCATCTTTCTGCCATTCAAGTGCGCGCGCCAGATCGATTTGCCCTAACAGATCCGCCTGATGCCGCGCGTGTAGCTCTGCGGATTCTTTCCAACGGCTATAATTCGCGGCCGATTCACTCTCTTTATTTACCCACGTGTCCAATGTGTGCCATAAGGTGATTAAGCTTTCATGGGTTATGTCCAGGACAGTCTCAGGATTGAGCTGCGTACCTGCGGGAGGTGTGATGAAACTTCGATCCGGCTTGCGGAACTCCTCTACTACATCCGCGAGATCCTTAACGTCCACGCCTGCCACGCCAGCAATATCGGCCATCCGCGCGGGGTGTCGCGTGTCATGCCCGGCGGCGCTTCGTTCAGTCAGCCGCCGAAACATGATTTGCGCGATTCGTTGCTGCTCGGAATTTAATCTGTTTAGGACTTCATCCGCATGTGTCGAGAGAGCCTGATCGAGCATGCCAACCGCGCGGTAGTCCTCCATCGTGATCATGAGCGCATCGCGCTCTGGTGACTTTTCGGGCGGCGCCCCGTGTCCGTTAGCTACCAGTCGACCATTGACTCGAAGCCACATGCGCATGAGGCAATGCTGCAACAGCGGCAATTGATTCGCGTCGGGCCCCATGTCATTGAGAAGTCGGTTCGTGAGACCTGGATCGACTTGACCACCGAAGACGCGTATCGGCTTGTCAATTGCCGCAGCGGTTTGCTCGCGAGTAAGCCGTGGCGTGAGAAACTGACTGTCGTTCATGGCTTCAGCCAGGCCGGCAAACAAAGCGCACTGACTCAGGTAATCGGAACGCATGGTAATGACAACATAAACCTGCCGCTGATTCGCAGTCGCTAACAAGAGAGCTATGAAAGCATCGGCCGCGTCGGTTCCATCTTCACTAAAGCGAAAGATCTCCTCGAACTGATCAACCAGCAACAGCAGGTTGACACTCTCAGGCAAAGGCATTTCGCGCAGCAGCTCAACCAGCCCGAGCGGCCCGCGTTGTAAGGTTGCTTGAACAAAGGCCGCCGCATCCGGCGCGTCGCCAATTTCGGCAGCAAGCGCAGAGGGAGCGGTCAGTGCATTCGCCAATCTCTCGAACGGCTTATCGCCGGGTCGCATCTCGGCAATTCGCCAGCGTGCTCCAGCTTCCGGTAGAAATCCCGCAGTCAACGCCGAGATCATTCCCGCCCGGACCAGTGACGACTTGCCACAACCCGAAGGGCCAACGATCGCCAGAAAGTGAGACGTTTGCAGCCGCTTGAGTAACTGATCGGTCTGTTCCTCGCGGCCAAAGAAGATGTCGGCTTCAGTGCTTAGAAAAGGACGCAAACCCGGATAAGGGCCCTGGCTCAGAACAACATCACGATTAAGAATCATGGTGGGGAATCAATCTTCAAATGAGTCCGTCGAGGAATTTTTCCAGCGCAGTCTGGTCGTGACGGCAATTCAGAAACTCTACGTTTGGGAATTGAAAGCTAATTTCGCTTCTTTGTTCTGGCGGTGGCGGTCCATCATATATGGCAATGGCTGGTATGGGTTGATCACGCTGCGCAATTATTTTTCGGCATTGCAGCACCTGCGACAGTACCGACCCTTGATCGGTCGCACAATAGATCACAAGCGCGGCGTCGCAATTGGCCAGACTGGCTTCGATGAACTGACGGACGGCTTCCGGATTTCCTTGCTGAGGCACCATCGAATAACCAATGCCTCGTTCGTTGAGGCGTCGGCCAATGAGCTCTTCGGCGCGGCAACGATCGGGTAGATCCGCGCTCACGTAAACGAACTTATTTGCCGGCCGGGGCGGGGGCGGTTTCGGAGGTTTCGCGGACACAACGAGGGCCCGCTTATATTCCTCAATACTCTCAGCCCGGACTGAGGGTCCATCCAACAGCGCGCGGTGGTCAAGATCTGAAACCCCTTCCGTTTTTATTTTGTCGCTCCGCCACTGCAGAATCCTCTTACCCGTTGCTAGAGCCCTCTGATATTGCAGTTGCGCATACGTCGAAGACTGGTTGAACGGTCTCTTACCCACTACTTCACTAAGAAGTTGCGCGAAGAGTTGACAACGCGCCAGGTCCCCATCAATCGAGTCAAGATATGTCTCAAGCTGCTCATATGAATGCCAAGAGTCAGGCAGGATGCGAAATCCAGCCTGGGTCAGATAGTCCTTGACCTCTTCGCGTTTTGAATCGAGATCATCAGTTACTTCGGCGAGGAAGATCGACTCGCTAGCGTCAGATTCTGAGGTGTTTGAATCTTTTTTGATCGAACCTTGATTTACGCACTTCAGTTCTTTCGACAGTTCACGCGCAAGCCGGTTTAGCTGCCGGTAATATTCCTGGTCTGACGGATCAGGTACCGGAAAACCAAGCGTTCGAGGCGTCGGATCATCAAGATTCTTTGCCCAAAATGTGTATCCGATCCTATCGCCCAACTCCTCGGGAATCTCCCCAATCGCATCGATATCGACGCGAAAGACTCGCGATTTAGCGTCGGTGCATTGCTTTACGAACTGCAAGAAACTGTCCCGCTCGCGATCGCACCACTTCGAGGCTAGATATCTCGGCGACATGACAACAACGATCGTCGCCGACTGACGCAAGGCATCGATGATTGCGGGCGTGAGCGGAGCATTCCCCGTCAACTCTGAGTGATCTATCCAGACAGAAGCATCGCGATTCAGCATGCGGGATAAAAAGTTGCCAAGACTATCCGCAAAAATAGTGACCCAGCCCGGCTTGTCGACCGTTCCGGAAAAGGGTTGGTTATCAGCATGCGCATAGCTGATAAAGACGTCGTACTTATGATCGCTATCAAGAGCCATGGGATAAGGCTTGAAAGAGAGAATAGGCGTCCGCGTTACATTCGCGGGTTAACGCCTCAAAAGCGATTCATCCACGGATGAGATAAAAGGTTCATGAGGCTAACGAGAGAAATTCTCCAGCCGGTAACGCCGGACACGAAGGAAAATATTCCGGCAATAGGGATTTGTCAATAGTTGCATTCAATCTGGCACTGTGGATTCAGCCCCGGTTGGCCGATGGAGGGATAAGACTGGCCGTTGACAAGATCAACAGACGCACCGTCATGATCTCCTTTAGCCCAACCCTGACTGCTCGATCGATTAAGTGATAGAAGCGGCCAAGATCAGCCGGGTCATGCTGTAGTAAACAACGGCCATGGTTTGATTCGGCGGGTTAAGCCGAGTAACTGCGGTACACATTCTTCACCTTCTCCAAAAAATCTCGACGGTCGATGATGTAGTGAAGCTTCACGGACTCGGCGATGACTTCGTCAGGTTCGGGCTGACTCTTTTTTGATTTGGCCTTCGATGGTTTCTTCGCTGCCTTCGTCTTTGTGGTCTTCTTCGAACTTACCCGGTTGCTATCCCGACTAGTCGGGATACTGGCTCCGCTTGCTTCGTCGCTCGCTGCGCTGACACGCGACCAATCGCTGGTCGAAGCCAGATGATCGATCAACTTCTCAAAGACTTCGCCCGGATCATGCTCCGTTATTCCGAGCTGATCGAGATAGCCGCTGTAACGAAGCCGCCGGATCAGATCCATCAGCGTCAGGCGTCCTTCTAACGTCATGCCGCCATGCGCCTGCGAGCGACTGACGAGATACTGAATCAATAATGCTTCTCCATAAATCTTCGGCGCCAGGAACAGACGGCTGCCGTCACGCTCCCACCCTTCCGGCAATCGAGTCGATCTTCGCACCGCGCGAATCTCGCTGAACACTTCTTCCCAATTCGTTTTCGCATCCCGGCGCTCGAGATAATTTCGGGTCGCCTCCAGCAACCAGCGCTCATCA
This sequence comes from Blastocatellia bacterium, assembly GCA_003487805.1. Classification (GTDB taxonomy): domain Bacteria; phylum Acidobacteriota; class Blastocatellia; order Pyrinomonadales; family Pyrinomonadaceae; genus UBA11740. Next base: position 34,947 of record DNNE01000085.1, on the reverse strand, counting down.
TTCAAATCAAGATTCAGCCGCAAGGTGTCCAACCATTCAAAGAACACGGCGCGTGAATCGGACTTCTTCTCGAGCACGAGAAATTGATCGCCGGACTGTGGCATTTTTTTCAGCAACGCGCGGCGCGGCGCATCGGTCGTCTTGCCGCCTTCGATGCAATAGGTGTCGAAACGCGCAAGCCAACGCTTTGCAGATTTGCAATAGGGACAGTGTGGGTGCTTTTCGTCGCTATCGAAGTAAGGCCGTTTCGCACTGCGAGTCGTCAACTCTTCAATTTCCGGAGTGTGACGTTTAATCTCTGAGAAAGCCGTGCGCGGCGCGAGACCAAGCTGTTTGGTGAAGATGTCGAAGATGCATGCGAGACAAACCAGGGTGGTGAATTCTGTCACCGTGCCGGCGGGAAATTCACTGAGATCGAGCTCGCGGATCTTCGTCGCTGGCATGCGGGCGTTTTACCACAAAGACACTAAGACACGAAGGATAATCGAATAATAACTTAGACTCTGTACCTCTGTGTCTTAGTGGTGAACTGGATTCTGCATACAAAGAAACCGAATTACGTTAGGATTGTCGGCAAGTCTCCACACGGTAAAAGGAATTTCGCAATGCCGCAACCTCCGCTTGGATCACCTGAGATTCTTTTATCGATCGCTGATCTCGAGCGCGCCGCTGCAGATGGAGTGCTTTCACATTCCGACGTTGAGCGACTCACAAGCTGGGCGACTACTCAGCGCCCTGAACAATCTCGATTACAGCCGGCAACCGAGTATCGCAAGGGCTTCAATCTTGTCACAGTTCTGTATTACTTCGGCGCCATGTTGATGATTTCGGCATGCGCATGGTTTCTGGGCGACAAGTGGGACGTTCTTCAAGCTAAGGGAATCTGTGCCGTCACGGTCTGCTATATGCTGATCGCTTTCGCGGCCGGAATCATCATCCGACGACATGGCTATGTAGTTGCGGGTGGATTGTTGATTACCGTCGGAGTCAGCTTAACGCCGCTGCTGGTTTATTCAATTGAGAGAATGTCGGGATTCTGGCCTGCCGGAGATCCGGGTGACTATAAGGAGTTCTATCCGCTAATTCACGGCTCCTGGATCGTAATGGAATTAGCGACCATCCTTGCGGCAGCCGTCGCGCTCAAGTTCGTGCGTTTTGGCTTTCTCACGGCGCCGATGGCGTTTTGTTTCTGGTTTCTGTCAATGGATCTTGCGGCGTTTATCCTGAAACAGAACTCACTGGATTCGAATGCCGGGAAATGGATCAGCGTGGCGGTTGGTCTCTTCATAATGTTGCTCGGCTTTGCATTAGAGCGAACCTTGCACACGAAGGAAAACCGAATTGGTGACTATGCATTCTGGTGTTATATGTTTGGCCTGATGGCGTTTTGGGGAGCGCTGACTTCAATGGATTCGGGATCAGAAGCAAGGAGATTTCTTTACTTACTCGTCAATGTCGGCTTGGTCGCCCTCGCAATTTGGTTGAACCGCACAGTCTTCCTGGTGTTTGGCGGGATGGGAATTTACATCTACCTCGGTCACCTGGCTTGGACGGTCTTCAAAGATTCGTTCTTCTTTCCATTCGTACTGGCTCTCTTCGGACTCATTCTGATTTTGGGAACAGTATTTGGCCAACATTTCTGGAGGCGCCGCCTGAAGAGACTGGCTATGACCTAACCGATCGCGACCAGGGCCGGCTCGCGCTCAGTATGGCCCAGCACCAGATCTAACTCGGCTTCTACGTCACCGGTGGTGGCTGATAGCTTCGTGAAATCAAAAAGGTTCGGGTCGAGTAAATGAGTGGGGACCGCGTTGCCGAGTGCGGTCAGCATCGAAGCGCGAATGTTCGGGATTTCCTCTTCCAGGTTTTCGATTAGCCGTTTGATCCGCGCGCGTTTCAAGTTGGATTGGGAACCGCACAGGTCACAGGGGATGATCGGAAATTGAGATTCAGCGGCGAATTGCACGAGGTCACTCTCGCGACAGAACGCGAGCGGCCGGATGACCGTGTTCCGGCCGTCATTCGAGCGCAGCACCGGCGGCATCGCTTTCAGCGAGCCGACATAGAAAAGGTTCAGCAGAAATGTCGCGATGATGTCATCGGCATGATGGCCCAATGCGATCTTGGTGCATTGTTCTTCGACTGCAATGTTGTAAAGAATGCCGCGCCGCAAACGCGAACACACCGCGCAAAACGTTTTGCCCACGGGGGTTAATCGTTTCACGATCGAGTACGTGTCGCGCTCAACAATCCGAAACGGTACATCGCGTTCAGTCAAATACCCGGGCAACACGTCCGCTGGAAATCCCGGCTGCTTCTGATCGAGATTGACCGCGAGCAAATCGAAGCTCACCGGCGCGCGCCGCTGTACGTCGAGCAACAGATCGAGCAGCGCGTGACTGTCTTTGCCGCCCGACAGACAAACCATTATTCGATCGCCGTCTTCGATCATGCGAAAGCGTTCGACCGCTTCACCCATGCGACGCAGCAGCCTGGTTCTGGTTTTGCTGTCGACGATCATTTGTTATCAGCATGCCACGCGGCTGCGGCAGTGACAAGAAATGCACAGCGAACAGTAGTGCCAATTTTGGTTTAGTGTTGTCTTTCCCGGCAGCAAGAACGGTCCATGAAATCACACGAACCCGGCACGAAAAAACAGTTCGTTTGGGTTCGTGGATCGGCTTACCTGGCATGTGGGTCTCAAAATAGGGAACCACCCAGCCAACCTTGACGCGCGCGCCGGGCAGCGCAAATAATGCGGGCGGTTCGAAATGATCCGGACTCGCTTAGTCCTTGCGTTCTAATTTTCCCGGCGCGGTCAATTGAAATGAAAAAGAAGCGACTTCACCTCACGCTGATTGCGATTAGCGTCGTCCTGTTGGCTCTGCCACTTATTATCGTCCACGGCGCCGGCGGCCGTATCGAAGGCAAAATCACCGATCCGAAGGGCGCGATTGTGATCGGCGCAGCGGTTACCGTCACTGACGCGGACACCAATCAGACGTTCACCGCCGTCACCGATAAGCAAGGCCAGTTCAAGATCGAGGGCCTGCCGGCGGGAACATACACGGTTACCGTTTCGGCCCAGGGATTCAGCGAGTCGCGTCGCGCGGACGTCAAAGTCGAGGAGGGCGCGGTGGCTACCACCGACTTTGCACTGGAGATTGCTGCCGTCGAAGTCGCGGTCACGGTCACGCCAGGCGCGAAGCCGAACTCTGATCCTGCCTATCAGAAACTGCGCGAAGCCGGAAAGGCGGCGGACGATTTCGCCGGGCCGTTTGCGACGGTCAACAACCTGGTGCTAAAGCGCGATGCCGGCACCTTCACGCTCACTAGCGGCGAGATTTATTTTGCCCCGTCCGTTGAAGATCGAACCGTCGGCGCGGTGTTCATCGGCGAAGGCGAACTGACGCTCACGCCGCCGACTGAGATCGAAAAGCACAATCTCTCGCTCTTCATAAACGAAACTACAATCAAAGAGAGTTTTGATCGCCTCGTCATACGCTTCACCGACAAAACCTTCGAAGAGATCAAGGCTTCCGCCCAGGCAAAGATGGGCACGAACGGCCCGCAAGCGGAACGCGCCCGCGATGCGTATCGCGACAACCAGACGCTGTTGCGAAAGACGCTGCGGAGAAACGTCGAGTTGCGCACGCTCGTAGATCTCTATAACCCGAACCGGCCCGGCTTTTTCACTGCCTTCATTAACGGCAAGCGATTCAACAAATTAATTTTCCAATATGACTCGCTGGGCATTCCGCAGGTTTCGCCCGAAGAAGTCTTGCTGTCGAGCTATGGCGATTCCGATCGCGGCGCGTGGACGGCATTTCATCGCGCTGAGGAATACACGAACGGCACAGCTTCATCGGACGAAGACCATCGGCTCTATGACATTACTCGCCACGAAATCGATGCTGCCATTCGCGGCACAAAATTCGTCGCGAACGATACGGTGACGTTACGCGCGCTTGATAACGGCGCGCGCGTGCTGCCGTTTCGGTTGTTCAGTTCGCTGCGAGTTTCGCGCGTACGCGATGAAGCCGGGAACGACCTGCCCTTCGTGCAACAGAACAAGGATGAAGACGCTGACTTCGGGGTAATCTTTCCCAAGCCGCTCGAAGCCGGAAAGACGTACAAGCTAAATCTTGAATATGCCGGCGGTGACGCGCTCATCAACGTGGGCGGCGGCAATTATTTTGTAAACCCCGGCGCTCGTCTCACCTGGTATCCGAACAACGAAGGCACGGCTTTCGGCGACCGCGCGCGATTTGATGTGACGTTTCGCTATCCAAAAGGCAAAACGCTAATCGGCACCGGCGCGCCAGTGGCAGAGAGTGAGGATGGCGACCTGGTCGCGTCAAAGTGGTCCAGCGGCGATACCCAATTGGCCGTGGCCGGATTCAATTACGGACTTTTCAAGAAGAAGCAGGTCGTCGATCCTGACACAGGCTACACGATCGAGTACTACGCGAATGAAGAGACGCCCGACTCAATGCGTCGAGCCGGAGAGCTTGGATCCATGAACACGCAGGGGATGTCCGGACGAATGTTGGCCGATGCACAGAATTCGACGCGGATTTACAACGTGTTCTTCGGCAGACTTCCATTCGATCGGCTGGCGCTTACGCAACAGCCCGCGGGAAACTTCGGCCAAGCATGGCCCACACTGGTCTATATGCCGTTCACTGCGTTTATGGATGCCACGCAGCGCTACATGGCTAGCGGCGGTAACGTGCGTTTCGCTGCGAACAATTTCTTTCGCTATGTCGCGCCGCACGAGATTGCGCACCAGTGGTGGGGACACATGGTCGGATGGAAGTCATATCACGATCAATGGATGAGCGAAGGCTTTGCCGAGTTCTCAGCTTCGTTGTTCGTGCAACTGGCCATGAAAGACGACCACAAGTTTATCGAGTTCTGGAACGAGCAACGTGATCGCATTACCCAAGCCAGACCAGCGACGCATGATCTAAAGCCTTATACCGTTGGGCCAGTCACCCAGGGTTTTCGTCTCAGCAGCGGCAAGACCTACGCGGCATATCAGTTTCTGGTCTATCCGAAGGGCGCTTACATTCTGCACATGCTGCGGCAAATGATGTACGACCACACTGCCGGTGGCGACAAACGCTTCATGGAAATGATGCAGGATTTTATTAAGTCGCATTACAACCAGGACGTCTCAACGGAAGATTTGAAGCTCACCGTGGAAAAGTTTATGACCAAATCGATGGACCTTGACGGCAATGGAAAGATGAACTGGTTCTTCAATGAGTACGTCTACGGCACTGAGATGCCAACTTACCGGCTTGAATATCAATTGAGTAACGATGGCACAGTCTTGAACGCACACGTGACCCAGTCAGGCGTCTCGGATAATTTCAAAATGCTCGTGCCCATGTATGTCGATTACGGGAAAGGCATGGTCAAGCTGGGATCGGCACGAATGACCGGCAACAAAACCATAGATTTGAAAGACATCAAGCTCGGGCAACCGGCCAAACGCGTGGTACTTTGCGCATGGGACGACGTTCTGGCGCTGAATATTCAGAACGCGAAGTGAGATTTGGCTCTCGCGCCCTGCGCGGTTTCTCATCAGGACTTTCCACCCGTCCAAATTTCAGTATTCTTGGTCAAACTTCTTGAATGCGCCCGCTTGCTGTGGTAAGGTTCGCGCTACTTCAAGGCGGTTTTCTTGTAGGCTCGCTCGGCCGACGGTTTTGCGGTTCCTTCCCACGATAACTAAATAGACAGAGACCTAAGGGTTTCCGTGGAGAATCAGATGGCTGCTGTTAAGCCCGCTCTGCAAAAAGAGCCAGGTAGGAACGACGCTCCGGCCGCAACGCCGCACAATAATGTGGCTCGTTTGGCCGAAGCCGTCTCGCGACGCGCGACTCAGACGCCGGCGGCATCGCCAACCGGAATCCGACCGGTTACCCTTCCCATCAATCAGCCCCGCAGAGAGACCAGCTTTCAACCAAGAACCCCCGTAATCACCGGCGAAGCAACTTATCGAGGGACATTCCCAGTTGACGGAATCATTACCGGACAACTGGGCGCGGCGGGCAGCGTACTGACTATCAAACAGCGGCCAAAGAACGGGCCAACTGACTCGCAACCGGAACTTGATGGTGAACTTGGTTTCAAAGACATGCTGCGGATTAGCGGTCACGTCGCCGGCAAAATCTTCTCGTACAAGGGCACACTGATCGTCGACGGATCCGCGAAGGTCGAAGCCGAAATCAACGTAGCAGTCTGCGTGATTAGCGGCATCGTGATCGGCGACGTCATTGGACACGAGCGGGTCGAAGTTGGCTCAGGCGCGGTCGTGAAAGGCAACATCTCGACGCCCAAGTTGTCGATCAAACCAGGCGCCGTCTTCCAGGGTGACTGTCGCATGTTGAAAGATCAGAACGGCGATCAGTAGTAGGCTCTCCGATTTTTTCGCTATTCAATCTCCTTTTGTTGTGGGCCGGCCTAGACTCACCTAATAATCTAATTTAATACGTCGTGAACTGCGCCGAAGGCGCTAAATGTAATAGCCCGGCCCCACCGGGCCGGGTAAGCAGCACAGAACAGCGGAGCGCTGAAAGCGCGAAATGGGGCGGTCTTTGGATGATACCTTCGCTGAATACGGTCGAGCCTTGAACATCATGCCGCGCTGTCAGCGCTACGAATCAATATGGCGCCAGAGCCGGGCCGTTGGCCCGGGCTATTGCATCCAGCACCTTCGGCGCTAAAAATCAGAATCAAATCTCAACGCGATAGCTTCGGATTTTTTGTGATAGAGTGCCCGCGTTCTTCTATACTTTCCAACTGAAAATCAAACGATGATCGATCTGCGCAGCGACACTGTCACTAAACCAACGCCGGCAATGCGGCGCGCGATGGCCGACGCCGAAGTCGGCGACGACGTTTACGGCGAAGACCCAACCATCAACCTTTTGCAGGAGCGGGCTGCCGAGCTTTTTGAAAAAGAAGCGGCGCTGTTTGTGCCAACCGGCTCGATGGGAAACCAAACCGCGGTGAAGCTTCACACGAAGCCCGGTCAGGAAGTTGTCATCGAAGAGCGCGGCCACATCTATAACTTCGAGATGGCCACCATGTCCGCCTTTGCCGGAACCATAGCGCGGCCTGTGAAGAGCAACGACGGCAGCGGCATTTTGACCTGGGATGAAATCTCCGGGGCGCTGCATTTCAATTCTGCTTACTATGTCGCGCCGACAGGTCTGATTGCGATCGAAAACTCACACAACCTCGCCGGCGGATCGGTCATGTCGCGCGAACGCACGGAAGATATTTGCACGCGCGCTCATGAACGTAATCTTCCGGTGCATTTGGATGGCGCGCGAATTTTCAATGCGGCAACGGCGCTGAACGAATCAGTCGCAAATCTGGCGCGGCCGGCAGACTCAGTCATGTTTTGTTTATCCAAAGGCCTGGGTGCGCCGGTTGGATCGATGCTGCTCGGAGAGAAAGCATTTATCGATGAAGCACGCGCGATTCGCAAGATGCTAGGCGGCGGCATGCGACAAGCCGGAGTGTTGGCGGCAGCGGGATTAATCGCATTGGAAGAATCACCAAAAGGTTTGCCGGAAGATCATGCGAACGCAAAACGTTTGGCGGAAGGTTTGGCCGAACTACCGAGCGTGCGAATCGATCCTGAAAAAGTCGTCACCAACATTGTCATCTTCGACGTCAGCGAGACCGGACAAACTGCTGACGCGATTTGTGCGCAACTGCGAGAGCGCGGCGTACTCGCCTCAGGATTCGGATCGTCGATTCGCGCGGTGACGCATTACGATGTGTCGCGTGATGGTATTGAAACGGCTCTGCGAGAACTGCGAAGCGTTATTGGTAACACACCTCATGTTTAGAGGCGGGCTACTGC
>DNNE01000085.1:9205-26708 GCA_003487805.1 Blastocatellia bacterium | reverse complement strand
CCCGCCGCTAAACGGTGCGTTCGGATCCGATGATGGATTCACCTGGCGATCGAAATTCCAATCTCAAAACCGAAGCCATCGCCGGTGTCACAACCTTCTTCACGATGGCCTACATCGTCATCGTCAATCCGCAAATCCTTTCCGCCGATGGCAAGACTGGAATGGCCTTCAACGGCGTCCTGACGGCGACGATCATCATCTGTTTCACGATGACCTTGCTTATGGGTTTGTATGCGAAGCTGCCGTTCGCGGTCGCGCCCGGCATGGGCATCAACGCCTTCTTCACTTATACGATCATTCTCGGCAAAGGAGTGCCGTGGCCGACGGCCCTCGGAATAATTTTTTGGGCCGGTGTTTTCTTCCTACTGATTTCAATCACGCCGATTCGCGAATCGATCGCCAAGGCAATTCCCACCGAAATCAGAATCGCGGCCGCCGCCGGCATCGGAATTTTTCTCACGTTCATTGGTTTGAAAAGCGCGGGTTTCATCGTTTCGGATCCGGTAACGTTGGTTAAGATTGGCGCCCTCGGAAAGCCTGCGCTGCTCACAATTCTGGGTGTCGCGATTTCGATTTTCCTCATGTCGCGCAAAAGCCCTTTCGCTTTTCTGGTGACCATAATCGTCGTAACTGTGATCGCGTGGGCACTTGGACTGGTCACCGCGCCGGCACAGAAGCTTAGTCTGCCTGATTTCAAAAGCGTCTTTCTCAAACTCGATATTTTCGGCGCGTTGAAACTGAGTTTGGTTCCTTCGATCATCGCGATCCTCTTCACGGATCTGTTTGATTCAATCTCAACTTTTATCGGAGTGGCGCACGCTGGCGGATTGCTCGACGAGCAGGGCCATCCGCGCAATTTACGTCAGGGATTGATTGTCGATTCGCTGGCGACGATGGGCGCCGGCCTGGCGGGCACGTCGTCGGGGACTGCGTACATCGAAAGCATCGCCGGCATTGAAATGGGCGGGCGCACCGGTCTGACTTCCGTGTTCACGGCGTTCTGTTTTCTGCCGTGCCTGTTTATCGCGCCGCTCGCGGGCATGGTGCCGCCGTACGCAACCGCGGCTGTTTTGATCCTGGTCGGCGCCGCGATGTTTCGCACCGTCGGGCAGATCAAATTCTCAAAGATGGAGGAAGGCATCCCGGCATTCCTCACGTTGATCTTGATTCCGCTAACTTTCTCGATCACGCAGGGAATTCTTTGGGGATTCATCTCGCACGTCGGTCTGTATTTGATGGTGGGCCGACGCCGAGATATCCATCCGGTGATGTATGCGCTGGCGCTAATATCGATCGGATTGCTGGTGCTTGAGCGAGTGAAGTTGTAACGCAAACTGTTAGTTTGCGCGCAAGCTGACAGCTCGCGTTACAGTTGCGCGAAAAATTGCCTCGTCGCATACTCAAACGCAATGAAAAAGGCCACCGTCGCCTTGATGATTTCCTCCTTATGGATTCCGGCGTCAATGACTGCGCCGACACGCGTGCGCGCGCAGACACCGCCGGAATTTTCACGCCCGGTTCTCTTCTTCGATGTGCTTGATCTTCCGGCGCGAATTGACGAACCCAGGTTAAAGAAGAACGCGAATCAATATGTGTTGAGCTGTGCGCTCGCGAATCGATCAGGAGAACAGTTAGTCGGGCTGCGACTGACTTTGTTGATCGTTGACGCTTCAGGAAAGATCCGGACACGCGTTAGCTGGAACGAAGCTGCCACAGTGCCTGCTTATTCGATCAAGACATTCGAGTTTAATCCCATCCTCAAAGGCGAGATAAGCAACAGCGCCGCGCTTTTTCTGGGCGTCGATGAAGTGATTGGCCGCGAAACGATCTGGCGCACCGTCGATTCTGACAAATTGCTGCGCGCTTATGCTCGCGGACAACACGATCTGATTCCCAAAGTTCAAACGCTAATCAACAAAGTCGACGCGCCACGCATGCCGGCGGCGATTCCCCAGTTGCATATGAAGCCGCCCTCACCGCCGGAGAAAAAGCAGTGAAGCGATCGACTCGAGGTTGCGGCTGTGCGATTGCGGTGCTTGTAGTTCTGCTGGCGGCGGGCGGCGGGGCGTTTTGGAAATGGGGCTTGCCATGGCTGCGCACGCGTCCGCCTAAACCAACTGGTGAGTTGCAAGTTCACGTGCTCGATGTCGGGCCAATCGAAGGTGATTCGATCCTGATCATCTCGCCGACCGGGAAATCGGTTTTGATCGATGCGGGCGACGCCGGGAAAGGTAAGCCCATACTCGATGCGTTGAAGCGTTACAAGATCGAGAGGCTTGATTACTTTATCGCCACGCATCCGCATCCGGATCACATCGGCGGCGCTGATGAAGTAATGAATGCGATCAAGGTGGGGACGGTAATCGACAATGGCGTCGATCTATCGACTCCTGCTCCGTCGCCGGCGTCCGTGAAAAAGGGAGCGAAACCAGCGCCCACGCCCATTCCGGCGAAGAAAAGCAAAGTAAAATCAGTGAACAGTTTCTTTGACGAATACAAAGACGCGCTGCAAAAATCAGGCGCGCAACACGAGATGGCCGTAGCCGGAAAGAAATACGATCTCGGCGGCGGCGCGATCGTGACGGTGCTGGCGCCGAACGAGCCGTTCTTCACCAGGGACCAAATGAAAGGCGGCGGCAACGACACGAACGCGAATTCGATCGTGCTGCGGCTTGATTACGGCGATTTTTCAATGCTCTTCATGGGCGACGCCGAGGAACAAACCGAAGCCCGACTGCTGGGCAAAGATCTTAACCTGGCGGCGAAGGTGATTAAGATTGCTCATCATGGATCGAAATACGCAACGTCAGAAAACTTTCTGAAGCGCGTGCAACCTGAAGCTGCGATCATATCCGACGGCGAATGGAACCGTTATGGTCATCCGGCGCAGTCGGTGCTCGATCGTTTGAAAGCGATGAACGCGAAATGCTTTCGCACCGACTTGCAAGGTGAAATCAGTCTAACGACGCGCGGCAAAATTGATGCGGGAAAACTTTACGACATCAAGACTGCTAAAGACGCGAAGGAAGATGTCTGGACGGGACGCGAAGGACAGAAAGATGATGCCTCGCGATCCGGATTCATCGCGTATGGAGATTTCGGTCCGCCACCGAAAGCGAAGAGTGAAAAGTCAAAGAAGTGAGGCTCGATAGTGGAGCGCGGGCATCCTTGCCCGCAAAGCGTGCGCAGCACGCTCAAATGAATCTGACACCAATGATGTCTTTCGCGCTGACGCGCTCAATGCGGGCAGGGATGCCCGCGCTCCAATCATGACGAAACCAGCAACTTATGCCGACGCCGGCGTCGATATTGATGCCGCGAATCGCGCTACGGAAAAGATCAAAGAACTCGCGCGCACTACGTTCAACGCGCGCACGCTGTCAGACATCGGCAGCTTTGGCGGCATGTTCGATGGCGCTTTCCCAAACATGCGCCAGCCGGTGCTCGTCGCTTCCGCCGACGGTGTGGGCACGAAACTAAAGATCGCTTTCGCGACTGGAACTCACAACACAATTGGCCGTGATCTGGTCAATCATTGCGTCAATGACATTCTGGTCCAGGGCGCGCGGCCGCTTTTCTTTCTCGATTACATTGCGGCAGGAAAACTCTCGCCGGAAACAATCGCGAGTATCATCGAAGGCATCACTGCCGGCTGTCGCGAAAATGGATGCGTCCTGCTGGGCGGCGAGACGGCCGAGATGCCGGGTTTCTACGCGGACGGTGAATACGATGTCGCCGGGTTCATCGTGGGCATAGTCGATCGCGAAAAGATCATCGACGGTCGCACCATTCAGGCCGGTGACGTCGTGCTCGGAATACCATCCGCGGGTTTACATACGAACGGCTATTCGCTGGCGCGCAAACTCTTCTTCGAAACCGGTGGTTACAAACCAGAGACTTTCGTTGATGAGCTCGGTCAAACTGTTGGCGACGCGTTATTGCAAGCACACCTCAGTTACTTGAACACCCTCGGGCCTCTATTTGATTCGGGGAAAATAAAAGGACTGGCGCACATCACCGGCGGCGGGTTGTTGGAAAATATTCCGCGCATTCTTCCGGAAGGAACATCGGTCGAAATCAAGCGTGGCTCGTGGCCGGTTTTGCCAGTTTTCGAGCTCATGCAACGGCTGGGCACTATTGATGAAAGTGAAATGTTTCGGGTCTTCAACATGGGCATCGGCATGGTGATTATCTGCGCTGCCGAAGACGGCGCGGCAATTCGAAATGCCGTGAATTCATGTTATGAGATTGGTCGCGTCACGACGGGCCAGAAAACAGTTTCGTTAATGTGAGCAAGTTTCCTATGGAACAGTGGCTGGAAAATTTCAAACAAACTATCGATGCCGCCGTGCCGCGTTTGCGCGAGATCAGCGAGTCAGAAAGTGAAGTCCCGCGGGCAGAGGATCACTGGTCATCAAAGCAGATTATCGGTCATCTGATTGATTCGGCGACGAACAATCACGCGCGTTTCGTGCTGGGCCAACTGAAGAACGATCTGGTTTTCGCGGGTTACGATCAGAACGGCTGGGTGCGCACGAATCATTACCAGCAGGCTCCGTGGACACAACTCGTCGATTTGTGGCGCGCTTATAATCTTCACTTGCACCACGTGATGGCGCACGCTTCGAAAGAGAAGATGACGACGCCGTGCACGCTGCACACGTTACAGGAGATTGCTTTCAATACCGTGCCGCAATCCGAAGCTGTGACGCTTGAATATCTAATGAAAGACTATGTGGATCACTTGAAGCATCACCTGGATCAAATTTTTCCAAACGACAAACAGTAGATGCCCAACAGTCCGGCGACAAAGCGCATCGCTATCCTGATCTCCGGTCGCGGTTCGAACATGGTTGCGCTGGCGGATGCCGTGCGTAGGGGCACTATTCCCAATGCTGAAGTCGCAACCGTGATCAGCGATAAGCGCGACGCTGCTGGTCTTGAGAGCGCCAACGAGCGTGGAATTGAAACCCTCGTGATTGAACGTGGCGCGCGCACACGTCAGGAACACGATCGTGAAATCGTGTCGGCGCTGGCGGCCCGACAGATCGATCTGGTTTGTCTTGCCGGCTACATGCGCGTGTTGTCGTCTGAACTTATTAATGATTATCGTGGCCGCATCCTCAACATTCATCCAAGTTTGCTGCCTGCGTTTCCCGGACTCGACGCGCAGCGACAGGCATTGGAACACGGCGCTAAGGTCAGCGGGTGCACCGTGCATTTTGTTGATGAGACTTTGGATGGCGGGCCGATCGTGACGCAGCGTGAAGTGCCGATCCACGAAGACGATACGGTTGAGAATCTTTCGGCCCGCATCTTAATTGAAGAGCACAGGTTGTATGCTGCAGCTGTGGCGAAGACGTTGAAGAAGTTGTCAATTAAGTGAAGCAACGCGCAGCCACCAACTCCGTCCGCGCTTCGCTCTCTGAGCGCCGATCTGTTGTACGCCATGCTGCGCAGTGTTAGGATTTTGTCATGCGAAATGCCGAGAAAGACATCTCACCGGAACGCAACGTAACAGCAGAAGAAGCTGATAACCGTATTGACGCTCTCGAACTTGCTAAGACCCTTCCTTTCAGAGTTCTTATGGGACATCTGAGTGAACATGAATTATTGTTAGCGAGCCTTTATTACGTCGGAGATCTCTCGGTAGATCAAATTGCTGAAAAGTTAGGTGAAGATACGCAGGCAGTTCGCTTCAACTTGAATAGACTGAAAATCAAGATACGCTATCGTGCGCGAAGAATCATTGGCTCGACTCCCATAGGTTCCGATCGGTTGAGTACGTTCAAGGAATTACAACGTAGACTTGGATTGACGGCAGCCCAAGCGGACGAGTGGCAGAACGCGGTTATCGAAGCTCGCCGATGAGATAGCGAATGATCCATCTCGACACCAGCTTCCTTATTCAAGCACTGGTACCGGAGTCAGCGTCTGAAACCAGATTACAAGAATGGATTATTGCGGGCGAAGATGTTGGTATTAGCAGTATCGCCTGGAGTGAACTGCTCTGTGGTCCGCTTAAGGCTGAGGACATCGCTCTTGCCGAGAGCCTGTTCGCTGCACATGAACCATTTCTAATGGCAGACGCAGCAAAAGCAGCGGAGCTTTTCAACGGAACGGGCCGCCGTTCGCGAAGCCTGGCAGATTGTCAAATTGCGGCCGTGGCAATTCGTTGTGACGCGCGAATGGCCACCCACAACATCACGGACTTCGCGCCATTCCAGAGTTTCGGACTGATTCTGACTTAGGTTGCATCGTCATGTCCTGCTCGGATAATTACTAAACAGTGTCCGCAGTAATCACTTCTGACGACATTCTCGTTATCGAGACGCCTGAGCGCGTGCCGCTGCATTTTGCGCTGGCTTCGATCGGCAATCGTTTCATCGCGTGCGCGATCGATCACACGATTCAGATTTTGGCGTTAATTGCGCTCACCATTTTCTTTGCCATCATTACCGATGTGCCGAACATTAGCTCTCGGTTAATGAACGCTCCGAAGTGGGTAATCGCGTTGCTGGTGGTCATTCAATTCGTGATTATTAATGGTTATTTCGCTGTTTTCGAATGGGTTTGGCGCGGGCAAACACCCGGCAAGCGATGGCTGAAGCTGCGCGTCATCCGCGAGGACGGACGGCCGATCTCTTTTTTCGAGGCGATGATTCGCAACCTGCTGCGCGTCGTGGACATTATTTTTCCGCCCTTCTATTCAATTGGCTTGATTTCCGTTTTTGCGTCTAGTCGCGACCAGCGCATCGGCGATCTGGTCGCCGGCACCGTGGTCGTGCGCGAGCGCGAAGCCGAGGCGCCCGCGTTCGCCGAAGTTTTTGCTTCGCCGGTTTCCGATGCCGCCCTGCGACGAACATTCGCGCCGGTTCTGTTCACCGCCGACTTAAACAGTCTCACCGAACAGGAAATCACCGTCGTTGAGAGTTTTCTGCGCAGGCGATGGGAGTTAAGAGACTATCCACGACAATGGATGGCCTGGCGGGTCGCGATGCCCATTCTTTTCAAGCTGCGCCCGCAATACAATCTGGCGACGTTCACTTACGAAGGATTCCTCGAAGAGCTTCTGCATCGCTACCGCGAGAAGCATCGATTTGTAGACTAGTTTGGGTCCCGCGCTGGCAGCCCGTTTTGAACCTCATACCTCAAATTGACCTTGCCCGTTCGCTTTGCTAGCCTTCTTCGTTTCTGATGAAGCGCAAATTCCTGACTATAGAGAGGTCATTATAAATTCATGGCTCGTGATGTTTTCATTTTAGGTGGCAAACGCACGCCGATGGGCGAATACGTCGGCGCGTTGAAGGATATTTCCGCGATCGATCTGGGCGCGATCGCTTCGCGTGCGGCACTGGAAACAACGGGTGTCGCCGCCGAAGAGATCGACCACACAATTTTCGGTAATGCCCTGCAAACTTCCGGCGACGCGATTTATGGCGCGCGGCACGTCGCCTTGAAGGCGGGAATTCCATTTGATCGCCCGGCGCTGACCGTGAATCGCTTATGCGGCAGCGGCATTCAATCAATTGTTTCCGGCGCGCAAATGATTCAGCTTGGCGAAGCGCGCACCTGCCTCGTTGGCGGGATGGAATCGATGTCGCAAGCGCCGCACGTGATTCGCGGCGCGCGATCCGGCTTTGCGCTGGGCCAGGGAAAACTGGAAGACAGCTTGATGGTCGCGCTGCTGGACACGTACTGCAACACGCCGATGGCGGGCACGGCCGAGAACCTCGCGCGCAAATTTGAAATCGGCCGCGACGAGCAGGACAAATATGCTCTGCGTTCACAACAAGCGGCGAAGCGGGCGCTCGATGCACGCCGTTTCGCGGAAGAAATCGTGCCCGTTGAAATCAAGAGCAGGAAAGGCTCGACGTTCTTTGAACGCGACGATCACATGCGACCCGAAACGACGCTCGAAGATCTGTCAAAACTGAAACCGGCGTTCAGTAAAGATGGGTTTGTGACTGCGGGAAATGCGTCAGGGATTGTCGATGGCGCCGCTTCGCTGATTATTGCCGACGAAGATTTCGTAAAGGCAAAAAATCTTCGACCGCTCGGTCGCATCGTGAGTTGGGCTTACGCTGGAGTGGAACCCGAATTGATGGGTATTGGACCAGTGCCCGCGTCGCTGCAAGCGCTCGAGAAAGCAGGGCTTCAACTTTCAGACATGGATCTGATCGAGGTGAACGAAGCTTTCGCCGCTCAGTACCTGGCAGTCGAACAGGAACTGGGATTGGATCGCGAAAAGACGAATGTGAATGGCGGCGCGATCGCGCTCGGTCATCCACTTGCGGCCACGGGCACGCGTTTGGTGCTCTCGTTGTTGCTCGAGTTGCGTCGGCGAAGCGGACGCTACGGTCTGGCAACGGCCTGCATCGGCGGAGGTCAAGGCATCGCGATCATCTGCGAACAACTGTAGGTTGTTTGTCGTAAAAGGTCTTTCGCAAATCGTCAAAGGGTCGAGACTGCCAGTAACAATCGCGAAAGCTGCGATTGCGATTTTCATAGAATATCCAAATTCTCGTGCGCGGCCGTCAAAAAACAAGTTACTACGGTCTTAAAAAGGCCTCAAACTGTTTGCGATCCGACGTTCACGATTATCAGGCCTCTCAGGCACAATTCTTGCGAAAAATTGGCTTCGCCTACAGCGAGAAGTGATTTTGACATTGACGGGAATAGGCTGGCGCAAGCTGGAGAAAGAAATACCGCTTACCAACGATTTATGCTTGCGCAGTTAACGCTCATCATGATAGAAACCGCCTTCTGCACTTTTTCGCAGTCAATCCTTCGTAAGAGCAGTCCAAAAAGTTTTCGGCAGTCTCAGAAAAATCGGCGTGCGACGGTTCGCGCGCAATATGGTCTCAACGATACTGATTTCCTTAAGGAGTTCTCCTGTTATGAGTAAATTTCTACGATTCTGTTTTGCCTCTGTGCTCGTACTCGCTTTTTGCGTGGCGGCACTGGCGCAGGGAACAGTGACGGGTGCAATCGGTGGCAGCGTCAATGATCCCAAAAACGCGGTCGTGGCTGGAGCTACAGTCACGGTCAAAAACCTTGAAACGGGCAAGGAAGAAACGACCACCAGCGATCGCGAAGGTCGATTCAAAATTGCCAACTTGCAGCCGGGCAATTACTCGGTCACCGTGAATGCGAGTGGGTTTGCAGCCTATAACGCAGACAAAGTGGTCGTCGAGGTTGGACGTGAGACCAGCCTTGATGTAGGCGTAGGTCTGCAGGGTTCAACCAATACCGTCCAGGTGACGGCCGAAGCGCCAGTCATCAACACGACGCAGCAGGATTTCTCCAGCAACGTCAATCAAACGACTATCAACGAATCGCCCATCAATGGCCGCCGTTGGTCGAACTTTGCGATCCTTACCCCGGGCGCAGTTCCCGACGGAACTTTCGGTCTAATCAGTTTCCGCGGAATCTCCGGCTTGCTAAACAACAATACGGTGGACGGCGGTGACAACAATCAGGCGTTCTTCGCTGAAGAGCGCGGACGCACCCGCATCCCCTACGTGATCAGCCAGGCTTCGATTCGCGAGTTTCAGGTGAACACCTCGAGCTACTCAGCAGAATACGGTCGCTCGGCCGGCGGTGTGACGAACGCTGTCACCAAGAGCGGCACAAACCAGTTTCACGGTTCCGGATTCTTCTACGATCGAAACAATAAGTGGGGCACGCGCAATCCGCTGGCCTTCAACTCAGTTCTGGTTGCTCCTGGCGTGTTCGACAACGTCGGCATCAAGCCCGTCGATGTCCGCTATCAGTTTGGCGGAACGATTGGCGGACCGATCGCGAAGGACAAAGCATTCTTCTTCTTCAGCTACGATCAACAGCGACGGAACTTCCCTGGCTTGTCGCGCTTTACGGCGAGCAACTTTCTGAATACCGCGGATACGTGCTTGCTGACCACCGCCCTCGGCACACAGACCTCGAATGCGCTGTGTCCGGGTCTGGTCACCGGCAGCAGTCGAGGAACGGCTGGCGCTACCAATCCTTTAACTACCGGCAAGGGTTTGACTGCAACTCAAGTCAATGGGGCGTTGAATTTCCTGAACAGCATTTCCGGCACCCTGCCACGCCGCGGCGACAATCTCATTTTCTTACCGAAAGTTGATTGGCACCTCAACGGCAAGAACACCTTGACGGCGACGTACAACGATCTCAAGTGGAATTCGCCGGCTGGTATTCAAACGCAAGCGACAAACACTCGTGCCGTGGACAACTTCGGCGACGACTTTGTGCGCGCGCGTTTCTTAAATCTTCGCCTGGCCTCGACGCTTCGTTCGACGCTGCTAAATGAGTTTCGTTTCCAGTGGGGGCGCGATTTCGAATACGAATTCAGTCAGCCACCGCTCCCGGGCGAGCCTAACACTTCAGTTGGTGGACGTTCTCCGCAGACGTTCCTAACGAACGGTTTCTCGTTCGGAATTCCGGAGTTTCTCGAACGGCCCGCGTTCCCGGACGAACGACGCAAGCAGTTTGCCGATACGGTGACCTGGACCAAGGGTAATCACACGGTGAAGGCTGGCGGCGACGTCAACTTCGTCAAGGACATCATCAACAATCTGCGTTTCAGTGGTGGTGAGTTCAACTATAACGGCGGCACGAACGCGCTTGGATTCAATGGCGGACTCAATGACTTCATCGTCGACTACACGAACTTCCGGTCCGCACTGGCCGCTACGACGACTTGTTATAGCGCCACGACCCGCTTTGCCGGCAAATGCTACTCGGGTAACTTCAACCAGGGTTTTGGTGTTCTTGGGTTGAACCTGTCAACTCGTGATTTGAACTTTTTTGTCCAGGACGACTGGCGCGTGTCATCGCGTCTTACTGTGAACCTGGGCTATCGTTACGAATACCAAAGAAACCCGTTCAACGATCCGACGCGTGTTAATTCGGGGCTACCCCAAACGGGTAATCGGGTAAGCGATAAGAACAACCACGGCCCGCGTATCGGCTTTGCCTATGACGTCAACGGTGATGGCAAGACTTCGATTCGCGGCGGCTATGGCATCTACTACGGCCGCGTAATCAACTCGACTGTTTACCAGGCTCTGATCAGCACCGGCCTGGGCGCAGACGTGGCCCAGCGGCAGGTTAGCGTCACTGCCACGAGTGCAATCGCACCAACGTATCCCAACCTGATTCCGCCGGGAACGCTGACCACGCCATCCGTAAATTACTTCGCGACCAACTTCCAGTTGCCGCGAATTCACCAACTCGACGCAATCTTCGAGCGAGAGATCGCCCGTAACACGGTTGTCTCAGCTTCATACATGTTCAGTCTGGGGCAGTACCTGCCGAACTTTGTGGACGTTAATGAAGGTGGCCCCTCAGCGTCCGTGAACGTGAACGTCTCAGGTGGTCCCTTCGATGGCCGCATCTATCGAACGCCGATTTTCACTGGCCCGAGAATAATCCCGGCCTTTGGCCAGATCCAGGAAATTCGCAGTGACGTCTTTTCGAAGTACAACGCGCTGGTGCTTCAGTTCAACCGGCGCATGACTAAGGGTGTGCAAATTACGAGCAGTTACACGCTGTCGAGAGCTTACGACAACGGACAAACTTCAAACACGTTTACACCTAGTTTCTCCGTTCCGTTCAATCCGTTCGATCAATCCGGAGAAGGCGCCCTGTCATCTTTCGATCGCCGTCACAAGTTCGTGTACAGCATGGTTTGGACCAGCAACTACAAGAACAAAGACAACAAGACAGCCCGGGCCCTGCTGAACGGGTGGACCTTCGCGCCGATCTTCAACTGGTTTTCAGGCGCGCGCTACACTGCCAATCTTTCGGGATCGATTGCGCCGACTTCGTTCGGATTCGCATCGAGCACGACACCGGGCGGCGGTGTTAACGGTTCAGGCGGTTCGCAGCGATTTGCACTCTTGCCGCGAAACGCGTTCCATCAGCCTTCGATTCAGTACCTTGATATGCGGGTTTCGCGAAGATTCCCGATTGGGGAAAAGGCCAAGATCGAAGTGCTGGGCGAAGTCTTTAACTTCTTTAACCGGACACAAGTCACCAGTGTGAATGCGACGATGTATTCGTTTTCTACCACTGGGTGTCCCGCAGGCGGCAGCGCACAGTGCTTGATCTTCAACACTCCGTTCGGACAAACCACCGGCGCGGACAGCACACTGTTCCGCGAACGCCAGGTGCAGTTGGCCGTTCGTTTCGAGTTCTAATCACGAACTCTTAACCTTAACCGAAGGGCGCGTCCGAAAGGCGCGCCCTTTTTTTTGTCACGACGATCATCCCTAGACTGCTACGAATCACGCTTTGATCCCGTCTATACTGCTCGTGGATGATTTTAGAAAACCAGCAAACCGTTAAGGCGAGCTCAGTAGTTGCGGCGCAAGTTAAGGAGCGGGCGTTACAACTCGGGTTTTCCAAGGTAGGAATCGCGCGGGCGGAGAGTCTCACCGAAGAACACAATCGACTGCAGCAGTGGATTGCACGCGGGTATCACGGCGAAATGAAATGGATGGAGCGCGACCCGGCACAGCGGACCGATCCGCGACTCTTCTTTCCGCCGGCGCGGTCCGTCATCGTGGTGGCGCTGAACTACTACACCGAACATGAGCATGAAGTCAGAATCCCGATAAATCGGGATAGCGGGCGGGCCAGATCTGAAGAGCTGACCGGAAAAATTTCTCGCTATGCCTGGGGCGATGATTATCATGAAGTTGTCGCCGGTAAATTGCGCGAGTTGCTCTCATGGATAAAGCAGCAACACGCAGAGGCCGAAGGTAAAGTCTGCGTCGACATTCAACCCGTAATGGATAAAGCCTGGGCCGCGCGCGCCGGCCTGGGTTGGATTGGCAAACATACAAATCTGATTACTCCGGAATTTGGTTCCTGGGTTTTCATTGGCGAATTGCTTTTGAACCTGGATCTCGAACCCGAAGACACCGGAATTGCCGATCAATGCGGAAGCTGCTCACTCTGCATCGATGCCTGCCCTACGGCTGCGATTGTCGAGCCTTATGTGCTCGATGCGAACCTTTGCATTTCGCACGCGACAATTGAATCGCGGACGTCCGAGATTCGTGCTGAGGTGGCTGAACATCTCGAAGGGTGGCTGTACGGCTGCGACATTTGCCAGGACGTTTGCCCCTGGAACCACATGACGAGCGGTAGCATAGAACCTCGCTTCCAACCGCGCGCAGGAAACGTCAACGCTTCTCTCTCTGAGATTCAGCAACTCACTCCCGAAGCTTACGCCGAACGTTTTCGCGGGAGCGCGATGAAGCGCGCGAAACGTTCCGGCTTCCAGCGAAACGCGCGGGCCTTAACCCATGCCGCGGGTGCGGGAGTTTCATCCGGCTCAGGCGCCATTCAAAAAGACATTCACCAGAGATCATAAAATGAAACTGCTAACGATTCTGTTTGTTCTCTCATTAGTGATGCTGACAATCCCGGTAAGCATCAACGCTCAACCCGATGCCTCTCCCGCGACGCTTCGACGTCTCGCCGATGATTACTATAACTGGCGTAACCAAAATTATCCGGTCAGCTCGAGCGACGCCGGACTCCACACCTGGGACGCCAAACTTACGGACTATGGACTCTCAGCTTTGCTGGCCCGGCGGCTGCACGTCAAAGAAGTGCTCGCCAAAGTCAACGCGATGCAGACCGAAAGTTGGGCGAAGGATGACCGCATCGATTGGCTTTTGTTTCGGGCCCAACTGGAAGGCGTCGCGTTTTTTGATCGGGTGATGGATTTTGAAGAGACCGATCCGCAAACCTATGTCAACGAATGCAGCAACGGCATTTTTTCATTGCTGAAGAAAGACTATGACACGCCGCGCAATCGTTCTCTGGCCGCCACGGCGCGACTGAAACAAATGCCTTTCGTGATCGAGCATGGCAAACAGAATCTCAACAAGCCCGTCCGCTTGTATGCCCAGCTCGCGATCGATTCGGCGCGCTCGATTGACAGTCTGTTCAACGACAGTCTCATGACTCTGGCAAAAGATCTGCCGCCGGCTGAGAAGACCGATCTGACAAAAGCGCGCGATGCAGCGCTTGCTTCGATACACGGTTTTGCGGATTTTCTCGAGAAACGTCTGCCCGGCATGCCACCCTTCAAACCGATGGGTGAAGCGAACTACAACTATGTCTTGAAGAATATTTATCTTTTGCCGCTCAACGCCAATCAGGTCGAGATGCTGGGCCAGACTGAACTGGCACGGGCGCGGGCGGCTGAAGCGATGCTTCCCGATCCTTCGCTCGCCGATCCAAATCCGCAGCGCGCGAAAGTAGTCCCGAAAGATCAGGATGAGTTTCTCAAAACCTACGAAAGCCGCGAGGCTGAAATGATCAGTTTCTTGAAAGAGAACAAACTGGTTACGCTGCCTGCCTATCTCGGCCGCTTTGAAATTCGCCAACTGCCGGAAGCGTTCAAGCCCACGAGTCCCGGTGGCTTCATGAATGCGCCGGGGGTTTACGATCAGGATCCTACTGGCTTTTACTTTATTCCGACTTACAATCCGCAGAGCAAAAACTTCTACATTCGCGCGGCCATCGAAGACCCGCGGCCAATCCTGGGTCACGAAGGAATCCCCGGCCACTTTCTGCAGCTCTCGATCGCGAATCACTTAAAAGACGAGATCCGCCGCCAGCACAACGATGGGATCATTATCGAAGGTTGGGCGTTGTACGGTGAAGAGATGCTGATGCGCACCGGTCTCTATCCGGTTAATTCCGCGTCGCAGGGACAGGTGCTGCGTCTGTCGCGATATCGGGCCGCGCGCATCGGCGTCGACGTGAACCTGCAAACCGGCCGCTGGACGTTCGAACAAGCGGTGAAATATTTCATGGAAGCGGGCGGACTCGATCGCGAGGCGGCTGAAGGCGAAGCGGCAGGCGCGGCGGCCAGTCCCACGCAGAAGATCACTTACATCACCGGCAAGTGGCAAATCATGCGTCTGCTCGGCAAGTATCGCGACCAGAAAGGCAATGACTTTCGTCTCGGCCAATTCCACGACGACCTGATTAAGAATGGCAGTCTGCCTTTGTCAGTCATTGAATGGATCCTGCTTGATGATAGATCATCGCTAGATCAAGCGCTGAAGTAGGTCTCAACTTTTTGGAGTGCGCTGACTTGTCAGCGCTTTGGTAAGTGGCGACTTGTCGCCGCGAGACTGAAACGAGGTCTCTTGGACTAACTGGCGCCTTTTGAAAGCGGTAACAAGTTACCGCACTCCAAATATGAACCCGCTGAATCCATCCTTTGCTCGAGATGTCGAAGACAGCTTCGCGCGACAACCTATCATGAAGCTGATCGGCGCTCGACTCTCCCTGGTTGAACCAGGTGTCGTCGAGATCACGCTTCCGTATCGGGCTGATCTGCTCCAGCAAAACGGCTATCTGCACGCCGGAATTGTTACGACCATCGCCGATTCAGCCTGCGGCTATGCTGCCTATACTTTAATGCCCGCCGGCTCGAACGTCTTGAGCGTCGAGTTCAAACTAAATCTGTTACGGCCGGCGCAAGGCGACACATTTGTTGCGCGCGCGGAAGTAATCAAAGCCGGCAAGACCCTGACCGTGGTTCGTGCTGATGTATTCGCGATTAACAAAACCGAAGAGCGACTATTGGTAGCTACCATGCAAGGCACAATGATTTGCACGGGTGCTCCTGAGTGAATGTTTCGTGATTCCTGGTTCGTGTGGTTTCGTGGTTTGGTTCTTATTGATTCATCGGCAAAAGCAGACCACGAAAGAACACGAACACAAAACCAATCCACACGAATGAACTTCGGTCTTCTTTTTGGTCAAGGCCGTGACTAATCGGCTCTTGTGAGAAGACTCTGTGACGATCACTGATGGTCGGAAAGGCTTCCTTTCGGGTCAGCCCAAAAATATTTGGTCGCGCGCGGACCTCTGATCCAGATGCGCCAGGTGACCGCCAGGTCGCCAATCTGGCCCCTCACCATGTCCATCGGATCGGGAAACTTGCCGGTCCTAAATGCTTTCTCGCGTTCCGCCTCTATCTCAGCTTTGCGCTTTTCATTCTCAGCTTTGGTCCGAGTATTGGAAGCTGATTCCCAATCCACCGAAATGATGTCGCACTTTCCCTCTTCAATTTGTGCCTGCTCGGCGGCCTTCTTACAGGTATCGGGAATGGCCGCCAAATTGATTTCACCGAGATCGAACAGACGCGACTTGTCCGCCGTGAACTCCTGATTCCCGAGCACGAAGGCTTCGACTGGTTCGGGACCTTTCACCGCCCCGGCCTGGTAGGTGTACTTGTCAAAGTTCTTCGGCTTGTTTGGATCCTGCACGATGATCTCCAGCTTGTCTTCGTGAATCTCCATCCGGCTGACCTTGACGTTATCGACGCCGAGTTTGGTTTTGACTTTCGCCGCGCCGTCCGCCGCGTTCGATCCTTCAAACATATTCGTCTTCGCGCCCGGCAAAGACGACAATTTGCAGGCCATAACTACGAAAGCCAGCAGGCAAAGCGCGCCTAACGCGGTGCGCAGGCTTCCGCCTGAAGTTGGTTTCAGCATATGAGCCTTCCTTTCGAATCAAAGAGGGGGGAGCACAGTATATTCCACAATAGTTATGGAGTCAGTACCGGGAGCAGCTTTCATCAACGAGTCGAACGGTGGCACGCGTCTTAGTGAGAATTTGGCTCCGGCGTCCTGCTTCACTGAGTGGGTGGGTTTCCTAAGAATTATCACTGGCCATTCGGCAGCACCGCCTGCAGATCAGTGTAATCAGCCTTTGGTTTCGTGCGGCAGACAAAGCTCACGTCCTTAGGTTTGCCCGGCGCAGTTACGCTCACTCCCTGGCTTATCTGCGCGGGTTTCTCTTCGCCGTTGTAATCGTCGGTGATTTGATATTCGTAGCCGTTGCTGCTGAAACTGATCTCAGTTAGATCGACCTGGGCGCGGAAGTAATGTGTGTACTGAAACTTCGGCTGCGTCCCGGTTTTGCTTTGCGGAAACTCCAGCTCGATCTTTTCAGGAACACCAAATCGATATTGCAGGTAACCACGCTCGCTCGTCAGATCCTTTGACGCGCAGAGCGAAACGATTTTGGCCGGACGTTTCACCGGGCAACTAAAAATGACGCGCTCGTTCTTTGCGCACAGCGTGCCCGGCTGCAGGTCCGTTGGTTGCGACGACGCGCTCGAAGAATTGTGAGAAGCAGAAACAGCCAGACCGCCAAGTGTTATGGCAAGTACGATTTTCAGTGTCGGGATTTTCATGAGGAGATGTTAAGCCCGTTACGGCGGATGGTAAAGATGGTTTTAGCCCATCAGGTTCTGATTTGTCGCCTGCGAGTCCGCGAAGCGGACGTCAGCATAAAGCCTGGGGCGCGAGCCCCAGGATCACGTCAGGAAAAATAAACTAAGCCCGCGGAGCGGGTGGCAGCCGATTTCGTATGACCTGACATTAAGCGTAAAAGCTATCGCCCGCTTCGCGGGCTCGACTCTTGTTCTGGTTCCTGATCCTGGGGCTCACGCCCCAGG
>DNNE01000085.1:0-9055 GCA_003487805.1 Blastocatellia bacterium | reverse complement strand
AGCCTGGGGCGTAAGCCCCAGGACCGAGTCAGGAAAAGCGGTCAAAGCCTGCGAAGCGGGCGGCAGCCGAATCATTGGGACGAATGTTAAGCGCAACGGCTATCACCCGCTTCGCGGGTTCAATCGACATTTTGGCACGTGACCTGGGGCTCACGCCCCAGGCTTTATGCTGACGTCCGCTCCGCGGACTGAAACCGTTAACGATGAGTGTCAGTAATGACAACCACGTCGCTCGTCAAACTGCCACTCGCATACGCCAGCCACTTTCCGTCGCGAGACCAGTCAAATGAAAAGATCGGACCAGGGTTCCAGTGCGTTAATTGAAAGGGCGAGCGACCGTCCAGAGGTTGAATCCAAATGTTGCCAATGCCCGCTTGTCGCGCGGCATAGGCGAGACCGCTGCCATCCGCCATCCAGCGCAGCCTGCCATAACAAGCAGGTACATCGCTGATAAAGTTAGGTGCGCCACCGCTGACCGCGATGATCGCGATCTTTGTTTTGGTTGGTTCCGGACGAAAAGCACAGGCGATTGTCTTGCCGTCCGGCGAAACATTCGGATCAAAGCTGACCTTGTCAGTCAATCGCACCGGTTCGCCGCCGTCGATGCTGATGCTGAATAGATTCGAGCCGTTAGTGTTGTGGGATCGATAAACGACCAACTTACCATCGGGAGTGAAACTCGGTTGCGAGTCGGATGCGCCATGCGTTAGCTCCAGAGGGTGTCTGCCGTCGATATCAATCCGCCAAAGGTGCTCCTGACCATTTCGATTAGAAAGAAAGACAATGTAGCGTCCGTCAGGAGAGACCGCCGGTTGCTCGCTGAATCCGGCGTGAGCGGTCAATTGTTTTGGCTCGCCCCCCTTTGGATCAGTCACCCAAAGATTCTGTTCGCCGGCGATCTGCGACGTGTAGACCAACCTCCCATCCGTCGCCCACGACATGCCGTTTAATCCGTCATAACTAGTCGCGCTGAGTTGTGTTGGATGATCCAGATCACTCGCCTGGGCCAACCAGATGTTCGCTTTCTTTTCCGACTGAATTGTAATCAGCGTTCGGCCATCCGCGGTCACGCTTAAGTCTCGATAGTCAGTCAGATCGTTGGTTATGCGCCGCGCTTCACCTTTCGGATATGGCACAAACCAGATCTGCTGTTCCGCGCCGGCTTCGCTATCAATAACAGTCGCCAGCAGTCCATTACCATCCAGTGACCATTCGATTCGGCCCAACGTCGGCCAGTGATTCAAAGTAAGTGGTTGCCCCGCGCCATCCTTGGTTTGATAGCCATAGATCGTTTGGTCCCATTGACTGGAGTTGATACTGACCGGGCAGGCGATCACTTTCCCGTCGGGCGACCACGAAGGCGGCAGAACTCCATTCGGGCCAATTCTGATTGCGTCCTGCGAGTGCGTGGTCGCGAGCGCTCGTTCTCCGGTGCCATCCGCATTAGCGATCACGATCGAGGCGATCCCGGGGCCGAAGCGAATGAAAGCGAGCTGGCGATTGTCGGGCGCGAAGGTCACTGGAGAGTCGACGTCTTCGATTAATTTGTCCGGCGTGCCGCCCAGGCTCGGCACTTGATAGAGAACGCCGGGATGGTTCTGTTCCTGACTGACATAAAAGATGTAGTTTCCGTCTCGGGTGAACGTCAACCCGTAATAATCCGTCCGCTGCGCCGGAACGATAGGCAATTCTTTTCCGGTCGCCATTTGTCTAAGCCAAAGACTCTGTTGGCCGGCGTCGGCCAGGACATACGCCACGTATTTTCCGTCGGGCGAAATCGCTGCTTTGATAGCTTTGCCGGTGGTGGTGAATTTTGTCAGCTTAACCGACGTGAAGGGGGTCCCTGGAGATCGCAGCCATAGCACACCTCCGCCCACGATCAGAATGATCACGCCGATTAAAGAGACAACGAGCCAGCGCCTGCGTGATTTAGGAGCGGCAAGCAATCGCGGCCCACCATCACGATGTTTGGTGAGGTCGATTATTTGCGCGTCAGCAGGATCGTCCGACTCCTCTTCATAGCTGACCCTCGTTCTGGTCTTCTCCTGGATGACGATTACATCCCCGGCGACCTCGTTCCGCTCATTAACTTCGGCGATGAATCGGTATCCGCGACGCGGAAGGGTCTCGATGTAATCGCCGCCCAGGGCCTTGCGCAGCCTGTAAATGTTCTGCGTCAGGTTCGCTTCTTCGACGAAGCTGTCCGGCCACAGGCGCTGCATTAACTCGTCTTTTTCTATCAGATTACCGCGGTTCTGAATCAGCAACAGCAAAGTATCGACCGCCTTCGCCTTCAACGGTACGACCTGATCGTCACGCCGTAACTGTCGGTTAAGCGTGTCGATACGGAAAGGGCCGAACTCGTAAAAGTGCCTGTTTTCCTTGCTCATCCCGCGATTTAGAAATGGTTGAGAAACAATTGAGCGCTCGGTTGAAGAGTTTCAGAAGGCGCGTAGCCGATTATGCCGCGCGTTCGACCGCAGCATTCTAGAACAGAGGTTTGAAGGTAACAAGATTTCAATAGATCGAAGGAGAAAAGACCCATGAGAAGAATCATGATCCTGTTAACGATTGTCGCGACGTTGGCTATGTCGGCCACCTCGCCACTCGAAGCGACGAAAGCCCAGACTCGAAATCAGAGCAGCAAGATGCAGTTCACCGAGGCTTTTGTTTTCCCGAACGAGTGCACGAACGAGTTAATGGATTTGACCGACACCACCACCATTACCTGCCACGACCAGCAACGAGCTGACGGCACATTCAGCGAGAAATGCGAAATCCGGCAAGACGTAAATGCGACCGGCCAGACCACCGGAATCACCTGGCAGGGCACCGCGACGTTCAAAGACGATTTTGTCACAGCAGACAGCTGCAATTTCTCTTTCAGCAATCGCGGCAAGGTCCATCTGATTAGCCGCGGTTCAGCTGTCAACACCATCATAACCTTTGACGATTTCGTCCGCATGCAGGACTGCGTGATGACCGATCAGCACCTTGTTTCGTTCGACTGCCGCGGAAACCAATGAGATGGATTGGAGCGCAAGCGTCCTCGCTTGCCTGAGCTGTGTTAGGCGCGACGCTGCAACCGGGACGGTTGCGCTCCAGTCAAATCGATCTGACAGCTATGAAGAAAAGAACTGCAAGCATCACGATTGAAACCGAGCGCTTGTTAGTGATCAGTCGGGCCAGAGAATCGATTGAAACCTGGTGTACTCAGTGTAACGAGCAAAGCAATTTCATAGCCGTCGACGAAGCGGCCGCTGTTGCCGGTATAAGCGAGCGAACCATCTTTCGCTGGGCCGAGGCCGATGCGATCCATTTGCTGGAAACGGCACAGGGCAAAGCAATGTTTTGCCTCAACTCGATCGTGAGGCAGAGAACTTCAACTACGCGCAGGTTACTGCGCTCACTAAAACAATTCAGAAAGGAACGAGAATGAGAAAGAATTGGCTATTCACCATGGTGATTCTGGCATTGCCGGCTATTGCGGCGGCGCAAGGCTCAAACGACTACCACAAGATTGAAGCTTACGGAGGCTTCTCGACAAATCATGTTGAATCGAATTTGAATCAGGCGAGCTTCACCTCCGGCGGCGCCACCCAAACGTTTACCAACTTGTGCAGCACGGCAACCGGTGACCAGATCGGTCCGAATTCTCAAAGGTTCTTTTGCACGCGCAGGAACTTCAATGGCTTTGACGGCTCGATCACCTTGAACGTTTCGAGGTATGTCGGGCTCAAAGCCAACGTCACCGGACATTTCAAGTCACAAAGCTACCTCGATCGGTTCAACCCGCCGGGAGTTGCCCAAACGCTGGTAAATCATGAGCGTCTCTATCAGTTTCTCGGGGGCATTCAGCTCAAGAACAACAGTGCGTCAAAGCATTTCAAACCGTTCGCGCATGCGCTGGCCGGCTTCGCGCGCTACAGCAACCGGCAATCACAGGATCTAGATCTCTTTCCGGCATTCAATTTCACGATCGACGATCGAGTGACGAGTTTTGCGATGAAGCTTGGCGGCGGGATCGATCTGCGCGCAGGTAAGCGCTTCGACATTCGCGTTATCGAGATCGATTACAATCCGATCTTCACTGGCGATCGTAACCCGCGGGCGATTGCCGGCCCCTTCTCACCAGTCAGCTTTAAGGGAAAACCGAATCACAATCTAATGGTTGGGATTGGGGTGGTGATCCACTGATTTTGGAGTCCTTTGCTTGTTCCCTCTCCCTTTGGGAGAGGGTTTAGCGGCAACGGTGAGGTGCCTAACATAGCGTCGGCACTATGCCCTCAGCCCGGCCCTCTCCCAAAGGGAGAGGGAGAAAAATCGCCCATGTGGCTTCTGGCGTCGTTGCCGCCGCACTCCAAATCTCAGTCTTTGAATCTTTCGATCTCGCCGGGCTTGCGCAGCATCTTGTTGACTTCGCCCAGATGCATCTCTTCTTCGGCGATCATCTTGCGGGCATACTCTTCGAGAAATACGGATCGATCGCGAACCAACTCGAGCAATTTTTTGTAAAGCACCAGGCCTTCCTTCTCAGCGTCCAGGGATTCCATCAGGATGTCGTTGATGCCGTGCGCCTGAGTTTCAAGCAGCGCACCGATTTTCAAAGATGGGTGCGCGCCAAGATGAGTCACCATCTCGCCCGCTTCATTCGCGTGCGCGAGACAGGTGGTAGCTTCGCCGCGCAACCAACTGACGATCGGAATGCGGCTGTAGCCGAAGACCATCAGCGCGTAATGCGTATAGCGCACCACCCCCGCCAGTTCGGTTTCGAGGATCTCGTTTAGCAAAGCGACGACTGCATTCTTGTCATAGGTTTGTTCTGACATAGCTTCCTCTTAAGGTATCCAAGTCTGGCCAGACTATCATAACGCCAAGCCAGGAACGCTTCCACGAAATCACACGAAATGTTCGTGTTCGTTTCGTGCGTGTTCGTGGTTAACTTTTTTATTGCTTCTTGTACTCGGCAATCAGAACCCGATAATGCCGCCGTCCGCCAATTTCTTAATCATCCGCAAACTGTCGGCTTCGCGAAACGGACAGACCGAAACGATCGAGGCCACATCCAATTCGCCATTGATCCGCGAAAGCACAAATCCTTCCTGCGGCCCGAGTCGCTCGTGCTCGAGCTCTTCGAAAGTCTCCAGCAGTCTTGGCACCGCATGGGGAAAGATTCCGTTCTCATAAACTTTCGCAATAAATTTCTTTTCCGCGTCTTCGCGCAAACGATTCGCTTCGTTGCTCTTGGGATCCTGATCCAGGGCGCTATTAATTATAGCCAGCGCATTCTCAACGTTGTCCTCTTTCAGTTCTGAGCGCGCCAGTTTTAGCAACTCAGGTACGGTCTCTGGCAGCTTCAACGCTGAAAGGTCCGGGACTTCGACAACCTGAGCCTCTCCCGCTACCGTGATCACGCCTTTCTCAACCAGTCCGAACAGCAATGCGGACGCGTGGAACAGCGACGTGTGCATGTTGTAACAAATCTCAGCCGCCGTCATACGCTTCTCGACGTGATATAGGATTTCCCGAATCTCTTTGCTTTCGTGCAGTGACTGTGTCCAGCCACTGTTAAGTTCAAAGAAGGTCCGCTCAGAAGGAATCACTCGGCGATAGCGCGCCCATTCATCGATACGATAAATGCCGTCCATGATCACCGACGTAGCATCGACTTGAATCCTGATTAGATCGTCCGGCAAGGGCTCGCTGTCAAAAAATTCGAAGTTCGCTTGCTCCCAGATAAATAGATCGTAAATTATTTCCAGCGTGCGCGTGCGCAGGACTTCCATCACATTGGCCTGGCTGACGATTCCGCGCGAAGAGAGAATCGTTCCCAGCTTCGAACCCGAATGCCGCTGAATCTCGAGCGCCTCTTGCAGTTGATCTTCGGTAATCTTTCCGTAATGCAAGAGAACCTGGCCGAGAAATTCTTTCGGATCATTAGAGCTGGAACCAACAATCACTCCGTTTTCCAAAAAGATTTGCTTAACGACTCGGGCGCGTCCGATTTTGAGCGCGCCTGTCTTCCGGCCCACCGCCAGAAACTGGAGCAGGTCAGAGACACTCATTGTTTTCAGAGTTCCTTGGATACTCATCGCATACAACGACGACAATCAATTTGGTGAGTTGACCGAGTGTGGAACAAAGGCAAGAAACCCCGAGACCAAATAATTACTAAAAGAGATTACCCGTTTGGAGGCGAAACATTCAAGAGCCAGGGCGGCCATGGAGCGCCAACTCGCGCTCCAGATCGAGACGGTCGGTCTGGGCTGAGTGTTCATGCTCGCCCCATTTCTCTCGCGGAACCAGCCACATAACTTCAAACTCGTTACCGTCCGGATCTGTTCCATACAATGATTTTGTGGCCCCATGATCGCTCTCGCCAACCAACGCGCCCAGCTCAGCCAGAGTAGTCTTCGCGCGCGCCAGGTCTTCAATCGTCGGCACCTCCCAAGCCAGATGGTAAAGCCCGGGCGAGCCCATCGGCGCGCGTGTCTGCGAAGGCGTCGCGAATAATCCGAGGTCGTGATGGTTCGCGGAATTCTTTGCGCGCAGGAACGCGGCCTTTCCCGGCATTTCGGAAATCACTTCAAAGCCGAACGCGCGCCGATAGAAGTCGACTGTGCGATCCAGTTCCCGCACGAACAGCACGGCATGATTGAGTCTGGTAATCGGAATCATAATCGGCACCGGGGTCACAAAGGCTTCAACGCGCTGCGCGCGAGTTTCCTTTTCAAATTAGTATAGCCTTGATCACCAGCCACCAGTTGGCCCAGCACTTTGCGAATCCCGCGATGGCCGCGGGCAAAATCGATCATTCGATCTGTGAAGGGCGCACCCCAAAAGTTTCCATAAAACCGCCGCCGCATTTGAGACGCTCGTTTAAGTTCGGCCCCAAAATCTTTGCGCCAGCTCTGTTCGTACGTCAGCGGCTCGCCGGCGAGATAAGCCTGCGCGAACAACTCGGCTGAGCGCAGCGCATAATAAATACCTTCGCCGGTCACTGGATCCGCAAAGCCCGCCGCGTCGCCTAACAAAGCCCATCCTTCACCGCAGGCTTTGCGCGTGTCCCACGTCCGCGGCGAGAGACCGGGAATGCGCGCGGCGTAACGTTCGGCCTGGTAGCGCAAATTGTTAATTTGCGTTTCGTCTGCCCTGTTCCACAACTTCATCTTACGCAAGTTACCAACTTGCGCTACTTCGTAATAGCTCACCATGAAATCCCACAAAAGTTTATCGAGCGCGTCGTGTTCAAAAGCATCCTGCGTAGTCGCGATGCCGAAACTTACATGGTCGACTCGCGGAAAAGCCCACGCATATCCAACCCACTTCGGCAGGAACGCGACTACGGTCGCAGCATCGCCGGCTTCCGGCAACGGCGCGCGATAACCAAAAGCAACTTCCATTTCCGCCGGCGGTAATGGACCGGCAAGCTTTTTCGCGATCGCACTGTTGGCGCCGTCAGCGCCGACTAAATATTTGCATGAGAACTCTGCGTCGCTCTGCGTGCGCACAATCCATCCGTCGTCCGTCCGTTTAAATCCACGCGCGGAAACCTTTTCAGCTAAAACTTTCGCGCCGACTTTCTGCGCGCGCTCGCGCAGGAAAGTGTCGAAGGCAATTCGCGAATAGACCGCGAAGGGCTCATCGAGTTGCAAATGCAGATGCTTGCCCGAAGGCGAGTACATGTCGAGTTCATCAATCGTCCGGCCAACTGCCTCAAGCAGATGCGGCCAGGCCTTCAAAGCTTTTGACGTCACCCCACCACCACAAGCCTTCGGCTCTCCCGGCGGGCGACCATCGAACAGGCCGACGCTCACGCCCGCGCGCGCCAGCTGCTCAGCCGCGAACGATCCGGCGGGTCCGGCGCCAACAATCAAGACTTCGAAGTGAACCATGTGCGCGGCAATCATAACCTTACGTGGAATCGTTTAGAAGCGAGCTACTACCTGCTCTGATACAACGCCTGCGGCTTTGCCGCCCGATGTGCGGTAAGGCTTTGCCTTGCCGATCCGGCCGACTCATAAATTGTCGCGAGGCTACGCCTAGCAAGAAGAGATACAAAGAGGACCGCCTTCGGAAAGTCGAAGACTTTCCGCACATCGGGCGGCAAAGCCGCAATCATCAGTCTCCACTCGCCCTTGCTAACGCGCGGGCTTCTGACACGCTCGCACCGGTGCTAAGATTTGTCGTCAAACTTTCCTGTACTTCCTCTGTGTCCTCTGTGGTTAGATTTTTATGGCCCAAACGAGTTCATTAGTCTTCGCCGGGATCGCTCCGCACCCACCAATCATGGTGCCGGAAGTTGGCCGCGAATCTTCGGTCGAGGTACAAAACTCTATTAGCGCCATGGCTGAGTTGACTGCGCGCGTGATCAGCAGCAAAGCCGAGACAGTGGTGATCATTTCGCCGCACGGGCCACTCGAAGCGAATGCCTTCATCGCTTACGACGGGCCGAAATTGTTCGGCGACTTCGCGAATTTTCGTGCGCCGACCACGAGCGTGCATGCAGAACTCGACGAAGAACTCCTTGATCAGATCACTCGCGCCGCGGCAAACGAGCATCTGATCGTGATGAGAATCAGAGACTTCGATCTCGATCATGGAACGTCGGTGCCGCTCTATTTTCTGCAACGTAACGGCTGGAGCGGTCGGGTCATCGCCCTGGGTTATAGCTTCTTATCAAGTGAAGATCACGTGCGCTTCGGCAATTGCGTGCGGGCGGCGATCGAGAAGCTGGGACGGCGGGTTGCCTTCATTGCCAGCGGCGATCTGAGTCACCGGCTGAAGCGTGACGCGCCCGCCGGGTACAACCCCAACGCACATTTGTTTGATGAAGAAGTGGTCGAGGCCATTCGCAGTTGCACCACGGATCGCATCCTCAATATTGATCAAGAAATGCGTCGTACCGCGGGAGAGTGCGGATACCGATCGATGCTCGTAGCAATCGGCGCGACTCGCGATCTGAATTCAAATTGTGAGGTGATCAGTTACGAAGCGCCTTTCGGCGTCGGTTATCTCGTGGCGCAGCTTGCCGGGTCAGAACCGCCTGCGGTAG
>DNNE01000107.1:5118-7422 GCA_003487805.1 Blastocatellia bacterium | reverse complement strand
TAGCGCGCCTATGACGTTGTAACGACATCAACCAACGTTTACGCGGATCGCAGCCCATTTTCGTTTGCGCCTTTGCACGCCTCAATCAGCCTGTTTCAGTTCAAGGCCGACACAATTTTCCCCACAGTTAGAGACCTTGGGACTTCATCACCCACGGTCACGTCTTAACTATCAACCCTCGCTTTCTCAATTCAACTTCGAGGTCGTTCCAGTTAACAGTATCCACGCTCGCGCGTACTCAACCGCGCGACAGCTTACGAGAAGATTTGCCATTTCGCTTTCGCGACTTCTTTACTGCCTCTCCGACCAACGCTTCTAATGCTTCTTCGCTGCTCGCAGGAACTTTTACACTTTGGGATCGCGCCCGCTCCTGAGAACGCTCAAAGCTTGATCCCATTTCCTCGACGAGTAGATGTAGGAGAGCCAGTCGCATGTCTTCGAGCGTAGTGAAAGGCACGACCGCCGCCGCCGGCTCACCGTGAGTTGTAAGAACTACGCTACCCTTCACAGCCAGTTCCAGAGTGCGCCGCATCTCCGCGCGCGCATCCGCCACCGGTATGAAGCTCTGCGGGCGGCCAAGATATGAGGCCACTCGCAGCAAGGCCGCTGCTGTGTCCTGGGTTGTCACTTCTTATTTCATCGCTTCGATTTGAAACTTTATTGTTTCAGAGTCGAACTGAATCAGCAATATCCTTGGCTGTCGGCAGATCTGAATTGAGAAATGAAGTCACTGCCTGTTCGTATAATGATCTGTGGTTGGCATTAGGTTGGAGCCGTGGCAATTCAACTTCACCAAGTGCTCCGGGTTCATACTTTACCAGGCCATCCGCATAGTGACGGCCGATGCCACGAATCTGACGTTGGGCTATAGAAGTGAGCAACGCGAGAGCCCACATGTATCGTTCTTGTCGATACTGCTCAGCGAACCGTAGAACGTAGAGCGTGTTCGTCGCTCTCAATTTCGGAAACTCATTGATACAGAGCCACGGGCCTTGCTGACTCATGCCGCTGATGAAGGCATCGGCGCGACTTAACAATGGCGTCTGATACCACGGCTTTCGATCTACGATTTTGTACGCTTCGCGATTGCAGCCACCAGCTTCTGGATAAAGATATTTCCTTACCCTCCAGTTCTCACGAATTATCAGCGGGGTGGGATTGAACAGCCAGATTCGTTCATCTGCTTCCTTCAACTCATTCCACACTTCGCGCTGAAGATAAGCAAACCTCACGTGTCGTGCCTTCGACACCACGGGTGTAAATGCTGAGGTAGGCAGTTTCAAGCTTTGCCGCCTCTCTTCATCCATTAGAAAGAAGGAGGCATCACCCGTGACGCCTCCCAAGCGCAACGCTGCCATGGACTTCAGTGGCAACACAACGGGTGAAGACTTGGCCGGTCGAACTCGGCACTCTCGTCCCGCTGCTTTGCCACTCTGCGCTAATGCTTTAATCATGCTTTCTCGCGAGGTGTATCGCTTTCGCCGAACCTTACACGGTCCGGATCCGTAACCGCGCGCGATGGCAACAATCGTACCTTCTTGAACTCCGTCGAACAGCGGCCGTGTGCATCGATACAATTCCAAGCTGCGAAAGGTATCGTGCACGGCAGCGCGTATGCCGGCGGAGTAGTTTGTGAACTCGGCAGCAGATGGCAAAACAAAGGCCATGCATCCATCCTTTTTCAGGAGCCGAAGAGATGCTAGAACGAACGCATACCAAGTATTTGAACCACGGCCAATTGCGATTCCGTCGAAATCCGGCACACTCGCGGCGGTTCGTTGGAGGCTCTGTTTTAACCGCTTAATCGATACGAAAGGCGGGTTTCCGACAATCCGATCAAAACGCCTACGAGTGTCCTGTGCCCATTTCAGGAAATCAACGCGCCGGATTGTTGTTGCCAATCCGTCAGCTGGCGAACCTACCGGGTCAAGATCAACGGCGAGGATGCGCCTCTTGGGGACCCCAAGTCGGGAAATCTCTTCAACGAATACTCCTGAACCGTGTGACGGTTCGAGCCAAGAGAGACCGGATTGATCGCCTAAGGCTTGCACAATCGCCGCAGCAAGGTCGGAAGGCGTATTCACTTTACAAGAGGTTGGTGGTAATGCCAGTCTCACGTTACTTTTCCTGTCGTTGGTGCTGCCGGTAAGAAACCTTCACGCAGTCTTACTCGGAGGCCATTAACATATCCAAGCTGGGTTTCTGCTTTTTTAGCATTGTCCAAGGTGACCCGCTGGATTCCTTTAGTTTGGTTCTCTGCCAGTCCAATAGATTCACGAGACGACTTCGTTGACAGTTCGCCCA
>DNNE01000107.1:0-4819 GCA_003487805.1 Blastocatellia bacterium | reverse complement strand
ACTTCGTTGACAGTTCGCCCAAGTTTTTACGGCATCGTGTCCGGCAGATGAAACCTCAAGCCACCGATCTTGGAAAAGTTCACTGAGAAGAAACTCCAACGCATCCATCGGAGTATGCAGTACGCTTGGAAATCTCGGAACGCAGAGTGCTTTTGGGAACTTATGATCGCCTGCATCCAGATCGATTTGAGTATGAAAATGACAACCAGGAGAATTCGCATCTCCTACTTCAATGGTCCATCGCGCTATTTCGCTTGGTGATTCTCCGTCAGACCAAATGGTAATCTTGCTTGAAGCCAACCCCAACAATACAAAATACGGACTGGGATTACCCCTCTTCTTCACTTCGCCGGATAGGTGAATGTCCCATTTGCAGCTTAATTGACCGAAGACTTTCAGACCTCCCTTTTTCGGTTTTGGCTCATATTCACCGTCACTGATTTTGGTTCGTATTGGATTCTCTTCGCTAATCTCCCAAGTGGTATGGGCCCCCGGATTCGCCAGACGAAAGTTCGAAAGTTCCTTTTTCCATTTCAGTAGAATCCATTCATACGTGTTCGTATCTAGAAATGGTTTTGCAAGCTGCCGCAAATTCTCGATCTCTTTTTCCATATCCGAAAAGGAAAATCGGAGACCTTCGTATGATGATCCTGGCTGGATTGGTAGAGCACTCATCGCTTCTATTTTACCCTCGCCCTATCTTCGAGGAGAACCAATGACTTGAGCTTGGGTTCACTCTTCGCGAGTTCTGTCGTGGTCCAAGGTTGATCGGCGTAGGGTGGCCAGTCATCGGGTCGAATACGAACCGACTCTTGGAGGGAATAGGACTTATCTAACGCTTGATAGTCGGTGTTGATACAAACGATTGGGTTAATCAAAGGTTCACTCGCAGTAAGATCGGCTCCTATACGTTGCTTAATCTCCTTGTGCAGCACTCTAGGATCCGTCGACTGCCCGTTAGTTAGTTCCCATAGCAAAAATTCAACTCGAGAACGCCACCATCGGGTGCGCAGGAAGTCAGCTAGAATGCCTTCATACTTCGCAGATCCAAGGAGGTCGTTGAGCTTACTGTTTGTTCGTAAAGCCGATACAAACGCCTTATGATCCAAGCTAAGTCTTGCAGCCAGATAATGCGTATCCCATAAAAAACACGGGTAAGGGAGAATCTTGTGAAGCAGCCATCTAAGAACCGCCAAACCGTGGCTCCATTCAGATAATTCGTGAATTGGCGGATTGCAAGATTCAACGTCTTCTAACAACTTCTCGCTTACCAACCCTTCCGCGTCAATGTTAAGTAAGGCCGCCAGTTGATTCATTGGCTCCGCAACTTCAGCGCCCCAGCGTGGCGGGAGCCGTGAAACTGCAATCGCGAGCTCGCTAACTTGAGTGATTAGTTCGGACTCCTCTTCCTGTTTCGCCTTCCGGAAAACCCATTCCAAGTTGTTCATGTGAGCGAGCATGTGTTCGCGATGTTCGGCGGGAAGAGGACTTGCCAGTCGGTCAAGCTGTCCCGTAAGCATCGCGATAGCGGTTGGCGAATCCTTCTCGTAACCTTGGGCCTGCCTGCGGATCACCGCCGCGACCGCCAAACCGTCCGGTGAACGTAAGCTGAGCTGATCGAGAGCGTCTCTCTCAGGCCAATTGTCGAGTCCGTAATCAACCAGAACAAGATCAGCCGACCGAAGGTCATCTAGAGCTACATCATTCGGATGCAGCAACTCTGCCGAAACCAGGCCGGCGCTCGCGATATGTTGCACGAGTGCGCTTTGCTCTTCCCCGTCGTCAATGATCAGAATTTTCGGCATGCGCTCGCTCATTCGTTTGTTAGCTCGGAAAGGTGATCTCTATCGCTGTTGCAAACCCACGACTGGGCATTACGAAACCAATACTCGCTCCATATTCCTCGAGCAAATTGCGCGTTATCGGCAACCCCATACCCATACCCTGACCAAGCACCGGATCGGTTCGAGTTGTTGTAGACTCAAAGGGCGCGAACCATTTCTCGCCTTTGGATGGGTCAACTGCTATGCCAGTGTTCTCAATGCGCAGCTCAATTCCAGATTTACCGACTCTGCCCGTTGCGATCACCCGTCCTCCAATACCCGCCGCCTTAATTGAATTGCTCAGAAGATTAGAAAATACAACGAGTAACTCGGCTGGAAACATGGAGGGTGACTTTAGATCAGCTGGAATTCGATTTTCAATTTCAATGCCTCGCCGACTGGCTGCGCCTTCTACCAACTTTGTCGCGGCTGCAAAGCGTTCTGATAGGGGAAGGCGTATCCTCCTTCTCCTCGCGTCCGGCGTAACCACATCGGTCAGGTAGGACGCTTGACGTTCAATGCTACGTCGGAGATCACCTAAAGCGCGGTGAAGCTCGGCTAATTTCTTCCGCGTAGCCACGGGTGTACTCGAATCGTTTCTAAGATTTGATAATGCGCCTTCCAAAGCAATCGCAGAACCGAGCACACTGTTTATCTCGTGAACAAAAGACGCCATTTGAGTTCCTACTGACGCAAGTACGCGCAGTATTGATCCCTCGGTTATGAGTCGTTCGGATGCGATCGAGCCTCGCGAAAACTCCATTGCCGCTTGAGCGATTCTTTTTTTGGCTCCATTGAAATCGCCAGCTAGTGCCATTCGTTTTGCCTCGGCGGCAAGCGTATTTGCGTTCTCTACCGACTCAGCCACCAATTCTCTGAGATCCTTTCGAGAGATCTCTGAATCAGCAGCTTGGAGCTTGCGCTTTTGGCTTCTCTCTTGACGCGATGTGATTTTTGCGGAAGCGCGAACCCTCACGGAAAGGTATATGGCGGTTCTAAGAATACCGACCAAGTGTTCGTATCCAGACTCAGGAATAAAACCTTCTCGGTTAACTAGCATTCTGAGTGTCGGAGCATCGTTTTGTGTAAGAAACACAGCGCCGAAATACGAATTATTCCGCAAGAAAATTAGTCCCTCTTCGTCGTCGCCGGGTTTGCCGGCAAAGTCTAATCCAGACAGAAACCCGAGAGTCTTGCCTCGTCGAACGTAATCGGCGTCGATTGAAAGCCAGTCATCTTTTTGCTCGCCATACGGCAGAACTCTAAAACCCTCCATGTAAACTCTAATTCCTGTGGAGCGGCCTAGCCACACTCTTTCCTTTTTTGAGGCGACGCCTTCGCGAACCAAAATCCGCGCCTGAAAGAACGGCCCGTTGTTCAAGTCCGGATGATCCATTGCATACGTTGCTGGCCGCGCGTCTGGAAATTCTTTCTTCCCCTTCTTTGTTGGACTAATCTTAAATTTGACCTTTCCTCGAGCTCCACTTCCGTCGACCTCAATCAACCAATGAGCAGCACGAAGTGCGGTCTCCCAATACTCCTCGCCAGCATCTAACTCTCCGGTCAATCGAACAGTGAAACCGGGATCTCTCCCGGTGGTGTCATAGACTTTGGGACGCTCAAACAACAACGGCTCGTCTATCACTGAAGTTGGCGGGTCAATAAGGATTTTCGGGGGCGAAAACGTTTGTACCTCTGCAAAAAAGTTGGTTCGCTCGGCCGCAGTCCACCGTCTCCGGAGTCCAGTCAATTCAATAATCGTTCCAGGTTTCTCTTTAGCAGTGGCATTAGTGACGTCGACTTTAATGGCGCCAGGACTAATCCCGTCCAAGGTATCGGCGCTTTCTATGATGTCCCAATTTATCGTCGCGTCGACGGATTTGACTCCATTTCGATCACCCTGAGGTTGAGGGATGGAATAAATATGAATATTTCGAGCTAGCTTGTGCGCGGCCAGGCGGCCAATCCCTTTCGCCCCTGTAAACCTGCGTCGAAATAATCGTGACTGCCGTGAACCTTTCTCCTTTAAACGCGAGGCGACTCGAAGGAACCCGAGCCTGAACTCCTCTTCGGTCATGCCTACGCCATCGTCCGTTATCTTGATTTGTGCGTGGTGGGGATCAGAGAGTCGCTGCCCGTTGACCGTGACGCTTTTTGCGTCTGCGTCGTACGCATTCTTTATCAGCTCAACGAGTGCGGTTGAGTCGCGACCCACCAATAGCTCTCCGAGTTCTCTGAAGAGGTGTGTGTCAACGGTGAACTGGGGCTGGTCGTCCGGAGGAATATCCATGTATCTCTTCCGCTAATCAGTAATACGAAACGATAGTAGCAGCTTCGGACTAAGAGAATCTCTTGGCCCAGCACGTTGCCGAGACTGTCCGTCCATCTGCCTGACCGACAATTTTCAAGACTTCCGATCCATTCTGAGTTAAGTACGCTCGAGCGCAGTATTAGAAACGATCTTAACCGTAGTCTGCGTGGCATCTGCCGTCATAAGCATTCTTGACGAGCTCAACGAGGGCGATATGAGCCGTCTCGACAAGCTTCTCACCTGGCTCTGACACCAGAGCGCTATCAACTGTGAAGGTTAGTTCCGCCATATCCCAAGCCGAATATATGCCACCGCCGCGCGGCTCGCCGACAGCTTACGTAACGGTGTGGTAAATCGCAAGATCAAAGGACCAAGTCCCCAACCGTTGGGCGCGAGCCTAACCTAACTGGCGTCAAGATTGTTCCCCGCTGGTTCCAATTATCCGCGACAGCCCGACCGCACAACTTTACGCTGCGCTACAAGTCCTCCACTTCGTTACGGCACTTTGTGTGTGCGGTCGAGCGCCCAGTCGCAGTGAAAGTCATTGAGCGGGGAAACATTCTCTGTAAGACCAGCGTCAGAACACAGCGCATTATCCTCACAACTTCGTGCCCAACGAACTCTGTCGCGCAGCACTCCTCCGTGACCCAAACTTGAATGCAGGCACAGTAGGTGCTACGCACCT
>DNNE01000103.1 GCA_003487805.1 Blastocatellia bacterium | reverse complement strand
CTGGCCGCTGCTTCGCAGCTCGCGAATGACTAAATCCGAATTCTGCTCTGGCAACCCTCTGTCACTGCTTTGCCGTAAATAGGCAGGACTCCTCCCCAAGTGAGGGCACTACTGTCTGCTGTGAAGCGCCTCCTTAGGTTGAGGAGGAAAGCGCACACAGCAAAATCAAGTAGGTCTAAGCAGGATTCGGGAAGAACCACCGCGGCGTGTAGGCGCAATATTCCGGCGTTGATGCATTCGCTACTCCAAATGCCCTGACACGGATCGAGGTATAAAGAAATGAGCAAGTATCCACACGTGGTGATCGTGGGCGCCGGATTCGCTGGACTCGGAGTCGCCGAGCAATTGGCCCACGTTCCGGTTCACGTGACTCTAATTGATCGACACAACTATCACACTTTCCAACCGCTCCTTTATCAGGTAGCCACCTCTCTGCTGAACGCCGAAGACGTAGGCGCGCCCGTGCGGAGCATTTTCCGAAGTCAGGAGAATGTGGACTTTCGTCTGGGAACGGTTACGGGCATCAATGTGCCGGGGCGAAAGATCCAACTGAATGACGGTGAAGAGATAAGTTACGACTACCTGGTGCTCGCGGGCGGAGCGACGGTCAACTATTTCGGGACTCCCGGAGCCGCCGAACATGCGTTCCCACTCTATACGCTAATGAATGCGGTGAGACTTCGTAACCAGGTGATGCAGCGATTTGAAGCTGCCGCTGGAGATCCCACAGTCATTAACGACGGCGCGCTGAATTTTGTGGTGGTAGGCGCAGGGCCAACTGGAGTCGAAACCGCAGGCGCACTGTCAGATCTCTTTTACAACTTGCTCCCGAATGATTATCACCAACTGGCAACCGACAAGGCTCGCATCATTATCGTCGAGATGGGGAAAGAGGTGCTCGCTCAGTTCAAAGAGAACTTACGAGTCTACGCCAGACAGGAGCTTGAGGATCGCGGAGTTGAACTGCGTCTCGGAGAAGCGGTGGCTGAGGTTGGGCCAACATTCGTCAGACTCAAATCCGGCGAAGAAATCAAGACGCACACTCTGATTTGGGCCGCGGGTGTGCAGGCCAACCCACTCGCGCACCTGCTCGGGATGCCGCAGGGTCGTGGCGGGCGAGTGAAACTCAATCCAGATCTGAGTGTGCCGGACCATCCGGAGATCTTTGTCGTCGGTGACATGGGTGAAGTGGCGTCGGAAGGCAAGACTCTGCCTCAACTCGGCTCAGTGGCCATGCAGTCGGGCGAACACGTTGGGCGACAGATCGCACGCCGAATCGCAGGAGAAGAAACACAGGCCTTTGAATATTGGGATAAAGGATTCATGGCAACGATCGGGCGCGGCTCCGCTGTAGTTGAATTTCCCAACCAGCGAACACTTCACGGTCCGCTCGCTTATTTCGCCTGGCTTGGCGTTCATCTGGCGTTGCTGAATGGAACGCGAAATCGGATCGAGACGCTATGGAATTGGGGCTGGTCTGCGCTTACGCACGACCGCGCCGCTCGCATCATCATTGAGAGGGATGACGAGACGCGAAGCGTCACTCAGTCCGGCGCAGACGTGGCGCCACCCGGATCAAAACAAGGGGATTTGGGCGCTTCAAGTTGAAACGGCCCATTTGGAGGAGCTTAGGGATGCGGGGAGATGGTGTTGAGCATGCTGACGCAGAGTAAACATGAAGAGAATGCCTTGAATCGCGCGGCTAATCAGTCGCGGACACCGACCCTGCGCAAGAGGCTGCGATGGCTGACGCTGCTAAGCTTCGCCGCTTCGGTGGTTGTCATCGCCGGGCATGTTCATCCTGCAGTCGGCAATCCGGCCCAAGTTACCAACTTGCTCCAACCGCTCTCCCAGCCCGCGCAGGAAATTAAGGAACTGTCGCTGCTGGTGCTCGCCATCTGCGCTGCGATCTTCCTGATCGTCACGGGCCTGCTGGTTTATGCAATCGTCCGATTTCGACATCGCGCCGGAGATGAAGCGAGCGAGCCACCCCAGATTTACGGCAGCAACCAAATCGAAATGGCCTGGACGGTCCTGCCGATTCTGATCGTCTTCGTATTGATCCTGGTCACGTCGCGCACTATCGCCGACATACAGAATCGAAAGGCCGCGCCGGGCGCCGTTCACGCGACTATCGTCGGGCATCAGTGGTGGTGGGAGATACGCTATCCCGAGCTGGGCATCGTCACCGCCAACGAGTTGCACGTGCCGGCGAGTGATGTCAGCAGACGACAACCTACTTTTCTCAAACTTCAATCGGCCGACGTCGCGCATAGCTTCTGGGTCCCACAGCTCGCCGGCAAGACGGATGTTATACCCGGCCGCGAGAACTCGATGTGGTTCGAGCCGACGCAACCCGGGACTTATCTGGGCAACTGTGCCGAGTACTGTGGGATGCAACACGCGCGCATGTTGATCCGCGTCGTCGTGCAGCCGCCCGCTGAGTTCGAGC
Source organism: Blastocatellia bacterium (assembly GCA_003487805.1). Taxonomy (GTDB): domain Bacteria; phylum Acidobacteriota; class Blastocatellia; order Pyrinomonadales; family Pyrinomonadaceae; genus UBA11740. Next base: position 1,339 of record DNNE01000103.1, on the reverse strand, counting down.
GTTGGGTCGCGGAGCAGAAGCGCGTTGCGGCGGAAGAGCTGAGCGCGCAGGCAGGCCGCCAAGTATTCTTCGCGAACACTTGCGTCAACTGCCACACCATCCGCGGAACATCCGCGCAAGGCGCATTCGGCCCCGACCTGACGCACTTGATGAGCCGAGAGACCCTGGCGTCGGGAGCTGCTCCGAACACGCGTGAAGGATTGCGTGCCTGGGTGCGCGATCCGCAAAAGCTCAAGGTGGGTTGTCTGATGCCGAACATGCAGATGACTGACACGGAAGTGGACCAGATTGTTTCTTACTTGCAAACGCTGAAGTAGGACGGGGAAAAGAGAATGGCGACTCAGGAAATCGCATTACCGGGAGTGAGGCAAACAGGGACTTCGTTGATCGATCGCCTGCACGGCCTGGTCGTTACGGTTGATCACAAAAAGCTGGGACTGATGTACGTCGGCACGGCTATCGGGTTCCTGGTAGTCGCAGGGCTTATGGCCGTCGCCATTCGCATTCAGCTCGCCATCCCGAATAACACGTTGCTGGGGCCGGATGTCTTCAATCGCTTCTTCACCATGCACGGGACGGCGATGGTTTTTCTGGTGGGTATGCCGATAATCGCCGGCCTCGGCAACTATCTCGTGCCGCTAATGATCGGCACACGCGATATGGCCTTCCCGCGACTGAACGCGTTCGGCTACTGGATGTTTCTCTTCGGCGGGCTCCTTCTCTACTTCAGTTATCTCGGCGCGCCCGGGTTGTCTGGCAGCGGCTCTGCGCCGGATGTCGGTTGGTTTGCTTACGCGCCGTTGACAGGTCGCGCCTTTTCGCGCGGACACAGCACAGACTACTGGATTCTGAGTCTGCTCCTGACGAGCGTCGGCAGCACGGTCTCAGCGATTAACGTGATCGTGACCGCCTTCACGATGCGCTGCCGCGGGATGACGTTGATGCGCATGCCGCTTTTTGTCTGGATGATGATCGTCACGAACTTCATGATCATCCTGGCGCTGCCCTCACTCTCAGCGGCGCAGATCATGCTGCTGATCGATCGTTACTTAGGCGGCCATTTCTTTGACACGCAATCGGGTGGGTCCGCCGTGCTGTGGCAACACTTCTTCTGGATTTTCGGCCATCCGGAAGTTTACATCCTGATCATTCCGGCCTTCGCGTGCCTGTCAGAGATCATCCCGGTCTTCTCGCGCAAACCTATCTTCGGCTACCCCGTCATGGTCGGGGCCACGACTATGATCGCGATCATCAGCTTCAGCGTCTGGGCGCATCACATGTTCGCCACCGGTGCAGTCCTGCTGCCGTTCTTCTCCTTCATGACGTTCCTGATCGCGGT
>DNNE01000225.1 GCA_003487805.1 Blastocatellia bacterium | reverse complement strand
GGTACTGACCTCATCCTCAAATAAAGACACTACCGACATTTCTTTGTGCCTTTGTGGTGAGACTAAGGGCTCTCTGGAGTTCGACTCTTTCCCAGCAACCACGACTTAAGAATCCCTGGCTTCGCCTCGTCGATCGCGAAGTAGTCCTGAACCAGTCTGCGGTACAAACGGGCTCGTTCAATTGACGTCAGCCGAAATCCGTAGGGCATCTGACCGCCTTTGATATACGAGCTGATGATTGTGCGGTCCATCGGCCAATTGAGTGAGCCCAACTTGTTTGGGTGATGACACTCAGAACACTGGACGCTCTGGTTCGACGAAATCTGCAACACGTTCGAACCCAATCCTGGGCCCAGCTTCGTCGTGTCCAGATATTTGTCAAAGCGCGGTCGCGCATAATTCAAAAATCGTTCATTTACTTTTTCGACCAGCGGTAGCTCATCGCGAATAACGCTCCCGGCTACGGGAAAGATCGGCAGAATACCGCTCTTGTGACACGAGGCGCAGTTATCGTCGCCTTCACCAAGCTCCCAGCGTCCCTTGATCGTAATCGCGCCGGTTCGTCCATAGGTACGGAAGTAGTCTTTGAAGTAAACGTTCGTCGTAGAGTCAGGGCCAGGGACGGCGGACACTACCGAAATGTTGCGGACATGAGCGCGAGCGCCCGGATCCGTAATGCCGAACTGCACCCACTTTTCGGGAGTTCGCTGGTCAGCGTTTCCGGGAACGACGATCAGCAGACGCCGAAAACTATCCGGATTATCAGGCGTGCCGAGGTGCCGGGATTCGTAGCTGAAAAATATCAGTTGATCGGCTGACGATCTGGTCGCATTCAGTTGACGCAGCATTGCCTTGGCCTGCGGCAATGTTTCATATCGACTGACTGCGCGCAGAAAGGCAGGCGTCAGCAGAAACGCGGGAATCTCAACATACTGCCGCGTCTCTGCGAAGTACGTCTCGTCTGTAACGGTGAAGCCCAGCTCGTGATCGGGACGTCGAGCAAGAGCCAGGGTGGTAACAAGATCGAGAAACTGAGGATATCGATCGCGAAAGTTCTTATCGTCTGCCAGCGCGCACTTTCTTACAGTGCTGGCGATCCGATCAATCACGACGCCATACGCGCGCTCTGCGCTGTCCCGCTCATACCATGCGTGTGCCGCGAGCACGAGCGCATTCACTTGCCCGCCGACCCAGACGTCAGGCTTTGCCTTAAGCGCATCGCAGGGCGATCCAAAAACCGATGAAGTGGCTGAGATTAGAAGTGTGGTGATCGCGAGTACGAAGATTCGAAATGCGCCTAATCTGAGAAAACCAAGTTGATTCATTGCCTGTTCAATATCAAACGCGTGAAGCGCTGTCAAAAGTTTTCGCCGATTGATAGTACCTGATTTCGATTCTCTCTGCGTTCCTCTGCGAAGACCTTGGTTTTGCCTCTGCGGTTAAGTTTCCTACGACTCCGAACTGAAACCGCAGAGGAATAACAGAGGTCTTCGCTGAGGAACGCAGAGTCAGCACCTCTCGGCTGTTAACAGGGGTCGTCTAAACACGACGCAGTGAGATGGAATTGACTTAACCCGCGGATTCGCGTAGATAATTCCCGCTCTTTCATCGCAATTCAAAGGCACAAAATGAACGCACGCAAAGCTCTCCTGACAATTCTGGTTGCCGGCCTGATCGCCGGCACGTTCGACATCACCTACGCGTGTATTTTCAATAACGTTCGTTTTCACGCTACTCCCGCCGCGGTCCTTCGCTCGGTCGCCTCCGGAGCGCTTGGGCCCAGCGCTCGTGATGGCGGGATTAAGATCGCCATCCTCGGCCTCTTCTTCCACTTTCTGATTGCGCTGATTTGGGCCGGCATTTACTTTCTTGCCAGTCGAGTTCTGCCATTCATGATCACGCACCCCATTATCAGCGGCATTCTTTACGGCCTGTGTGTCTATCTGGTGATGTACGGAATCGTGCTGCGAGTCTCGGCGATTCACGTTACCAGGTATCCGTGGTCCTATCCCTGGCCGGTGCTGATAGGCAACGTGCTCATTCACACTTTGGGTATTGGACTCACTATCGCACTTGTTACGCGCAAATTCTCAAGGTAGAAATCGATCATGCTAACGAGTGAAGTCACCCTGGAAACGGAGCGGTTGCTGCTCCGCTGGTTTCGTGAAGCTGATTTTCCCGAGTACCTGGCGATGTCTTCCGATCCTGAGGTGATGAAGTTTCTGGGCGGCCAGCCGCAGACGGAAATTGAAGCGTGGAAGTCGATGGCGGCGTTCATGGGCCATTGGTATTTCCGCGGCTATGGTGTGTGGGCTGTCGAGGAAAAGAGCACTGGCACACTTATCGGCCGGATCGGACTTATGAACCCCGCCGGCTGGCCGGGCTTTGAATTGGGATGGACGCTGGCGCGCGAAAGTTGGGGGAAAGGCTACGCAACCGAAGGCGCGGGCCGCGCGCTGGAATACGCATTCAACGAGCTGGGTCGCGGCCATGTGATTAGCTGCATCGCTCGTGAGAACGTTAATTCAATTAAAGTAGCTGTACGGCTGGGCGAAACGGTCGAAGGCGAAACTGAGCTGCTGGGTAAACAGGTTTTGATCTATGGAATTAGTCGCGAGGATTGGCTTCGCCGCCAACCCTCAGCATAGTAATTTTAAAATGATGATTAGAAAACCAACCGTCCTCTTATTCATCTCAACTTTGCTGATCCTGTCTGCCCTGCAAACTTCCGCGCGCTCACCGCAAGTCGATACTTCAATCGATGCGTTTTGGGCCAGGTTCAAACTCGCGGTGATTAATAGCGACAAGGGCGGCGTCGCTCAAATGACGCAGTTCCCCGTGACGATGTCTTATGGCGTGCCTGCGATTCGAACGCGATCCCAGTTGCTGGCGCGTTACAAGCAGGTCTTTAACGGCGAAACAAACGCGGCGAAATGCTTTGCGACTGCTAAACCGCAGAAGGATCCGGAGCGGCCGAAGGAGTTCACGGTCGGCTGTGACAATGGTTCAGGCCAGGAAGTAATTATCTATCGATTTGTGCTGACGAAGCTGGGATGGAAGTTCAAGTCGTTGGACAACATCAACGAGTAAGAGAGTAACGCAAACTGTTAGTTTGCGATCCAGGTAAACTGCAAAGGCTTACTGCGGTTCAATCGCCATCCGGGAAACATCTGACATGTTAATGCGCTCGATCTTTCCCGTCTTCAGAACGATAACAATCGTTGGGCCTTCCACAACCACGCGACGCACAGTACTCATCGGCCGTTCTATTCTGGTGCCGTCTTTTTCTTCAATAATCAGGCGGGCACCAACAGGCGCCGGCGAAAGTTCCTGAGGCTTCGGCTTCTCTCCCGGTGCCGTCACTGAAGGCTGCTCCGTGGGTACAATCTTCTCATCTTTCAGTATCTCGATCTTTGACTGTTCCGCCTTAGGGCTTTCCGTCTCAGTCTTGTCCGTCGCGTCCGGCTTTTTCGCGGGCGGCTGCTTTCTTGTGGGCGCGGGCCGCGCGCCGCGACGTGGGCCACGAGCTGTCGTTCGAGGTGAGCCCGCGGTCTTGGCCGGTTTTTCTGTTTCTTTTTTCGACGCTTCCTCTGAAGGTGTTTCCGTAGCCTTCTCTGGCGAAGGAGATGGTTTCGCTTCCGCGGTCGCGGTCACCTCCGCCGGCGGGCGTGGGATCGTCGCACCTACCGACGACAAGCGATTGGCTGATGCTTTCGTCAAACTCTCCGCCGGCTCAGTGTTTTCAGCAACCGGAATGCCGCCACTGAATGGTTCGAACGTGCCGCCTAAACGAATGTGATAAGTCCCTGGGTCATCGTTCGGTGTGCGCGCTTCGACTCGGAGAATTAAGATCTGCCGCGCACGCAAATAAATCCCCTTCGTAACTTGCGGCGATTGCGTGCTCGCATAAACAGTAGTCTTGACCAGCGGTCGAAAAGTAATCGCTGTAAACACATCGACGTCACCATTGAGATTCGCGCTGTCGACCGTGATCAGTAGATCGCCGGGTTTGGCGGCAAACGCGTAAAAGTGCCGAGTCGCGCGAGGATCGCCAACATCGAGCGCGACTATCTTGCCGCTGATTTCGTTTGAGAGGACCGGTGTCGGAAGACTCTGATCCGAAGATTGACCTGCCACCGCTCGTGCCCAAAGAATCACGAAAACGAGCGACGCGAAAATGACCTTCTTCGAATTCATGGTAAGACGCGGATGACTCACTTGCTCAAGACTAGTTCTGTAACTCAGGCAAGCGGCTTTTCGATGCGGCTAGAGTAGCAGATTTACGGCCGGGATCGAACCGGACGGAGGTGGGCGACTACAAAAAGTAATGCGACTGAAAGAGTGCGCCGATAAATCGTACGATGTGTTTGCGGAGCACTAGATTTTGGTAATGTTGATGGCGCACTCAGTCGTGAACGAACTCGACAAAGCCATTCAAGAACTGTTCGAGTGCGCGCTTAGAACCGCGACACAATTAAGAGGCCGCCGCCAATCGCGACTGCGTCTTCAAGGAGAGCGATGACGAAGTCCGGAACCTTGAGCGCGCGGACCAGGCGTTTGCGAACCTCGTAGCCCGCAAACGCGCCGGCGATCGCGCCGGCCACACCAGCAACGATGCCGAGTGCGATCGGCTGCGCCCCGGCAACGGCGACAGCCGCGCCAGCCAGGCCGCCGAGCACACTGCGGCCAACGAGTCCGAGCAGTCGTGTGCGGTTTGGGGTCGAAGGAAGTTTGTCGATGATCAATTCACCGAGAGCACCCAGAGTAAAGACGAGGACGGCGCCAAGCGAACCGATTAAGGCGAGCGGCGAGTTGTCTAGATTGAGCCAGTGCCGGTTCGCGGCCCAGGCCACGACGGCCGGCGCGGTCATCGTGCGCAATCCCCCGATTACACCAATGAGAAACGCCAGAAGCAGCACATACGAAGGATTCATGCACGAGTCCTCCTCTGGGATTGATCGAAGATCAACAACGGTATTGTTCCTGAAGAATCAAGCGTCTTCCAGAATCGCTTCCACGTCAATGGCAATGTCGATCTCATTTCCGACTACGATGCCGCCGCGATCCATGGTGTCTTGCCAGCTCACTCCGAAGTCCTGACGATTGATCTTAGTGGTAGCTACAAAACCTGCGCGCGTCTTCGGCCCCTTGTTAACTCCATCCTCCCACCAGGGCGTTTCCCACTCTCCCAGGTAGCTCACGTCCAGTCGGACTTGCCGAGTGACACCGCGAATTGTCAGATCACCTGTCACGGCATAGTCATGCTCGCCTTTTATCTCTACCTGATTACCCTTGAAGGTGATCTCGGGATGATGCTCGACATCAAGAAAGTCTGCGCTCCGGAGATGATCATCGCGTTCTTTCACTCCAGTCCAAATTTTCGCCACATCGATCTGCACTTCAACCGAAGAGTTGCGCGGGCTCTCCGGATCAAACTCCAGCGAGCCGTGAACATCCTTGAAGTGTCCCCGCACGTAAGTCACCATCATGTGCCGGGCGCGAAACTCAGCTGCCGTGTGCCCAGGCTCGAAAGTCCATTTGGCCATGTTTCACTCTCCTTCTAAACCTCATGTGCGTTGCACAAATATCCCAGAGAAGTATTGCCGCTTACCGTAGAAGACAACAAACCACAGGACTGTGACCACCGCGGCCGGTGCTGCTCCGCTATGATTCAGTAACACGTGATAGCAAAGGATGTTCACGATTACCGGCCCAAGCAGCACCAGCGCGAGCGGTACGAACCGGTTCACTAACAATAGCGCGCCACCTGCAATTTGGAGCGCAGCGACAACCCAAAAATAGTGAGACACTGCGAGTGCAACGATAAACTGTCCGGCCAGGCCCGTCGGCATGGGCCCCATGCTGAGAAAGTTCAAAAAACCATTGAGGCCAAACACAACGAAGATCAGCCCCAGTAAAATGCGTGCAATCAAGGTTACGATTTTCATTTCAAGTTACCTTTCGATAGTTTTCAAAGACCCTACCAATTTCAGTGTAATGCGCCGTCAGTGGCGTTGATCTGTTTGGGAAAATTCTCCCCAGCCCAGGTCGAAAACCTGGTCGGTTCCCGGCCTGCTACTTTGTTTGCGAG
>DNNE01000116.1:57788-71687 GCA_003487805.1 Blastocatellia bacterium | reverse complement strand
TCGCTACCGCTCGCGGTTCTGTATCTGTCGCACGCTAAAACGGGCTTTCGGATCAAATGGATATCGTGATCCTGGGGCGACGCGCTTCGCGCTTTGCCCCAGGCTATTGAATCTCACGCTTTCAGCGTGATGTCACGCCCTCCCTTACGGTCGGGCTACAGCCCCGTGTCTCACTCGATAAAGCCAAATATCGGTAGGCAGAAAATCTGTAGAGCTGTGCATTATCAAGTCGAGCGATTCCGGTTCACTGGACTCCGCATCAGGGAACAGCCTTGACGGAGGCGAGCCGCCTCGCTTGAAAAGCACCAAATACTCAACATTATTCTGATCGAGAAAATTCAAAAACGTTTCTCGATCATTCGGCGCGTTCGCAGAGGTGACAAATCTCTCCTCTGGAATTCCTGACAACACCCGCACAGTTCCGTCATCGCAGAAGATGCGCGCGCTGGACTTGGGATCAAAATGACCGCGCAGATAATCTGCAACCGTTCGCTGCGCGTGATATTGATTCAGCGTTCCTACTGCGCCAACAAACTGAACGCTCGCGTCGAAGACACAGATCGCGATGATGCTAATCATAAGTCGCCGCGCCAGGCGAGGTTTATCTTTACTAATTTTCAGAAACGTCCAGCCCAGAATCGGAAGGCCCAGGCTGAACAGAATCAACCCATAACGCGGAAAGATGATCGGTTGTTGATGAGTGAGATATGCGACGAAGAGCAGACCTAAGAACGCAAAGAAGAAGAGCACTGGCGCAAGAATCGAAAGTGCGAGCGAGGATGCTTGCGCTCCAGTCGCGCCAATGGCCTCATCCGAATTGTTGCTTCGCTTAACTATTTGTGGCAGGTGGAGGACGACGAACCACAGGGCGACAAAGCACGCGATCAGCACGGCGACATCGGATGAGACTAACAGCGTCGCTACATCTTTCAGAATTTGCCGCGCTGAGAATTGCGCGATTGACGGATTCATGCGCAGCAACCAATCGTGATATTCCTGACGCTGCACGAAACACGCCAGCCAGTTTCCGGTTGCCTTCCACGAAATGTAGAACCAAAACAACGGCGGCACGATCAGGATAAGCAGAGCGATGACTGAAATACGACGTTCCCTGGTTAACTGAATCAAAGGAATCAGTGCGATCAGCATCCAGCTTTTGACTCTGGTGAATCCCGCCAGTGCTCCGAACACGGCCGCGACTATCCAGTTTCCGCTCAGCACGAAATAGAGCGCAGCCAAGACAAAGAACGCATGCGGCACATCCGTCATCGCGGACGCAGAATAAAAGATGTGCAGGGGATTCAAAGCGATGAGCAGAAACGTCAGGAGCGCCGCCGTTCGGTTCGCTGTCAGCCGGAAACTAATCGAGTAAACGCACAGACATGAACCAACGCCAAACAGCGCCGCGACCAACTTGCCCGAATAGAAGCCGTTCTTAAAAGGAACGTTAACGACCGCTGATAAAAACTGGTAAAGCGGTAACCAAAAACCGAATAGGTCCGTTAGCCTGAACACGCCCGTCGACAGTTTCGTGGTCAGAGTGCCTATTTCCTGGATGTATACATAAGCATCTCCGAAGGCGTTCGGGAGAAAGAATGCGCCCAGGATTCGCGGAATCGCGGACAGCAGAACCAGAACCAGCCATGGGCCTCGATCATTTCTCGTGATATGCATGCTCGAAGAAAAGAGTCAGAGAATACCAGCAAAATTGGGCCATTCGAAGCTCGCGCTTGCTTGTCGTGCCTGCACTTGCTTGTTATAGTCAGCCTTCCGAAAAGACATGTGTAATGGCAACGGCGACCGAAGAAAAAGTTCTCGCGACGAATCGCGCAGCATTTCATAATTATCACATCTCGGCTAAGTACGAAGCCGGCGCGGCCCTCATGGGAACGGAAGTAAAGAGCGTCCTTGATGGCCGCATCCAACTGAAAGAGTCTTACGTTGCAATTCGCGATGGTGAAGCGTGGCTCTTTAACGCGCACATCTCGCCCTATACGCACGGCAATCGCGCCAACCACGATCCGTTGCGCACTCGAAAGCTGTTATTGCATCGTCGCGAAATCGATAAGCTTGATCAGGCGGCCGCTGTTGACGGAATGACGCTGGTCATCACTCGTGTCTATGTGCAGCGCCGCAAAATAAAATTTGAAGTTGGAATAGCCAAAGGCAAGAAGTTGTACGACAAGCGAGAGACGGAGATGCGTAAAATCGTCGAGCGAGAAACGCGCGCGCAATTGAAAGAACGAAATCGATAAGTTAGTCCGACAAACTTTAGTTTGTCGCCGACATTTCAAAGACAATACTCGACAAGCTAAAGCTCGTCGGACAATAAAGCGAGGGAAAACAATGGAAGTTATCGGAAGCCCGAAACCCTGTAACGAAGTCGACGCCGAAGGATTGGCCATTGCTGTATTCAAAGATGAAAAAGCCAACAACGGCTTATTGAAGACTTTGGACGCGGCTGTGGGTGGAATGATCGCGGATGTGATCGAGTCGGAAGAATTCACGGCCAAGCAAGGCGAGACGGCCTACTTTCACGTTTCGAGCAAATCACTAAAGGCGCGGCGCGTCCTTTTGATCGGCTGCGGCGAACGCAGTTCTTACAAAGCAGCGCAGATTACGCAGATGGCCGGAACGGCGACGCGATTTTTGCGCAGCAAGAATGTTAAGACGGTGGCGATTGCTCCGCGCGCGGATGGTGACGCGGAAAAGGTCGCGCAGACTGCGGCGGTTGGCGCAGTCATGGGCTTGTTCGAGTTGGATAAATACCGTACTTCGGACAAAGAGAAACGTGAGCTGAAATCCGTCACGGTTGTGATCGAGGGCGCTGACAAGAAAGCCGTCCAACGTGGGGCCGATCGCGGACGGATCATCGGCGAATCGACTAATTTCACGCGCGATCTCGCGAACGAACCCGGCGGGTACATGACGCCGACGATCCTTGCGGCCCGGGCGAAGCAAGTCGCGAAAGAATTTGGACTCAGTATCGAAATCCTTGATCAGAGGCAGATGGAAAAGCTGGGCATGGGATCGCTTTTGGGCGTATCGCGTGGATCGGATGAGCCACCAAAGCTGATCATACTGAAGTATGAACCTTCGCGATTTCGATCGCGCAAGGGTGAGCTGCTCGCGCTGGTCGGGAAGGGAATTACTTTTGATTCCGGCGGCATATCGCTGAAGCCCGGCGAGAACATGGAATTAATGAAGTACGACATGACTGGAGCGGCGACGGTGATTGGCACAATGCGGGCGATTGCTCAGTTGAAGCCTTCCGTTCCCGTTCTTGGCATCGCGCCTTGTTCAGAGAATCTCCCATCAGGCAAAGCGACGAAGCCCGGCGATATTTTGACCGCGATGACCGGCAAGACAATCGAAGTCATCAATACTGATGCTGAAGGCCGTCTGGTGCTTGCGGACGCGATTGCTTACGCGAAGAAACTTGGCGCGACACGCATCATCGACATGGCCACGCTGACTGGCGCAGTGACGATCGCGCTGGGCGACGTCAACACGGCCATTCTCGGAACCGATCAAAAGCTGATTGACGAAGTGATCGCTTCCGGCACGGAAGTCGGCGAGAAATTCTGGCAATTGCCCCTGGATGATGAATATACGAAGCAGATCAAATCCGATATCGCGGATATCAAGAACGTTGGCGGAAAAAAAGCGGGGACGATCACGGCGGCAGCTTTCTTAAAAGAATTCGCAGAAGATACGCCGTGGGCGCATCTTGATATTGCCGGCACAGCGTGGGGCGATCCGGCAACGCCTTTTCGTTCAAAGGGCCCAACCGGTGTTGCCGTGCGGACCTTAGTTGAATTCATCGAGCGCTCGGCTCAACCATAGAGTAGTGTCCGGTTTTAGTTTTTCTCTGCGCAGTCTCAGCGGCCTCTGCGTCTCTGCGGTGAATATTGGCGCGTAACCTCACCGCGGAGACGCAGAGAGCGCCGAGGAGGCGCAGAGAATTTCAATCTCGTCACTACCCATCATAATCGTTAGTTCCGCGTCAGCATTCGGGGATGCTAAGATTGCCAGGCTTTCGGCTTCGGCTGAATTTCTTGTGCAAGTTCAGCATTGCCTGAATTCCCCTTACGATGACCGATTACTACCAGGTCCTGGGCATTACACAGACGGCGAGCGCCACCGAGATCAAATCTGCCTACCGGAAGCTGGCGCGCAAACATCACCCGGATGTTAATCGCGGTTCGGAAAAAGCTGCCCGCGAGTTCGCGATGCTGTCGCTGGCGTATCACACCCTCATCGATCCGCAAGAGCGAGCGTTCCATGATCAGCTACTGACAAAGCAGCGCAACGGAAGTTCGATTCTGGAATCAGACAATCCACATGCGCAGCGCGCTCGTAACATCGCGGCGCAGGCGCGCTGGGATCGGGTAGTAAACCAAATCCTGGAAACTGATCGTCGCGAAAACATGGAAAGGCAGCGGGCTGTCTTCACCACCGTATCGCTTTTTCTTTCGACCTTTTTCGTAGCGATGATCAAGCCACCGCTGTGGCAGTCGTTCAATCTCGCGGGTCGCGCGATCTTGATCACGCTGTTTGCGGCCGGCCTCTGGCATTTGATTAAGCGGCTGACAGAACACTTTCGGCATTACACTTACAAGCCTGATGCGAAACACTATTCGATCACTCAGGAAGAAAAGCCGTCGCAGCCATTCACTCGCTTCTCGGCACTCGCGTTCCTGTTGGGGGGCTATGCGATCAGCATGGGTCTCGGGCTGTTAATCGGATGGCACGCAGAGGATTTCTTTTCTGATCTGACGATGCTATTTCGCCATCACGCATCGGCGCCGGGCACCGCAACCTTTTCTCCGACCGTGCTAATCGTGTCGGATCTGATTTTCTACCCGCCGATTGCCGTGTTAGTTATCGATAGCTTGCATGCAGTGGCGTCACGAATCGATACTGGGTGAGGCGCGCTTCTAAAAAAATGCAAATGCGATTTCTCCAAACATCTGCTCTTCGTGAAGGTTTGCTCGTGCTCTTTGTGAGTCTCGTTTTCGTCACCGGCGCGAGTTATGCCTCTGGACAGTCAAACGATCGTCTCACGCCGATTCAACAGCGCATAGAAATGCAGCGGCGGCGCTTGAGTTCCTCGGAAGTTGAGGATCGCCGCGACGCGCTGATGAAATTAGGCGCGATGAAGCATCCGGATGCATCGCGGGCGGCAATGTCCGCGCTCAACGATTCCGAACCAATCATTCGCGCTACGGCCGCTCACTCACTCGAAGCGTTGCCGGGATCTGAGGCAGCGGCGGCGTTGCTTCCGCTCCTGAAAGACAAGCAGGAGCTGGTGCGACGCGAAGCGGCGCATGCGCTTGGCGCGACCCGCAGTCGCAGTGCAGCTCAGCCCTTAATCGAAATATTGACAACGGACAAAGAAGCAGGAGTCCGCGCCGCAGCGGCTATCGCCTTAGGCCAAATTGGAGATGAAGCTGCGGTGGTTCCTCTGGTTGAGATTCTTTCGGGCTCGTCTTCGAAGAAGAAATCAAAGACGCAAAATGATGAATTCGTTTTGCGCGCGGCGGCACAATCGTTGGGTGAAATTCGCAGTCACGCCGGTGTGGCCGCTTTGATCACGACGCTAAATAACGACGGTAATCCAATCGACGTCCGGCGCGCTGCGGCGAAAGCGCTTGGTCTGATAGGTGACTCATCCGCAATGCCCGCATTGAAAGCTGCTATCGCATCGAACGATCCATACCTGTCACAAACCGCTAAAGAGGCTTTGCGTCGAATGCACTAACAAAAAAGGCGCCGAAGCTTTTCGCTCCGGCGCCTTTTGGATATGCCTGGGCGGGCATTTAGCTCTCGCTCTTCTCACCTCGATCGCCGCGACCCTGACCTTTCTTGGCTGCCTTTTCCTTTGCGGGTTGCGGGATGGGCAAGCCAACACTGCCGGAGCGGCTGGCCAGATTCTCAACTGCGCTCGGCGGCGCCACCATATCCTGGATCAGCGCTCCGCCGGATTTCTTGAAGAAGGTTAGTTTACCGGCGCTTTTGTTCAAGCCAATCTGGACCAGATCGCCCAGACCGATTTGACCGGTCGCTACCAAATTCGATAGCGGATAAACCAGGAACCGTTCAATTGCGCGCTTCAAGTGGCGAGCGCCATATTTGAAGTCAATGCCTTCCTGCAACAGCATGTCCTTCGCATCATCTGAACATTGAAACACGAACTTCGTGCCCGCTGACATCATGATGCGTTCCTGAACAGCTTGCAGCTCGAGGTCGAGAATCGCGCGCAGGTGATGTTCTTTCAAAGAGCGGAACACCACGACCTTGTCGATGCGATTCATGAACTCAGGCGAGAACTTTCGTCGCGCAGCTTCCACCGCGGTTCGGTAGATCTTCTGATCGACTTCCGTGTCGTGCGGATTCTTGGCGCCTTTGCCTGGCGCGAAACCGATGCCGCCGGAAATCAAATCCGACATCTCGCGGGCGCCGAGGTTCGACGTCATAATGACCATGCATTTCGAGAAATCAACGCGACGGTTGTCACCAAGCGTCAACGTGGCTTTATCAAGGATTCCCAGGAGCAATTGCCACAGAGAATCCGAAGCCTTTTCAATCTCGTCGAACAGCACCAGCGTTAGCTTCACATCTTCGGTGTGAGTGCGGTCGAGGTTCTCCTGAGTGAGCATCGGCGAAGTCTCGCGATGGCCCAGATATCCCGGGGGCGAGCCAATTAGTTTGGCTATTTCATGCGAGTGCTGAAACTCGGCGCAATCGATTTTCACGACACCGTTGGTGTCGCCAAAGAGAACTTCGGCGGCCGCTTCGATCACCCGCGTTTTCCCGGAACCAGTCGGTCCGAGAAATAACATCGTGCCGATCGGGCGAGCCGGCGGATTCATACCCGCGAGAAATATCTGGTAGAGGCCGCTCATGCGGCGCACGGCGCGCTCCTGGCCTACGATTCTCCCGCCCAGCCGGTCCTCAAAGTCCTTTGCACGCGGACTCTTTTGATCCGGATCAAGAAATACCGGTTCATCCATCTGTTTTTCCGGGGCACTCATTTCTTTTTTCAATTCAGCAATCACGATCTTGTATCTGCCGGCAACGACTTTCGTTCTTTCCCTGGTGTCGTCGCTTGCGGATCCTCCGTTCTGTCTCTTGCAAAGAACGAGCCACACCTCAGTCGGACGTAACTAGGCTTTATTGGAAAAAAGAAACCTTCCGATCATCACGAATACGGCGGTTCCCTTGCCAAGTATTGTTAGTAAGAGGCCCATCATCATCCGTTCGGAGAGATGAAAATAGCCCATTCCCTGCAAAAACAGAATAGCCATCACGCATAATGAATAAACACCGAACAATCGGACCATAAAACATATTACGTATTTCTGAAGCTCGTGCTTTTGCATGTCGGGTTCCCACCAAGTTAAGGATCGCGCTGCCAATAGAGGAGTGATTTCTGCAAACCCGCCTCAAAACCGTGTACTTTCCCTTTAATGCAAAGAACGATCCGCACCCTAATTGATGCGCGACTCCCGAACCGCGTTTCCCAGAACCAAGTGGTAGCCCCCAAGCTACAGTTCGTTGGCGCATACGCTGTATATACGACTCGAAAAGAAATGTCACCCAAAATGTGAGGCTATTCTTGAGGAACACATACGAGAGTGTTACGTCGAATTTACATTCGTGACATTTCTCGGCACAGAAGCGGTGACATTTCGTGTATGTCACCGCGCGTGCGGATTGGTGCTGGAGAAGAGATTACACCGAAAGGGATGTGGGTGGCGGTAAACGTCTGAGCTTGGAAAAGACGACTATGGGCCGGCTAATCGTAATACTCGAGACCCAGGTGCGTAATGAGATCTTCGCCGCGCAGATGGCGCAGCGTGTTCTTCAACTTCATCAACTGGATGAAAACGTCGTGTTCCGGATAAAGGCCGGGAGCGGTCATCGGCGACTTGAAATAAAACGACAACCATTCCTGCACGCCTTTCATGCCGGTACGCTGGGCGAGATCCAGGAACAGGGCCAGATCGAGAACTATCGGGGCCGCCAGAATCGAATCGCGGCAAAGGAAGTCGATCTTGATCTGCATCTTATAACCGAGCCAGCCGAAGATGTCGATGTTGTCCCAACCCTCTTTGTTATCGCCGCGCGGCGGATAGTAATTGATCCGAACGACGTGAGAAAAGTCCTTGTAGAGCTGAGGGTAAACATCGGGTTGCAGAATATACTCGAGCACTGACAGCTTTGATTCTTCCTTCGTTTTGAAGGAGTCTGGATCGTCGAGTACTTCGCCGTCACGATTTCCGAGAATGTTTGTCGAATACCAGCCGTGCAGACCAAGCATTCTCGATTTCAATCCCGGCGCCAGGATTGTCTTCATGAGCGTCTGCCCGGTCTTGAAATCCTTGCCGCAAACCGGCATGCCTTGCTTGTTTGCTAAATCCATCAACGCCGGAATATCGACCGTAAGATTCGGCGCTCCATTCGCGAACGGCACTCCTGATTTCAAAGCCGCGTATGCATAAACCATCGACGGTGCGATGGCCTTATGATTTTCGCGCATCGCCTTTTCAAACGTTTCAAGGTTGCGATGCACGGCGTGCTGCTTCATGAAGATTTCAGTCGAAGCCGCCCAAATCATCACCAATCGATCGCATTTGTTCTTGCGCTTGAAATCAGCGATGTCGTTGATTAGCTGCCTGGCTAATTCAAGTTTGTTCTTGCCCTGCTTTACGTTTTCTCCGCTGAGGCGTTTCACGTAGGTCTGATCGAAGACCGCCTTCATCGGCTTAATCTTTTGCAGCGGCTTCTTCAGTTTCGCGAGCAGGTCCTTTTCCAGAACGCCGGCGTGCATTGCTGCGTCATAAGCCGAATCAGGGAAAATATCCCAGGCTCCAAAAACCAGATCTTTCAGACTGGCGAGCGGCAGAAAGTCTTTTATCTTCGGCACACGGTTATCGGTCCGCTTGCCCAAACGAACCGTGCCCATTTGTGTCAGGCTGCCGATGGGTTCGGCCATGCCTTCTTTGATTGCCTCGACGCCGGCGATGAAGGTCGTGCTTACCGCGCCCAGCCCCACTAACAAAACACCAAGCTTTCCTTTAGCCGGCGCGATTTCCGCGCCTTTCTTTACCGGCATCCTGGGAATTACCCTCCGAAGAAAATGAACAGATTAAAGAGACCGATGATGATACATGAGACGTCAGTGATTCGCACGTTGGCGAGATGGGAATAGTGAATTAGTTGCGGTGGCACGCGCATCTTGCGCGTGATTCTCACGGGCGGGACGCCCGTGCCACTTTTTTTCAAGCCAGGTCAGACAAGCATCTTCGCCGGATGATTCGTGATGATTGCACTGATTTGTAGGCTTCGGGCTCGAGCGAGCCAGCGCGGATCGTCAACCGTCCAAACTGCGGTCTCTAGCCTCAACTCGTGTGCTGAATCGATGATCCTTTTCGTCGCTATTCGATGATGTAATAAGACTTCGTTCGCCCCGCTGGCGATAGCCGCGGCAATAATTTGTCGAGTGGACTTCAGCGCTCGTTGTCGTGGGCCAAACAAAGCACCCGTGCGAATCGAAGAATCCAGCTCCTTGATTTTGGCGACCGTCGGCAGGTTGAAGCTTATGACTACAACGCGACTTTGCAGTTGGTGACGAGCGACCAGTTCCACCACAGCTGCGGCGAGTTCATCGTTCTTCTTCCTGGCTCGACCTGCTTTCAGCTCCACATAGACGATCAACTCATTGCTTGGTTGATTCGCGAGCAGCCTGAACACATCGTCGAGCGTGGGAATGGTTTGCCGCGTATATTCCAAACGCGCGAGCCGGCGATACGCCCGATTGAACCAACTACCGACATCGAACTGTCGGAGCTTTTCGGAGGGTGTTCTGGCGACCCGTCGTTTGCGCAGCCCCGTGTGCGGCACAGTCGCATCATGAATCACCACCGGCACTCCGTCGCGCGCGAGTCGCACGTCCAGTTCAATTCCGTCAGCCCCGTCACGAAAAGCCCGCGCGAACGAGGCGAGAGTGTTTTCGGGCGCGACCGCCGAGGCGCCGCGATGGCCGATGATAAGCGGAGATTTGTTGCTAACGATCAATCGCGAAGGAATTCAGGCGCCGGACAGGATCAATTTGGCTGAGGATAACTAACACGCTTCAGCTTAATATCAAAGGTTCCCAGATCAACTTTCAGTTGAGCCCGCACCGGAAGATGGCGATCGTCTTTCGTGATCCAGATCGATAATTGCCCGCGAGCGCGAACGAGAGATGTATCACCGAATAAGGCCGGCTCAACCCGAATGGCGGTCACTTTCCCGAGCACCGTATCGATCTCTTTTTCTTCGAATGCGGTTACCGACAGACGGAAAACGCGACCCGCATCGGTCACCGGCACCTCAAAGGATTTTCCTGCTTCCAGCTTTTGCGTGCGCAGATAATAAATGACGGTCAGCACGTCCTGAATTGGCTCAGTGAAATCAAACGCGCCGCCTTGCGGATTCGGAGAACGCTCCTTCCAGATGACCTTATGCGTCTTATGATCGAAAACGGCCTCGAGGACACGCGACCGCTTACCTTGTTCTTCGATTTTGTCGGTATGCAGCACGGTGAACGGTTCGACGTCGGCGGTTGATTCAACATGCTGATGAAACTTGAACCCGGCAATTCGCGGAAACAGCCCTTTGCTGACGACGTCTCCGGTCAGGTGAAGAACAACCGGATCATCGGCGCCTCTCGCGACGTGCTCCGTCGTGGATTTGAAATGAAATTCAGCGACGTCGACGCCGCGCAATAGTCCTCGAGTAAGCTCGGCCTGGTAGATGAGTTCCTCGCCGCGCTCAAACGGTAGCGGAGTTCGCGTCGTTTGCTGTGCTCGCGGTGGATTGACGACTGCCGTCAGTACGACCGACGCGACGACCGCGCGCCAGATGAGATTAAGCCTGATAAGACGAGCCGCGTTCATTTGAAATAGATTGCTTTCAGCACCAGTAACGCCCACGCGATCACGAGCCCGATGGCCGCGCGATACTCTCGGTACCGTAGATACAAAGTTCGATCGAACTTGATTCCGCGCTGCGTTCGATATGCAGATAGGCGAGGGAAGAGAAGCGGAACTTCTTTCGCATACCGCACATACTTCTTGCCGAATAGTTCGGCCAGCGTCGCGGATTCGACGCGCATCACGGGAAGATAGATGCCCAGAATCATGATCAGAAAGATCGCAACTAACAGAACCTGACCCGCTGCGATCGTGAAACCGAGTCCGATTAGAAAACTGCCGAGATAGAGTGGATTGCGGGTGTAAGCGTAAGGCCCGGTTGTTGCCAGGGTTTCATTCTTTCTCAAATGGCCGGAAGCCCAGGCGCGCAACAAAAGGCCGGGCACCGCGACTACTGCGCCAATGGCGAGCGACCAGCTGCTCGGCCGCGCAAAAAACAGAAAAAGCGCCGCGCATGCAAAGCCCAAAGGCACGCGCCAGCGCTGCATCCATGTTCCGCCTCTAGCCAATCGAAACTAAACGCTCCGGCGCAAGATGACCAGCGCGTTGCAGACGATCAGTGACCGCGTGAAGTACTCGTTCCACTTCTATGTCCATGCAGATCCATTTGTTGCATGAGCGCCGGTGACAGTTCTCACGACAACCGATGTCATTTCTCTCGACGCAGATGTCGTCTTTGTAAGGACTGCCGTTGCGCCACCATTCGGTTGGGCCAAGCAAGCCTACGACGGGTGTGCGCATGGCAATCGCGAGATGGGTCGGGCCCGTTTCGCCGCCAACGTAAATTTCCGCGCGCTTCACGAGTGCGCAAAAAGCTTTCAATGAGACCGAAACGGTTTTTGCCTTTCCAGAGGTGGACGATGATAAAGCCCGCTGTGCCAGCTCATCTTCGCCCGGACCGATAGTGACCAGCGAATGAAGGCCGAAGCGATTCCAAAGCTGATCAGCGAGCGTGCCGAACTTTTCCGCACTCCAAAGTTTGGTCGGCCAGCCGCCGCCAGGATTTAGAACCGCATAAGGACTACTAATCCCGGCAGCGCTCGCTGCTTCGCGCTCATGCTGAGTCTCGATGGCGATCGGAAACTCAAGATCTTTCTCGTCATTTGGAGTTGCAATTCCGAGCGCTGCTTCAACCAGCGCCAGATTTTTTCGGATAACGTGCACGCCGGCGGGAACCGAAACTGCTTCGTGGAGTAGCAGTCGACTCCCCGGCTCGCGCAGCGCTTCTCGGGCAAAGCCCACAACTCGCCCCGCGCGCGAGAGCCGAGCAATCATGGCTGATTTGATTAATCCCTGGAAATCTAAGGCAAGATCGAAGGCCCCGGCGCGTAGCAGACGTAACTGCTGGCGCGGTGCCCGCAGCGTCTCCCCAGACATCAGCCCGCGCCTTAGGGCCTTCGTGTCGATTTCGATGAGACGATCAAGAAGCGGGTTGTCTCTTAATATTTCGGCGGCGCGTCGTTCGACGACCCAGGAGATCTCGGCATCGGGGAAGGCGTGGCGAATCGCCGCGAGCGATGGCAGAGTGTGAACAATATCGCCGATGCTGCCGAGCCTGACGACTAAGATTCGCATAGAGGGTCTGAGAGAACTCGATCGCCTCTCGTGCGCCGGATCGTATCACAGGTGGTCGCGACGCGATGTATTAAAGGCAAGTAGTGGCTTGGACCTGACAATCCGTTGCATCCTCATCCAAATACCTGGGCGGAGGTTTTCTCGATCATAGTCATCGCGCGCTGAAAAACCTCTGCGACAGAAATGGCCGTCATGCAGCGATGGTCAATCGGGCAGTCGCGCAACATGCAAGGCGCGCAGTCCGGCGGATGGCGGATGACCTCAGCCTGCGCTGACAACGGATAAGTCGTGAGCGGATTTGTCGGTCCGAAGATAACCAGCGTGGGCGTGCGCAAGGCCGCGCCGAGGTGGGCCGGACCTGTGTCGTTGGTTACGAGCACGTCTGCGATCCTGATAAGCGCGACCAACTCGGCTACCGATGTTTTGCCCGTTAGCACGATTGGCTGACGCTTAGCCTGGGCGCAAACCTGGCGAGACACATCAATTTCTGCCGGCGAGCCAATCAGAACGACATTCATTCCGGCGTCGATCAATCTGTCTGCCAACTCAGCGTAGCTTTCGGCCGGCCAACGCTTCGCACGGCTGTTGACTGAGCCAGGGCAAACAATCGCCAGCGGCCTAGCAGGAATTGCGCCGTGCTCATTCAGAATGCGCCGCGCAGAATTCTTTCGTGATTCTGAAACCGGCAAATCAAAAACTGGTTCGCTCTTCAAAAGCGAGGAGGCGCCGAAGACGATTCGTTCGAATTCAGCGACGATGTTCAAGTAATAAAAGCTTTCGTGCCGCTCATTTTTCCAGACAGGCAAGGGAAGTGCGGTAGTCAACAGTCGCGCGCGTCGATCAGTCGCATAGCCGATTCGCATCGGCACGCGCGCGAAAAACGCGGTCGCAGCCGCTGCGAATGCATTTTGAAGAAGCACGGCGAGATCGAATTGTCTGCGCTTCCATTCGCTTGCGTTGCTCAATATCGAGAAGAGGCCCGAGCGCTCCTGAATCAAAACGTCATCCACAGAATTTGATTCGATGAATATGTCTGCGGTCCCACGACGCGCAGCAACTGTGATGTGGGCTTTCGGAAGCGTTCGTCGCAGCGCGTGCAGAGCGGGCAAACTCATGACCGCATCGCCCACCCAGGTGGGGGAGTGGACGACGATGTGGTTGATTTGATCTGCGTTTGTCTTTCTCAAATGCCTGCGAACGCGCCGTTAGGCGCGAAATGTTCATAGTTTCGTGAGCGATTATTTTCTTGACAGCTCCTTTAGAGCGCAATCGATTCCGCTCCTAAAGGAGCTGGACTCCTGACTCATCGAATATAACTATAAACATTCGGCTCCTACGGAGC
>DNNE01000116.1:57328-57478 GCA_003487805.1 Blastocatellia bacterium | reverse complement strand
AAACATTCGGCTCCTACGGAGCCGGAAACACTTGGACGTCCTGTTCTAAATTAAACTCCTCAGTCCCTCTTCAAATCCAATTGTTGGCTGCCAATTCAATTCCTGTTTGATCCGCGCGAGATCGGAAATGTAATTCAAAGGCACCGGCGC
>DNNE01000116.1:56668-57029 GCA_003487805.1 Blastocatellia bacterium | reverse complement strand
TAATTCAAAGGCACCGGCGCCGGGAGTTTCGCATCTTCATCGATCACGGGATTGCACTGAATCAATTCGCCGACTCGATCGACAATGTCGCGCAGCGATAGGGCGTTTTCGCGACCACCACCAAGATTATACAAACCCTGAGTTACGGAAGAATCGACGAACGCCTTGCACGCGCGCGAAAAATCATCGACGTGCAGGATATCTCTGACCGGTTTTCCTTCCAGTGGCAAACGAATGGACCAACCGCGCTTCACTGACTCGACATAGTGAGTGACAAAACCATTCTCGTTGCCTTCCGTTGGCCGCGCATAGATTGTCGACAGGCGGAAGATGCACGAGCGAAAGTTACGCTGGGCGGCAT
>DNNE01000116.1:54149-56382 GCA_003487805.1 Blastocatellia bacterium | reverse complement strand
CGAAAGTTACGCTGGGCGGCATAGTATTCAACGTACCTTTCCGCGATTAGCTTTGACCACTCAAGCGCCGTGTGGTTCTGATACTGGGTGCTGCAAGTCTCCGGCACTTCATCAAAATTATCTGCGTGCGCGCCGTAAACGTCCTTGGTAGAGGCGAAGATGAAGACTGACTGCGGCGACATCTCGCGCAGCAGATTTACAGTGGCTTCGACGTTCGTGCGAAAACAAAGGTCGGCCTCAGCCGGATCTTTGCTGAGGCGGGCGGCGAGATGAACAACTACATCATAGGCAGCGACTCTCGATGCATCGAGGGAGCTGAGCACGTCGAGATGAGAGCGTCGCGAAAAATCCTCAGCGTCAAAGAAGCGGCGCACGTGAGTGCCGAGATAACCGCTGCCGCCTGTGACCAGAACTCTCAAAACTTGTAGCGCAAGTTGTTAACTTGCGTGATGTTCGAAATCGCAAGTTAACAACTTGCGCTACATCGTTCCCCGCGTCATTTCGTTCAACCTGGCGAGCGATTCAGCGCGCCCAATCGCAATCAGAATATCTCCGGCGAGGATCTCGCAGGCTCCCGCGGGATTAAAAATGATCTCGCCGTCCTGTCGTCGGATGCTGATGACGACAACGTCAAGTTCGGAGCGAATTGGCGTTGCGCGCAACTCTTGTCCCACCAGACGAGAAGCCGCATCAACTTCAACCTGTTCGAATCCCAGGCCGATTTCGTTGGCGGTGATCGAGTCCATGAATTCGCTGACGGCCGGCTTTGTCAAAGCGACCGCCATTCGATGGCCGCCGATGATCGTCGGTGCGACCACATGATTCGCGCCCGCGCGTAACAGCTTTGCTTCGGCCTGTTCCTCGGCGGCGCGCGCGACAATGCGCAGATTAGGATTCAAATCACGGGCGGTCAGCACGACATAGACGTTATCCGCGTCGTTTGGCAAGCACGCGGCAAGTCCGCGCGCGTATTCGACGCCGACCTCGCGCAGACTTTCTTCGAGGGTCGCATCGCCGACCAAAACGTTGATGCCTCGCTGGCTGAACTCGGCAGCGCGTTGCGGATCACTTTCGATCACGACGAACGATTGATTTGTGCCGACCAGGTCGCGCACCAGGTGCGAGCCTACTCGGCCCGATCCGCAAATGACGTAATGATCGCGAAGCTTCTTCATCTTTCTCGACTGACGCCGTTGCCCAAAAGTAGAAATCAACTCAGATTGAACGACAGATTGAACTATGGTCGAGGCTGCCAGCGCAACTCCGCCGACTCCGATCAACATAACGACGACCGCGAACGCGCGGCCCGCCGGGTTTTGCGGAGGGATGTCGCCATAACCGACAGTCGTCAGCGTTTGCACCGTCACATAAAAACTGTCGCCGATGGACCAGCCTTCGATGATCTTGAAGCCAATCGTGCCGAACAGGATGGCGCCTAAGAGAGCGAGCAGCGCGTAACGAATCCTGAAAAAGGCTTGCGGTCGAATACTGGGACGGGCCGGCATGTTCTCGATGGTTGATTTCGCTGAATCAAAGGACAACATCATACTCGACAAACACGCGGTCGCTAGTGAGTATTTTGATGTCTTCGATCTTTGCTTGAGCGATTAACAAGCGGTCGAATGGATCTTTATGAATCGCTGGCATCTTGTCCAGATACAGGACATGATTCAAATGGACGGGTAGAATCTCGAGGCCATTTCGCTGCTTTTGATTCTCAATCAGTTCGTTTAAGGGCATGCGCATGTCAAGCTTTCCGATTTGTCGCTTGATCTGCATCTCCCACACGCTCACGACGCTTAATACTAGTCTGTTGTTGGGATCCTCGCATAATTCGCGAGCGCGTTGCGAAAGTAGGTCTGGTTCGCTGTCCCACCAAATGAAGACATGCGTGTCCAGCAGGATTCTCATGAGGGCCAGAAGTCTTCCGGCAGCGGTGCATCAAAGTCGTCGGTCGTCGAGATAGCGCCCCTATGAAGACCCGCGATTCGTTTGCTATCGCCATTCGACCGCGAAATGCCCGTGAGACGGGCAATTGGCGCATCACCTTCGGAGATGATGATTTCCTCGCCGGCCCTGGCAAGATCCAGCAGCGTGAGGAATTGCCGTTGTGCTTCACTTGCTTCGATATTCGTTTTCATGATCGTATGGGCGATAGTAAGGCGTTTTGCACTCCGGCGCAATATTACTTTCGTTTCCAACGAACGCCGTCTTTGGTGTCTTCCAGAATGAT
>DNNE01000116.1:53534-53848 GCA_003487805.1 Blastocatellia bacterium | reverse complement strand
TCTTTGGTGTCTTCCAGAATGATTCCTTGCTCGGCCAGTTCATCGCGAATCTCGTCCGCGCGATGGAAATCTCGACGATGACGCGCTTCCTGGCGCGCGTCGATCAACTTCTGAATCTCGTCGTCGAGCATCTGCGGGGCGGAATCTCCGAACACGTTCAGCACGCTGTTCATTCGATCGATGACGCCCAGCACCGCGCGCTTATCTTCCTCCCGCACGTCGCCGCGGGCCAGCGCTGTGTTTACCTCGCGAGTTAGATCATGCACCGCGGCCAGCGCCACCGACGTATTCAAATCATCATCCATGCCGGCTTC
>DNNE01000116.1:52977-53236 GCA_003487805.1 Blastocatellia bacterium | reverse complement strand
TGCCGGCTTCGAATTCATCAATCGCTTTCCTGGCTGCCGCAGAAATCTTTTCGTTACTTCCCGGTTCCGCTCTCGCTTCTTCCAGTCGCGCACGAAAGTCGCGCAGGCTGACAACTGTTTTCTCGGCCCCGCGCAACGCGTCGAACGTGAAATTCAGTTGCTTGCGAAACGGCACGCTTAAGAGAAAATAACGAACCCCAGCGGGTGTGAATCCTTTCGCGGCCAAATCGCGAAATGTGTAGTAGTTGCCTTTCGACTT
>DNNE01000116.1:49675-52691 GCA_003487805.1 Blastocatellia bacterium | reverse complement strand
TCGCGAAACGTGTAGTAGTTGCCTTTCGACTTCGACATCGTTTCGCCTTCGACCTTCAGGTGCTCGAAGTGAAACCAGTAGCGAACGAATGGACAGCCTGTTGCGCCTTCGCTCTGCGCGATTTCATTTTCATGATGTGGAAAAACCAGATCGATGCCGCCCAGATGCAGATCGAAAGTCTCGCCGAGATACTTCATCGACATGGCCGAACATTCGATATGCCAACCCGGCCGGCCACGGCCGATGCTGGTTTCCCATGAGGGTTCGTCCTCTTTTGCCGGGGCTTTCCACAGGGCGAAGTCCCTCGCGTCTTCCTTCTCGTACTTGTCGGTGTCAACGCGCTCGCTGGCGCCGGCGATGTTGCCCGCGAAATTAATTTTTGAAAGCTTACCGTACTCAGGAAACGAACTGATGCGGTAGTAAATCGAGCTGTCAGATCGATAAGCATGGTTATTCTTCTCCAGCTTATCGATCAGATCGGCCATCTCAGGGATGTGACGCGTGGCGCGCGGCGCGACTTCCGGGCGTTCGCAACCGAGCGCGTCAAAATCTTCCCAGAACGCCTCGATGTATTTCGCGGTGTAATCGTCGAGGGTCTTGTTCTGTTCCTTCGCCTTCGTGATGATGCGATCGTCCACGTCCGTGAGGTTCATCACCTGGGTCACGCGATAGCCCTTGAATTTCAGATACCGGCGCATGACATCGGCCGCGATCGCCGAGCGAAAGTTCCCAATGTGTCCGAAGTCCCAGACGGTGGGCCCGCAGTAATACATCCCCACTTCGCCTTCCTTGAGCGGACGAAATTCTTCCAACTGACCAGAGAGAGTGTTGTGAATGCGAAGCATTGGTGGTGAGTCTAGGGAAGGAAGGGAAGGTGAGTCAAACACCAGTAGAGGGGGAGTAGCCCGACCGTCAGGGAGGGCTCAATCGTTCACGCGGGATAGTCATGCTCGGCGATTACTTCGCGGATGCGGTGAAGTTCGATCCAGACCTGCTGAGGCGGTGAGTTCAACTGATTCTGATGAGCTAATCGTGCGCGATACTTCTCTGAGAGAGCGTGAAGGCCTTTTTGGAAATTCAGTCGCGCGATTTTATCCAACAGAGCTTGCTGCTCTGACGATTCAAGACCGCTGATGACATTTGCGAGATCGTCAATGGATTGCATTCTAAGGCACCTCTCGACCCATCTTACCTTTGACCCGAATGCCCTGCAACACCTACCCCCTAGATCACATTCTGCCGGTCGCAATTGGTACTGGGCTAATGGCTGGTTAGCCAAATCTTCGTTGCCAATTCAGGGTGTGGCTTGATTAATTGATTCGTTTTCTCCAGCTCGCTTCCAACGGGGCGGTGCGAAAACGAAGACCAACGCGATTGCCAGTCCAAAAGCGAAATACAAACCATTGATGAACCAGCGAGGCAAATCGGCGAACAAAATGAAAGATAACAACCGGTCCATAAACGTGGTTTGATTCACGGCTTGGCCGGCCACCCCTCGTAGCTGCATTTCCCAAGTCGTCAAAGGGCAATTCGCTTTCACGATTAGCTCGTAGACGACAATCAGGATCGCGACGAGATGCGTAAGGCGAAACCAGGGATTGCGAACCCAGTTCCATTTTCGCCGCAGTCCCACCAGAATCAAGATGAGGCCAGCCACGATGTAGGCAACGTAGAGAATATGAAGGCCGACGAGTGCGTCAGCGGCTAGCGCATACCACATACGATCAAGCTAATCCTTAAAGTGCGAAAACCCCTGTGACTGTAAATCCCAAATTCGGTCTTTCTCGCGAATTCGAATAGTTCGGTCTGCGTCGGTGATTTCGCCGATGTGCGAAATAGCCACGCCGTCTACTCGCTTCGGAAGTCGCGATACATTCTCCGGCGTCACCGTGAAGAGCAACTCGAAATCCTCGCCGCCATGCAGCGCGAGAGCGAGCGGATCGAGCGCGCGTCGACCACACAGTCGCTTTACATCGTCGTCGAGAGGAATTGATGACGAATCGATCAACGCGCCGGCCTGGCTCTCTCTGCACAAATGATTGAGATCGGAAGACAAGCCGTCACTGATGTCGATCATCGCGGTTGCGAGACCTTCTTCGCCGAGGACGATGCCCCAGCCAACGCGAGGCGATGGACGGAGTTGGCGGAGCACGAGTGATTGAATTGAGTCTTCGTCGGAACGCAATGTTGATTGATCGGGTTGGGTTGACCCGCTTGCTATCGCAAGCGGTTCCGTATCGCCCTCCCTAACCGCCCCACCCCAAGCGGGCTGCCCGCTTGGGGACCCCGAGGTCGGGCTACTGCTCCGTTCTGACTCCTGACTCCTGACTGCTGTCTCCTGCCTTACCCGCGCTCCGTTTTCAATCAACTTCAAACCCGCCGCGGCGCCACCCAGATTTCCCGTCACGTAAATCTGATCGCCGGGGCGGGCGTCTGACCGCTTCACTGCCGCGCCTGACTTCACTTCGCCGAGCACGATCGAGTCGATGACGATGCCTTCCTTCGTCTCGGACACATCTCCTCCGCTGAGCGTGACACCAAAACGATCCGCGAGCGAAAAGTATCCTTCGAAAAAATCATCTTTGAAGCTGGTTGCCCACTCAGCACGCGGCATTCCGATTGAAAGAAAGGACCAGAATGGACGTGCGCCCATGGCGGCAATGTCCGACAGCGAGACAGCGAGGCCTTTGTGACCGAGCAAACGCGCGGGCGTGGCGCCGCGATGGAAGTCGACGCCTTCGACCAGCAAGTCGGTCGTAACGATCAGATCGCGATCCGCGCTTTGGGCGATGATTGAAGCGTCATCACCAATTCCGGTGAGTACTCGCGCTGAATGTTTCCGGGAATTCGCCCGCTGGCGAAGACTATCGATGAAGTCGAATTCGTTCATGAATGTAGCGCAAGCTGTCAGCTTGCGAACGCCTTTGCCCAGAATGTCCATGAGACGAACACGGTACGGAACCGGTCGCGCCAGCGACCGGGTAGTTTCCTTGAGATTCCCGCTTGCTAGCGCAAG
>DNNE01000116.1:31438-49379 GCA_003487805.1 Blastocatellia bacterium | reverse complement strand
CCCGCTTGCTAGCGCAAGCGGTTCTGTACCAGATTGATTCTTTACGCACGATCGGCTTTTTTTGGGCAAGGCCTTGCGAACGCAAACTAACAGTTTGCGCTACATGATTCACAGATTACGGCGCATCGATTCCAAGCCACCCTGGATCGTTTCAATCGAAGTTGAAAACGAGAAGCGCACGTGCCCTTCGCCATGTGGCCCAAAGACGACGCCCGGCACCGTGGCGACCTGCGCTTTGTCCAGCAGGATCTCCGCTGCTTTGCGACTGTCGCTGTTGATGCTGGTCACGTCGGGAAACGCATAGAAGGCTCCGGCTGGTGGTGCGCAGGTAAATCCAAGTTCATTCAAACCGGATACCAGCAGGTCTCGCCGCTCGCGATACGCCGCGCGCGACGTTTCGAGAAAATCTGATTCAGTGGTGAGTGCGGCAAGCGCGGCCCATTGCGTTGGAGTCGAAACTCCGTTGGAAGAGTAAAGGGTTGATTTCGCCAGGCCAGCCATCCACGGTTGAGTAGCAACGGCATAGCCTATTCGCCAACCAGTCATCGCGTATGACTTCGACAGAGTGAAAGTTGTGATGGTTCGTTCGGACATTCCGGGCAGGGATGCTATTGATACCTGCTCGCCTTCATAGACGATGTCTTCGTATGCTTCATCCGCGACGACCACCAGATCTCGATCGATCGCGAGGCCCGCAACTTCTTCTGCTTCTGCGCGGGTGAAGACCACGCCGGAAGGGTTCGTCGGCGTGTTGAAGTAAATCGCGCGCGTCTTCGCAGTTGCGTAACGCGCAAGCGTCGGCCGGAATCCTTCGGCGCGAGCTTCATCAGTCGGAACCGGGACCAGACGTCCACCGCAATGCGCGACGAGATCTTTGATGGGCGTCCAATAAGGAGAAAAGATCAGCACGTCATCGCCCGGATCAATTGTGGATTGAAAAGCTCCGAACAGGCCCTGCATGCCGCCGTTAACGACGATCACGTTCTCTTCTTTTGCGTCGATGTGGTTTCGCGTGCGTAGTTTATCGACAATCGCACGTCGCAGTTCTGGAATTCCTGAGGATGGAGCGTAGCGCGTTTTATTCTCTTGCAGCGCAGCCGTAACCGCCTGTTTTATGTAATCGGGCGTGGGCCTATATGGTTCACCGCCTTCAAATTGATAAACCGCGGCGCCCCGGGCGCGCAATTCCATAACGCGATTACGAATCTGGACAATATCGGAAAAGCCAACGTCGTCTAAGCGCTTGGCCAGACGAAACGAAGCCGGGGCAGTTGCTGACAAGTTGGTGCGGCCTCCTGGACTGAAGAGAATTGCTCGGAAGAAGCGCGATTATAGCTTGCGCGATTTGCAGCGTCCATTCGCCAGTACGAAAATCCTTCATGGGTTCAGGTAAATCGTGAACGTTTCTTACCTGAGACGGTACGTTTAATCTTGCGGTTGAGGCCAGCACCGCTAAATGTAACTGTTGACACGGCATTCCCAGCAAAGTACCATGCCGCGCGTTAGCCTTGCTGAACGACCGTCGCCAATGCCGCTGACTTTCCCAGATGTTCGCAATATGAGCCAGGCCGCTGCATCAATTCCCCAAAAGTTGTTCTTTAAGATCGGTGAGGTCTGTGAACTCGCCGGCGTGCAGGCGCACGTGCTTAGATACTGGGAGACAGAGTTTCCAACGTTGGCGCCGCAGAAAAACCGAGCCGGGCAGCGCACCTATCGTCGAAAGGATGTCGAGATGGCCCTGCGAATCAAGGAACTGCTTTACGACGAGCAATACACAATCGCGGGCGCGAAGAAGAAATTGGCCAGCGAATTGCGCTCCTCGGGCCGTGATGGCTCGGGAACTGCGCCGGCGAAGGCTCCCCTGCGCAGCTTGCAACCTCCGCCGTCGCTCGCGGCGCGGTTTAGTCCAACCCCACCGGCGTCAAGCCCACCGAAATTTACGGACGAGCAGCGTGGTTCATTAAAGGAAATCGCGCGGCAACTTCGTGAGATTCTCGATCTGCTTGATCAGGGAGACGCGGAGTTGGAAGCCATGCGAGAGAAGCAGAAATGAGCGATTGCTTGCGCGTTTGACAAAGAATCGTTTCGCGCCATACTGAAATGGTTTGACGGGACGTGGCGCAGCCTGGTAGCGCGCACGCTTGGGGTGCGTGAGGTCGCGAGTTCGAATCTCGCCGTCCCGACCATCAAAAAAGGCTTTCCGATTTTCGTCGGAAGGCCTTTCAGTTTTTTGGTAATCGCACCCTCCCTGACGGTCGGGTTTCTGCCATAACCAGTTTTGGTGACGCTAACGTGGTGACTTGTTCTTGTTAGTGCTGGAAGTTCCAGCAGTCGCCGGGCGGCTTTTCGAACTGTTATTCGATTTGTTGGCCGGCGCCTGGGCCATCGCGAAATCAGTGAAGCCTCCCGCCAATGTCAGGACACACATCGTTCCATATTCCCGATGTGGCCCACACGAAATGCCCGCGACCCTGTAATCCTGACTCATGACGCGCTTACGATGGCCGCGCGTGGCGACCCCATCATCGATCAGCCAGGTCAGGATACGTTCACGCGCAGACTCGTTTCCGTAAGTGAGATTCTCGCCGATACCTCCCTGCCAACTGCCGAAGGGTTTCACGCGTTGCTCGATCATCGTGTTGTTCGATCCGGCATGACCGGTGGCCCCGGACGCGCTCTGCTCCTTCACATGCGAAGACGCGGCAAGACACAAACCCTGCGATGCACTCAAGGGGCCGAGGGGTTTCGCCCCACGAAGAAACTTGATCGCATCCTCGACCGCGTCCCAGCCCTCCTGCGTTGTCAGCGTTTCCTGGCCCATCGCCGTGTAGTTCTTGCCTTTGAAAAGCGGTTTCAATTGCTCGAGGTAGGTTGCATAGGTCTGCGGCTGGGCGCGAGCTTGATTGATTTCACTCAACAAATCCTGCTCGGCTTTCGATAGCACCGGTGTTGATTTTGTAGTTTGTGAGTACCCGCTCTGAATCCGATTTGCACATAGATTGATAGCCATCGCGCAGCACAACGCGAAAAGTCCGAATAGCCTGAACTTCATTGGAGGAAATCCTTTCATGTTTTGCAGGTCGCGAATCAGCTCGGTCGCGGACCTTTTGCGGAATCGTCGGGTTGATCGCGCTAAAATTACCGAATGCCTGGGGTCGTGTCAATCGGATAGTGGACACCGCGCGCGTAACAGTTTAGCATCAGACTTAGCAGTGCCCCCCAGAGGCCGAAAGCGTATCGTTCTTCATGGCAATTCGGCATCCACCTGATGATCATGTTCCCCCGGTAATTCGCCGCCGAGGTGTGGAACCGCCACGCGTGGTTCGCTATGAAGAACCGCGGCGAGGTTTTGCGCGCCGTGTCCTTCGATTTTTCTTCAAGCCTTACATTGTAATTCCGGCACTTCTCGTTACGGGTCTCGCGATTGCGCTCCTGGCTTACTACTGGGTCATCTTCTCGGGCCGCGTCGATAATCTTTTGCGCGGAGAAGTATTTACGCGCTCAGCCGGCATCTACGCCGCGCCAAAACAGATTCGCGCGGGCCAAAACATTTCCGAAGAAGATTTGATTGCATATTTGAGGCGCGCTGGATACGTTGAGAGCAATCAACAGGCAGATAGCAATCGCGGGCGATATAACATGAACGGCGCGACGGTAGACATCGATCCGGGCGCGGACTCGCTGGTCGACAACGCGCGCCCCTATTCTCAGTTGCGAGTCGAGTTCAATCACGCCGGAAAATCGATCGCTTACCTCACCGACAGGCAGAACGGCGGGCATCTCGAGAAAGCGCAGCTGGAGCCTGAACTCATAAGTTCCGTGACCGGGCGCGAGCGAGCGAAACGCCGGGTGATCGGCTTTAACGATGTGCCGAATGATTTGCGCAACGCGATCGTCGTCACTGAAGATCGATCCTTCTTTGAGCATCATGGCGTGAACATTCGCGGCATCATTCGCGCGATGCTGCGCCGGTACGATTCCGATCCAAATTCGCCACTGGCGCGACAGGGTGGATCGAGCATCACGCAACAGCTGGTTAAGAATCTGCTCTTGTCACCGGAGTACAGCCTCAAGCGCAAGGTCTCGGAAGCCTACATGTCGGTGATTTTGGAGACGCGGCTTTCCAAACAGGAGATTTTCGCGCTCTATGCCAATCAGGTTTATTTAGGTCAGCAATCCGGCTTTTCGATCAATGGATTCGGCGAGGCATCCAGCGCTTACTTTAATAAGGACGTGACGAACCTGACTCTGCCTGAGTCAGCGTTTCTGGCCGGCTTGATTCGCAGTCCCAATCGCTATAACCCGTTCCACGACCCCGACACCGCGCGCGCGCGTCGTAATCAAGTGTTGGAATCAATGGCTGAGACGGGTGCGATTACTGACGAACAAGCGAAGCAGGCTGAAGCGACGGACCTCAAACTGGCTCCCGCCAAAGGCCGGATTGATATTTCCGACGCGCCTTACTTTGCCGATTACGTTCAGAACCAGCTTGGCGATTTGATTACCGGCCAGGGCGCCGATCACCTGCGCATCTATACCTCCGTCGATATGGACCTGCAGCGCGCTGCTTACACGGCGGTGACGAAACAGTTGGCGGCCCTGGACAAGATCGAGGCGAAGCGAGTCCCCGAAGGAACACTGCAGGCGGCGCTGATCGCGATGAACGCCCATACCGGCGAGATCGTTGCAATGGTAGGTGGTCGCGATTATTCGAAGAGTCAGTTGAATCGCGCCGAAGCTTTGCGTCAACCAGGATCTGTGTTCAAGCCGTTCGTGTATGCCACGGCGCTGAATACTGCTTACGATCCGATTCCCCGCGTCATCACGCCGGCCACGATGTTCAAAGACGAGCCGAAGACTTTCACTTACGATAATCAGGAGTATTCGCCCGGAAATATGGGCGACAAGTATTCGATGCAGCCGGTCACCTTGCGCGATGCGATGGTCCATAGTCTTAACGTAGTCACGGTTGACGTCGCTATGGAAGTCACCATCGGCAGAGTCATGAGCCTGGCTGCGAAAGCCGGTCTGCCGCGCGTGTCGCACGCCTATCCGGCGATGGCTCTGGGCACAGCAGAAGCGACGCCTCTGCAAATCGCGTCGGCATATTCTGCATTTGCCGCGAACGGAACCCGCACTACTCCGATTGCGATCAATCGGGTTACCACCGGCACCGGTTTGACGATCGCTCAGCCGACCGCGCAGAAGAATGAAGTGCTGCGTCCGCCGATTGCTTACGTGATGACTTCTTTCATGAAGGACGTGGTCAATCGCGGCACTGGCGCGCCAATCCGGGCGCGCGGATTCAAATACAACGTTGCCGGAAAGACGGGTACTTCGCGCGATGGCTGGTTCGCGGGCTACACGCCCGACCTGGTCTGCGTTGTCTGGGTGGGATTCGACGATGGATCGCAGCTGGGTTTGACGGGCGCGAACTCGGCGCTGCCGATTTGGGCCGACTTCATGAGCTCGGCATTGACGACGCATCCGGAATGGACGGGCGATTGGCAGATGCCTGACGGCGTGCAGCAAGCCGACATCGATCCGGCCACCGGCGAAATTGCCAAGGCTGACTCAACAACCACGACGATAACCACCAAGCGGGGTGAGTTTTTCATCAACGGCACGTTGCCTGGCGAGAACGGCGCTGCGAACGATGACATGGCCAAGGATAGTTCACAGGCTGAAAGCCCGGATGATTCTCAAATTGAACCGGCGAGCCTGCCACCTGATTTGGTGAAACCGAAACCCACACCAAAGAACGGTAAGGACACTTTGAAGTCTAAGTCGATTGATGATTACCAGCCCGATTCATCCAGCAGGTTACAAGGAACGATCACGCTCGACATCGATCCGACGACGGGCCTGATTGCAGTAGACAGTTGTCCCATCATCAAGACCAAAACCTTCATCATCGGACAAGAGCCGACCAAATACTGCGGACCTGAATATCACAAGAAGCCTCAGCCGACTCCTCCATCGGGCAATCGCGCGCGGGTCGTTAATCCGCAGTAGGATTCAGCCTTCCGCTCCGACATAGCCAAACAGTTCTTGTTCCTATCTTTCTCTTTCTCTCGGCATCTGTAAAATTTATCCGCTAATGTACCTATCCGTTTTGACAAGTAGGTTTTGATAGTGCAGCAAGAATTGCAAGAAAACTGTTGACACAGTCGCGAGCCGGGTGTATAAGCTGCCCCAAAATTGGTTGAGGGCGTCTATGTCGCAAGGCAGAGGCAAACAGTTAGAGATCATCAGCAACGTCGCGATTATTGTCACAGCGATCCTGCTGTGCATTTTGGTGGCAAGGACTTTGGGGTCCGGGGTTGACTCCGCCAAGCGACCGAATACCCCGACAACCCAGGAAGCCAATTCTTCTACGATCAATTCGCGTCCGCGAATTGCAGTCGGAACAAAGCTAACAGTCGAAGGCGTTGATTGGAGAAAGAACCGGAAGACTCTGGTTCTCGCCCTTTCAGACAAGTGTCATTTTTGTAACGACAGCGTGCCGTTTTATCAGCAGCTCGCCCAGAACCATGGCTCAGCAGCGTTGGTTGCAGTTTTCCCGCAGCCAGTTGATGAGAGCACGCAGTACCTGAACGATCATGGAGTAGCGATCGCAGATGTACGGCAAATTGCATTGAGTTCACTAGCGGTTAGCGGAACACCAACTCTCATCCTGGTTGATGAAAGTGGGGCCGTTTCCAGGTTGTGGGTCGGAAAACTCAAACCCGAGCGCGAGGCAGAGGTAGTCGCGAGTCTACGATAGATGTCGAGAGAGAAGTTCAATATGCGTCCAACCTTACGTGCAGTTATTGCTTTGGTGGTTCTATTCGAACTCTTCGCGGCGATCGTACCCAACCGATCCAATGCTCAGAAATCGCCCGCTGCTGATCTAATCCGGATTGCCGAAGAGTCACTGGAGGTGCAATACCATACTCTGGTTCATGGAGACATTAACGGAGCTTTGTCAGGCCGACAGTTAGCTGCTTCCTATCGCGAGTCGCGGATGAAACGGTTCAACGAAGAGAAGCAGACGCGAGATGAATTGAAAAGAAGGCGGTCGGATTTCAAAGACTTCACGACTAAGCTGATAGAACCCTCGGTTGAAGTGAGTGGTGCGTATGCCACCGTGTTGGCTAAGGAGCAGACCGAACTGATTTGGGCATCGGAATCGCTCACGACGCGTTTAACCGACACACATCTCTTCAAATTTGAAAACGTACAGGGACGTTGGACGTTGGTAGGTGATGACATCGTTCCTGCGGTGAGTTCTGCGTCCGCCCTCCTGCTCAACGACTCCGCATTTGAATTGCCGTTAAGCGAAGCTTGGACTCGGCCCATGCGCTTGGCTCATCATGGATCGACGAGTCCACCGCGGAAGCCTTTATTTAACACTTTCAACGGCGGTACAGCCGCCGAATACGCGCGGACGTATGCAACCAGCAGGAATCCCGACTACAAAAACTTCACCACTAATGACTGCACGAATTTCGTGTCTCAAAGTTTGTTTGCGGGCGGCTGGACGTTGGTGGGAACTGTCGACCGGACGAATGATGCCAATTGGTTCTACGCGTGTCCCTGGATTAGTTACAGTTGGGGCGCTGCCTATAATCAATGGGATTTCATTCGGAACTATTCAAATCGTGCGATCGAACTGCCAGTGACGGCCACTGACCAGTATCCCGACGAGGCGCGCCTTTTTGAAGGAGACGTAGTCTACTGTGATTGGAACCCTCCTGGTCCGGATGGACGGGTGGACCACGCGACCATTGTAACCAGCAAATTCGCGTCAGGAGATATCGCCTTGAGTTATCATACGACGGACACGCTTAATATTTCGATTCCGCTGCTGTTCGACAGAATTCATGCACAGAATCTGCATGTGCAGTTTCGTGCTTTTCGTATTAAAGACACGTATTGATACTCATATGACCAGGGCTGGGAAGTACATTAACGGGCCAATGATCGTAGTTATTTGTCTAGGATGGGCCTTGGTCTGTTGTCGCGCGGAACAATCACCATTCAGTAGTGACTCGCTGACGCCTCGTCAAAAAGAGTTGGGGGGACAGTTGACGAAGGTTACGACCTCTTACCTCAATCAAAAGATCGGCGTGGCAGGTTTCGGTGGCAAACCATTTTGTGGCTACAAACTGTTAGACGTGGAAGAAAATGAAAAAGGTATTTTTGAATACCTCGACGTGCTTTGCCAGGAATATTACTTAAAGGGAAACGGAAAGCTCGAGAAGGGCACCGGGATCATGCAACCGGTCGCCCTGACGATCACAAAATCGAACGGCGATTTTCAGATCGTAAAACACGAAGTGCCGCGCGATGGCGACGGGTTCAATCCCGACATTGAGGCGCTATTTCCAAAAAAGGCGCAGCAGGAAATTCGTTCCGATCTGCGTAACGGGTGGGGCCAGTCCATCCTTTCGCAACTTACGGTCGAGGCCGCAAAGTACTACGCCACAAACTCAAATAGAGCGCCTTGAGGCCTGAGTTTGCCGGTGAAGGTCAGTCCGCCATGCACACATTCATGAAGAGTAACAATCTCGCCAGACTCGTATTAATAATGGGGTTGCTGATCGCGGGTGTTGTTGTGAGCCTGCGGGCCGATTGGCATTTCAGCAGCGTTTCATACGCCCAGGCGCCTGAGAATGATCCCAGCGAATTCGTGACTGATTCCTGCCCTGTCGATCCTTGTGGCGGTGATCTTTGTTGTGAGAATCCGGGCTCATGCGGCTGCGACGTCAACGAAGAGACTGCTTGCCTGAACATGGGCGGCAATTGGAACTCAAGCACTTGTCATTGTGAATTAAGCTGCGACCCTTATGGGAATCTCGAAGCCGCCTGCTTTGAAGGCGGTGGTACCTGGGACGCTATCAACTGCTCATGTCAGGTAGCCGGATGTAACCCCGGTCCTTACCAGGGCTCACAGGCACCGGTGACCGTCGACTACAACTACTGCAATCCAGCAACCGATACCGTGTGGAGCTGCCATGGGGGGTGGACCACCTGGACAAGTTACTGCCAGAATTGGACCGTTTTTGATTCGTACGAGCAGTACACCGAAGGTTGTAATGACACGTTCGCATACTGTGGTGTCGGTGGTGGCGGCGGCGGCGGCGGTGGCGGCGGCGGCGGCGGCGGCGATTGCTGGGATACTGGGGATTGCTGGTGTGATTATGATTGGGGAGTCTGCTGCATCTATGACGACTGTTTTGAGATGGAAATGGAATGACAAAAAAAATCTCGCAACCACGTAACGCAAAAGCGCGAACATGCGGGCTGATCAGCATGCTGGTTCTGATGGCCGCCAGCGTCACAGCCCAAACGGCCAACCATCCGTCCAATCAAAGCCCGTCCGGGAAAGACAAGGATAGAATGCACGAGATGGCGAAGAAAGGTGGAGGCCATTTTATGTTTAGATACCGGCCAAGTCGTGCGCGAACCTTTGCTAATCTTACTGAACTCGCGGCACGTAGTGACGTCATTGTTATCGGCCGAACCCTAACACATCATCCAATGCTAACGGCTGGCGGTAATATGATCATCAATGATTTTGTCGTGAGAATTCAGGAAGTTTTTAAAGGCAAAATTCCAAATGGGACATCGATTGTCGTCAGCGTCCCGGGTGGCGCCTATAAGTTTCCCGATGGCACGCGCGCAGCGGTCATAGCCCAGGGATACAGGGAGCCACAGGACCGGCAAATGTACGCATTCTTTCTTAAGCGGCATGCCAACTCTAAGCAATACCGCTTGATCTCTGAGGCTCAGGGACTATTCGCACTAACCTCGTCTGGGGTCGAACCTGCGGATCTGGAAGGCTCAGATCCCGTAGTTGTGAATTACCGGGGTAAGAGCAGCAGCGACTTCTTAAACGGGCTCCATCAGGCAGTGCAGAAACCGAAAAAGTAATTCTCCTGAACCGCGTCGCAAAAGCGGCACTAACGATCGGCAACTTCGTCTAATGCCTTTCGTAACGCTTCGATAGCCAAGGCCGCCGCGTGTTGCTTGCGACTTGAGAGTCCGCCGATCGCGTCGATCACTTCCTGGCGCGTAAGCGCCCGCGCCTCCTCAACCGTTGATCCCTCCAACATCTCTGCCAACGCCGAACCGCATGCGAGTGTCGGCGCACAACCATAAGCCAGAAAGCGCCCGGCCTCGATGCGTTCATCTTTGATGCGCAGGCTCAGGCGCAGACGATCGCCGCAGACCGGATTGGTTTCTTCCGCGATCGCATTAGCATCCGGAAGTTCGCCCGCGTTGCGGGGATTCGCGAGATGATCTTTGAAGATGTCTGAGTAGGGCATGTGTGATTCTGGAGCCCCTCTCCCCGTGGGAGAGGAATTAAGAGCGCATATCGCTCATCACGTTGACAGTGATTCGCGCGCAAGCGGCGAAATCGATCGCAGACTCTCAACGGCGCGAGCCACCGCTTCAACTGCAACGTCGACGTCTTCGTCGGTATTGTCCTTTCCAAAGCTAAAGCGAATTGCGCCGCGCGCCAGCTCTTCGTCACGGCCCAGCGCTTTAATTACCGGCGACGGCTCTAAGGTTCCGGACGAACAGGCCGAGCCGGTCGAAACGGCGACGCCTTGCATGTCGAGATGAATCAGTAACCCTTCGCCCTCAATGAAGCGAAACGAAATGTTGGACACGTTAGATAATCGGCGCCGGCGATCACCGTTGAAGACAATATCGTCGATGCGCGACTGAACTTTCTCTTCAAATCGATCGCGTAGCCGCTCTGTTTGTTCCTGTCGCTGATCCATCTCTTCTCGCGCAAGTTCAGCAGCCTTGCCAAAGGCGACGATGTTCGGAACCGATTCAGTTCCCGCCCGGCGCTCTCGTTCCTGATGTCCGCCGATTTGTTGGGGAAACAGACGCACGCCGCGACGAATGAACAAAGCTCCAGTTCCTTTCGGCGCATACATTTTGTGCGCCGACAACGACAGCAAATCGCACCGAACGTGTTCGACATCGATCGGAATTCGACCTGAAGCCTGGACCGCATCGGTATGAAACGATAAATGCTTTTGACCACTTTCACGCGTGGCGCGAACCAGGGCTCCGATTTCTTTCACCGGTTGAATGGTGCCGATTTCGTTGTTGGCCATCATCACGCTGATCAAGACCGTGTCGTCGCGAATGGCCGCGCGCACATCCTCGATGCGCACGACGCCACCGTCGTAAACCGGCAAACGCGTGATTGTCCATCCGTTCTTTTCAAGATATTCCAGCACGCCGCGAACCGAAGGATGCTCGATCGCCGAAGTAATGATGTGGCGTCCATGCGCTTGTGCGGCTTCACAAACGCCGCGAATCGCGAGGTTGTTTGCTTCCGTGCCACCAGAGGTGAAAACAATCTCGTTCGCGCGCGCGCTGATGAGTGAAGCGATCTGACGCCGCGCCTTATCGACTGCGGCCCGCGCCTCTTGTCCGAATTGGTGGATGCTCGAGGCGTTGCCAAACCTTTGCGTCAGGTAGGGCATCATCGCGTCGACTACACGCGAGTCGATCGGAGTGGTGGCGCTGTGATCCATATAGACTCTACTCATAAAGCTTGTTTAGTCGTCAGTGGTCAGTAGTCAGTTGTGGATTCCTGGAGTTTAGGGCTTAGAGCTTAGAAATTAGTCGTGTTGCGGAGCTGTAATGATTCGCTACGATCAATGACTAAGCTCTAAAATCTAAGGACGAACCTCTTGAACCGACTACTGACCACTGACCACTGACAACTGACGCATCCATTTAGACATCTGAAGAAAGCGACCGCCGTACCACGGTGGTTGCAGCTTGTGTTAGCATTCTGACGCTACCCGGATGAGTCAGCAAGTCGGCTCTCGGATTACACGCTCTCCCTTTCGTATCGCCATCGCTCGATCATGGCACGTGCTGCTGACAGTCGATGGACTGAAGAAAGGTTGAATCATGAAAACTATTAGACTCACTTTGACGCTCTTCACCGCAATCGCGTTTGTTTGTATCCCTCTGCTCCCCACAATCGCCCGCGCGCAAACCACTCAGGATCAAAATCAGGCGAGCCCAATCATGCGTGGTTATCGCACCGGCTACTCCGACGGGTATCAGGCCGGCGTCAGCGATGTCTCAAAGAATGCCGACAAGGAATTTCGCAACAAGGCTGAATATGATCGCGCCGACCGTGCGTTCAATTCGGTGTGGGGATCGCTGGAAGAATATCGCGACGGATACCGGCAGGGATTCGAGGTAGGTTACAACGCCGCCTATGATCACAAACCGTTTGATTCGACGATTCCGCCGGACCTGAAGCGCCGGACGGAAGATTCAACTGTTCAGTATCCAATCGATCAGAGTAACAAGACACCCCGTAATAACACGCCCGGCAACAACACACCGTCCAATAGCGGGCAAGACAATGCGTTCGTACTTCCTCGCGACACGGTCATGCGCGTCGAGTTGATGAATAATCTTACGACCGATGCTTCGCAAAAAGGAGATCGTTTTCAGGCGCGTGTGCTTGAGCCAAACCAATTCCAGGGCGCGGTGCTCGACGGTCATATCGAGCAGGTCAAGCGACCGGGCAAAGCCAAAGGTAGTGCCCAACTCCAGTTGGCATTCGATCAAATAAAGATGCCCAGCGGCCGTTCATCGCGCTTCAGCGCGCAAGTGATCGAAGTGATTCCTAACGGTGGCAGCCAGGGCGTAGGCAAGGTCGATTCTGAAGGCGGCGTGCAGGGCCAAAGTTCAACTAAGGGCGACGTGCAAAAGGTCGGCGGGGCGGCCGGCATCGGCGCGGTTATCGGTCTGATCGCTGGCGGTGGCGCAGGCGCGGCAATCGGCGCCACCATCGGGGCGGGCGTAGGAACCGCTGGCGTGCTGACCCAGCGCGGCAAAGACATTCGTTTGGACCAGGGCCAGCAGTTACGGATTCGCACGAACGCAGATGCGGAAGTTCAGTGACGCGGTGTCAGAACCGGGAGCGGTAGCGACCGGATCAAACGCACAACTGAATTGCGGATTGATTCACTTGCGTATTGTTGGGTTTCGTCAGATCACATAGCGATTGTTGAATGCCCGATCCGGTCGCTACCGCTCCCGGTTCTGACACGGTTTCGATCGCAATGTCCGCTCAATCCATAATCACTCTCCTAACAGACTTCGGCACGCAGGATTATTTCGTTGGAGCGATGAAGGGCGTGATCCTTTCCGCTAATCCGGCGGCTCAGATCGTTGACCTCACTCACGACATTCCGCCACAGAATATTCATGCCGGCGCGTTCAATCTGCTCGCCGTTTACAGAGACTTTCCGCGCGGTACGATTCATGTAGCCGTGGTCGATCCGGGAGTTGGGTCAAATCGCCGACCCATTCTGATCGAATGCGCCAATCAACTCTTTGTCGGGCCTGACAACGGAATCTTTAGTTGGATATGCGAGCGTGAAGGGAACTGGCGCGCATATCACTTGACGAAC
Source organism: Blastocatellia bacterium (assembly GCA_003487805.1). GTDB lineage: Bacteria > Acidobacteriota > Blastocatellia > Pyrinomonadales > Pyrinomonadaceae > UBA11740. Next base: position 35,925 of record DNNE01000116.1, on the reverse strand, counting down.
GAAAAGTTCTTTCTCCAACCAAACAGCAAAACATTTCATGGACGCGATGTGTTTGCGCCGGTCGCAGCCGCGCTGGCAAATGGAGCCAAGCCTGAAGAGGTTGGGCCAGTTATCGATACGATTGTCGAACTTGAATCTCTGAATCCCATGACAACGAACGACGGAAAGATTGAAGGCTGTATCATCCACATCGATCGGTTCGGCAACTGCGTCACGAATTTCACAGCTAATCATCTTTGCGCTGACAATCGAGCGTCGTGGCTTCGCGTAAACCAGATCGAGATCAACTCATTCCGTGAATTCTTTTCTGAAGACTCAGGCACCGAAAATGATTTGTTCATGTTCCTCGGCAGCGCCGGCTTTATAGAAATTGCAGTGCGAAACGCTTCGGCGGCCAACGTTTTGAATGCGCACGACGGTCAATCGGTTGTACTTGTCACCGGCGCGACTCATCAGAAAATCACTTCTTCATAACGCGCGATTACGGTTGCTTGTCACCCGCATTTGCCTCTGCTATCTTCGACTTACAAAACTCTGAAGGGCGGAAATAATGGATAAGGCTAAGCAAGGATCTGCAAGCGCGGTCGCTACTGGTTTGCGCGGAGTGATCGCCGCGTCCTCATCTGTAGGCGACGTTAACGGCGAAAAAGGCGAGCTGATTTATCAGGGCCTCAACATTCACGATCTCGCGACGAAGTCTACATTTGAAGAGGTCGTATTCCTGTTGTGGAATGGCAGGCTGCCAAAGCGCGCCGAGTTGGATGAGTTGAAGAAAAACCTGGCCGCATCTTACGAGCTTCCCTGGCAAATCGTTGAATTAATCAAAGGCATCTGCGTGCGAGTAGCCAGGCATTTCGAGCCAATGGACGCGCTGCGCACTGTCGTCTCGGCTCTGGCGATGTTCGACGAAGAATCGCGCGACCTTTCGCGCGCGGCGAGTATTCGCGTGGCGACGCGCTTGACGGCTCGGTTTCCCACCATTGTCGCCGCCATCGAGCGGGCGCGAAACGGTCTGGACATCATTGCTCCCAAGCCTGAGCTGAATATCGCAACCAACTTTCTTTACATGATGAAGGGCGAAATGCCCGATGAGTTTGATGCGCACGTTTTGGATGTCGCCCTGATTCTGCAGGCCGATCATGAATTGAATGCTTCGACATTCACGGCGCGAGTCGTGGCGGGGACCTTGGCTGACATGTACAGCGCGGTCATCGCGGCCTTGGGCGCGCTATCGGGACCGCTGCATGGTGGCGCGAACACTGCCATTATGAAAATCCTGCTCGAGATTGACGACGTCGATCGCGTCGAGGATTACGTTAAGGACGCGCTCTCGAAAAAGAAAAAGATCATGGGGTTTGGGCACGCTGTTTATAAGACTGAAGACCCGCGGGCCACGCACCTGCGCCGCTTCTCGAAAGAGATGGGCGAACGAAAAGGGAATTCGAAGTGGTATGAAATTACCGCGAAACTCGAAGCAATCATGAAGCGCGAGAAGAACCTTTTGCCAAATGTCGATGCCTATTCAGCTTCGACTTATTACATGATGGGAATTCCGCTGGATCTCTACACGCCAATCTTTGCGATCAGCCGTATCAGCGGCTGGACCGCGCACATCCTCGAACAATACGCTGACAACAAACTCATTCGGCCGCGCGCTGAATACGTTGGGCCGCGTGATGTGCCGTATGTGCCGATTGATGAGAGGTGAGATTACGTGGCGGATAAAACTCTCCTACGCTCGCAGAAAAACGAAGTGTTTCGGTTGTTAGACGACGCGGGAATCGATCTTCGCCGATTCACCTGGAATCAGATCTACAGCCCCGACAATGCCAGCAGGCTCGTATCGCGGCTGGAATATCCAGATAGCTTTTTCTTTTTATTCGATCGTGGCGGAGATAATAGCTATTACGGTGGGTTCTCACCGGCCGAATATGAGCGGGCCGTCGGTGTTACTGCCGGCACCTGGCCTAAACTACTCGACGCCGTGCAACGTTGGGCCGTGTGTCTGAAGCGGGAACTTGAGGAGCCAGACCTTTGGGCAACAATTAGCGAGGAGAAGAAGCTTGCTGAAGGTGCGTCAGAAGGAAATGACAATTCGCCACTCTCACCAAATGAACAACAACGGCTTGCGCAAAACATTGATGAAATCAAAGAGTTTCTTGCTCACACCTTCGCATTGAATCAGGAACAGGCCAAGCTCGTTAACGACAGGTTCCGCTACCTAACCGAAGCGTCGGCACGAATGGGACGGAAGGATTGGATTAATCTAAGTCTTTCCGTTTTGATGACGATCATTATTGGGCTCGCGATGCCACCCGAGGCATCGAGAGAGTTACTTAGGTTTGCCGGCCAAGTATTCGGTTGGCTGATCTCCGGACAATTGTTCCTTCCGGAATAATTAGTTTGTTTCTCACTGCTCATCCGTCACGCGAATGAAATCAGCCGTCGGCGAATATTGATCTAAGCCTTCGGTCGCGGGGCTCTCGATGATCGATCCGATGGGCGGATGGAATGTTTCGTCGTCGAGTTGAGAGCACGGCGGGACGGCCACGATCTCCGGAACGCGCTCGATAAACGACGCCGGCGGAGGCGGCTGATGCGATACGTGAATGTCACGATCTTCGTAGCGCACGCCGTGCGGAAATTCCTTTCGCACCTTCTCAGCTATTTCACCCATATCGATGAAACAGTCGGCAACGTCGATTAGCTTCGGCGCAGTGTTCGATCTAAAGCCGACAATCTCAACGCGGCAACCTTTATAGGCGACGGCGTTTACTGCGTAGACAAAGTCTTCGTCGCCGGAAACGAGCACCGCGGTGTCGTAGCGTCCCGCGAGGGAAAGCATGTCGACGGCGATTTCGACATCGAGATTAGCCTTGCGTGTACCGTCATAAAAAGTCTTCAACTCTTTCTGCACCACGCGAAAGCCGTTGCGCCTCATCCACAACAAGAAGCCTTGTTGTCGCTCAGCGCCGGCATCAACACCCGTGTAGAAGAAGGCCCGGAACAAACGGCCGTCGCCCAGCAACACGCGCAGCAACTTGTTATAGTCGATGTCTATGTTATGAAATCGAGCGGCGTGAAACAGATTGTTGCCGTCGATAAAGATTGCCACTTTTCCGCGATGGCCAAACTGCAACGAAATATTATTAGTCGAATCAAAATGGTTCACGTTATTACTCCGAATAAGATTTTCAATATCAGTAGCATGCCGCTGCGATACCTTCGTGGTCAAGCGAACCTTGTAACGCAAACTGTTAGTTTGCGGGCACTAGCCCGACTGTCAGGGAGGGCTCATCCCACGCGGATTTAATCCTGTGCCCTCCCTGACAGTCGGGCTAGTGCCCCGGTAACCCAACTCTCAGACGCGACTTGCCTTGAAAAACTCAGCCTGGCGAACGCCGCACATCGTATAATCACCAGGGAGAAACCAATGGCTGAGCCGGAAAGCGCAGGATTGCTCGACGCGGACGCGAGCCGCGACGTTAAGTTGAAGAGCTTTTCGCCGGACGAGTTACTGATGTGCGATGTTTGTCTGCGCGCGAATCCGCCTACGCGCGCGGCGTGCATCTATTGCGGCGCAGCGCTAACTTCCGGCGCAGCGCTAACTTCCGACGCCACGATCGTTTCTAAAGAGACTGAAGTTGAGCCACAGCCTGCCGCCGTTTCGACTGGCTGCTATTTCGTGGTATCGCCAAAGGCCTTGAGCGTAGTTAACGAAAATGTGCTTGACCAACTTGCTAAGACAATCCAACTGAAGAATACCGATTTGAAGACGGCCCTGACTTCACATTCGCCGTTGCTGGTTGCGCGCACACATGAGAAGGCCAGCAAGGCTGTAAGCGATCTGCGGGAAATAGGAATTGATGGCCTACTGATTACCGATGAGGATTTGCAGCTGAGTGCCGGCAATAAAACTATTCATGCTCTTGAATTGACTGATGAAGGCCTGATGGGATTACCGGTAAGTTCGGCGGCCCGTCTGCCCGCGCGCTGGGACGAACTGGTGTTAGTCGTCATTGGTCGCTTGCAAACGCACCGCAGCGAAGTCGAGGAGCGCCGTCGTCGCGGCGGGCTAAAGCCGATCGCTCGCCGTGAAGTGGCGGACGATGAGTCAGTACTCGATCTTTACGTCAGATCATCCCCGGCGGGCTGGCGAATTTCGGCGAGCAATTTTGACTTTTCTTGTCTCGGCGATCGCAAGACGCTGACGGCCTTCGACAACTTCAAGGCTTTGATTAACTTGCTACGCGAACGTTCGGCCATCGAGATTGATGAATCGTATATTCGCATGCGGCCGTTACTTGTTGATGTCTGGGCCTTGCAGAAGCAGACGCGGAAAGGCGCGTGGCGGCGCCGCGGCGCCGGCAAATATGACATGTCGACCGTCACGACCACCGATAACGAAACGCAATTCAATAATTATTCGCGGCTGCTGTGGTTTTTAAAAACCAAGTCCCTTAGCGTCGTTTAGAGGCGGGCTACTG
>DNNE01000116.1:29709-31072 GCA_003487805.1 Blastocatellia bacterium | reverse complement strand
GTAGCCCGCCTCTAAACGAATTCCAAGATCCATATAAACGAGTTTCGAGATCGTATTACGATGAAAAAGTCAGCCCGGCGTCCATCTACTAATCGACATTTGGTGTATGGCGTGAATCCTTTATTGGAAGCGCTGCGGGCCGGGCGATTGCCTGACCAGATCACGATTGCTGAAGGCGCGCGCGACGAACGTCTGCGCGAACTGATCGACCTGGCTGGGACTTGCGGCGTATCGATCAAGTCTGCGCCGCGCGCGACACTCGATCGCGAAGTTGGCAATACTCATCATCAAGGCGTGATCGCGCGACTGGCAGCGCCTGAGTATGCCGATGCTGATGAATTGCTCGACACGGTTGGCGCGGCTGTAGGCAGCGAGCCCGAGCCTCTGGTGGTTGTGCTGGATGGAATTGAAGATCCGAGAAACCTCGGCGCGATCCTGCGCACGGCCGAATGCGCTGGTGCGGATGGAGTCTTCATCCCCGAGCGTCGCGCCGCTGGCTTAAATGAGACGGTTGCCAAGACCTCCGCCGGCGCGGTGGAATATCTGCCCATTGCACGCGTTACGAACCTCTCCGTTTTGATTCGACAGTTGAAAGAGCGTAACTTGTGGGTCATCGGCACATCTGCGGATGCGAATCTCGATTATTATGACTGGGATTGGACGCGAGCGTCGGCGATAGTGTTGGGCGGTGAAGGCACAGGTCTTCATCGGCTGGTGAGTGAGCACTGTGACGCACTGGTGCGGATTCCCGTTAATGGTCGAATCGAGTCTTTGAATGTTTCGGTCGCGGCAGGAATTGTTCTTTACGAGGCATTGCGCCAACGAAGCCGAAGTTAAGACGAATCCCGAAACACACGCTGAAGATTGATCGTTAGAGTGTTATTGAGATCGCAAGGAGTTTATCCGGATGTTTTGTCCTAAATGCGCAACACAGAACGTCGACGGCGCCAGTTATTGCCGTTCGTGTGGCGCAAATATCAGCCTGGTGCCGCAAGCGCTCACCGGTCAGTTGCCGGTAGCAGATCAACCACAATGGGCCGATCGTTTTGATCGCCACAAGAAGCGTCGCCGCGAGCCAAGCGTTGAAGAAGCCATTCGCAGCATCATGATGGGCGTTGCTTTCGCCGTCATTTCTATCCTGGTCGGCAAGTATAGTCCCGGCGGATGGACCTGGTGGTACTGGATGCTCATTCCGGCCGCGATGTCATTCGCCAAAGGTTTTTCCCACCTGGCGCGACTGAGAATGTCCCGAAGTCAGAATCCAACATTGTCCGGGCCGCAGTTTAATAGCGTCCGCCCGCCGGATCTTCCCGCAGCCAGAACCGGCGAGTTAAGGACCCCGGTGGCGAGCGTCACTGAAGGA
>DNNE01000116.1:0-29403 GCA_003487805.1 Blastocatellia bacterium | reverse complement strand
CCGTCACTGAAGGAACTACGCGACATTTAGGCGTCGATGCAACTACGCGTAAGTTCGATTCTCTCGAAAATCAGAAGCCTTCCTGATTCGCAAATCCCGCATGGCTAAAATCTGCGTACCTGTTTGTGTATCGCGTGCGAGTGAGCTTGCTGACGCGGTTAGCCGGGCATCTGAAGTCGCCGATGTGATCGAATTGCGCCTCGACTATCTCTCGGATTTTGAATTGAATCACGCGGGCGACGAGATTAGGAAAATTCTCAGCTCCAGAGAGCGGCCGATCATCCTCACCCTGCGCCCGGCAGAGTATGGCGGAGCGCGTCCAATAAGTGCTGACGACCGGCTCTTTTTCAGAGTTCATCATCCATACCAACCGGACTTTTGGGATCTCGAAGTCGATTTGGCCTTGATCCTTCAGCAACCACAGAGGGAAGGAAGCGATGTTAACGAGATTGTCGGACAGGAAGTTTGTCCCTGGAACCGGACAATTTGTTCTTTCCACGATTTCGTCGGAATTCCCTCCGATTTGGATCAAATCTATGAACGTATGGCCGGCACGAAGTCGCAAATCCTGAAGATCGCCGTGCAAGCCGACGACGCCGTCGATTGTCTTCCGCTCTTCAAGTTGCTGGAGAGAGCTCGAGTCGAGGGGCGAGAGATGATCGCGATTGGTATGGGTGAAGCGGGCGTGATGACTCGCATCCTTGGACCATCAAGAGGATCGTTTCTAACCTATGCTTCGCTTGATGGCGACAGTGGAAACGCTCCCGGTCAATTGACTGCGCAAGAGTTACGTGACGTTTATCGGATCGATCAAATCGATCTCCACACTCAAGTGATTGGTATCATGGGCCGGCCCGTGAGTCATTCTTTGTCGCCGCGGATTCACAATGCCGCGTTTGGCGCGGGTGGCCTCAATGCTGTTTACCTGCCGTTTGAAGTGCGCGACGCGCTGCAATTCATTCGCCGCATGGCTCATCCGAAAACCCGCGAGCTGGATTGGAAGCTGGGCGGGCTGAGCGTGACCGCGCCGCATAAATCAACTGTCATGCAGGCTCTCGACTGGATCGAACCAGCGGCCAAAGAAATCGGAGCAGTGAATACGATCGTCGCCCGGGACGATCAATTGCGAGGTTACAACACTGACGCAGCGGGTTTCATATCGTCGTTGCGCAATGTGTTCGGCTCCTTGAAAGGTGCGCGATGCGCGATCATCGGCGCGGGGGGCGCGGCGCGCGCTTGTTCATGGGCGCTGAGCGAACAAGGCGCAGACGTTACTATTCTGGCTCGCGATATCAAGAAGGCACAGTCGTTAGCAGATCGATTCGGAGCGAAGTGTCGAGAGCTTTCCGGTTCGGCTTATGGTGATTTTGACGTTGTCGTAAATGCGACGCCCCTCGGTACACGCGGCCAACTTGAAAATGAGACGCCCGCGACCGCCGAACAACTCTCCGAGGTGCGGTTGGCTTACGATCTCGTCTACAATCCAATCGAGACGCGATTTATTCGTGAGGCGCGGGCCGCGGGATGCGACGTGCTGGGCGGTATCGAGATGTTGTTGGCGCAAGCGATCGAGCAATTCAAATTATGGACTGGGCGCGATCCAGATATCGAAGTGATGCGAACGGCCGCGTTGCGTGGGCTTTCGCGCAAAGCATAAGCCTCTAACTCTCTAAAACATTTGGAATTGAAATCTCATTCTGATCGGTATAGCAGGCAAATCCTTTTCGCCGGGATCGGTGAGGAAGGGCAGCGTCGTCTCGCCGCATCCCGGGCCTTGATTATTGGTTGCGGTGCGCTTGGATCGGCGCAAGCCGAAGCCCTGGCGCGCGCGGGGGTCGGTAATTTGCGCATCGTCGACCGCGATTTCGTTGAGTTCTCAAATCTTCAGCGCCAGACGATGTTCACAGAGAGCGATGCAGCGAATCGTTTACCCAAGTCGATCGCGTGCGCGAACCATCTCGGCGAAATCAATTCTGAAATAAACGTTGAGCCCGAAATTGCCGACGCCAACTATTCAAATATCGAACGGTTGATCGCGCAGTGTGATGTCGTCCTGGACGGCACTGATAATTTCGCGACGCGCTATCTAATCAACGACGCCTGTGTGAAACACCATGTGAATTGGATCTATGGCGCGGCGGTCGGATCGTATGGTGTGACGATGACGATCAAGCCAAACGACTCGCCATGTCTCCGTTGCGTTTTTCCTGAAGCTCCGGCGGTTGCGAGTGCGCCAACCTGTGACACAGCGGGCGTGATCATGCCGATCATCAACATCGTCGCTGCAGTCCAGGTGAGCGAAGCGCTGAAGCTTTTGACCGGACAGGAAAAAGAGTTGCACAACTCGCTAATGCAATTCGATGTGTGGCATAACGAATGGCGCCGCATCTCGACCGGAGAGCGGGCGGCGGATTGCCCTACTTGTTCGCAGCATGAGTTTGCTACGCTCGAGCCGGACAATCGAGATTTCGCTGCCGTCTTGTGTGGCCGCCATGCGGTGCAGGTTTCTCCTTCTCAGCCCGCGCGAGTTGACTTAAATCTGCTGGGTAAAAGATTGGCGTCGTCGGGAGAAGTGAAACTAAACGATTATCTTTTGCGATTCCAAACCGGTGAATTCGAGATGACGATTTTTCAGGATGCGCGTTCGATCATTCGTGGAACGGATGACGTGGCGACTGCGCGTTCACTGTACGCAAGATTCATAGGCACCTAGTCCCCTTTGATAGTTATGCGCAAAACCAAACTGTTAGTGGTCCTGTTTGCTGCGATTGTCTTTCCCGCAGTCCCCGCGTTTGCAGGCGAGCCGATTATCTGGGACATCGGATCGCGCGCCGATTTGCTGAAAGGTGAGGCCCACGGAATTTCGATCAGCGACACTGGAGTGGTGACGCTAGCGCCCAGGGCGAATGAAGTTTTCAATACGGAACAAGCTTACGTTTGGTCAACCGCGATCGACGCGGCTGGGAACGTTTATCTTGGGACCGGGCACGACGGAAAACTGTTTCGTGTCGGCGCGGACGGCAAGGGTTCTCTGCTTTTCAAAGCATCCGAGCTGGACGTCACGGCTTTAGCAATCGCCAAAGACGGTTCGGTGTTTGTCGCGACGTCGCCAGATGGAAAGGTTTATCGGGTTACTGCCGACGGAAAATCCGAGGTCTATTTCGATCCGAACGACAAGTACATTTGGGCGCTCGCCATTCTCAATGATGGTTCGTTAGCGGTTGGCACAGGCGACAACGGCAAACTGTATCGGGTGCGCACGGCGGGAGCGAAGCCGGAAACATCTTTGCTCATCGACACTAATCAAACGCATGTTATGTCGCTCGCGGTGACCGCGCGCGGCGATCTAATTGCCGGCACTGATCCGGGTGGCATAGTGCTAAGAGTTTCATCGGACGGCAAAGCATTCGCTCTGTACGACGCGTCACTGCGAGAAATTCACGCGCTCGCGACGGCGCCTGACGGCTCGATCTATGCGTTCGCGCTTGGAGACGCGGCCGCCACGGCAAAGTCAGGTTCAACCGCCGCCACGACCAGTGATGCCACTGGTGCGGCTGCGGCTGCGGCGGCGGCGATCGCGGCTGCAACTGACGAGACAACCGCAGCCCAGGTTGCCCTGGCCACGACGCCGGTGCGAAGCCGAAACGATCTTTCGAACGCGCGTAGCGCTGTCTTTCATATCCTGCCCGATGGCAGCACGGACATTCTCTGGAGTTCAACTTCGGTTACTGGATTTTCGGTCCTGGCAACCCGGGGCGGTGTGTTGATTGGAACGTCAGACAAAGGACGTGTCTATTCAGTGACCGACGATGGTCGAGACACACTTCTGCTGCAATCAACTGAAGGGCAAATTTCTTCTCTGGTCGCGCGCGGTACTGACGTCTTTGCGGCTTCGAGCAATCAGGGAAAGCTAATACGGTTTGGCGCAGCCACCGTAAATGAGGGCAGCTACGACTCTCCGGTGCGAGATGCGAAAGTCGTGTCGACATGGGGAAAGATTTGGTGGCGCGCAACTGGCTCAATCGAATTACAGACGCGCAGCGGCAATAGCGACCGGCCTGATATGACCTGGAGCGATTGGAGCGCGCGTTATGCCGACGCCAGCGGTTCACAGATCGAGAGTCCGAAAGCGCGATTCATTCAGTGGCGGGCTGTCTTGAAAAGTCCAACCGCATCTATACGCTCGGAACCAAAACTGGACGATGTCAGCCTCGCTTATCTTCCCCGGAATGTGGCGCCCGAGGTTTTGGCTATTACTGTCTTGCCGTCAGGTGTGGCCCTGCAGCCGCAGATCCAGATTCAAATTGATCCGAACATCGAGGCCGCAGGTTTGGACGCTTCGTTGTTTGGTCTGATCGTGCAGGCGCCGCCGCGACGTTTGTATCAACGAGGCGCGCGCTCACTGCAATGGCAGGCGGAAGATCGCAACGGGGACACCCTGGAGTATGCCGTGTATTATCGCGCCCTGAATGAAACGAATTTCCGTCTGCTGAAGGATCACATTCGCGAGACGTTCTTTACCGTAGATGGCGCCAGCCTCGCCGATGGCCGCTATGTCTTTCGAGTTGTCGCGTCGGATGCACTAGACAATCCGGCGGCCATTGCTCTATCAGCGGAGCGAATTAGCGAACCGGTTGATATCGATAACACTCCGCCAGCTGTTCGTTCGGCAGGTCAGGTGCAAGTCACCGGTGATCGGGTGCGGGCCATTTTCGATGTCGAAGACACAACCGGCCGCGTCAAACGCGCTGATGTCAGCGTCGACGGCTTGCCATGGCGGGAAGTTTTTCCGGATGATGGCATCGCCGACGGCGGCAAGGAACGGTACTCGCTGGATCTCAATATCAGCGGCGCGGGAGAACATACCATCTCGCTCCGCGCGTTCGATAACAGCAATAACGTTGGCAATATCAGCATCACTTTTCGTCGCTAGGCGTGCACGATAACGTGCGAGCCGGCGCGGAGACGGTGAGTTCGGCCTGTTCTTCGGCCGCAGGATTGGCCCGATGTTCTCAGGTTTGGGCGCAAGTATTGTTAGAACTTTCGATTACTAATAAACTATCGACAGGTTTTGAGCGTCCAAAGGATGCTGCCTGGCACCGGGATTGCAGAAGTCAGGGCAGCGCAAGCTCCCCGCCTCTCTCTTAAACGTGAAATCGCAAGGTACACGAAGGCGGCAAGTAGTTATGAAAGAAGTGAAGCGAGTATTGATGGTCGTATTGATGGCGGTGATCCTCTCCATCACTCTGTTGGCGCAGATGACTGCGTTCGGTCAAAAGGGCAATAATAGCAATCGGCCCCCGAAAGAGGAGCAGAAGGTGAAGGAGCGCGACAAGCCACCACCGAGCAATAGCAACAGCAAGAACAGCAACGGCAGAGGCCACGGCTGATTTCGCTCACAGTTTCGAAGTGAAAAACCCGCGAAGATTGCGTCGCGGGTTTTTTGTTGCTTCGAAATCGAATCGAAGACAATAGTGCATCAGGAGACGGTGTTTAGCTATCAGACAGGCGGTGAGCGTCTCCGGGCACGCAAACTGTCAATCGTTGTCTTGCGGGGGCGAGCCTTGGGAGAACGCCCGCTCCGGCTGCCTTGAGCATACTTACAGCTACCTTCGTCTCGGTCAGGTATGCGTGGCGTCCATTTCATGTCTGGTGTGAGACAAAGCTCGCGGGGACGTGACCAGGAAAGCCGAACATAAGAAACTGCGGACGTCTCGAAAATCGTGGTTGCGCTTTCGATTCCTTCGCGCGTTTGTTTCAAAATGAAACTTCTCTCAAGGGTCGTTGATTGAAAACAACGGGCCTGGTCGTCGATCGAATCTTTTCCGCGAAGCTCTTTCAAAGCAAGACCAAGTGCGTTTGCGCGGTTGACGGGGTCATGGGTGTCGGCGATCGAAGCAGTCCCCATTTCATCAATTCCCCTGCGAACAAAAAGTTCAATTCCTTTCGACCGCGGCGTCTTTGTCAGCCTGAGTTCAGCTTTGGCGGAGGCAAACGCTTCTGGTACAGGCTTCCCAAAACCCAGAGCGCGATAAAACCCACCGGCAAACGCAACCCCCGCCCTGTCTCCAATCGCCTTGCTAATGCCAATAGAGTAGTCGATCACGTCGGCGAGCGCGCTGGCTTGCGGGCTGGTGAAACAAGCGTTGAGTAGAACCAGGCGAACGTACTGACTGGAGAAGCGAAACAGATCCACCAGGCCCTGCGGATCGACTTGCTTTCCTCGACCATGTGTTCCCTCAAGAATGATCCTGCAGTTCTTACTTCCGTGCCCGCTGAAGTGGACAATGGTAGGTTGATACTTCATCAGGAGTCGGTGCAGATCTCCGGGCCTGATTGCCGCGTGCTTGTGTAATTCGAACTTGTCGCGGCAGGGCCCTTCCTCCAGTCTCTCGAAAATTTCGCGCGCTTCTTTATCCACCAGAATGCGGCTCGTATTCCATGGGTTCGCTGAGAGAAATAATATTCTGATCTTTTCCGCCATCTTCACATCCTTCCGGCAAGCATGCCATCAGCTCTAAAAGCATTGCATGCTGGCCTCCGCTTCTTATGAATTAAGTCAGATGGCATTACATCGACTCATCAAATGGCCAAGTGCATGAAGAGCCGATCATCTCTTCCAAGAAAGTTTGCGTTGATCGAACTTTTCATCAACGGCAATTCACGATGTTACGTTTCGAACGTCACACCATAGTGGTGGGATGAGCAAGTCTGATTGTTCCACAACCAGACTTTGAAGTTTGACAGACGTCGCTCACCACCTCTGTGAGTTTGCTGAGAAGATTCAATGCGCCTCTCTTTCAATCTCTTGAGACAGATGATCGCTGAGGTAGCCGGCAGCAGACGTGGATATCGACACTATTCACGTCCGGTTCAATGTAATGTGTCGGGTGTCTGCGGCACTCGCACGTGAAGCCAAAAAGGAGATTTCGAAATGGCAGTCAAGAAGAACCTGAAGCAACAATCCATGGATAATTCGATAAAAGAGCGCGGGACAATTGCCGCTCTTTCGCGAAAGTCAGCGACAAAAAGCCCCGGCACCAGAGTCGGCATGTTGGAAGACTGGCGTGAGGGTGGCACTAAGAGCGGTGAAAGTTCCGCAGTGCGCCGCAACCGACTGCGGGACGGCAGCTAATTAATTTTGAAGAATCCGTCGGCCTCACTCCTCGAGGTTAGCCCGTTTCCGTGCGGGCTAGCCTCTTCTATTTTTTTCAGTCCAAAGATACAAACCTACCATTTGCTCGCATCGTTTAGCGCAGTCGAGCAACCTCTTATTGAATCCCCTACTCATACGTGTTAAATAAGCGAGTCTCCGTAACGAAGGCCGTGAGAAAGCATTGTCCATTCTTTCCAACGATCATTATTGAGAAGCTACTAATCTTTCTCCACAAGGAATCCTGAAGACTTCCAGTGTTACAAAATAACGGACTCATCCGCTGCCCAACTCGACGCTGTCGTACTCCGTCCGTGGTCCTTCTTCTTTTGATATTAGTAGTTTGTCTGCTGGCAGATATCGTCGGAAGCCTACCCAAAACAACTGCGACCAAAAGGGACGTGTTGGAGCTTACGCCCGGCAGTTCCATCTCTCGTGACCTCTCCGCCGGCGATAATGAACTATGTGAGATTTCTTTAAATAAGGATCAACTGCTTCGGCTTTCGATCGATAAGGGTGATTTAGCGCTGGCACTGGTGCTTTATGATCCGGCAGGCAAGAAACTGCTTGAGCAAGTGAGCCACGGCTACGAATTGCTTGACGTATCTGTTGTTACCGATGCGACCGGGCCACACAGGCTGGAAGTCCGCTCGCTGGAACTTAATGATGCCCGTCGGAAGTTTGAAATAAAACTCGAATCAACCAGAACGGCCACGGCACAAGATCGGAGAGACTATGCGGCTCAGCAGGCGATCGCGGGCGCGAGTCTCAGGCGCGCAGATTGGACAGAGAGATCGCTCCGCCAGGCAATCGAGAACTATGACGAGGCAGCGCATCTCTGGCAGACCTCAGGAAACCCTCGCAGTGCCTCGCTGGCGTTGATAGAAGCGGGTGAGGTCTGCTTTGCCCTGGGCGAATACCGCGAGGCATTGAAGCGACAGCAGAGGGCAGCTGAGGTAGCCGGGCGCACGCGCGCCAGGTTGGAGGAGTCAAAGGCGAAGACTCAAATTGGACTTCTCCGATCATATCTGGGCAATAACGATGATGGGCAAAAACAAATTCTTGAGGCGCTCGATTTTCTGGCTGAACCTAACGGAGTGAACCATCCTGGAGCAGTCAGGCAAGCTTACGCGGAGGCTCTGAGCAATCTGGGTGAGATCAATTACTCAAAAGGAGACATGGTTAAATCGTTGGCGCACTTCGAGAAGGCGCTGAAGATTTTCCTCGAGCTCGAAGACCGTAAGGGACAGGCCAGGGTGCATCTCTTTAAGGGCTACATCGCGGGAGGCTTGGGAGAGCCGGAGAAGGCCGTGACCGAAGTATCTCAAGCACTTGACCTCTATCGAGCGGTCGCGAATAAGCAGGGTGAAGGCTGGTCGCTCACAGCCCTCGGCTTATCGCGCTCAGTGAAGCGGGACGAAGAGAATGCGATAAAAATGCACCGCGAGGCGAGTGATATTTTTCGCGCGATCGGCGATCGGCAAAGCGAAGGATTAGCACTTAACGGCCTGGGCCAGGCTTACGAGAATCTCGGAGAGTATCCAACTGCCGTTCAACATTTTCGACGGGCCCTGACTGTATTTCAGGAGAGCGGTAACGTCGATTTCGCTTCCGTCACCGTATGCGGAATCGCGAGGGTACATAAAACGGCCGGAGACATCGATCAGGCGTTGAATGATTACAAAGAGTGTTTGAGGATTAGCCGCTCGGCGAAGAAGCGCCGAACCGAAGTTATTGCACTCAATGCAGTCGCAGTCATCTATGCCTCGCGTGACAATCGTCAACAAACCGTTCGACAGTACGGCGAGATTCTCAAGTTCTACGAAGGCATCAATGACCGCCGCGGACAGGCGCTGGCGCTCAATAATGTCGGCGATTTTTTTCTTCGCCTGGGAGAAAACCAGAAAGCGTGGGATTCATACAAGCGCGCGCTGCCACTCAGCCAGGAGGCGGGCGATCCGGGTGTGCTGATTGGGACTCTGTACAATCTCGCTCGCGCCGACCGTGATCTGGGGGCCCTTGATGATGCGCTCTCATATATAAGGCAATCCCTCGATATTATCGAGGACCTTCGCACGAAGGTCGCCAGTCCAGCGTTCCGCACCTCATATTTTGCCGGAGTTCACAGGCACTACGAATTGTGTACTGATATTTTGATGCAGTTGGATCGCCAGCGGCCGGGGCAGGGCTTTGCCGTTGAGGCATTGATGGTGAACGATAAGGCGCGCGCCCGCTCGCTAATCGATATTATTTCTGAATCCAGGGCTGACATTCGTCAGGGAGCGGACCCTGAGAAGTTAGAACGTAAGCGCGATGTGGAGGGTCTGCTGCGATCTCAAGCGCGATATCAAATGGACCTAACAGTCACGGGGCAGAATCAAGATGAGAGCGGCGAGGTGGCTCGCCAGATGGATCAGTTGGAGACCGAATATAAGGAAATCGAGGGGCAACTAAGGAATCAGAACCCGCGCTTTCTTATGCTCACTAAACCTGTGCCGCTAAGTTTGGAACGGATCCAGGCTGAGTTGGTGGATGGGAATACGATCTTTCTTGAATACGCACTCGGAGATCGACGAAGTTATGTCTGGGCAGTAACGGCGCTGTCGATTCAGAGTTATGAGTTGCCTGCGCGGACAACTTTGGAAGATGCCGGTCGCGAAGTCTACAAACTGCTTACGGCGCGTCAGCAGATCGGCGAAAAACTCGATGGCAGCTACCAGGCCAACGTGGAAGCATCGGACCGGTTGTACTATGAAAAAGCACTGAAGCTAAGCCAGATGCTGCTTGGACCGCTGGCCGAACAACTCGGCGAAAAGCGACTGGTCGTGGTGACCGAAGGAGTATTGCAGTATGTGCCGTTGGATGCCTTACCTGAGCCTCCCAAACAAATCGCTGGACAAAGTAATAAAGAGACACAGGCGGCACAGGCGGAAAATTCTCCCCCACTGATTGCCAGGCACGAAATTGTGACCCTGCCGTCAATTTCCACCCTGGCCGCCATTCGCCAGGAGAAGCGTACGGCAAGTTCAAGTAACAAGGTCGTTGCAGTGCTCGCCGATCCAGTGTTTAGCGACAAGGATGATCGCGTTGAGAGTGGAAAACCAAATACCGCGATCACGAGTGCTGATCAAACGCCAGGTCAGCCTGCACTCTCTGATTTTGAACGGTTCGCCCGCGATGCCGGCGTCAGTCGCCTTGTACACTCATCAGAAGAGGCGGATGCAATCTTGCAAACTACAACTGGAGACACTGCAATGGTTGCCAGAGGTTTTGCTGCCAGCCGCGAAACCGCAATGAGCCAGCGCGTAGGCGAATACAAAATCCTACATTTTGCCACCCACGGTTTCCTCAATAGCGAGCATCCGGAATTATCCGGCCTGGTGCTTACGATGGTGGATCACGATGGCCGCAGGATAAATGGATTCATGCCCTTGCATGACATCTACAACCTGAATCTTTCCGCTGATCTGGTCGTCCTCAGTGCTTGCGATACGGCATTGGGTAAGGATATTAAGGGCGAAGGGCTGGTTGGCATTACCGGCGGTTTTATGTCCGCAGGATCGAAGAGCGTAGTTGCCAGTCTCTGGAAGGTGGATGATCGCGCGACCGCCGCACTGATGGCGGAGTTCTACAAAGCGATGTTGCAGGACGGCATGCCCCCGGTCGCCGCTCTTAGATTGGCCAAACAGAGTATTAGACAAAAGAAAGCGTGGAGTGCGCCATACTTCTGGGCGGGGTTCGTATTACAAGGGGACTACAATCAGAGGATCACCGTTTACAGGAGATCCTGGCTTCGCGTAGGTTTGGTTGTCTCGCTACTGTTAATTCTGATTTCATCAGGCATGATGATTCTCCAAAAGCGCCGTCGCCGCTCTTAGCTGGGCGCGATCAGTGTGACTTGGTACTATATACTCTCCCCAACCTCACTGAAATTCGAACTCCGAAACAACTGTTGCCGTTATGCGCCGAACT
Source organism: Blastocatellia bacterium (assembly GCA_003487805.1). Taxonomy (GTDB): domain Bacteria; phylum Acidobacteriota; class Blastocatellia; order Pyrinomonadales; family Pyrinomonadaceae; genus UBA11740. The sequence continues at coordinate 18,278 of DNNE01000116.1, read as the reverse complement.
TCGGAAATACCAAGCGAAAGTTTCGATCATATTCTCGCCTGGCTCAATCCGGATCGCGACAAGGCCGCGGCTTTGTACCTGGATCTTCGGCGCTCACTCGTCAAGATTTTTGCCTGGAATCGATGTGGAGACCCTGAGGGATTGACGGATGAAACGTTCGACCGCGTCGCGAGACAGGTAGATTACTTAATCAATACCTTTGAAGGTAATCCGAACCTCTTTTTTTACGGCGTGGCCCGGAATCTGATTAAGGAACATCAGAAAAAGGCTAAGTCCTATATTTCAATAGACGATGTGGACGTGCCGGCGGAGGCGCCACAGCTGATTGACGATGAAGACGACGATATGCGGGAAGAGTGTCTTCGAGATTGTTTAAAGGAACTCACCCGCGACAAGCGAGACCTGATACTGGCTTATTATGCCAAAGAAAAGCAGCCAAAAATCGAGGACCGAGCCAGGCTCGCCCAACAGATTGGTGTTTCGATTGAGACTTTAAGAGTGCGAATGTGCCGCATTCGCGCCAGTCTCGAGGAATGCATAGTTCGCCGCCTCAAACATCGCGCCCGCCGTAATGCAACGGATTGAGTCAAATTTCATTGTCAAAGGGACTCGGGAGAACGACAAGATGAACGAAGAATCCGTGACTGATACCTTAGCGAGGCGCTTTCTCCTGGGCGAGGTCGATGACTTCGAGAGGAAGCGAATCGAGCGCCTTTTCATATCTGAGCCCGAGATTAACACTAAAATTCTCCTCGCCGAGGACGACCTAATTGAGGACTATCTGGAAAACTCCCTCACGCCATCAGACCGAGACAAGTTTTTGGGTCAGTACGGATATACGGCTGCAGAACGTCAGAAGCTTCGGATTGCCAAGTCAATAAAAGAATATGCTGCCGCTGAGGCCCGGTTAACCCAGACAGCTCCCGCGATTGCGACATGGCGCACGTTTCTGGCCTCGCTTCGGCAACGCCGGATGTTGTTTATTCCAATTGCCGCTGTGCTGACGCTGTCCGTCTTACTCGCTGCTGCCTGGCTGGTCCAATTGAACCTCAAGAAGGCGGACGAGAATAACCGACGTCTCGTCATTGAAAGAGAACTTGCGGAGCTAAATGCGCGACCCGGTGCTCCCGAAGACCCTTCGCGAGTACCGGCGTTGATTCTGCTGCCAATTTCGATCAGAAGTGTCGGGCCTCAGACCGAAATGAAACGACGTGCGGATATACCCGTAGTCCAACTCGATCTCCTGTCCAACCAAAAGGATAAGTACCGAAGCTACCAGGCCGTGGTCCGCCGGGTTGGGACCAACGACCATTTCAAGATTTCGGGTCTGCAGATGGAAAATGGTCCCAAGGGCAACTTTATCCGCGTAAAACTTCCGATACATCTACTTCAGGATGGGTTTTACCAGGTTGTTTTGAGCCCTGATAGCGAGCCCTCCGCGAATGAAGAGTACAGCTTCACTGTCTCCGAATAGTTTGCTACCGAGCGGATTTGAGATCCGTACTATCACCATCGGCAGAATCCGCCATTCCAGCAAGATTCTGAAATCCTTTCATTGCTTTCATTCAGGCCGTTAATCCCACTCGCGCTTGCACAGCCATTCGACGGTTCCTCGCTTAAATATCTTGATCCTTGCTCCACAGGTATTGCCTGGTTTTTAGACCTAAGTAATGTTTTTTAGCAAACGCCATATCAGGTAGGCGAGTTATGTGAGCGAGAAGACTGCGAGGCTCTAGCAAGATATGCTTAGGATTAGCAAGATTGTCTTTTGCAAGTTCATTGAAACGTTGCAGGAGTTACTGTATACACGGTTAGCCATTTATTTTATCAACAGCGTGCCGGCGTATACCCGCCACATCAAATTGCCGGACTTGCACAATCCAACTATCGTCAAACCGGATGGAGCAATCAAGCGAAGGGTTCTCCATACATCAGATTCTCAGCCGTTTTACCTCGTTGAAGCTATTCATAAAGCAATCTTGAATATAAAAGTTTTGTCCTCGCCCACTGATCATCGAAACGCCAGTCCCACATACGGTCGCGCTCCGCCCTTGCGGATCTAATCCAACAACCCTCCGTCCTCAACAGTATTTTTCCCCTGAATGAAACCATGAGCGTTCTGGCGGCTGCGGCTTTCATATCGTCCAGTCGCTGGAAAGCTCGTTTTCACAATTTTGTGACGTACGGAACCGAGTGTTAGCTCGGAGGTCTCTGCTGGCCCAAGGATGGACCCTAGAATTGCACACGTGGCTTCTTTCATTCGCGATAATTATCACCGCAAGCTGACGCTTGCGGAGATGGCGGATACTGTGAACCTCTCGCGGTGGCGGCTCTGCCATCTCTTTAAGGAGTTCATGGGGACCTCGCCGGAGCGGTATCTCACCCAGGTGCGTTTGGAAAAAGCCCGGCTGTTATTAGAGACCGAATTTCTGACGGTCAAAGAAGTAATGAACCGGGTGGGTATGTCTGATGCGAGTTACTTCGCCCGAAGCTTCAAGGCGGCATATGGCCTAACGCCGATCAAGTACAAAAATCGATCAAAAAAGCGATGACCTCAAATAAAGAGAAGAAGAAAACCGCACTGGTTGTCGCTCGAAACCGTAAGGAATTTTGGACCACGCAGACACAGTTCTGGCAGTGGGTGAGAGAAGGCGTGGTGGTCAAAACCGGCGATGGACCGCTAACCGGGGCGTTTGTTCGTGAGCATGAGGGTTGACGATACTTCTGAATAAGACGGTTTTAGATTTGGCTTATCCTAACCATATCCGGGAGGCGATGCTGTCGCGTCGCAACGATTCAATCAATCAAGTTCTGAGCATAACAGCAAGCGACGATCACAATCGGCGATCTCGCCCATCGTGGCTACGCATTGCCCCTCGATTCTTACTTAGTCGAGTGGTCGCGTAGATCGCTAATCCGATGACTATGGCGATGCCTACGTCGCGCGCCTCACGCCAGCCGCTGTTTGCCAACAGGCAAAGACACAAAATTACGCAGACCATTGAGATCCACATTCCTCCAGGCAATACGAATGAACGCGACGTCCTGCCAACAGTCCGAACCGGAGTTGCCGTCTGGCTCCGCCGCCTCAGAATCGGCAGCGCCACACAGGTGCTGGCGTAAACGATGACTCTGGTGATCACGGTAACTTTCACCGCATAGATGAATGTGCCTGACAGCGCGAGCAGCAGGACGGCTATCGCGGAAACAAGGATCGAAACATGAGGAGTGCGAAAGCGCCGGTGAACCCGCGCCAGGTGGACCGGGAGTTGACCCTGTACTGCCATTGCGAATGGCAACCTTGTACAGGCCAGCATGATTACATTCAGCGTCCCGAAGATTCCGACCAGCGCGCCGGCCGAAATGATCGGCGGGCCGGCCGTCCCAAGAAAAGTGCGACTGGCTTCAGCCAGCGGACGCTCCGAGTTCGCTAAATTGGGCAAGGTGCCGATACACACAACTTGAATTAACAGAAACATCACGACCGAGGCGGATAGCGCCACGATCAGTGCAAAAGGTATTACTCGTTGCGGTTGGCGAATCTCGCCGGAGTTTACCAGTACTGCCTCGAAGCCAGAGAACACATAGATCAATATGAACACCGCGGCAGTGAATGATCCCAGGCCAGGTCTGGCCGCGAGTGTGAGACGTGTTGGGCTGATAAAGAACAGTCCAACGGCAACAAACAGGATCAGCGGGATTAGCTTGCTGACGGTGAATATATCACTGGCCCGGGCAGACCATTTGACGCCGACCAGGTTAATGCCAGTGAGAAGGATGACGAGCCCGGTGATGATTACAACTCTAGTCGGGCCCGACTCGGCAGGCGGCCAGAAGTAACCAAGGTAAGCGATGAAGACTTGCGCGAGTGTGGCGAAGCCCGCCACCCTCGTCAACCACATCAGCCATCCCACCATGAAGGCGATTGGCGCGCCGAACGTCTCTTTGGCATAAAGATAGGGGCCGCCAGTGGTCCTAAAGCGGGTGCCCACTTCGGCGAAGCAAAGCGCGATCAGGCCGACTATCACCGCGCAAACAACGAACGCCGCCAGACTGTAGTTACCCACCGTCTTTTGCACGTCCGCCGGAAGTCTAAGGATGCCCGCGCCCACCGTAACATTGACCAGCAGCGCAACCAGATCCCACTTCCGGATTCCTCGACTTAGACCTTCATCCGTCAAACAGTATGGTGGCCCTCGATCCTTCTAGCGCGATGCCTCCGCGATCTCCTGGTATCACAGAACCGAAGCGTTCCGCGAACACTTCCGGCAGCGGGCGCGCGTTGGGCGGCGCCATCCACAGTCGCAGCAGGTGACGCTTACGCTCAGGCTCAACAAAGTCTTCGAACGCGGTTCGATCGTGGAGAATCGTGTGGTTGTGCACGAGTTGTATATCGCCCGGTTGAAGTTCCATCGTCAAGTTCAGTTTTGGATCGTTCGCTAGTTCGTCGAACAAATCGAGAGCTTCGATCTGAACCGGGCTGAGCGGTGCGACTGCGGGAAAGCGGCGGGCCGACTCGATGTATTGTCTCTGATAGATTGCCGAAAGCAGACCCTCATGCCAGTTGAAAACCGGAATCGAAAAATAGGGGTTGCCTCCTTCTGGAACTTCGCCGCGTCGATCGGTTTCAATGGGATCCAGTAAGATCCTGAGGAGGTCCGGCCGGCGGCGCCGCATCTCGTTGAAGATTGTCGTCGATGATACCAGGCTCGATAGGCCGCCCTGTCTTGCGGTCCTCAGACACAGCAGACCAACGACGTCACAAGAGTCGGTGTGGTGGGTTTGACGTTCACGAGTCTGGTAAATCCGCGCGTTGGGATCGAGGCTCGAACGCCCAAGATCCTTCACGTGCCCGAGCAAGTGCCCCTCGGCGTTTTGCATTCGCAAGTTGCCAAGATGAGTCCCGATCCCAAGAAATGCAATTGCGGCTTCGCGACTGGTCCAACGCTGAACGGGCAGGGCCTTGATCAGCACGAAGCCGCGGCCGCCGAGCACTTCTTCCAGTAACCGCCGAAGACGCGTGGCTAGTTTAGGAAGCGGAAAGTCATCACTGCCGATGGACGTTAGATCGAAGGATGATTTTGCCAGGCTCTGCGCTGCGTTCTCCACTTCGGCAGTTTCGGTTTCGGACAGGTGCTCTATCCAATCAGAGCGTTCCTTGAGATCCGGACCGTACCAGGCCGAAGCGTCGCCAATCTCAGGCGGCAGAATAGTATGCACTTCGTGAACTGCCATGAAACGTCCGCTCCAACAGTTGAGGTCAAATCATATAGCCTCCGATGGCTGATACCCAACGATCGAATTTGAGGATGACGTGACGGAGTCAGTATCACGACCATGGAAACAACACAAAACTACCCAAATCTACTTTCCGAGAAACAGGCAGCGAAGCGCTTAGGCATCGCTCGCATCACCCTTCTTCGCGCCCGTGAAGCCGGACGCATCAGATTCTTTCGCATCGGGACACGCGTGCTTTACTGCGCTGAGCATCTGACCGAATTCCTGAACAACTGCGAACGCAACGCGGCGCGACCGCGCGGACAAGCGAAGACCCTTGCGCCGCGAAAAGAGAACGTCAGTTCAGGGAGTGGCCGCGTCAGCGAAAGAGGTTCCGGCGCGAAGTCTCGCGAGAAGAAGGAGCAGGCGTCTCTACCGTTCGCAGCGAGTAGCTAACGTGATTCTTGCAGCGCTCGGACGTTGACGGGATCAATTACAATCGCTCGCGAACCAGGATTCACAGGAACAGTACCCGGAGGACTGAGATCCATCCATGCCCGGCGCATTTGTGGGGCTCAGGCGCAGCGAATATGCTGGCATTTAAGCAATGAAGCCGATCTCAAAGCTCAGATTCAATTCAATTGCCGGATACGTCCGAGACCCCATTCTGTTTGTAATCAGCGAAGAGATGGAGTGGTACGAGGCGGGCAATGAAAAGGTGCTGGGGGTGCTATTTCGTGACCGCACTGATAACGATTTTGGCCTTTGCGTCTTAGGCCGGGACCAGCTAAAGAGATTTCGTGCCGTGAGAATAGTTACCTCGCTCCCATCTCTGAAGAGAGCCCGAAATCAACTGAGAATTGAACTCGCCAAGTGCGTTAAATTGAAAAAGGAAGAGTTTTATCAAGGTGACGAGAAGGGCGAGCCCTTGAACTTCTTCAAACCGGTAGTTCCAAACGAAAAGCTTAACCGTGTGTTTAGGGAAGTGTCGATTCGCCGTGCGCACCCGGGACGTGACTTACTGGCCGAAATGATGAATTGGTATGAAGACGTAGACGGCAACTTTGTGGAGCAATTCCAAACCACCGGATTCGATGCAAGAGTTTGGGAGCTATATTTGTATGCTGTTTTCATTGAGCTTGGCTATGCGTTTGATCGGACCTACGCAATGCCGGACTTTCTTTGCACGGGTATCCCGGGGAAGTTTTTTGTCGAAGCCACAACAGTGAACCCATCGATTGGTGGTCCAGACATCGAAGCGCTTACTGAAGAACAATATTTTTACCACTACTTACCTCTCAAATTTGGCAGTGCCCTCTTCTCAAAACTGAAAAAGAAGTATTGGACCTTACCTCATGTCGGAGACATTCCACTGCTGTTTGCGATCCAGGATTTTCACCAACCTTTTTCAATGAGTTGGAGCACGAATGCGCTAATTGAGTACCTCTTTGGGGTGAGACCCGTACTCCTCCAGCGAGAGGACGGAGCCACCGCGAGCATCATTGAGGATGTGGGTATTTACAAGCTTGGGGAAAAGGAAGTTCCATCCGGATTCTTTTTTCAGCCTGATAGCGAGCATGTAAGCGCCGTAATCGCGAACCCCAGCGGTACATTTGCGAAGTTCGACCGCATGGCGTACCTCGCGGGCTTTGGAGATCGTAAGCTTCAAATCTTTCGCGAAGGGTATCGCTTTCGCGGCCTGGCTGCTCTTGAAGAATTTCAAGCTGCCGTCCACTCATCCGATTACTCCGAGACGTGGGCGGAGGGTCTGTCTATCTATCATAATCCGAAAGCACTCCACCCGCTCCCAGAAAACTATATCCCCACCGCTGCTCATCATTACTTCAAGAACGACGGAATTCTCAGTCATATGCCTGAGTTTCATCCGGCAGGTTCGCTTACAAAAATTTTTCTGCCGAAAGATTTCATCGATGTGAAATTGGACAATTCCTGACCATCAGCGACGTCGTGCGACGGCAACTCTACATCGCTGCTGACTTCTCAAGCGCACTCTGTTGCTGACTCGCTAGATCCACACGGGGACTGACGGATCAAAAAATAATCATTTTGTGAGATTTGATGACCGATCCTGACTTCAAAGTGTGTGCGAAAGTGTGTGCGGGCCAAAACGGGCGACCCAAACAATCGCAAGGGTCGCCCGTAAGTCATTGAAAAATAGTGGTGCCCGCTAGAAGATTCGAACTTCTGACCCCTCGCGTGTGAAGCGAGTGCTCTACCACTGAGCCAAGCGGGCGATAAATCGTTTAGAATCAATGGATTGCACGGATTCTAGGGATCGCCGGATAGCTAGAATTCCCCCGGAATGCGGGCATTTTATCCGATCATGCCCGCTTGCGCCAGCGGTAGGGTCACTCTACCGGTCACTCGCACTGACCGAGCCACGTTCGTAATAACGCTTCGATGCGTACGGCTGTTATTCCATGAAGCAATTAAGCAGCGGAGTCCTTGGCCAATCTCATGAAGTTACTGGGAGCCCTATTCATGGTAACCATTTGAACAACAATCCGAGACAGATGGCCGTCGCTAATGCCACGAAAATGTTCCACCTAAGTAGTTGTGTCATTAGCAGCATCGCGATCAAGACCACCCACGCGATCGGTTGCGTTAATGTGCCGCGAGCGATCTGAATGACTGCCGCGAGAATTAGTCCCACGGATGTGACCGTCAAGCCTTTCGTGAAGCCCTCGATCCAGTGGGAGTCGCGCAAGTGTTCAAAGCCGTGCATTAGCGGAATCATGATGTAGCCCGGCAGGATGATGGCGAGGGTCGCGACAATTGCGCCGGGCATTCCGTAGAGCATGTAACCGATGCTAGCGACATAAAAGTTCGCCTGTCCGGGCGTCACGCGCGCGATCGTGAAAGCATAGAGCAACTGATCTTCGGTCAGAACGCGGGTTCCCTCAACCAGATGAGTTTGGAGGAGCGGAATCATCACGGGGCCATTGCCGAAAGTCATTATGTTGAAGAGCGCGATAAGCAGGGCGAGCCTCCAAAGATTCATCTTCCCCCACCCTTCTTTTTAGTGGTCTTCCCCTCTTCATTCCCCTGCAGGATGAAGGCGCCGACGGCGCCGCCCACCAATAGAATTATTGCAGGGTTGACCCGAACGACGAGTGCCAGAGCGAAAGCTACGCCGGCAATGATTAGTTCGCGTGACGGACGGAAGATGTCTTTCCCCAGTTTGAGCGCAGCGACTACGATGAGCGCAAGCGCCGCGGGCATGATCGTAATCGGCAACAGACCAAAGAGCCGGCTGTTTCTGAGATAGTGATAAGCGATTGTCAGAACGATGGTCAGGACGAAGACCGGAATACTGAGAGCCAAGAGCGCGATCACTGTACCCGGCATGCCGCCAAACTTGTAACCGTAGGCGACCGCCAGCGCCGTCATCGTCCCGCTCGGGACGATGCGCCCGATGCCGTAAATGGTGAGGAACTCCTCCCTGGTGACCGCGCGCCGTTTGCTGACGAGTTCGTCTTCCAGCACGGCGAGGATGCCGAGACCTCCGCCAAAGGCCAATCCAGCCTTCAGGAAAATCAAGAACAACTCACCTTTCGTGACACGAATTGAGTCTTTGACTTTATGTTTCTGCAAACCTGTCTTCAAAGTAGTTCGCGATTGGTCCGGATAGATCGTCGGTTTATCCAATACTACTTCAGAAACTATAGAACCATGATCTCAGCATCGCATCGACCAGAGAATCAAGCCGGGCTGAAAAGGGCATGGTGGTCCAGTCGTTAAGGCTGCGGGAAGAGCGGTGGGACTCTTCCGCAAATCTGAAAGCACTGCTATGCGCTCTTCTTGTCCAGTTTCTTGTCGACCTTCTTTGCGTCTTTCAAGAATTGCTTGACCAGGTCCTTCGCGGCCTGATCGGACTGCTTCTCAGACTGACCAATTCCGTTAACTGTGTCCGTTACTCTACCGCGCCACACGAGATCATTCGTTCGCGGGTCGATGATGTCGGCCATGACGCAGCCCTGGGTGTAATTGGTGGTCCAAATGTCTGGCCCATAACCCCAGCGCCAACGCCCGGCCCCTGGGATGCCATAACCCCAACCGAATCCTCGGCCGTAACCAAAGCGACCAATGCCTGCGCCAAAACCAGGACCAAAGCCGCCCGTGCTTTGGACTTGTGTCTGCTGTTTTGTGCGGGAGTAGAACGCGACAATAAAGTCCGGACTTCCCGTCGTTTGCGTGAACCCATCGGCCTCCAGTTGCGCGGCTAGTGCGTTCTGGATCCTCCCGGCCTCGAGTGTATTCGTACTGAGCGGATCAGTATTGGCCCGGTCAGTTTTGAATGCAAAGGTGTGTAACTGGCTGAAGTCAAAATTCTTTTCGTAGTCCGACTTCACAGACATTCCGAAAGCGGCCGCAGCTATAAGTAGAAGCAGCGCACCGGCGACTGTAACGCGAAAAACTCTCATTTCAATTCTCCTTTTGGAATTAGTACTCAACATACCAGCATGCCTAAGGGCAATATGGAGGCCAAAGGTGCCAGCGCGTTTGCAATCGGCTTTTCGTGATTGTTGCATTGGAGACTGTCGTCCGCTCTCGCAAAGAGCGACCATAACTAATCACCTGTCGCTATTTGGTCATAGAAATTCGTTTGAGTTTTCATTTAACACAGCCAGACGGCGCACCGTCGACGGAGAACTCGTAACAGAGTTATTGCTGTAGGAAGTAGGGAGCAGTAAGCCGAGTGGTGAAAGACAAGTTGGTCAGAGCAGGAGAAGGCGTAGCTGCAAAAATGTATCTGCGAGCGGCATTCGCATCCTCATTCAAATATACTCAGCAGGACAGATTTGTTTTCGCGAGATCGATAATTTCACTACCGCGTCCGCCCAACATCGCTTTCAGTCATCTCGAGCTCGACGAACGTCAATACGTCCTTCTTGAAAACGATCACTTTCGCCGGGCAGTTGCTGCTGTGGGAGTGCGAGCAGCTTGCCCATAAGCATCGTCGGCCATTATTCGTCCTTAACCGACATACATCACGTGAACGTAGGTGCCAAGTCTGACGTTGTACGCGAGATACCAACCAACGTGATCGGGATCGTCGTAGATCACAATATCGTCGCTATTCCAAAGCCAGTCAGCGCATAGGCCTTCTTCAAAAGGAGCCACGCTGAAATAGTTGCCGCCGAACCAGAAGCGTGAAGGGCCGCCTCCTTCTAGTCGGAATACATGGCTTGGGCCGAATCCGTTGCTGAAGCGCCCGTACTGCCAGGGGTGATCGAGATGGAAGCGCGCATCGTTTCGACCTGAGTCATGCCCGATCCAGCGCCCGTCGGAATGCACATGAGGCGCGATCGGATGTCCGATGCCGTCACTGAAGTTTGGACGTGCCAGGTCCCCGCCCCGGTTCGGCGAGGCTGTCGTGCCTCTCCCCGCGCGAGAAGCCGAAGGCCCGCGAGGCGGTATGAATCCGCCACCTACCTTCAGACCGCCGCCACCCATGCTTGCACCGCCACCGCGTGGCGCACCGCCGAAACTTCCGCGCCCGGCACCACCCCCGCGTGCGCCACCACCTCCACCTCGGCGCTGCGCAGATGCAGGCATGGAAATCATGAGCGATAAGGCCGTTAGAAAAAGCAAACCTATCAAACTCTTTTTCGCTATCCACATCAGTCGTAAATATCTCAGCATCGTTTTCTCCTTCACGTCGTCTCCTTATTCTGCGTTAAGCGGACCCGAGATACATCGCAGGTCAACCAACTTGACCTTCCTGGTGCAAACGAGGGGCCAATATTCGAGCGGCGTGCGCTCCCCTCGTTTTATGACAATCAACGATTTCTCATCTTCTCGCAGACCTCTGTAAAGCTGGTGAAGTGACCATACCCCAACAAGTGTTGCTATTTGGTCATCTGAATTTCCGTGAGTGCTCACGCGGAGACGTGTCAGCAGTTACAACACAATTCAATTCACTCAGGTTGAGTGCGAAGCCGTCGACCAGATATTCGTGGCAGAGTCTTTGCTAGAGGAAGCGCGGAACAGTAATAGACGCGTAAAGACGAGTTGGTCGAACAGGAGGAGATATGAGTGTTGCAACCTTAGTGTTACTGACGATGTTGACAAGTAATTCCCGAGCGAGCCGATTGGATTGTGTTTCATTGGACGCGACACAACAGTCGAACACTTCGAGCGAACAGCGCAGCCAGCCAAACGCTAATCAGATCAAGATCAGCATAGCCACCGGTGGCGCGCCGTACGGCCCCGTGAAACACACCTATCGGGTGGGCGAGCGGGTTCCCGTTGTCATCACTATGACGAATACGGGCAGCCAGCCGGTCTACGTGTGCGAGTCAGGCGCGCTCTATCAGGATCGGCCGCAGCTTTTAAAGGACGGCAAGCCAGTACCTTACATGTCATTTCAGCAATCTTCGATAGAGATGGCGGACAAGGATAAGACGTGTGACCAGACCAACCTGCCGCAGCAAATCCTGCTTCAACCCAATGAACCAACGGTGGTCGATTGGTTCGTGGTGTCGAAAGGGGCAACCTCTTTCAACGACGTCGCATGGTATGAACCGCTGCAGCCGGGTAAGTACACCTTGTCGGACAAGCGCCGGCTGAGCTGTTGCGATGGCTCGCTCATCGCCACAAACACCATTGAGTTTGTTGTTACTCAATAGCCAAGATTACGAACGAAAGTGACAAGTCATGAATCGCAAGATCAGAGTCATCAAACCGGACCAGCTGCCAAGCGAGCAGGAGCTTGATCGATCCGAATTGCCCGATCCTCAGGGGAAGCGAGAAATTGCCGGCGCTATCAAACTGTGGGTTCGTGAATTTAAAGAACGACAACACACTGAGGAGCAACGCTCGCGAAATATCTACAGACTTACAGTGACGGCATCGTCACTTTTGCTCGTGTTCCTTTTCGGCAACTGGACTCCAGGCCGAGGTCAACAGCTTCGCGACGCTTTCCATAAGGTCAAATCGGCAGTCGTAATCATCAGAACTCAGCAAAAAGAATTGGCCCCTTCTCCTCAAGCTGGAATGGTGAGTGCGAACGGGTTGGGCTCGGGAGTTCTCATTTCGAGCGATGGCAAGATACTGACTGCGGCGCATCTGGTCGAAGCCGCGGACGCGACGTTGGTCGAATTCTCAGATGGTGAACTGATTCCGGCCCGAGTGTTAGGCGCCGTCCATAATGCCGATGTTGCCCTGCTCCAACTCAGTCGTCCTCGGGCGAACGTTGTCGTGGCGCCGCTTGGGGATTCTGACAAAATGGACGTTGGAGATGAAGTCTTTGTGGTGGGCGCGCCTTACGGCCTCAGCTATACGCTGACAGCAGGTCACATCAGTGGTCGTCACGCTGCCGATAACAGGGTGAGCGATACGACATCAAGGGAGTTTCTACAAACCGACGCCGCCATCAACCAGGGAAACTCTGGTGGTCCAATGTTCAATATGAACGGCGAAGTGATCGGGATCATTACGAGCATTCTCAGCCAGTCGGGAGGCGCTGAAGGGCTGGGATTCGCAGCGACTTCAAACGTGGCGCGACAGCTGTTACTGGATCGCAAGCCGTTCTGGTCAGGCATCGAGGGGCTTCTCCTGAGAGGTGATCTGGCAAAGGCCCTGAATGTCCCCCAACCCGCGGGTTTGCTGGTTGAGCGCGTAGCCGACGGGTCGCCCGCTGCACGCGCCGGCATACTCGGCGGCTCGATGCGGGCAAACATAGCTGGAGAGGATCTGCTCTTAGGCGGCGATATCGTTCTTGAAGTAGATGGTCTGCCTTATGAAGACAGTAACGAAAACTACAGCCGGCTCTATGCTCATCTCACCAAACTAAGAGTGGGCGACAGCATTGCCATTAAGGTTTTTCGGCAGGGCCAGGTCGTGACGCTGTCCGTTCCGATAACACAGTAAGCTCACCTGACCACATCGCAACACCTGTCTGTATTTAGACACGTCGATCCCGCGACCACAACTTACTTTAGAAATTGTCGTCCCCTTCGTGGGGTTTCACGAGTGCACCGCGATCTGCCTTTCGAAAATCCGTGGCCGAGCAGTTGCTACCAGGTGGTTATCAACGCAGCAATCGAGACTTTGCGAGGTCAATGAATCCGAGAAGGGAAAACCAATGTGAGCAATATCCTGATTTCAATACAAGCCAGATTCCGAAGGCATAAGGTCCTGGCGTCGGCTGCAATCGGGGTTGTTGTCCTGGCGGCGATCATCGCAGTGATTATCGGTCGCACAAGTAAGCCGGCCCAGGCAGCGCCGGTGCCGCTCCAGGTCGACGTGGTCTTTGTTCAGCAGCAGGATGTTCCTATCTACAGCGAGTGGATCGGTACGACCGACGGGATGGTGAACGCGGATATTCGAGCCCAAGTTTCAGGCTACTTACTCAGGAAGGCTTACACGGAAGGGGCGTTCGTAAAACAGGGGCAGCTGTTGTTTGAGATAGATCCCAAGCCGCTGCAGGCCGTGCTTAATCAAGCTAAAGGAGATCTCGCCAGATCTGAAAGTCAGGTGGAACAAGCTGTATCTCAACTAGCTCAGGCGGAGGCCCAGCAAGCTCAGGCCAACAGCCAGCGAGCACAGGCCCAGGCGAATCAGCGCCAGACCCAACTTAATGTTAACAAATACGGCCCGCTCCTTGAGCAGAAAGCAGTAACACAGCAGGACTTTGATAATGCGTTTCAGGCTAACGATGCGGCGAAAGCGCAGGTAGAGGTAGCCAACTCACAGATAAAAGCGGCCACGGCAGCCGTCCAAACCGCAAAGTCGGCGATCGTAGCGGCAAAGGCGCAGGTGCAGTCCTCGCAGGCCGCGGTTAGGACCGCGGAATTGAACCTTGGTTTTACCAGGATCTTTTCTCCAATCGACGGCATCGTTGGCATAGCCCTGGCCCAGGTGGGTGACCTCGTAAATCCGACCAGTGGAATTCTAACTACTGTTTCCACGGTTGATCCCATCAAGGTTTATTTCACCGTCAGTGAGCAGGAATATCTGGATTACGTGAAACGTAATCCTAGTCCGGCAGATCTCACTGCAGCGCAAAAGCAACTCGAGCTGCAATTGTTCCTGGCTGATGGAACAACGTATCCGCATACGGGCAGGTTCTACATTGCCGATCGGCAAGTTGATCCGAAGACGGGAGCCATTCGCATGGCAGGCGTGTTTCCTAATTCTGACAATGTTCTTAGGCCCGGCCAGTATGGTCGAGTGCGCGCGGCTACCAGCACTCAAAACGGCGCGCTGCTCGTGCCGCAACGCGCAGTTAGTCAGCTACAGGGCATGTATCGCGTCGCGGTGGTGGGAAGCGATAACAAAGTGACTATGAGAACGATCACTCCTGGTCCAACGGTGGGACAAATGTGGGTTATTCAGGACGGACTGAAGGCGGGAGAAACCGTGATGGTAGACGGCACGCAAAAAGTCACACCGGGGGCGATCGTGAAGCCGAGACCTTTTGCCGGAACGTTGACGGCGACCAATTAGCGCGCTCCGGAGTCGGTCGGACAAATGTTTTTCTCTGCGCAACCTCCGCGTACTCGGCGTCTCTGCGGTGAGTTCGCGTGCGAAAACATCACCGCCGAGACGCCGAGTATACAGAGAACGCGCAGAGTTCTTTTTTTCGACAGACGCGGGCTAAGGACAGACTGATTCAATGATCTCAACCTTTTTCATTAAGCGGCCTATCATCGCGATGGTGATCTCCATCGTCACCGTCATCCTTGGCGTCCTGGCGCTGAGCGGACTGCCATTGGCCCAGTTTCCGCAAATCGTGCCGCCGCAGATCAACGTGTCGACGACTTACACGGGAGCCGACGCCGTCACCATCGAGCAATCGGTCTCAGCGCCGATCGAGCAACAGGTCAGTGGCGTGAAGGGCATGCTTTACATGCTGTCGACCAACGCCAATGCCGGCACGGAAAACCTGGCCGTTACCTTCGACATCAGTACCGATCCGGACATCGACCAGGTGAACGTCCAGAATCGAGTATCACAGGCTTTGTCGAGTCTGCCCACGGACGTCAGCACGTTTGGAGTTACTGTCCGCCAATCGACCGGGAGTCCGATGATGCTGATTTCGCTCTATTCACCTAATCAGACCTATGACTCGCTGTTTCTCGCAAACTACAACAACATCAATGTGGTGGACACGCTCTTCCGTGTTCCGGGCGTAGGTGATGTCAATGTTTTTGGCGCTACGCAATACGCAATGCGCATCTGGGTCAAGCCAGATGTGCTGGCCAAGCTGGGAATATCCGTAACCGATATCGCGAATGCGGTGCGACAGCAAAGCACCGTCAACCCTTCAGGGCAGGTAGGCGCTGAACCTGGCCCGGCCGGCAAGGAGATGACCTACACGGTCAGCTCGCAGGGACGCCTGCAGACGCCGGAAGAGTTTAGTCAGATTGTCGTCCTGGAGAAACCAGATGGTTCGATCGTGCGATTGAAGGATGTTGCGCGCATTGAACTCGGCGGCCAAAGTTATGCCCAAAGGTCGCGCTTGGGTGGCGAACCCTCTTCCACCATTGGGGTTTACCAAGCTCCTGGCTCGAACGCACTTGCTGTGGTTAACGGCGTCAAGGCGGCGATGGCCCAACTGAAGACGCGTTTCCCTGACGACCTTGATTACGCGGTCACGCTCGACACCACCCAGGCAGTGACCCAGGGTATTAAGGATATCGTTACCACTCTGATCATTGCGGTGATCCTGGTCATTCTTGTTGTTTATCTCTTTTTGCAGAACTGGCGGGCGACTCTCATCCCGATGATCGCCGTGCCCGTGTCACTCATCGGCACGTTCGCCATTTTTCCGTACCTGGGGTTCTCAATTAACACATTGTCGTTGTTCGGTCTGGTCCTGGCGATCGGTCTGGTCGTGGATGATGCTATCGTCGTCGTGGAAGCGGTTGAGCATCACATTGAAGAGGGGTTGAGTCCGCACGACGCGACAGTCCAGGCGATGAAAGAGGTCTCAGGCCCGGTAATCGCGATAGCCCTGATTCTCTCGTCGGTGTTTCTGCCGATCGGATTAATGGGCGGAATACAGGGGAGCCTGAATAAACAGTTCGCGTTTACCATCGCCATCTCCGTGCTGTTGTCGGCCTTCAATGCTCTAACGCTCTCACCGGCCCTGGCCGCGATGCTCCTTCGACCGCGAAAAGCTTCGAAAGGGTTGCTGGCCCGGTTCTTTGGCGGCTTCAATCGTTTGTTCGACAAAGCAACGCACGGTTATGTGAACTTGAGTCATGCTCTGATTCGCAAATCGGTCATCGCCATTCTGATTCTGGCTGGCTTCGGCGTCGCTACGTGGGTCTTTGGTTACCGGCTACCGACAAGCTTTCTGCCGACCGAGGATTACGGTTACATGTATGTGAATGTTCAGCTCCCGCCGGCAGCATCGATGGAGCGGACTGATGAAGCGTTGAAAAAAGTGGAGGCGATTCTCGGCAAGACAGCGGGGGTCCAGTACTACACCACGGTTAGCGGGTTCAGCAATCTGTCTCGTGTTTCGGCAAGCTATCAAGGGTTCTTCTTTATTGCGCTCAAACCGTGGGCCGAACGAACAAAGCCTCAACTACAGATTCAGGGAATCGTTGATACTTTGAACAAGCAAATGGCGGCCGAGGTGCCGGAGGCAAACTGCATTGCCTTAATGCCGCCCGCGATTCCGGGGTTAGGGAATGCAGGCGGCTTCTCAATGTACATTCAAGACCGCAGTGGTGGCACGGTTCAGTTCCTGGATCAGAATGTGCAGAAGTTTCTCGACGCGGCGCGCAAGCGCCCCGAGCTGACGGGCGTCACCTCCCAATTCAACTCCGCGGTCCCCCAAATCTACGCCGACGTAGATCGCGACAAAGTATTGAAGCAAGGCGTGGCCATCAGCGACGTGTACCAGACTCTGCAAGCCTACCTGGGCGGTCTATATCTTAATCAGTTCAATCGCTTCGGTAGACAGTGGCGAGTGTTCCTGCAGGGCGAAGGGGAACAACGTTTGAAGGCAGAAGATATCAAGGGTTACTACGTGCGCAACAACGACGGCACAATGGTGCCGTTGTCTGCGCTATTGACCACGAAGCCGATCACGGGACCCGAGTATACCAATCGCTTTAATCTCTTTCGGGCCGCCCAGGTAATAGGAAACGCAGCGCCCGGTTATAGCTCCGGACAAGCATTGGCTGCTCTGGACGAAGTTGCGCGCACAACTCTGCCGCCCGAGATGGGCTACGATTGGGCCGATCTCTCTTACCAGGAGACGAAGGCGTCGGGCAGCGCGACTGCGACCTTCGGGCTTTCGCTCGCCTTTGTATTTCTTATTCTCGCCGCACTCTACGAAAGCTGGTCGCTCCCCTTTTCAGTTTTACTTTCCGTTCCGGTTGCCATTCTCGGCGCGTTCACGGGACTGATGCTGCGCGGATTCGACCTGGATATCTACTCACAGATCGGTTTGATCGTTCTGGTCGGCCTGAGCGCCAAGAACGCAATTCTAATAGTCGAGTTTGCCCGCGATGAATTAGCAAAGGGCAAAACGCTCATCGCTGCGACTCTGGAGGGAGCGCGCCTCCGTCTGCGACCGATTCTGATGACTTCGTTTGCGTTCATCGCGGGCTGCGTTCCGTTGTGGATCGCATCAGGTTCGGGAGCGGCGGGACGGCGCATTCTGGGTACGGTCGTCATCATGGGGATGCTGGCAGCCAGTTGCCTTGGCATTTTTCTAATCCCGCCAATCTTCTACGTAATCGAGAAATTCTCGATGAGATTCGGTAATCGTCACGAAACAAAAGGCACCACCGCGCAACCGGAGCCGGCGTCGGGGACAGTAGTGGGAGATTGAGAATGTTGAGCAACAAAGCGCCAAAGGCGCGAAATGCAATAGCCCAGGGCAACGTCCTGGGTTCACAGTCGGCAAGTTGGCCGAGCGCTGAAGGCGCAAAATACCAAGTATCGACTGGGACGCATCGGTTGATGAGCCTCGTTCGTATCATGTCGCGCCTTCAGCGCTCGACCATCCACATTGCCGCAACCTGGGCCGTTGGCCCAGGGCGGGGTCCTCAGCCGAGCATCTCGGCTGGGGT
>DNNE01000071.1 GCA_003487805.1 Blastocatellia bacterium | reverse complement strand
GCGGCGACACTTTCATCGTCGGCGACGATTAGCGGCAATCAGGTCAGTGGAGAGTTGACCAACGCCACGATCGCCGGCAACAGAGTGACGGGCAATATTGCGGCCGAACAGATCAGCGGGAATCTCACAAACACCACGATCGCCGGCTACGTCGCCAAAGTGGGCGATACCATGACGGGCACTCTAAACCTCCCGGCCAACGGACTGATGGTCGGTAGCACTCAAATGGTTCTTTCCGGGGGTAACGTGGGCATCGGAACAATCTCGCCGCAAGATCCCCTGCACGTTAACGGCAGCATCAGGGTAGACACGCTGGGAAGCGCCGGCAGCACCCAGTTGTGCCGCAATGCGTCCAATCAAATTGCCAGCTGCTCTTCCAGTTTGCGTTACAAAACTCAGATCGCGCCCTTCAGCGGCGGATTGGAAATCGTCAACCGCCTGCGCCCGATCAGTTTCACCTGGCGGGACCATCCGGAGCGTGATTTCGGCCTCGGGGCGGAACAGGTGGCGGCTATCGAACCGTTACTGGTTACCCGCAATGCGCAGGGACAGATAGAAGGCGTCAAGTACGATCGCGTCAGCATCGTTCTGGTCAATGCGATCAAGCAACAGCAAGAGCAACTCACACAACAGCAGCGCGAGATTGAGAGTTTGAAAAAGCTCGTCTGTCAGGATCACCCTGAAGCAACTGTTTGCAGACAACAGTAGGTCTGTGTCTCGAGAGTTCTGTCGGCAAGTTTCGTTCAGTCCGCTCTTCGGCGCTTTACAGCCCGATGTTGTGCTTAATCACGTCCGTAACACTCTTGCGTTCTTTTCGGTTGGTGCCAACTAGAACCAGTAAACGTAAGGGCCTCACGATGCTCCTGTTTCGAATGTATTACTTCGTTCGCTTCAGAAATGTACCCGGTTCAAAACGGCGAATAGTCGTCATCAGTCGTTAGAATATCCGCTCGACTCCGGTAAACCCTCAGCTTATCAGCGGCTGTTGACATGTGCCTGCTCTTAAAGTATCTTGATGTCAAGATAGATGGCGAAGGCAAATCAACTGGAATCTTTGACGGGTGGCAGCGGGGTTCACGTTTTCCTGGTGTTATGGAAGGCGGCGAATGCGGTTCAGTCGTTTGCCGGTGAGAGCATTTCGGAATTGGAGATGTGCGGCAGCGACTTTGCCGTGCTCGAAGCCCTGCTGCACAAAGGGCCGCTCCCGGTTAATGAAATCGGGAAAAAGGTGCTGCTGACGAGCGGTTCGATCACCGTCGCGGTTGACCGCCTGGAGACAAAGGGCTTCGTCGAGCGTCGCGCACATGGGACCGACCGGCGGACGAGGGTAGTTCATTTAACAAAGTCAGGCCGGAAGCTAATCACCCGCGCATACGCCGATCATGCCGCCGATCTGGAGCGACTCGTGTCAGCCTCTCTGACGAGGACGGAGCGCGAAACGCTCATGCGCCTGTTGAAGAAAATCGGCCACAGCGCGGCCGGTGAATCGAAAAGGGAAGGGAAACATCACTCGACTGAAGTGACCCAAAAGGTTTCCAGAGGAAGGAAGTAAGAACATGCAAGCGACTGAAGTATTGAGAGAGAAAGAAGCGGTAAGCAAAGCCGGACGAACGGTGTCAGGAATCGTCAATAGTATCGAGACTCTGGAAGGCGGGGGCTTTCTGGTGCGACGGCCGTTTCCCAAAGCCTCTTTTTCGGAATTTGATCCATTCCTGTTACTCGATGAGATGGGACCAATGGAAGTTGCGCCCGGTCAAGCGAAAGGCGCACCGGATCATCCGCATCGTGGGTTCGAGACGGTTACCTACTTGCTGTCAGGAGATATGGAACATAAGGATTCTCGAGGACACGCCGGACGTTTGAGGGCCGGTGACGTGCAGTGGATGACTGCTGGAGCAGGTGTGGTTCACTCAGAGATGCCCAGCCGCGAGTTCATGCGCGCGGGAGGCCGTATGCACGGATTCCAGCTTTGGGTGAATCTGCCACAGCGCGACAAGATGATGAAACCGCGTTACCAGGAGATCTCGAGTTCGCAGATTCCAAGAGCGACTTCGGCCGACGGTCTCGTGAGGGTGCGCGTGATCGCGGGCGAAGCGATGGATCAGAAAGCCGTCATTGAAACTCGAACACCGATCATCTACCTGCATTACCGGATCGAGCCCGGCGGCGTGGCCACCCAGCAAGTTCCAGATGCTTACCAGGCCTTCGCTTACGTTGTCGAAGGCGGGGGGTTGTTCGGTGCAGAGGGTGAGTCCGCGGGGGACGGTCAGATGGTTATGTTCACCCAGGACGGTGGAGAAGTGCGGATCGAAAATCCGCCGGATGCGAAAGAAACTCTCGAGATGTTATTCATCGCGGGCGTGCCCTTGAATGAACCAGTCGCGCGCTATGGACCATTTGTGATGAACACCGATGATGAAATCCGGCAGGCGATTGAAGATTATCAACTGGGTCGAATGGGCGCGATTAACTCTTAAAATGATCGCATGTAAGGAGTGGTAAAGATGTTATCCAACAGTAAAAAAGTGATCGCCGTGATCGGCGCAACGGGACAGCAGGGAGGCGGAGTCCTGCGTGCCCTGCAAGCCAGCGGACAATTTAAGGTGCGCGCACTGACTCGCAATCCAGACAAGCATCGCGAACTCGCGGAGGAAGTCGTCGAGGCAGATTTGAACCGCCCCGAAACCCTCGCCGCCGCATTCAAAGGGGCACATGGCGTATTTCTCGTCACTACTTCTTCGTTAGAAGGAACCGACGAGCGCAAGCAGGGAACCGCCGCAGTTAAGGCTGCCCGTGATGCCGGCGTCAAACACTTCGTCTGGTCCACGCTGCCTGACGTCGAAGCGATCAGCGGCAGCAGGTTCGACGTCCCGCACTTTACGAACAAGGCCAAGGTCGATCGAATAGTCAAGGAAGCGGGGTTTGCGAATCATACGTTCTCCATCGCGCCGTTCTTCTACCAGA
>DNNE01000216.1 GCA_003487805.1 Blastocatellia bacterium | reverse complement strand
GCGCGCTCAGGGCGGTGCAGCTCAATTCTCTTGCGGAACCGCGGAGCCAGGTGCCGGATGCCTTCAACAATCCCGTTCGAGGGATGGGTGATCGCAGTTGAACCTTCGGTGTAACAACCGATATGACAACGTGAATCACAATAAGGGACGGCGCCAAACTTGCTCTCGCCGATCGCCATGGCCTTGTAATAGTCGCCGATCTCCAGGAGGTTTCCGGCCACTGTATTCAAAGGCGCGCAGGGATAGAAAATGTCGCCGTGGGGATAAACGATCGGGCGCGTGCTCGGATAGCATTCGAAGCGCTTGAAATCCCTGATGGTGCGCAGGACTTCCATGTTGCCGTAAACTCGCGCGCCTTTGCGTTTGGCCCGCGCGACTTCGTCAATCAACTGTCGCCAGCGCGGATTATCAACCAGGCCCGGACACGGATACTTGCCCACGATGTAGGGCATCGGCGTCCAATAGAAGTCATTGTCGATGCAGAATTGAAAAACATCCCACGCGTCATCGATCGTCTCGGGAAAAATAACTGAGTTGATAATGAAGTCAAACTTCAGTTTGTGTTCGCGGCGATACTCCTTCGCCAATTCTATGTTCTGCTTGACGCGCGAGGTCTGTCCGTCCTTGCTGAGATTAATCAAGTCATCGCTGCGAGCGTCGTCCGGCGAATCCAGACTGATCACCAGCTAATCAATGTGGGGCAGCGTGGAGAGATGCTTGTCGAGCAGGTAAGCGTTGGTGTTGAAAGTAACCGGACAGAAACCCAGCCGGCCGATGTTCTCAAAAATTTCGTCGATGTCGCCGCGAACTGTCGGCTCTCCGCCGGTAATGTTGATACCGGGCGAGGCGCGGCGCAATATCTCGAGCACTTCAATGGTCCTGGCTGTGTTCAGCCTTTGCTCGGGAATGTCAGGGTACATGTTGCCAGATCCATCATCGCAATAAGTGCAGCGAAAATTGCACTTCATCGTGACGTAAAACCCGGCGATCATGGGCTTGACGAGTTTCTTGTTCGGACCGCGGCTATAGCGGGCGTGCAGTACGTTGGTGAAGAATCTGTAAATGAATTGATAGGGAATTCGGCGCATCGGATCCTTTTTGGTTACCCTGCCTGGGGTCCATTGTAAAAAGCAAAGAGCATCTCAGGCTTGAAAGTGTCGGCTATTGTGTACTTGCGTCGGGGTCCTAGTCAATCCCTTTCGTCTCTGGGGCGATTCGGGTGGTCAGGGCTTCCGCAGCGATGAAGTAAGCGGCTTTGCCGCAGCACATGGCGGTAAGCCTACGGCTTACCGTCTTACGGGTCGAGATATTTAAGGAGGCTATGCCTCTGCATCGACAGCGGAGGCGTAGCCTCCGGAGGAAGTAAGTTGCATCCGCCGGAAAGCCGGAGGCTTTCCGCTATGTGCTGCGGCAAAGCCGCCAAATGCCTCCATCGCCCGCCTGCTAACCGAAGCCTCGACGCGGGTGCGTGCTCCAGGGGTTGTCTTGATTAATCTCTCGCGAGAACTGAGAATGCTTCTCCGTATGAACCTTAGCGCCGCACAACTTGCCTCGTACGATCGCGACGGCTTCCTCGTGCTCGAAGACTTTGTTGATGCTGAAGCCTGCGCTGGCTTACGTGAGCGCGCCGCAGAACTCGTCCGCGATTTTGATCCAGAGGGCGTCGTGTCGATTTTCTCGACGCACGAACAAACCCGCACCAGCGACGATTACTTTCTCGAGTCAGGCGACAAGATTCATTTCTTCTTCGAAGAGAACGCCTTTCACCCTGACGGCACACTCCGGCAAAGCAAAGAGCGGTCGATCAATAAAATCGGCCATGCTCTGCACGACCTCGATCCGGCCTTTGATAAGTTCTCGCGAACGCCCGAAATCAAACAACTCGTTTCCGATCTCGGCATCGAGGAACCATTGCTGCTTCAGTCCATGTATATCTTCAAGCAGCCGCGGATCGGCGGCGAAGTCACTTGCCACCACGACGCGACGTTTCTGTACACCGAGCCTTTACGTTTGGTCGGACTGTGGTTTGCGCTGGAGGATGCGACGGTTGATAACGGATGCCTGTGGGCGATTCCCGGCGGACACAGGCTGGGATTGAAATCACGCTTCATGCGCGCCGAAGGCGGCGGGACGCGCTTCAAGGTAATCGATGACACTCCCTGGCCCGAGGAGAAAGTACAACCTTTGGAAGTGAAGAAGGGAACCGTGATCGTCCTGCATGGCCTGCTCCCGCACCTCAGCCGCGAAAACCGATCGCCAAAATCACGCCAGGCATATACGCTTCACGTCATTGACGCTTCCTCAAATTATCCAAGTGAGAATTGGTTGCAACGATCGCTCGAGATGCCGCTGAGAGGATTTTGATTCCGGCTGTCGGCGAATGAAACTCAAGCTCTCGGATCGCCGGCAAGGAAGCTGCCGGTGACTTCTTTGAATGCCGACGAGGTTTTTCCACCAGCCACTCCATCCGCGGTCAGCTTTGTAGAGATGCCCGGAAACCTATTAAGCAGCTTCTGCAGTCTCGTTACCTGAATCGTCTTATTGGTGTTGGAAACCTGGACCAAAGCGCCCGCCGCCTTAATTTCGCCGGCAGAGGAAGGTGCGATGTTGGGCGGAAAAGTAAACGCCCCTGCGTCAACCATTTTTCGCAGCAGGATTGCCACGCCGCATTGTTGGGAAACTGCCTCACTATTGAAGACTCCGTCCTTAACGAACTTTCCCTTGGTATAGTGATTCGAAAAACTCCAAAGGTAAGGAGAATTAATTCCACGGGTGCGAGAGCCAAAGCCATTAAACCCTTCCAACCGGAAGAGCGAGCCCGGAAGCGTCCAGTCTTCTACTCGGTCAAAGTTTTCAAAGACCAAAGCATCTATCGCGCTGTCTTCCCACTTGAACGGTGGATTTCCGGTTGCCGGGCGCCCTGGCGGCACTTGCACGGTCC
>DNNE01000160.1:8265-8440 GCA_003487805.1 Blastocatellia bacterium | reverse complement strand
CTTCCTGAGGCACGATACCTCCCAGAACCACCAGGGTGTCTTTCAATCCTTCTTCGCGCAGCAGCGAAACGATTCGCGGGCAAAGCGTGTTGTGCGCTCCGCTCAGAATCGAAACGCCCACAGCGTCCACATCCTCTTGCAAGGCCGCGGCCGCGATCATCTCCGGCGTCTGGCG
>DNNE01000160.1:0-7944 GCA_003487805.1 Blastocatellia bacterium | reverse complement strand
ATGACTTCCATGCCGGCGTCGCGCAAAGCGCGCGCGATCACCTTCGCTCCTCGATCGTGACCATCGAGGCCGGGTTTAGCGACCAACACTCTAATTTTTCTGGCGGCTGGATTCATGAGAGATTTAGATCGCAGGCTCTTCGTAGATACCGTAAATGTCGCGTAAGGCCGAACAAATCTCTCCCAGAGTCGCATATTCTCTGACCGCGTCGATAGTGGCGGGCATGGTGTTGTCGCCGCGCTGGGCGGCTTTTCGGAGTGCGTCGAGTGTGCGCGAGACGGCGCCTTGATCTCTCCGCGCGCGCGTGTTCTCAAGCCGTTCGACCTGACGATGTCGAACCGATTCATCGATCACGAGAGTCGGAACTTGCTGCGGCTCGTTTTCCATCGCGTACTTGTTAACACCGACGATCGTCTGGTCACCGCGCTCAAAGGCCTTCTGGTATTGATACGCCGACTCCTGAATTTCCCGTTGGGGGAAACCCTTCTCAGCGGCGTCGACCATGCCGCCCATCGCGTCAATTCGCTCAAAGTAATCAAGCGCGCCTTCTTCCATCTTGTTCGTAAGCGCCTCAACGAAATAGGAACCACCGAGCGGGTCGACCGTGTTAGCGACGCCTGTCTCTTCAGCGATTATTTGCTGAGTGCGCAGGGCAATTAGCGCAGCTCTGTCGGTAGGCAATGAGAGGGCTTCATCATATGCATCGGTGTGCAGTGATTGTGTGCCCCCAAGCACCCCCGCCAGCGCTTGAATCGCCACGCGAATAATATTGTTCAGCGGTTGCTGAACGGTCAGAGAGACGCCGGCGGTTTGGGTGTGAAAGCGCATCTGCATCGTGCGCTCGTTTGCGGCGCCAAAGCGATCGCGCATTACGCGGGCCCAAATTCGACGAGCGGCGCGGTACTTTGCCACCTCTTCAAAAAAATCGTTGTGGGCGTTAAAGAAAAAAGAAATACGGGGAACGAATCGCTCCAAATCCAGTCCGGCTCGCACTCCCCATTCGACGTATTCGATTCCGTCCCGCAGGGTGAATGCCAGTTCCTGTAAGGCGGTCGCACCGGCTTCGCGAATATGGTAGCCGCTCACGGAAATCGGGTTGTAACGAGGCACGTGTTGGGTACAAAACTCGAACGTGTCGATAACTAACTTCATCGCCGAACGGATCGGGTAAATCCATTCTTTCTGGGCGATATACTCTTTTAAAATGTCATTCTGTAGAGTGCCTGAAATTTTCTTCCAGTCCGCACCTTGCTTCTCAGCGACGACAAGGTACATGGCCAGAAATACCGAAGCTGGTGCATTTATCGTTTGCGAAACGGTAACATCCTCAAGGGGAATCCCGTCGAACAGCACCTCCATGTCCGCAAGCGACGACACCGCGACACCGCATTTACCTACTTCGCCCTCCGATAGTAGCGAGTCAGCGTCATAGCCCATCAACGCCGGCAAGTCATAGGCTACGGAAAGACCGGTCTGACCTTCCTTCAGCAAATACTTGAAACGGCCGTTGGTTTCTTCCGGGGTTCCGAAACCAGCGAATTGCCGCATTGTCCAGAGCCTGCCGCGGTACCCAGTTGCGTGTATCCCGCGAGTGTAAGGAAATTGGCCAGGCGTCGAGATGTCCCGATCGAAATCAACTTTTTCAGTGTCCGACGGATCGTACAGCCGGTTGATTTCCTCGAGTGAAACTGTTTGGAAAGAAGTCTTTCGTTCAGCCTTACGCGAAGGCGAAGAGCTCGGGCTGTTTGCGCTGGTTTCCTGCTCGTTTGACTGCCCAGCAGAGGCGTGCTCGGTAAGTGGCATCGGCTCAAATAACGAATGCGTGGTGCGGAATTTGTTAAAACGGGATATTAGTTGATGGCCATGGTGCTGTCAATTTTAGGCGCGCTCGACGATCTAAAATGAAGGCGCGCGATTGTGACAAAACAACAATCGCGCGCGTTTAGGAAGGACCCGAAGTCGTGGACAGAGCAGCAGGGTAAAGCGGATGCGATTTAGCGGACAAATGAAACCATGCTAGATGAATTAATTGACTCCATCGTTACGACGACATCATTAGCCTTTACCATCCCCAGCCTCTCTCGCGCCGCAAGTTCAATCGCGTTCGGATCGCTTGTGAGCCTGCGAATCTCCACTTGCAGGGAAGCGTTAGCTCCACGCACAAAATCTATTTCTGAGACGAGCCTTTCACGCTGGCCTGAAGACGACTGGAACTCTGCGCGGGAACGAGCAATCGCCGTTGCACATATGCCACTAGTAGCAAGCAAAACGGTCGCCAGGATTGCCCACGAGGGAACATGTCGTAAGCCGTTAATGGCGGGGACAAGTAAGTCGCGAGCCGCCGCCGCCCTTTGAAAGGAAGAAATGGATTGGGCTAGCGGTCCCTTGGTCGGCCGGTTGTTGAGCCATTCAGTAGTTCCTATACTCTGCAAGAAGCACCTCCGTTTTCGCGTCCGGTCGTCGAAATTGCATGAAAAATCTGTTGGTCGGTATTATGCCGACTGTTTAATTGGAACCATCGCGGCGGAAACCGCTGGGGGTACCAGCAATGTTTCGAAAGCGTCGCCGCTGCGACGATACGCGTCGTGACGCCAGCTTACGTCTTGCGGCGATTCGTGAACTGGTCGTTTTCGCCCGCATCATCAACTTCATAAGTCAGTTTGTCCTTTCGTCGCCCGTGTTAGACACAATATAAAGCGTTCCGACATCACCGACCCACAACATCTGCTGACTTACGCCCAATTGCTTGAGCCAGCGTTACTTACCGTAAGTCGGCGTGACTTTACCATCTCGGTCGGATCGGAGCAATATCATTTCTTTGCAACAATTTAACACCTTAACCTCAACAGTTACATCAGCTACGTCGGATTAAGCGCTTAAATTGGCGAACGCGCGGCGAACAGAAAAAGCCAGTGCAAGCGAGCCTAGTGTATTTCGGAGATGTCGAGGTATCGCCCACGCCTTTGGTGTGTGTCTATTTGTCCCCGTCTTCTTCGGTTGGGCTAGTGCGATACGCTCTCTGGCGGAATTTGGGCTCAAATCGTTGGATTTCCGCAAGGCATGGGGCTTGCCCGCGTTTTTCTTGGTAATGTGTG
Organism: Blastocatellia bacterium; assembly: GCA_003487805.1. GTDB lineage: Bacteria > Acidobacteriota > Blastocatellia > Pyrinomonadales > Pyrinomonadaceae > UBA11740. Next base: position 4,849 of record DNNE01000160.1, on the reverse strand, counting down.
ACAGTCTCCTGTGAGGTGATCTTAATAAGATGAAGCCAGTGAAGTATTTTGAGCGAGGGCTTGCGGCGTTTGCCGGTGCGGCTTTTAACTCGATTCAAGCAATTAACAAATATAGGCCAAACCCGTCATTTACGCCTAAATGGTCCGACAAACCGCTTCTGAAATCTTGGCAGAAAACAAAGCCAACCTTGGGCTGGCCCCGTGTAACGGATTCGCTATGTCCTAACTGTGTCATTGAGGCGCGCGAGTCGATCTTGAGTGGGCAGCAGGATGTTTCGGTCCTGGTTCAAGAAAAGGTTGGTGAGATCAAGGCTCAAATCATAGAACGCGATGGCCAGATCTGGATGGTTAAGGATTGCCCCGTCCATGGTCACCTGGAAGACCTAATGGCGATCGACTCGAAGTTTCTCACCCACATCGAAGCAATGTTCCCCGGTAGGGATATCCCTGCCCATAATGACGAGAAGCTTCACAATCACGGGACTAGCACCATTAAATACGGCAGAGGCGCGGTTCTTACTGTAGACCTGACGAACCGGTGCAATATGATGTGCGATCCGTGCTTTATGGACGCGAACCAGGTTGGATTCGTGCATGAACTTAGCATGGACGACATCAAAGAGATCCTAGATAACGCCATCTCCATCAAGCCTCGACGGCAGATGTCGGTTCAGTTCTCTGGCGGTGAGCCGACCATTTCGCCGTATTTCATTGAAGCTATTAAGTATTCTCGTAAAGTTGGCTACAACTCAGTCCAGGCAGCAACTAACGGAATCGAGTTCGCAAAGAGTAAAGAGTTTTGCCGCGAGGCCGCCGAAGCGGGGCTGAGATATGTTTACTTCCAGTTCGATGGAATTGGGAATGATGCTAACAGTCACCGGCAAGTCGGCAACTTATTTGATGTCAAGCTCCGTGCGATCAACAACCTGCACGAGGCGGGTGTGGAAATCGTACTCGTGACTACCCTCGTGAACGGAATAAACAACGATCAAGTGGGCTCGATTATTCGCTTCGCCCTGGATAACCCAAAAAAGATTGCGTTCCTTTCGTTCCAGCCGGTTTCTTTCACGGGGCGTGACGAAGCGATCACTCCAGAACGTCGTCTGCAACAGCGCTACACACTTTCGCATCTGGCGCACGACGTTAAGAATCAGGTTGGCATAACCGAACCGACTCGCGATTGGTTTCCTCTCTCATTAATGGGGGCGTTTGCTGATTTCGCGGATCTTGTCCACGGACCAAATGCCGATTGGGGTCAAGTCTCCTGCGGTTGTCACCCGAATTGCGGCGTAGGCACGGCGGTGATGATAGACAAAGAGACGAAAGAGATGAGTCCGGTGCCGGCGTTCCTCAATATCCCTGGTCTGGTTAAAGACATGCGCAAGATCACGGACGCTGCGCGCGGTAAATGGCTGTCGAACCTGATGATGGGTCTTGCGCTGCTGAAGCATTATAGTCCGCAGAACGCGCCGTCGGCATTTAACCTTTATGAATTGTTTAAGAAATTCGATAAGTCCTTCGGTCTGACTGGCAAGGATTACGGTAAGGTCAGTGGCGACCGTAGCAAAGACGATATCGCGATGCGGCGTTCGGATCGATGGAACTTCCTTTTCATCGCCGGAATGTGGTTTCAGGATTTATTCAACTACGATTTCCGTCGCACTGAAATGTGCATCATTCCGTACGGTACGCAGGAAGGCGAGATCAGTTTCTGCGCCTACAACACCGGTATCGGTTGGCGCAATATCATTGAGCACATGCACCAGAACGCCACGGTTGCGAAATGGTATGAGGAGCATGGGCGCCACGAGATTTTCGCCGGTGGCAAAGAAGTACCGCTCATGGATCCTACGCATAACCTCAAACTCAACGAGGTTGACTTGGCGCGTCCACACAAACCCGAAATGACAGGGCCAAAGACGGCGCACGAAGAAATGGTCATGATGCGAAAGCTTTATAACGATATGATTTTGAAGCAACAGGAAATCAAGACCGAGGATAACGGCGACAAGCCGGTCCAGATTCAAGGCCTGAGCCGCAAGAAGGACTTGGCGGTTGCGTCGGTATAGGTACTAACATTCGAACATTACCCTGCGAACAGTTCGACTGTCGCAGGGTTTTGTTTTGCTCGCTTGACCATACAGTGCGGGCGCGTGTTAAATAGAAACTTCAATTTAGTAATCAGCGAATCTTATTAGATGGAGATTTAGATGGCTGTAGTCACAATCAATCCCGGAGAATCGATCGAGAGCGCGTTGCGTCGATTTAAGCGTAAGGTTATGACCGAGGAGATTATCAAAGACGCTAAGAAGCATGCGTTCTTTATGCCCCCGGGCCAAAAGGCGAAGCTGAAGTCAGCTCTCGCTCGCAAGCGTAACAAGAAGAAAGGCCGCCCGCGGCCGCGTCCCGTCGCCGCTAAGTCCTAATCGTGCGGATCACACTCAAAGCTCACTCGGTTTTAAGTCACAATTGAAACCGTCCGATGCGGTCCGAAGAGACACGGGTGGCGTGTGACAGCTCCTCGAATGCCAAATACTTAGACAATGACGCGCATCTTGCTGACAAACGATGACGGCATCCACTCGGAAGGATTGCAGACGCTCGAGCGGACCTTGCGCGAAGTTGGCGACGTGTTCGTGATCGCGCCCGCTGCTGAAATGAGTGGGGCTTCTCACAGTCTGACGCTCTCTCGGCCGCTTCGCATTCGTCAGATTGATAAACGACATTGGACCGTCGATGGCACGCCGACTGATTGCGTGACGCTGGCTTTGCACAAGATTCTTAACGAAGACGAATTACCGGACGTCTGCGTGTCGGGAATCAATCACGGCGGCAATCTTGGGGATGATGCCACGTATTCGGGCACAGTGGCCGGCGCTTTGGAAGCGACGATTCTGGGTGTGCCGGGGATCGCAATCAGTCTCGTGGCGCGCGATCACTTTGATTTTACAGAAGCCGCGCGCTTCGCTCTGCTCGCGGTGAGAAAGATTATCAGCGAAGGCTTACCGGAAGGGACGCTCTTAAACGTCAACGTTCCGCAAGGCGAGATCAAAGGTGTGAAGGTGGCTCGCCAGGGAATCAAAAATGCGCGGCCGGTAATTACCGAGCACATCGATCCGCGGGGTAAGCCTTACTTTTGGATTGGCGAGCAATATTTCCGCTCAAACGCGGAAGATGGCACAGACTATCGCGCGATCGAAGAAGGCTACATCTCCGTCACGCCGCTCAAGAGTGACATGACCGATCATGGCGCGCTGCCGCAAATTGGTTCATGGAATGACGTCCTGACTTCAGAACTCCTGCCGACCTGAGCGGTCTTCGAAACAGTTGAGTTCCACATCTTCACGACAGAACCAGCTCTACCTTGAATATCGTATTCCGCGCGAACGCATGGTTGAGCGCCTGCGCGACCACTATGGCATTAAGAACGAAGCAGTGCTCGAAGCAATGCGGTCCGTGCCACGTCATTTCTTTGTGACTGAAGCCCTGCGCGGTCGGGCATACGATGACAACGCGCTGCCGATAAATTTTAATCAGACGATTTCGCAGCCATTCATCGTCGCGCGCATGACTGAGCTGCTTGAGATCGACAAGCAGAGCAGGGTTCTCGAAATCGGCGCCGGGTCAGGTTATCAAACGGCGATACTTTCGCGACTCGCATCGCAAGTTTATGCGATCGAACGAATTGGCGAGTTAGCGAGAGAAGCGCAGGGCCGGATTCGTGACTTGGGCATTTACAATGCCACCGTCAAAGCTTTCGATGGCACGCTAGGCTGGAGCGCGCATGGCCCTTATGATGCGATTCTGGTGGCTGCCGGCGGTCCGCGCATTCCTGATCCGTTGGTGGCTCAGCTGAAGGTCGGCGGCCGCCTCGTGATACCAATCGGCCAAACCCGCGATTCGCAGAATCTGGTGCGTGTGATCAAGACCGAAAAGGGTCCCAAGACTGAGGATCATGGCAGTTGTCAGTTTGTACCTTTGATCGGACAACACGGGTGGGAGAAGAACTGAGGAGGTGCATCATTGATTCATTTACTCATTGAACCAATGATTCGATAACTTATGATCGGCCGCATCATCGAAATCCTTTCCGCATTTATCGTCGCCACGATCTCGACGCTTGGCTACGCGGGCATCGTGCTTCTGATGGCCATCGAGTCTGCCTGCATTCCGCTTCCGTCCGAAATCATCATGCCGTTTTCCGGCTATCTGGTTTACACCGGCCGCTTCAATATTTGGCTGGTCAGTGTCGCTGGAGCGTTCGGTTGTGTGGTCGGTTCACTTGTCGCGTACTGGGTCGGGATGTATGGCGGCCGTCCGCTGATCGAGAAGTACGGCAAGTACGTTTTGATTTCGCATCATGATCTGAATCTCGCTGATCGCTGGTTCGATCGGTTTGGTGAAGCGATCGTTTTCGTTAGCCGCTTGCTGCCGGCGATTCGGACGTTTATTGCATTTCCCGCGGGCGTCGCGCGCATGAATTTGAAGAAATTCATTATCTATACCTTCGCGGGCTCTCTGCCCTGGTGTCTCGGGCTCGCATACGCAGGTCAAAAGCTTGGGGAGCAGTGGGACAAAGATCCGCGGCTCAAGAATCTCTTTCATCGATTCGATTTCGTCATCGGAATCTTAATCGGGCTGGCTGTTGCCTGGTGGGTTTGGCGTCATGTGCGACACTCAAGAAAAGAAGCGATGCGTCATGAGTGATGCGTGATGAGTGTCCGGCGCCTTAACATATCGCTGCTCTTTACTCATTACTCCTCACCGAGTAGTCGTGTTATCATCCATTCGTTAATTCGGGGCGTGGCTCAGCCTGGTAGAGCGCACGGTTCGGGACCGTGAGGTCGGA
>DNNE01000013.1:18182-46923 GCA_003487805.1 Blastocatellia bacterium | reverse complement strand
GGCGACGCGGGATAATTCGCAAGGCGTATGCAGGAGGTCAGTAACTGACTGGAGCGCAACCGGGACGGTTGCAGCGTGACGCTTAACAACGCTCATGCAAGCGAGGACGCCTGCGCTCCAGTCTATGATCGAACTGCTTACGCAGGGGTACTAGCTCTACGAGCGGTTTTCGCGGCTCAATGTGACTTGCCGCTCTTTCCCGCTTCACGGCAGTGGGTTTCTGATATCAGGGATGAGTGCCACAACGTCCCGTCCTCATAGACGACACAGTTGAATTCAACCCGCTCGTCGAGTGGTGGGCCATTCTTCTTTTTGAGAGGGTCAGTGCCGGCGGAACCTGTCGGCGAAAAACGCCTCCTGCCGACCACCGTCTTTTTTTGAGCAGCAGAGGTTTTTTCGAAGGTAACAAATTCCTGACGGTCTAATTCCTGTCTACTATCTTGATCAGTGAGCACGTACACCCAGCTGAACCACGTTACCTTCTTAGGTGAATCATTTCTGATGTCCAGCCAATATTCATAAACGTACACCGTGGGCGTGGCGCCCGATGGCATGATGCCCGTACTTTGACTCAAGTTAGGATCGGTTGCCGTTATCTTGACGTCGTGCTCCTCCCGGTGGCGCTCGCGCTTCACCTTAAGAACGACCAGGCCTGACGGCGCGTCCTGTGGCTCCGGCGTTTGCTGCGCCGCACATAGGCCGGCACAAACGAGAACAACCGGGAGTATCCCGGGTAATCTCAAAAGCAAAACTCTACGTATTACCTGCGCAGTTAACATGGTTGCCGGGCAAATCTAACTCCTCAACGTTATAAGCAAAGAATCTATTCCTTGATCGAGAACCTACCGCGGTTGTCCGCTTGGCTCCGTAGGAGCCGAATGTTTATAGCAACAGCCGACCAGACGACCACAGCTCCGTAGGAGCGAAATGTGATGCGCTCGATAATGTTTCGCTCCTACGGAGCTTGCCCGTCATGTTTGGCTTCTTGTCTGTAAACGTTTCGCCCCTACGGGACTAAGGCCACTTTCCTGCCAGCTGTTTTTGTTACCATCCACCAGAGCGACCCACTAACAAGGCACCATCCGTTTCCGCCGCTCTTTAACTTTTCTCAATTTCCTTTTATCTTCGCCGTATGCCGCGCGTCGCTGTCATACCCAAACCAAATTCTCCGATCGAGATTCGCGAAGTCGCAGAGCCCGAACTTGAACAGGATTCTGCGCTGTTAGAGGTAGAACTCTCGGAAGTCTGTGGCACGGACGTTTACCTTCAGCAGGGGCGCTTGCATGGCGTTCCCTATCCGCTGGTTCCGGGTCACGTGTCCGTCGGTCGCTTAAGCAAGATTCGCGGAAATTTATTAGACGTCGAGGGGCGCGCATTTCGTGAAGGCGATCGCGTGACCTTTCTTGATGTGCATCGCACCTGCAATGCCTGTTGGCATTGTCTGGTCGCCAAAGCGACTACGCGATGTCCGCAGCGAAAGGTTTACGGCATCACTTACGGGCTCGATGATGGATTGTGCGGCGGTTGGGCGGATCAGGTTTACTTAAAGCCGGGTACGCGCTGTCTGAGGCTCGACGCCGACGCCGAAACATTTATGGCCGGAGGTTGCGCCCTGCCGACCGCGCTGCACGCCGTCGAACGCGGCGAGGTTGCGATTGGCGATACAGTTTTGGTTTTGGGCTCGGGGCCGGTTGGCATTAACGCGATTATCCTCTCGCTGATGCGCGGTGCGTTGAGAGCGCTCTGCATTGGCGCACCGGATCATCGCCTTGAATCCGCTTCCGAAATTGGCGCGTCAGACGTGCTGAACTTTGAAGAACACGACGAGCAGAAACGACTGGAATGGATTCTGGAAAGGACCAACGGCCGCGGCGCGGACGTCTGCGTCGAAGCGACCGGCGCACCCGATGCAGTCGTGCAGGCAATGCGATACACCCGCGATGCCGGCCGCGTAGTGATCGTGGGCCAATACACTGATCATGGCCCGGTGTCATCAGCAGCGGCGTTCAATCCGCATCTGGATCTGAATAAGAAACATCTGGACGTGCGTGGCTGTTGGGGTTCGGACTTTTCGCACTTCTATCGCGGTGTGCAAATCATTTCCGATCCGACCCGGGCTGCGCCGTGGGCCAAGCTGAAAAGCAAACTGTCTCGATATGGTTTAGATGATGCGAACGAGGCGTTAGCGGATGTGGCTGAGGGGCGAGTACTCAAGGCGCTGATCGATCCGAGGTCAGTATCATCCGCGTGAAAGTCGCTAACACTCGCGGCTCGGCCGCAGCACATTGCGGTAAGGCTTCGCCTTACCGAGAGCTTGCTTGTCATATGCGGCGAGGCTAAGCTTCGCCGCTTTGTTGTATGTGAGACGCACGGAAAGCCGTAGGCTTTCCGCAGTGTGCGGCGGCAAAGCCGCATTTCTTTGGACGCGTTTGCGATAGAAAGAATGATTGGTCAGCAGCGATTATTTACTTACTCTGACTCTCGTTTTGCCGCTGCCCGTATCCAGATCCGCGGGCGGCGGATAACCTTTCCCTTTGAGTGCCGCAATCTCAATTACAATTTCTTTCTGAGTGTTGGGAACGCGAGTCTGCTTCTTCGTCACGCTCGATTTCCTGTCGAGCGTTGAGTTTGAATTCTTGTTTGAAGATCCGGGCGATGCGGTTGGTTCAGCTGCCGCCGTTTTGACACTCGCCCGTCCAGACATTTGCGTTAAAGCATCAAGCGCCTTCGCCCGCTCGTCATCAGTTAAGTCCTCCAGCTTTACGCCGTTGGCCGCCAGGGCGGCTCGCAGGTTTTCTTCGGTGTTTGTGCCCTCATCATAAACGTCGCGATAGATATGCAGCTCGCCATCCTCAACCACGATTGTTTCGTAACGCAGCTCGACCGGCACTTCTTTGGCCAGTTTCATTTGTTTGGTTTGCGTTTTGTCGCTACCAAATTTTGCTAAGTCCTCGTCAGTGAGACTTGCGCCGCCCAGTCGCGCCAGAACCTTCGCGAAGTCTTTCACCTGCGGCGTCGTCAGCCCAACACAACCATGAGAGGCAAAGGTCCCAAGCTTCGCCGGCGATTTGCCACCGTGAATCAGTGAAGGGCCGCCGATGGGAATTTTTATGGGACCAAGCGGATTCAATTTGCTGCCGGCTTCAACTTTCTCTCCGGCGCTCACGTTTTTCATCTTCGCCACCCATGGCTCATCAGGTGGCGTCCATGTCGGATTGAAAATAATCACCCGTGCTTTGCGCAGACCCGTCGGTAATGGAAACTGAGGATAGCCGATGCCGATCTTGTACGACTTAATCAGGCGACCCGCGTCAAAGACATCCATCCGGTAAGCCGGAGCATTCACGACAATTCGCGAGTCGTTTGGCACCCCGTTGGCACGGCCCCGCGCCGAGTCCTCTGCGTTGTTTTGTTTTCCGGCGTCGTCTGTCTCGCCGTTCCACCGTTCGCGCACCAGAGTCGCTAGCTCGGCTGCTTTGTCATTGCCGATTACGGCTTTGATCTTTTCTTCGGCGGCTGTTCGGGCGGCCGCACCTTCTCCGTCGCCCTGGCCGGCATTCGCTTCATTCAGTTTTGCGGTTTCGTCGTGGGCCAATTCCTTCAACTTTGCGATCTGTTCGTCGCTGATATGCAGCCGCGTTTTGAGCAACGCTCCGAAACCTTCGTCGGCAAAAAATGCGTCGAGTACGGGAAGCGTCAAAGGTTCTACATTCGCGGCCCTCTCGTTGACGGGCGATGGCGAAACGCTGGCGACCGGCGAAGCAGGTGGACGCAAATTGTTGTTCGACTGATTAGTCGGCACCGCTACACAGCCGGCAACAGATAAGCCAACCATGATCGAAAGCAGAAATTGTAAGTACCGTCTCATACTCATTACTCCCCAAAGTTACGGTTGTCGTTGGAATTGAATACTGATGCTTGTCGATGCCTGCAATGAGTGTTCCTTCACAGATGTGACGCTACAAGCGAGAGTTTGGGCGGAACGAAATTGAGGCGAATGCTTCAGCTTGCACGATTAGCGAACGATAAAACTGCGCATCGTTTAATTGCGAACGAAAATGTTATCCGGGGAAGCCATGTGATAAAAAGCGAATAGTCTCTTACTTTGCGTTTTTTCTTTGCGGCTTTGCGCCTTTGCGGCTTTGCGGCTTTGCGTGAACCGTCCTGCAGTAGGAGGTAATCTCACGCAAAGACGAGCTGAATTTATTTATGCAGCAAAGGATACGGGTTGATGTTAACACCCTGCCAATATTTTTTCGGATCAGAGGCGAGGGCGACTGAGAAATGCAAATGATAATTCCCTGCTCCGGCGTTTCCCGTATCGCCTACGTAGGCGATTATTTCACCCTGTTTGGCGAAGTGCCCTTCCGCGAGCCCCTCGGCATATCGATCCAGGTGCGCGTAGTAAAAGATAAAACGGCTGTCGGTGCTCAATTGATAAATAGTCGTGCCGCCACGATCGCTCTGAAAAAGTTTAAGGATGGTCCCGTCCGCCGCGGCAACGACAGGCGTTCCGAGTGGCGCTGGAATATCGATCGCGTCATGAACCCGCCCTTCGGCCCGCGCGTCAGAAAATGTGTCGCGCAATTGATCGGGCCGCACACCGGCGACCGGAATAATCAACTGTGGTGGCGAATCGGACATTTCAGGAGAGGCTTGATTGGTGGCTAACGGAATGCTTCCCGCCGGCGACGGTGATGGCGGCGGCGACGCAGAATTAGTTTCTGATGATGGTTCGGACGAGCGCCCGGAAGTCACCTTGCCCGTTGGTTCGTTTCGCGACCAGGTGACTGTCGTTCGATTACCTACCCGAGACATCCGGCTAAGCCGCGCCACGAACGTAGCGATGGCCACAAGTGCTGCCACCACGGCGAGGATGAGTCGGGTACGCGGATTCCGGGCCCATTTCATTCTTCTAATTTACACGGCCCGCGCTTGATTAAGCGATCATTGCTTTGACTGAGCGGTGGCATCATCAGCTCAGGGAGTTTTACGACGCGCTTGATCTACAACTTGCTTAATGGCATCAAGCACGACCTGCGGTTGTTCGGCCTGTATAAAATGGCCACTGTTTTCTACTGGGATATGTTTACCGCCCGGCACTTTGGTGATCCAATCTTCATGCATTTGCAACCAGACCTTTCTTACCTCGGCGGGCATGGTGTCGTCCTTCATGGCGGTGAGGAGAATCACGGGAATACCCGCCGGCACTTTCGTGGAGCGCGCCTGAGCATACGATGCGTTTACTTCCGCAGACTCGTCGCGGACACCCTGCGGCGCTTTGGCAATCTGTTCGTCGAGAGCAGCGCGCTGAGCTTCATGGTGCGCTTTAGTCCAGTCGTCGAACGCTTCCTGTGATGGATCAATAAGAACCATCCCGGCAACTTCCTTCGGATACATATCGGCGAAGACCCGCGCGTAGATTCCGCCGAAAGAATGTCCGACCAGAACATAAGGCGGAGCAATGCCCGCTTTCTGCAGAGCCGTATGAAGTTCCGCCGCGATCTGTTTCGCCGCGCGAGGTTTTGGTCCGGGCTCAGATTGTCCAAGTCCAGCGCGATCGTACGAGACGGTTCGCGCGACCTTTGCCGTGTTGCTTTGCACGGTGGCCCACGAGGTAAGACCGGCGCCGAACCCGGCTTCGAAGATCACCGTCGGTGATCCTTCTCCGCCGATTAACATGTTGAGGGAGTGACCGCCGGCATCGAGTTTCTGCGGTGTCAAAACGCTTTTGGTCGCAGCGCGGCCCGTGCGTTTGAAACTTAGCGGGAAAGCCTTGCCACCCTGCAGGAATTTGCCTGTGAGCTGATCGCCATCGCTCGCCAGCTTGCCTTCATACATCGCGCCCAGCGATTTCATCTCGAAACGAAAAGTGCCGCCGGCAAGCGAGACCGAGTCGAGTGGCAGATCCGTCGCTCCCTGATCAGGACTGTCAAGCCTCCCGGTTAACACACCATCCTTCTGAGACTCGATGTGAAGCACCAGTCTTAACTTGGCGGCATCAAGCGTGCCCTCCCAGGTTCCCAGTACGCTCGGCGAAGAATCAGTTGGCGGCGTGGGTTTTTGACCCAGCGCGAAACCGCCAATGACCAGGATCAACCATAAGCAAACAAAAGGCCGATATGTTTTGCCGATCCTCTTCATTGCCCGCTCGCAATCACGTTCCCGATGTTTTTATCGCGCAGCATGCGATTAAAATTATTCAAATCGCCGCTCACAAGGTCATCGAGCCGCTTCCGCAATGACGCGAGCTGCGCTTCGAACATCGTCTTCACTTCCTGCTCCTGCATGTTCGGTGGATAGTCGCCGCCCGCAACATCTCCCGCAAGATAGGTAAGCTTGCCGATTAGTTCAGTGGGGAAACGGGTGGTGTCCTGACCCTGGCCACTGTACTTGCGCTGAATCAAATTGTCTTCGATGTCTGTCAGCTTCTTTTCCAAATCGACTCCGGCTGTTTTCACAGATGCGTCGCGAACTAACTGACCCAGATTGCTAAGCTGCGCGCGAATGATTTCGATCTGATTGGTCATGTCGGCGGCTGATTCCAAATCCTTGCGCAGGTCCACCAACATGGCTGTCTGCTTTTGAATGTCAGCATCGCTGCCGCCTGCGTTCGGATCTTTCAGCACAGTCAGCGTCTGGCTGTAATCCTGCCCATCGACGGTCAGTTTCACGGTGTAGGTCCCCGGCGGCATCAGCATGTTCATGCGTCCGCCTTCCGGTAACGGTCGCCAGCCTTCAGCGTTAAGTCGAATGTCTGAAGCGTACTGTGGCGTCGTACGCAGGCGAACTTCTTTCGATTGTTCGTTGCGCAGGTTCCACCAGACGCGATTCATGCCGGCATTCCCGGACCCGCGAATAGTCTGAATTGTCTGACCTTGCGCGTCGGTAATCTTGATTGAAACCCCGCGCGCCGCCGACTTCAGAAAGTAATTGATTGAGGCGCCGTACGGCGGATTCTGCCCGGTGGTTGGATCGTCACCGGAAGCATAGGGCACTGTGATTCCGCGCAGGCGATACGTCGGATGAATTGGAAACAGGTGCGCGTTCGAGTTCATCACCTCAGCGGTCATCTGCTGAATCGGAGTGATGTCGTCGAGAATCCAAAAGCCCCGGCCATACGTCGAGATTACGAGATCGTTGAAATGCTCCTGCACGGTGATCCAATAAACCGGAGCGTGTGGCAGGTTCATCTGTAGCGGCTGCCAGTTCGCACCATCATCGTAAGAAACATAGATGCCGTTCTCAGTGCCAACATACAACAGGCCCTGACGCACCGGATCTTCGCGTACGCAGTGCGCGTAGCTCAACATCGATTTCGGAATGCCGTTCGTGATCATCTTCCACGTCTTCCCGTAATCTGTAGTCTTGTAAATCCACGGGTCACGGTTGTTGACCTGATGGCCATCGACAGTGAAGTAGGCAGTGCCCGCGTTGTATCGCGAAGCTTCGATATTGCTGATGGTTCCCCAGGACAGCATGTTAGGAATGTTCTTCGTGACGTTGGTCCAATTCTTTCCGCCATCGCGGGTGATTTGCACGAGGCCGTCGTTGGTGCCGGCCCAAATCACGCCCGCTTCTTTGGGAGATTCAGCAATCGCGAACACCACGCCCGCGTATTCCACGCCGATGTTGTCTCCCGTCAAACCGCCTGAAAATCCCTGACGGCTCTTATCATTCAAAGTCAGATCAGGACTTATCACTTGCCAACTGTTGCCGCCGTCGGTCGTCTGATGAACGAACTGACTGCCGACATAAACCTTATTGTGATCGTGCGGCGAGATCGTCAGCGGCATGGTCCATATGAAACGATATTTCAAGTCAGCTGCGACGTTGCCACTCGCATTGTCGGGCCACACTTCGACGTTGCGCGCCTGGCCCGTCTTAATGTTGTAAACCTCGACGATGCCACCGACGCTGCCCGATCCTGACGCGCTGGACCAGATGATATTGTTATCGACCGGATCAGGTGTGGACCATCCGCTCTCGCCCCCGGCGACGTTGATCCATGCGCTGCGCGGAATGATGCCGCCACCGAAGCCGCCACCGCCGCCCGTCCGACTGGGCCCGCGATACGATGGACCATCCTGACGATTGCCGTAGACGTAATAAGGAATCTGATTATCAGTCGTGACGTGATAAAGCTGGCCGTTCGGCAGTTGAATCCTCTGCCAGGTGCGGCCGCGATTCACTGTGAGACTGACGCCCGAATCGTTGGCGACGGCCATGCGGTTTCCATCGGTTGGATCGATCCAGATGTCGTGATTGTCACCACCGGGACTGCTGCCGCCAAACCCACCACCACCACCGCCGCCTGGGCCGCGCGCGATCGTTTCACCGCCATCAAGAGAGTACGAGTACGGATTCGTCAGAAAGTGGACCTGGTTTTCATTGTCCGGCGAGACTTCGAGCCGGAAGTAGTAATGCGTGCGCCCGCCCATGCCGCGGTCGTAACTGACGAGCCGCCAATTCTCTCCCCCATCGTCCGAGCGCCAGAGCTTTCCGCGGTCCGTCTCCTGCCCTTTATAAGGAACGCCGTCACCTGTTTCGATCATCGCGAAGATTCGATTCGGATTTGAACGCGAGATCGCCAGCGCATACTTGCCCGTCATGCGCGTGGGCAATCCATGGCCGGCGATCTTCTTCCACGTTGCTCCCTCATCATGCGACACGTAGAGACCGCTGCCCGGCCCACCGCTCTCTCTGCCCCAGGTATGAATCTCAAACTGCCACATGCCGGCGAAAAGGGTTCGCGGATTGCTCTGATCCATCACGATGTCTGAACAACCAGAGTTCTCATCCGTGAACAGCACACGGTCCCAATGTGCGCCACCGTCAGTGGTGCGAAACACGCCGCGCTCCTGCTGCGGGCCGTAAGCGTGACCGAGCGCGCACGCCATCACGATGTCCGGATTCTTTGGATCGACCACGAGGTGTCCAATGCGTCCGGTCTTTTCCAGACCCATCAACTTCCAGGTCTTGCCCGCATCGCCCGATTTATAAATTCCCTGGCCCACCGAGATGTGACTGCGAATCCATGCTTCGCCGGTTCCCGCCCAAACCACGTTTGGATCCGATGGCGCAATCGCCAAAGAGCCGATTGACGAAACAGGTTGACCATCGAAGATCGCTTCCCAATGAATGCCACCATCCGTTGTTTTGAAAATGCCGCCTGATGCTGAGCCGGCGTAATAAACATAAGGCTGGCCGGGCACACCCACGATTGAAGTCGTGCGGTTTCCCACGGGCCCGATGTAGCGCCACCGCATTGCTTCGGCGTTTGGTTGCTGCGCCTGAACGAGCGCGACCACAGTTACTAAAAGAATGAAAACGGAAACCGATAGTATTCGGAGCGACGAGCGTCTAATCATTTCGGAACCTCCAGGGAAGACGAACTGCAAGTGTTTCGACGAGTGTGTCTATTGATACAGCAGAAGCGATCTCGCGGGATGCTTCTTATCGAGAATCACCCACAAAGTCAATAAGAATTCTGCGCGCCTTTGCAGCGAATTCGGCGCAGCGCTAATCTAATATCGAAAATCGTTTAGAAGCGGGCTACCGCCCGCTTTGGTCGGGCAGTAGCCCGACTCTAAACTCTATTGGGGTGATTTATGCCAGACAGTAAAAAGAAAGCGCTCATTGTCGTCGATGTGCAGAATGATTTTTGTCCGGGCGGCTCGCTGGCCGTCGCGCAGGGTGATGAAGTCGTTGCGCCCTTGAATAAACTCATGAAGGATTTCCTTGATCGCGGAGAACCTGTGTACAAAACGCGGGACTGGCATCCGGCAAAGACAAAACATTTTCAGGTTTACGGCGGGACCTGGCCGGTTCATTGTGTGCAAGACACCACGGGCGCAGAGTTTCACGCTGACCTGCTTGATGATCCACGCATAACAACGATCTCGAAAGGGATCGATGAAAGCGCCGATGGTTATTCAGGCTTTGATGGTACAAACCTCGGCAAACTTTTGCGCGCCAAAGGCGTGAAAGAAGTATGGGTAGGCGGACTGGCGACTGATTACTGCGTGAAGCAAACAGTACTCGACGCGGTGCGCGAGGGATTCGAAGCCAAAGCACTTGCCGACGCGATGCGCCCGGTGAACGTAAAGCCGGACGACGGTGCGAAAGCAGTCGAAGAGATGCGACAAGCCGGCGCGGAGATTGTGGGAGATGAAGCTAAGGCTGCGGGGCATTAGCCCGCGCGTAAGCAAGGGCTCCGATCAGAGCCCTCCCTCACGGTCGGGCTAATGCCCCGCGTCCTCGTCACCGGCAGCGATGCTTGCAATCGTCTTTCGATTCCTTCGCTCTTCTCTCGCAAATCTTTCGTTCATTCTTCAGCGGGATTAACTTGCAGGCATCTTTCTTGACTCGATAACTGTCAGCGCAGTGATCAGTGCACCTGTTGCCACCACCGGCCGAAACACTTGAACCGGCGATCCACAGTCCCGAACAAAAGACCAATAACGCCGCTACGCAGGAAACAATTCTGGTTTTCATTGATCGTATCTCCTTCCACTCAGTTGAAATGGGGGAGAGCTGGTTTCTTGATCGTCTAGCGGCAACGCCGGCGGCATTCATCGTGGGCGCTCTTCGCGCGATCTTCACATTGGCGTTTCTCCCATCGACGCAATGACCGGCATTCGTCCTTGCGACGACGGTAGACGTCATTACACCGATCCTTGCAGCGATTGGCGCGCGGTGCGCCCGATGCGGTGCTCGAAGTAACAAATGCTCCGAAACAAATTAATAAAGCTGCGATTAGACTCAAGCAAAAGTTCGACCTTTTCATTCTCTCTATCTCCTCGGTTTTCCGTCGCACCAACAACCGCGACGTAGTTATTGCCGGCTTCGAGACATCACCGGCCCAGGTTCGGAGGGGGTTGCGCTAAGAATACTACCGAACCCCTGCCGCGAAAAGACTAAATTGAATCATTTTGGGCCAGCCGCGGCACGGGAGTATTATGCTTCGTCAATGGGCACCCTGAATTTCGATCGCTATCACGCCGCCATGGCCGACGCGTCCTATAAGAAAGAGACGCGCGTGCATGACAAACCCCTCAGCGAAATGGTCGCGACGTTCTATGTAACGCAGCGCAAGCTGCCGTTCGCGCCGGTGCTCGGTCATGAACGATTGATACGCTTGCTGGTCGACAGTCAGATTGATCGGCCGCGGCTGCGTTTTCTCGAGCAGGATCGCGGCGGCTTGCAGCGATTCGCCAAAGCGATCGAAGACATTCAGTTCGCCGGCAGCATTCGTGCAGTTCATCCGGGAACGATCATGTTCCCGCAGCAACCGATTGCCGACATCACCGGAAAGTTTGGCCTCACCCAGGCACAGGAGATCAAATTTGAGCACGCCTTTGATCTGCCCATGACCACCGCCAGCACGGCGATGCAGTTTCGGATGGCCGCCGGCGATCGCTGGCTGTCTGATTTCTCGCTGCGGCGCAACGGCGACATCGAACGCGCAGTAGATATTGCGACCTACGCTTTCATCGGCGGCTTTAACGACACGTCGAACATGGAGGCCGCGCATCGTCTGGACATTCCCGCGGTCGGCACCATCGCGCACTACTGGCAACAGGCTTATCTCGAATATTTATACGAACCCGAAATCGAGCCGCGAACGGGACAGACGAAGCACTTCGAACAAGTTGCTTTCGAACGCTGGCTCGACGCGAATCCGAACGGCACGACGCTGCTGCTGGATACGGTCGACGTTTACATGGGCGCGGTACACGCGGCGATGGCGGCAACTTCTACTGAAGGACGGCGTAAGGCCTTCAAAGGATTCCGCGTTGATTCCGGCGACCTGGCTGAACTCGGCCGTTGGTGTCTTGAGTTTTTTGAAGCCAATGGATTGCACGATTTGCGCACGAATCTTACCGGAGATTTGAATGTCGAACGCGTTACGAAGATCGTTGCCGAGTTTCCCGAAGTGAGCGGCTTCGGCATCGGAACCAAGCTGTCGAGCGAGGTAAAAAATGTTGCCGGCGTAATTTTCAAAGCCTGCGTCATCAACGGACTGCCGACGCTAAAGGCTTCGAACTCGGTGGACAAAACAACTCTGCCCGGATTCTTACAGGTCTTTCGCGGAATCGACGCGCAAGGAAATTACATTGCGGACGTGACTGGATTAGACGTTGAAGAGATCGAAATTCCAGGAGCTGCCACAGTCAGGCGATTAGTCGAACCGTTCTGGGAGAATGGTCAGCACTCACCAATCCCTTCGATCGAAAAACAGAAAGCATTTGTCGCCGATCAAATGAATCGTTTTAGCGATTTGCACAACTACCCGCGCAGTTTGAGCGCCGGCTTGACGAAGGTCCGCGATGAGTTGACCGCGAGGATGCGAGCAGACAACTCGGGCTGGGAAAAGATTCTTAAGTTGCCGGAAGAGATGCCTGAAGAGCTTATCCAGACCAAGTAGACTCCCTTTTGCATGCAATGAAGAGACTGACTTCCACTCTCTGCGTGATTCTTTGTCTGACTATTGCGGGTTTGAGCATTCCTCAAGATGCGTCTCCTGACCCGCCAAACGATTTCACTAAAATCTATTACGCGACCGGCGATAACAAACTCCTGGCTCTGCCATTCGAATCCGGCATCACCTCGATGAATGTTTTCGCTCCAGCCCTCGAAGACAAAATCACACGCGTACGCCTGAATGGATCGAAGGCCGAAACCGTCCTGACGAATGAGAAGCTGAGTTTCTTTGTGTTCGTCGCGGACCGTATGGATCCGCCGCCGCATCAGTTGGTGCGACTCACGCGCAGCAGGTCAGAGCGCTCACTCAAGATTTCGCTGATTAAAGGTCGTAAAGGTTACGCGCCATTTGAAGAGGATAATGTTCAATTGGGGCGACGAATCTTGAAGCGCTTGCGCGTCGAGGCAGGTAAGAACCGGTTTCTGTTCATTAACTACATGGAGCTTCGTCCGCTGGCGTCCCTTCCGCCGGGTGAGTACGCGATTATTGGTGATTCACTCGCGGACATCGCGACGTTCCGGATTGAATGAGTTAACGATCTCGCTCAACCTTCAGATTCGCAGCAACCTCTCTTTATCCTCGTCCTACGAAGGCGTTGACGCTGCAAGATTGTTTACAGAGAAGTTAGCTTGTGTACCGCGGTAGAATTTAACCGCTCGCCCCTATATCGCCTGAGATCGAATCAGCGCTAATGGCACAAATTGTAAGCCTGACCTAACGGCCGATAAAGGGTAATCAAAGTCGAGAGCGCCGAAGGAGCGAAAATGTAAAAGCCTGGGCCAACGGCCCAGGTAAGTACCGTTCAATATCCTTGAGCGCTGAAGGCGCGACATAAATGTCACAATCACTATCATCCGTTCTGATTCATCTGGTCTTCAGTACGAAGAATCGCGAGCCATTCATAACTCCCGCAATTGAACCGGAATTGCATCCTTACATGGCGAAGATACTCCGGGAACTGAAATCTCCGTCATTAGCAATCGACGGAACAGCCGATCACGTACACATTCTCTTTCCATTGGCGCGGGTAGTCACAATCGCGGAGATTGTCGAAGAAATAAAAACGAGTACGTCGAAGTGGATCAAGACAAAGGGTCGTGAGTTTCGAAACTTTCACTGGCAGAGAGGCTATGGCGCATTCTCAATCGGGCAATCAAATGTAGCGTCTTTGAAGCGTTATATTCGCGACCAGAAAGAGCACCATAAAGCGTCACGTTTCAAGATGAATATCGTAAGTTTCTCAAGGCGTACGGTATTGACTACGACGAGAAGTATGTTTGGGAATGAACGATATTTCGCGCTTTCAGCGCTCGGACGTTTTGTCTGAAGTTACCTGGGCCGTTGGCCCAGGCTATTACATTTGCGCGCTTTCAGCGCGTATGTTGCGGTCTTGATCCAACAATTGAGCTCTTATTAATCGTCGGTATGTAACGCCGGAACGGACGGCGCCGGTTCCGTTTCAACCTTCACTTCACCGCGCCGCGTCGGGGCGATGCGACGGACGATGCTGGTCAACGGCGCGGTCAATCTTCCGGTCGCCCTGGCGAATCGCCGCCATTTCGCCGTGGATCCCATATCGTCCAGCAAAGAATAGACAACCGGCGTCGCGATTAATGTCAGCAGCAGGGACAGAGACTGTCCGCCGATAACCACGATCGCGATCGAGCGGCGCTCTTCCGCTCCTGGTCCTGTACCGAGCGCCAGCGGCGCCATGCCCGCAACCAACGCGAGCGTAGTCATCAGAATAGGTCGCAGACGATCACGGTTACCCTGAATGATCGCAGCATCACGTTCCATTCCCAGAGTGCGCAAACTATTCATGTGATCGATTTGCAGGATCGCGTTCTTCTTTACCACGCCGAACAGCACCAGGATGCCCAGCGCTGAATACAGGTTGAGCGTGTCTCCCAACAACCAGAGCGAGAGCAGCGCAAACGGAACCGACAACGGCAGGCTTAACAGAATCGTCAGCGGGTGAATCGTGCTCTCGAATTGCGACGCGAGGATCATGTACATGAAGATGATCGAAAGCAGAAACGCCCAAAGAAATTCGACAAATGTTCTTTCAAGTTCTCTGCCCCGACCGGCCACGATGGTTGAGTAAGTACCGAGCAGATTCATTTCGGCGGCGGTTTTTTTCATCGCGTCGAGACGATCGGCGAGCGCGAATCCCGGCGCCACCCCGGCCCTAACGGACGCCTGCCGTTGTCGATCCAAACGATCGATACGCGACGGGCTAAACTCTTCTTTAATGTCGACGAGATTGTCGACCCGCACCAGGCCGCCACGGGCCGAAGGCACAAAAAGCCGCGAAATCGTCGCCGAATCGCCACGATCCCGTTCCGACAAACGCAACTCTACGTCGTAATCTTCATTCACTGTCGGATCGTAAAAACGAGAGACCTGATCGTCACCACCAACCATCAAGCGCAGAGCATTCGCGATGTTCGTTGTGTCCACGCCGAGATCAGCCGCGCGCTCTCGATTGATGTGCACTCGCAGTTCTGGTTTATCCAGTTTAAGGGTCGTGTCCGCATCGACGATGCCCCCAATCTCTTTCGTCTTGAGGCGCATCGTGTCGGCGTATTTCGCGAGTTGCTGCAGGTCCGGCCCTTTGAATACGAAGTCGATATCGAAATTGCCGCCGCCGATATTGAAAGACTGCGCGTTACGAACGCTGAAGCGAAACGGCGCGTACTTTTGCATGCGCGTGCGGATCTCCTGCATCACATCGCGCTGTGTATAGTTGCCGCGAAACGCTAACAGCGGGTGGCCCGCTTTGATCGAATTCCACAGTTTAGTCAGCGAAAACACGCGCTCTTCGTGCGGCGCTATGCGCACGTACACACCGGCCTGGTTGACGGCGCCCAGAAACGATCCTCCGGCCGATGCCAGGATCAGTCGCACGCCCGGAGTGTCCCGCAAATCCTTTTCGATCGACTGCATGGTCTCGTCCATCGAATTAATGTTGGTGCCTTCGGGCGCGGTGACGTTCACGTCAAACTCAGCTTCATCTACATCGCTGGGCGTGTACTCTTGTTTGACCACCCGATAAAGCGGAATGCTCGAGAGTGCGACCGCGACGGCAATCACCGCCACCGCCAGGCGATGGCGCATGGAGAGACGCAGCATCCAGGTGTAAGAGCGATCGATGAAGCCGTAGAAGCCCTTGCGCGATCCGGCGTCTGCCAGCGTGTCGTGATGATGTCCCGGCGAATGCCCGCTCGCGGCATCTTCCGCACGCAAGAGGCGCGCGCTCATCATTGGAGTCAGGGTGAATGACACTAGCAGCGAGACCATCACGGCTACGGCGGCAGTAATACCAAACTGATAGAGAAACCGCCCCGAGATCGACGACATGAACGACACCGGCAGGAAAATTACGACCAGCGAAAACGTCGTGGCCATGACCGCCATCCCGATGTCCGCAGTAGCCTCTTTCGCGGCGCGCATGGGGCTGATACGTTTCTCTTCCACAAAACGAAAGATGTTTTCGAGGACGACGATGGCGTCGTCAATCACCACGCCGACCATCAAGACGAGTGCAAGCATCGTCACGCTGTTCAAAGTAAAGTTCAGCGCCCGCATCATGCCGAATGTTGATACCACCGACGCCGGGATCGCGATCGCCGCGATCAACGTGGATCGCCACGAACGCATGAAAAGCAAAACAACCAGGCTGGCGAGGATACTGCCGAGCACGAGGTGGCGGGTGATCTCGTGCAGCGCTGAATCGATGTAACGCGACTGATCGCGGATCACTTCCATTTTGACGTCGGGAGGCAATTGCGGCTTGACGCGTTCAAGCTCAGTCTTGATGTTCTTAATAACTTCGACGGTATTGGAACCCGACTGACGCTGCACTTCGAGGGTAACCGTCGGCACACCGTTAAGCCGCGCCACCGAGCGCTGCTCTTTGGTTCCGTCTTCGACATGACCGATGTCGCGAATCTTCACCGGCGAGCCGTTAATATTCGCGACCACCAGTTCTTCCATGTCGCGGGGATTCGTGTAGCGCCCCAGGGTCCGCAGCACCAGTTCGCGCCGGCCCGTCTCAACATTGCCTCCCGGCACATCCGAGTTCTGGCGTTGCAAAGCATCGTAGACTGCGCTGATGGGAATCTTGTACGCGGCCAATCTTTCGGCATCGATCCAAACATTTATGGCGCGATCGAGACCACCCGTCACGTCGACTTCGCCAACACCACCGGCGCGCTCGAACTGGACCTTGACGATCTTGTCAGCGTATTCGGTGAGTTCGCGAATCGAATGCGGCCCTGATAACGCGACGGTAATCACGGGCGTGTTGTCGTTATTGACTTTCGAGATTACGGGCGGCTTGGTATCCGGAGGTAGATTGCGAATGACGGTGGAGACCCGATCGCGCACGTCCTGGGCGGCGGTTTCAATGTCTCGATTCAGTTTGAAGGTCGCAATGATAATCGACGCCCCCTGAACCGACACGGATCGAAGATTGTCGATGCCGTCGACAGTGTTGACGACTTCTTCAATCGGTTGCGAGACCAGGGTTTCCATTTCTTCGGGCGATGCGCCGGGCAAATTCGTGCGCACCGTAACGGTGGGAAGGTCGACTGCCGGGAAGCGATCGACGCCAAGCTTCAAATAGCTCGCCGATCCGACGACCACCAGCGACAGAATGATCATCGCGGCGAAGACGGGACGTTGGATACAAATTTCTGCGAGCTTCTGCATTCCTCTGTGTCCTCTGTGTCCTCTGTGTTCTCTGTGGTTGAGTTTCGGTAAAGGAGAGATTCACCACAGAGGACACAGAGAAATCTACTGTTCTGCTACTGCTTGTCCCGACTGCAAATTTCCCGGATCAACAACCACAGTCTGGCCCACGTTTATGCCGGCCTTAATCTCGATCCAATCAGTGCCGCGGCGACCCACAGTTACTGTCTTCTCAAGTGCCTTGCCGTTTTCAACAATGATCACTTTATCGATTCCAGCGAACGTCACCAGAGCAGTGGGCGGAACGGTCACCGCAGTATTAGTCTGATTCGTAACGATCTCAGCCTTCACAAATGCGCCCGGTCGCAGGCGACCGTTGTTGCGTACGTCCGCTTCGACTGAGAGCACGCGGTTCTGTTCGCTGATGGTTGGACTGAGCCGTTTGATGTATCCGAGATAGGAATCAGGATCGCCCTCTAAGGTGACGCGCACGCTTTGGCCCATGCGGATGCTGTGGGCTTCACGCTCGGGAACGTCAACGCGCAATCGCAGAGGATCGATGCGCACCACACTCACGACCGGCGCGCCGGCCGCGAGGTATTCACCCGCGCTCGCTTTCTTTTCCTGCACGACCCCGTCCAGAGGAGAATAAACAAACGTGTCGGCGAGTTGCTGTTTCGCCAGGGCGAGTTCGGAACGTCTTTGCGCCAGCAGACCCTGCCGGTTGCGAATCTCTTCCAGCCCATCCTGATAACGGCTTAAGGCAACTTTGTATTCCGAATCTACGGTGTCGTACTCGGCGCGCGGCGTGATTCCCTGCTCGACGAGTTTCGCGGCCCGATCGCGTTTCAGCTTCGCATCTTCGAGCACCGCTTTGGCTTGTCTTACCGTTCCGGTTTCTTCCGCGGTGACGCGATCGTCGGCGCCGTCCGGCGACAACCCGAGACGCGCGCGCGCCTGGGCCAATCCGGCTTCGGCTTGTTGCACGCGCAACTTGTAATCCTGCTGCTCCAGCTGCGCGATGACCTGTCCTTTGCGCACCACGCTGCCGAGATCGACGCTAATCGTTTCCAGTCGGCCCGGTACTTTCATCCCGACAGTGGTTTGATCGTACGCCGCGAGATTCCCGTTCACCGTCACCATTTCACCGACCGGAATCTCGGCAACCTTCACGGTTTTTACCTGGCGCGGTTGTGACTTGCCGTCAGCGCTCGCGGCCTTCCCGGACGCAGGGTAATCGCTCTTGCAAGCAGTCGCGGAAACCAACAAAGTTGCCGCCAGACATAACAAGGCCAGTCGCCAAAGATTTGAAGGATGAGATAAAAACATTTCGGATTTAATGCCGGGCGGGACGTAGTTTAGCACGCTGAATGTTAATACGCCTTCAGGCATGGATAAGTTACATTGCAGATTTTTGGACGCGTGCTTAACAAACTGTTTGACTCTGACGCGGCGTAAAACGTTGGCCTGAAAACCGTGAAAGAAGTCTTGGACCTGACAACAAACCACCTGTGCGTTTAGAGGCGGGCTACTGCCCGCCATTCCGTTATCAGAAAGCAGGCGGGCAGTAGCCGGCCTCTAAACATTTATCTATTTGTGAGGGGCGAGAGCTCTCCCCACTTTCCCTCAAAAACAAAGCTACCGATCGGCTGTCGCTTTCGCGGACCTGTCTCCTGCTCGCGAAAGGCTTCCGGCAGAACTTCGGGCTCGGCTGGATATCCAATTGCGATCGCCGCCACCGGTTCGAAACCTTCCGGCACGTGATAAGCCTCGCGGACTTTATCAACAGAAAAGCCGGCCATCTGGTGCACGAACAATCCCAGCGCCGTTGCCTCGACGAGCAGGTTACCCATAGCCAGGCCCACATCGTGAAACGCGTGCCGATTCCGCTTTCCGGTCTTTTCAAAATTGAGCCTGGCGACGGAAACCATTAAGACCGGCGCGAGCCTGGCCCACTGCTGGTTCTTTTCCACCAAACAATTCAACAGCTGCGCGTGCTCTGGCGGCGTTTCTTTCGTCGCGAGGATGAATGACCATGGCTGTTCGTTTGATGATGACGGCGCCCAACGCGCGGCCTCAAACAAACTCAGCAGTTTTTCCGCTTCTACGTTTCGATCAGAAAACGCGCGCGGGCTCCAGCGCCGTCGCAGAATCTCTTCGATTGGATAATCAGTCGGTGCAGGCTTTTCCATTTTATCCTTTCAGCATTTGCCGCAGAGACACGGAGACATCATATTAACGCGCAGCAATGTCCGGTTGCCACCATCCTCTGTATTGTGGTCTGAGGAACGAGTGTTATGGAGTCAGTAACTATCCGCCGAAGCTTTTCCTGAACAGGTAGGACATCTTGATGAAGAAGGTGCGGCCGTTGCGTCGAAAGCCCGGCTCGAGTTGTCCCGTGAAAGGGCTGAAGCCGTTGCGAGTGAGGTCGTCGTTGTAGCCGAGGTAGAAAGCCGTGCCGGGATTTGGCGTGTAGCCGAACAAGAATTGCCCGCGAGCATCGGATGACAAGGTGTCGTAATCGATGCGCGCGCGGGCAAAAATGAAGCGACTGAACTGGTACGTGCCGCGGAATGAATAGATGTTGTCCTGATAAGCCAACAGACCGGTATCGTTGCGCCGGAGTTTGCTCTGCTCGTAACTGAGAGACATGTTCAGCGGCTTGGTCGGCTGGTAATTAAAGCTGAGATTTAGGTCGGATGATTTGCCCGGTCCGGGATCGAGCGCCGCGTTCGGATCGGTGAGCGCGGCCGGACTTACTCGATTGAATTTCGGAGTGGCGCCGAAATCGTAATCAAAAGAATTCCAATTGAAGTTCAGAAACATATTGAATGAATATTTCTGGCTCGGCTTGGTGTTGCCGAACACGTAGAACCCTTGCTGTGTGGTCGAACGCTCGGACGGCCCAAAGAAGGCGCCCGCGTGGGTAGCCGTTCTCTTCAATCCAAATTCCTCTTCAAACAGACGCTCGTAACCATTGTCCACTCCGAAACCGAGATTCGTATTGTGCTGAAAGTTCAGATTCATGCTCGCTTCGTGGTAGAAATTCTGACTTAGACCTTGCCAATTGAAATTGGTCCCGAAATTGTCGTTGAAGTTCCAGTTGATCAGCTTCGCCTTCGGCTTCGGCTCAGCGCTATAACCGAAATACCCACCTGCAAAATTAGTGTTAAGCCGCCGCGTGAAACCCACATCCGCGCGATAATTCTGCGTCTGGCCATTGCCGTTCGCACCGTAATAGAAATGGCGGCCGTCGCGGTTGTATTGCCAACGGTATGCCAGTCCATTGCCGGTGCGATAGTAGTCGTTGGTCTCTGCGGCCCGGTTCGGATTTCCGGGGGCCGGATCGTACCCGCCGAAACATCCATCCGACGGGCCGGGCCGGTGCACATCCAGCGCCGGCTCGAAAAAGCAACGGCGTGAAGTTGAGCCCAGCACCTGGAAACTAAACGTCTTTTGCTTGCTGATCTGAAAACGCCCGTCGATGCCGCCGAGCTGGTTGTGTTTCTCGATGAAGTTGTAACTGGTCACCAACAGACCGATGTACGATTGTTTCCCGACGTCGCGCTTCAAACGAAGAATGCCGATGTAGGCATTCTTGTTTATGAATCGGGCAATGGCGGGCAACGTACTCGCGTCCTGTTTTTCTTCTTTCGTAAAATTTCCGGGCGCGTTATCGCTGGCGAGCAAAACTCCAAAAGTGTTCCGGCCGCGTTTACCCGAAAGCTTTACTGCGATATCGGGATCGACAATCGCGCGCGTGTGTACGGCCTGGATGGGGGTCTGAAAGATGTCGATGCCTTCCAAAAAGAATGGACGCTTCTCTTCAAAGAAGATTGGAAAACGCTGGTTTGCGGTAACCACGGTTTGATCGGCTTCGACCTGGGCAAAGTCGGGGTTGATTGCGAGGTCAAGCGTGATGGTCGGCGTCAAGCTGTACTTGGCAGTTACGCCAAGATCAAACTTTAGCGGTTCATTCAGGATCCGGCCCGGATCCAGCAACGCTGGGTTGGCCGCGACCTGCGCCAGCGTCAGGGCGTTGACTCGTTTGCCGGTTTCCGAAACCGTGACGCTGGGAATTACCTCGAGCGTGCGTTCGGTGGAAATGTTTTCCAGTCCGGTGATATGTCCTTCCTGAACAAGCTGAGATGAAATGTCGCGCGAGTTCGGCATCCATGAATCGATCTCGTCATTGAAGCGATCGATGTTGCGCCAAATATGAATGCCCCAGAGCTTCCCTTTTCCCGCTTCGTAACGAAGTGACTTAAACGGAATCGCTACTTCAAGCGTCCAGCCGTCGGTCGTAATCATCCCTTTCGATTCCATCACGATATCAACGCTGAAATCCTGACCCGA
Source organism: Blastocatellia bacterium (assembly GCA_003487805.1). Classification (GTDB taxonomy): domain Bacteria; phylum Acidobacteriota; class Blastocatellia; order Pyrinomonadales; family Pyrinomonadaceae; genus UBA11740. Next base: position 25,388 of record DNNE01000013.1, on the reverse strand, counting down.
GCCTTCAGTCATAATTCCGTCCTGCTGAACACCGAGCGGATTCCAGCCGAGCACGTAAGCGCGGCGCTGATCGTTGAAGGTGTCAAGAAACACGCGCACGTTGTCTTCGCCAAATACGTCGTCGCGCTTGGCGACGGTCGCGCGAATTTTGTCCGGCTCGTCGTAACAGTGGAAAGCGAAGTAAATCGTCTTAGCGTCGTAACCGATCATTGCTTCGGTCGGCTTTGAAGGCGTGATGTTGTCACCGGGCTGGACCTGGTAGAAATCCTTAAACACCGCTGCCGTCTTCCAGACTTCATCATCCAGCTTTCCGTCTATTACCGGCGGCTTGTCGAAACGAGGAATGGTGATCGATTTGGCTTTCTCGGCAGGAATCGCGATCGAGTGCTTGGTTCCGTTAGGTGTCTGCGCGAAACTAGGCGTCGCCACACCCATGCACAGGCATAGCGTCATGAAGAGAACGAGGCGGTTCACTGTCATCAACTGTTCCGGTCCGTATGACGTGCAGAACGACTAACCTGTTAACTGTCTCTTTCACCAATTACGAATGCGGCGCTTGGATGCTCTCAACATTAGACGGCGCTGCCAAACAGCTTGTTCCATTTTTACGCGCACGTGCCGCGATTTGTTCTGCTTTTATTTGGTAGGAAATGTCAGAAGTAAATCGCGGGTCATTTTGAAGCTGGTGAATTCAAGTCTGAAGCGCAACGAGTTGGTGCTGTCGGGATTTCGCCCCAGCGGGGCGAGATGTTTATAGCCCGACGTCACGCTATTCGGCTCGCGCTCCGTAGGAGCGCAACAACTTACGGCGCACTGGCCAGCCGGAAACACATCTCGCTCCTCACGGAGCGAAGAGTATTTAGGGGGGATTTGTTGCTATAAACATCTCGCTCCTCCGGAGCGAAGAGGGCGGCTGTGATTGAAACTGATCAACTACCAAACCCTCATCCAAAGCTCTTACGAAACAGGTAGGACATCTTTACAAAGAACGTGCGACCGTTGCGCCGAAATCCGGGTTCAAGTTGGCCGGTGAACGGGTTGAAGCCATTGCGGTTCAGATCATCGTTATAGCCGATGTAAAGCGCTGTTCCCGGATTGGGCGTCCAGCCAAACAGAAACTGTCCCTTGTAATTTGAAGCGATCGAGTCAAAGTCGATCCGGCCGCGCGCGAAGATAAAACGCGTGAACTGGTATGTTCCTTTTAGGGACACAATGTTCTCGTCAAAGGCGAGCAGTCCGGTATCGTTTCTGCGTAAGCGTTGTTTCGTAAAACTCACATTGATATTTAGCGGTGTTAAGGGTTGATAGGTAACGCCGGCATTGAAGTTGAGGAACTTCCCCGCGCCCGGATCAAGCGGCGCGGTGCAAACGGGTGGCGGAACTGGGCCGGCGCATTTTCCGGCAGCCTGCGCAGCCCGCGCGGCGACCGCGGGAATACTTACGCGCGGGAAACGCGATCCCGCGCCAAAGTCAAAATCCAGACTGCCGTAAGCCTGGTCCGCAAACATATTGAAGTTGAATTTCTTATTGATGTTCGACTGAGCAAACACATAAAGACCGCCGTTGGGTGACGAGCGTTCACTGTCATCTCCCCAGAACGTGCAAGTATTCTTAAGCACACAACCTGTGCCGAAGAATTTGCGCGTGGGTCCGAACTCTTCTTCGAACACGCGCTCGTATCCGATATCAACACCGACACCGATTGACGTCTGCCGCTGAAAATTCCACTGCATCTGCGATTCGTTGTTGTAAATCTGCATTCGGCCGTGCCAATCAAAGTTAGTGCCGATATCATCGTAGACACGCCATGAAACCAATTTAGCTTTCGGGTGCGGCTCTGAATTGTAACGAACGAACAGATTGTGATTGTTGGTGTTCGTGCGGCGATTGAATCCCACGTCGGATCGATAGTAACTGGTGCGGCCAACCGTCGAATACTCGTATCCAAAATGGCGGCCCGACATGTTGTAGTCAGTCGCATAAATGAAACCATTCTGCGGACGGCTGACTGTCTGGCCCTCATCAGGATAGAAGAAATTTTCGCGCGAATGCGTAACCAACGCCTGCGCGCTGAAGGTCGTGACTTTGTTGATGCGCAGGCGCGTATCGATACCACCCAGCTCATTATATTGATCGACAAACCTGCGATAGGTGCCAAGGAATCCGATGAAAGAATCTTTCTTTCCGATGTCGTGTTTCAGGCGGAGAACGCCCACCGACGCATTCTTACCCACCAATCTCGGATTGGCCGTAAGTCGCTCTTCAGGACTAAAGTCGCCGGGCCCGTTGTCAGAGGCAAGCATCAAGCCGAATGTGTTGCGATCGATCTTGCCGGTGAGCTTCACCGCGAAATCAGGATCGATGATTGTCCGCGTGTGCACGGCCGCGATTGTGGTGTTGAAGATGTCGACGCCTTCGAGGAAGAACGGCCGCTTCTCTGGAAAGAAAATCGGGAAGCGTTGGTTCGCGGTCACGACCAATTGATCTGACTCGACCTGAGCGAAATCCGGGTTTACCGCAAAGTCGAGCGTCACGTTAGGAGTAATGCTGTATTTGCCAGTCAAACCCGGATCGAATTTGATCGGCTCGTTCACCATCCGGCCCGGGTCCAGCATGCCGGCGGCCAATTGTGCAGGCGACAACGTTGCTTTCCGCTTTCCCGTTTCGGAAAGCGTCAGACTCGGGATCAGCTCCAGCGTGCGTTCAGTTGAAATTCCTTCCAGCCCGGCCAGATGTCCTTCCTGGGCCAGCCAACTCGAGATGTCGCGATTAATCGGCATCCACATGTCGAGCTCGTTATTGAATCGCTTGATCCGCCGCCAGAAATGCGCGCCCCAAAGTTTGTCCTTGCCCGCGACATAACGCAGCGACTTAAAAGGGATCGCGGCTTCGACAGTCCAACCGTCCGAAGTCACCAGACCCTTCGATTCCATCACGATGTCAGGATTGAAATCCTCGCCCTGTCCATCGGTCCAAATGCCGTCGGCCTGAATTCCCAGCGGACTGAAATCGAATTCATAGGCCTTTCGTCCATCATTGAAAGTGTCGAAGAGGATACCGACGTAATCATCGTTAAAAATGTTGTCGCGCTTCGGAATCGTAGCGCGCACTTTGTCGGGTTCGTCGTAACAGTGAAAGGCGATGTAGATAAATTTCGAGTCATAGCCGAGCATCGCCTCAGTCGGCTTTGACGGCGCAATATTGTCGCCCGGCTGAATTTGATAGAAGTCTTTTAAGACGATCGCGCTCTTCCAAATCTCATCGTCCAACTTGCCGTCGATCACCGGAGCCTTGGCGAACTTTGGCATCGTGAGAGGCTTCGTCTTTTCCGGTGGCAAGACGATCGCTGACTTGGCGCTGCTCGTCGCGGCTTTGGTTGAGATGGATGGACTCGCCTTTGGTGGTGGGGCCGGCTGCGCGATCGCGGCGGCCGCACAGAGAATTACCAGGGTAAGTATGATAACGACTTTTTTCATGCGGGCTGACGGCGCGAAATTTCCAGAGGCACGCGCCGGTTATTTAATTACTGGCGATTGACAGACACCACGAGCGACAGCGTATATGACGTCACGTTGAGCGTACGTGTTAACTGCCGATCATGTTGCTGACTTACTACAAGCTTTACAATTCTTAACAATCGAAGCGATACGGAACCGCTTGCGCCAGCAAGCGGGTTAATCTCAAGCAATGTTCTTCAAGAATTAAAAACTCAGCCGCAGCTGCGCAAACACTCGTCTATTGCCGGCGCCAGAGCTGCCGCTCGGGCCGAAACCGCCATATTGATTTACGCTGAGCGACTGGCCAAAGAAAGGCGATGACAAATTCCCCACGGGCGTTCCCAAATTGACGTTGTTAAAAATATTCAAAAAGTTCACCGACAGTTGCAGTGTGTAACGCTTCGCTTCCGCACCGCCGGACGATCCGTTGTTCGGACCGGCAGCCGCGGGCGCATTTTTGTTCTCGCCGGGAGCCGGTGAAGTGCCGGTCTTAGCTGAGGGCATCTCGCCAAAACCCCAGGACCTGGTGACGCGCAGATTGACTGAGAAATATCCGTAGCCTTTACCGTAATTGCGAGGGATCAACCGCTCGCCCGGCGATGGCCGCAGATTGAAGTTCCCAACACTCGTACAGACGATGTTGGCTGGCGGGCTCGCGCAATTAATGCCGGCCGGCGCGAACGACGGACGCTCGGTGAAGATGTTGTCGCCGTTCGTATCCTGGCCGGTGATGATGTTGTATGGTTGCCCGGATCCTGCGTTCAAAAAAGGATTCAAAGAGATCTTCCACCACGGTAAATTGAAAGTGCCAAACACGCTTACGCGATGCCGAAAGTCATAGGTCGCCCGTCCATATTCACCGCTCATGTCATAACTATTCACGGGAAAAAGTGTTCCACCCTGGCCATCCGAATTGTTATTGGATTTCCCCCAGTTATAACTTGCAAAAAATGAAATGGATTTACTGAGGCGGCTGTTGAGGCTGACGAAAATCTGTTCCTGATTGAACGAAGCGGTTGATTCGTATTGGTAGATGTCGCCAACATTACCGAACGGCCTTACCCCTTGAGAATTTGTCGCCGTGATCGTTCCCGGCAACGGCTGGTTAATGTCGCGCCCGCGAATGACGTGCGTGATGTGCAGAAAATACGCACCGGTCGTAAGCGTCGTATGCCGCGGCAATTGTCTTTCGAGCTGCAACGCCTGGAAAAAGAAAGTGGGTGTGTGCAGTCGGGGATCGACTTGCCAAATAATTTGCCGCGACTGTGACAACGAACTCAGTGCGGGCACATTTGGAAAAGCATCGAGCGGCGAACTCACGGGCGGCACGAGCTGGCCGTTTACAAACAGCGGCGTCTCAGCGACCGTGAACTGTTGAGTGCTCACGCCATCGAAGCGACGAGCCTGCAGCGTGTTGTATGGGCCGAAACGGTTATAGAAGATTCCGGTGCCACCGCGAATCACAGTTTTCGGAGGATGCGAAGTATTGTTCGTCGCGGGCGACCAGGCGAAAGCAACACGCGGCGCAAAGTTCGTCGGACTGTGAGTGTTGGTTTGATACTCGTATCGCAGTCCGTAACTGAACAACAGGTTCGGACGCACCTTCCAATCATCCTGCCCATAGAAGCCGAGATCGATCTGCGAGATGGTCGCCAGCGCCTGTCCCGCTGAGATTGAGAATTGCGAAGCGCCGCCACCCAACGCCCGAACCTGGGTGGGCGACAGCCCCATTTGTTCAAAAAGCAATGTGCGGCGGTAACGCTCCAGGCTATCGACAAACACCGGAGCCGCACCGGCCACAGGTTTGTTGTTCGCGTCCAACTGAGGGACAAATGCCCCGGCGAAAACATACGTGCCGCCGAAGTTTGACGGGTTGATGTCGTCGATGTGCACGCCGCGAAGACGCACGCCGAATTTGATCGAGTGGGTTTTCTTCTGCGTCCCGAGGAAGTCACTAAACTCCCAACGGTCGGTAGTGTTGACGGCATGGCCCACCTGCGAGCCTCCGCTGGTGAACGCGCTGCTCACGTTGATTGCTGGTTGATTCGTATTGCCCAGACTCTCGTTGCGGAACCGAGAGTATTGAAAACGCGCTTCGTTGAGCAGCGACGGGCTCAGCACAGCCGTTTCCGTCACTTGAATGTTGTGAAAAGTGAAGGAAGAGTCGTAGGCACGCTCGGGCAGCGAGAATCCGCCCACGCCGCCATTCTGCGTGCTTTGGCGAAAGTAGGAATACCGGGTAACGAGCGTATTTCGCTCGTTCAGTTGATAATCGAAGCGCGGGCTGAAATTGGACGATCGGCGCGGCACCAGCACACCAAACGCCTGGTCTACTGGATTCAACCTGGCATCCAGGGTAGTGGCTTTTACCAGTTCGTTGTCGTCGATCTCCTGACGCTCGAGATTCAAAAAGAACGAAGCCTTCTTTGCGACGATCGGCCCACTCAGATTTCCGCCGAAGTATCGGATCTGAAACGGAGGGCGATTGGTCGCAAAGGGATTGCGTGAATTCACACTCTCATCATTGAAGTTGAAGAAAGATCCGGCGTGAAATTTGTCCGTACCGGGCTTGGTAAGAATGTCCGTGCGAGTCGAAGGCTGATCGTTCTCAGCAGCGAATGGATTTTGATTTATGCGTACTTCGCGAATGGAATTCTTGGGCGGCACCGTCCCATCAGAGAAGCCGTCGACGAATATCTCAGTCGCGGCGCCTGGTCCAACCGGCGGACCTGCTAACGCCTGCAACGCGGCCGCTAGTTCCTCCGGATTATCGGGCAACGCATCGAGATCATTCCCCGCGACCACCCTCTGATCCCCATTGTTGGTAGCTTCGACGCTCAACGGCAGTTCAGAATTAACCGTTACCCGTTGCTCAGCAATCGCCACCTTCAGAACCAGCTCAACTGAAGTTGATCGATTCGCTGCAACCTCAACCGGCATTTGTTCGGTCGAGGCAAATCCTTTGGCGGCGGCAGCCACGTTATACTTACCGGGATTCAATCCGTCGAAAATGTATTCACCGTTATCACCGGCGGTCGCAATCTTCCGATCGCCGTTCGCCGCCGTCAGCGTAATAACCGCGCCTGAAACCAGGCCGCCGAGCTCGTCTCTGACTACCCCGCGTAATGTGCTTCGCGATTGTTGCGCAAACAGCCCGCTCGCGAAAAACATCAGCGCGATAAGAATGGTCGTGGTACGTCGCAGAATTCTGATCATCAAGTACACCACTACAGCCGAATTTTTCCGGCCGTTGATTGTTTGGCTGGATTAGATTCCGATCACGCAGCTATCTGTGTGGCGGACTGTGCATCCGCTCGAGTTTCACCGCCGAAAAGAAGTTGATAGCGCTTTATCTTCGCATTCAGCGTGGTGTGTTTCACGCCCAGCAGCCGCGCCGCGCGCGCCTGGTTGCCACCCGTGCGCACCAACGCAGCTCGAATCAAATCCGTCTCGAATTTTCTCACTTCATCTTCGAGGTTCAGTCTTTGATCGCTGGTTGAGGTGGTCTGCTTGAGATAATCGACGGCGTTCAGCAGCTCGACGGCAACGTCTCGCAATGAACTGAGGCGACTCTCAAACGCTTCGTCACGGAGCAAATTCGCGGTTTGTCGTGACGTTCCGGGATCTTCCGCTTTCCAGGTAAGTCCGTTCATATTCCCCCCTGATTTTCTTAGTCCCCTCTCCCCCTGGGAGAGGGTTAGGGTGAGGG
>DNNE01000013.1:17315-17823 GCA_003487805.1 Blastocatellia bacterium | reverse complement strand
TCTCCCAAAGGGAGAGGGAGCAAGGCAGCCAATTTATTTCGCGAGCAACTCTCGGAAGAAGGTGACGGCCCGCTCATCACCGGTTTGGCCCAACATCTGCACGGCGATTTTTCGTACTTCAACTTTCGGATGGTTTCGCGCGGTGCGAATAAGAATCGGAATTGCTTCATCTTTCGGCCGGCGCCCGATCGCGCGCACCGCTTGTTTCTGAAGCTCAAGCTCGGGACTCGAATCGAGCGTGCTCGTTAAAGCGCCCAGGCTCTTGTCGCCGGCAATTCGACCCAGGCTGGAGATCGCGCTCTTTCTCAACTCGATGTCTGTTTCATTCTCAGCAACGCGAATAAGATACGTTGCCGCGCCGTCGCGATTATCGCTGTGTCCAATTCCGCCGAGCGCGGCCCGTTTCAATTCACGCGTGGTCATCGTCTCGTAAAGATTTTCCAGCAACGGCAAAGTTGTGGCCGCGCGACTCATGCCCAACGCGCCCATCGCCGATTGGCGGGCGTCA
>DNNE01000013.1:4613-17014 GCA_003487805.1 Blastocatellia bacterium | reverse complement strand
CGGGCGTCACCGGATTCCTTTGTGTTGCGGACGATGTCGGCCAGCAGCGCGTTCTTTGACTGACTCTCAGGCGTGTAACCCAGCCAGTAGATCGCGCGATTGCGAATGGATTCGGTAACCGGCCGTTTGATTAGCTCCGTCAGCAGCGGCTCAACCTTCGCGTCGTCGTGCAACGCGATCGCAAACGCCGCGCGGTCACTTAACCGATTAATCTCCGGCGCGGACGAATCGATCATCGATTTGAGATAGCTGAGACTTTCTTCGTTAGTCGCGTGACCAGCCCAATAAACGGGATAGCTGCTGAACTGATGTTCGCGGCGCAGGTTGTAGACTTCCGCCCGCGTGAAGGTGTCGCGCTGAGTTTCAAACAGCAGGAACAATCCTAATTCGCGCGTTTCGTATCGCGAGTCGGACATGCTGGACCAGCCGTCGTTCGACCACGAGACCACTCCATCGGCGCCGATAATTTCAAAATCGATCGCGACGCCAGGGCGCACTTCGAATTGATAGCCAACCCAAAATCGCCCCCCGGGCGCGCCAGCCTTACCTTTGACAACCGCGTTGTCGATCTTCGCTTTCAGGCTCGCGCCTTCAACCGGCGTGAAGTTCTTTGTCTGCGCAGTTGCGATCGTGGCGATCGTCAATGCGAGCGTAATCGCCGCCAGGGTCTTGGGGAATCTATACACAACGGTCCTCCGCTTTTCACGAACCTCAAGCTTTTGTTAGGAACGGGTCACTGCCCGCCGCGTCGGGCCTTGAGCCGGACTCTGAATTAATCGCGGTTTGTTTGGTGCGTCGCCGTTACTGCTGCCTCAAGAGATCCTCGAGGAAAGCAATCACTTTTGGATCCTTGTTATGCTGAGCCAGAATCATAACGATGCGGCGGCGGCGTTCGATTGGTGTCTGGGGATTTTTGGCAATCGAGATCAGCATGTCTGTAACTTTCGGATCATTCGTGTACGCCAGCGAATTCATGATTTGATCTTTGATCTCTTCATTCTTCTCGGAACCGTAGATGGCCATCAGCGCATCGACTGCCTGTTGCCCGCCACGACGTCCGATGGAGCCAATAGCTGTTTTGCGCAACTCAAGGTTGTCTGAGCTACGAGCAATCTCCAGCAATCTTGCCCAGGCTCGATCGCTCTTGCGCTGTCCGAGGCCGCGAATTACTGACTTGCGAATTTCCAGGTCCTGGCTCGAGTCGTAAATCTTGAACAAAGCATCAACCGCCGGCTCACCCTGCCGATTAGAGATGTTTCCGATGGCCGAACGGCGCAGCGTGATCGGCTTGTTACTCAAAGCGATATCGGCCAGCACACCCGTGGCGCGCGGGCTCTGGTTTTGACTCAGCGCGAAAATGGCCGCTTCAGAGATTTCAGTCTGGGTCGAATTCAGCGCGAAGTCTCGCAGCGCATCGATCACGCTGTCGTCGTTATTCGAGCCCAGCAGCGATATCGCCCGGGTGCGGACTTTTAGATCATCATTACCCCGCGCCACTTCCAGAAGTATGGGTGTAACTGCTTTGCCGCCATGTCGCGCAAGCAGAGTCAGGGCGGCCCGCTTGCAGGTCACGGTTTGACCAGAGTTTGGCTTTACCCACTCAGTCGCGACCGCGATACCGCGCTGCGGATCGCTTTCGAACAAAGCCTGGAGAACCACGATCTTGAATTCAGATGGTTCATCAGCAGCCGCCTGACCCTTGCCGTTAAAATCGAAGTCAAAATTAAAATCGTAGTTGAACTTGTCTTTGAACTTTTCCTGGGCGTCAATCATGCGCTCGTTGATTCGTTCCTGCGCTTCGCGCGTTCGCTCCTGCGACCTTGCCTGCGCCTCGGCCATTTTCGCCTGCGCCTCAGCCAGCTTCCCCTGGATTTCGGGGTTCTGCATATTTGCCTGGACAGCGGCGTCAATCTTGGCAGCTATCGCGCTCGCCATTACGGGATCGACGGTGACCGTTACCGGATCAACTTTCACAGTGACCTGGCCCGGGAGCTGCGCGAGCAACAACTCGGCATCGTCTTTCCACTGGGTCTTCTCGTAGGTCTTCAAAAGCTTGTCGAGCGTTTCCTTCGACTGGTTGAACTTTCGCAATTTGTACTGGGAGTACGCCATCCAATACATCGCCTGATCAAGATTTTTCTCCTGCGGATAAGCGGATATGTATTGCGCAAATTTCTGTTCGGCTCTGGTCCACTGCGCGTCGTCGATAAGATCTCGCGCGCCGCTGAACATCGTATTGGCGGCGGCGTTGTTGCCACTCTGCGGGGCAAACATCGATGCCTTGGGGCGCACTGAAAATTCCTGTGCTGACGCGGCGCCAACGAACGTCGTCAGCGCGAACACAATTATCGCTACGGGGGCCAGCATCTTCATCATCGATTCTTTTTTGTTTACGTTGTAAGTCATCATTTTCGTTCCTTCAGAGTTAAGTGGGCTCTAGTAGCCTCGCAGTTCGGCTACGATTTCGGTTTTCTGTACACGATCCTTAATTTGACGCACGTCATTTTGCGTCGCTTTTTCGGGAAGATTCGCAATATCGATCAGGAACGGCTCAAGACTTCCCAACACAGACTTCGCTGGAAACTTGCCGGCCATCTCCGCGTCGCGACGCAGCACCACATTTTCATTCAGCAGTCGACGCGACTCGGCCTTTTCATAAGAAACATCAACTTCCTGGTCGTCATCTGATAATTGGATATTTCGAATTGATACCAGGAGATCCTGCGCCTGCTGCAGATGCGTCGCAGTGTCGCGATCTTCCACATCTGTAAAAGCAGCATCAGTAAACAGCACGCCGCCGTCTTCGCGATGCTTCTTGATGATCTCTGGTCGCTTGATGTTTGCCGCGACAAACTCATCGGGGTGTTTGACTCCCACAGTCCCAGCCACAGGCGTTGTCCCTGCTGGTTGATCCGGCCCGATGTTAATCGGCGCGGGCGGCGTGACATTGTCCGACTTCGCGATCGTGTCAGGTGGCGCTACCGGTTGACGAGTTCGCCAGTACGCGACACCCAAAATCAACGCAATCACCACCACGGCAACCGCCGGCATCGCAAATCTAAAGCCCGGAATCGCGAACAGACCAGTGAACCACTCGGTAAAACGGGGTTTCGATTTCGGCGCTGGTTGCGTGGATATACGCGCCGCAATCCCATTCCAAACCGCCGGAGAGATTTGCAGGTCGCGATCGTAGCGTTGATATAACTCGCTTTCGGCGGTTAGCGCTTCGAACTCGCCCGTGCAACTCTCGCACTTCATCAAGTGCTCGCGCACTTGATCGTTATTACGCTCGCCGGCTTCACCGTCGAGGTACATCTCCAAAAGATTTAGACAGTCATCACACTTCATGACGTTCTCACATATTGCCCAACGCGTTGGCGCATCTCAGTGCGCGCGCGATGTAAATCGGTTTTCAACTTAGGGATCGAAAAACCGGTGATTTCGGAAATCTCTTCATAGCTGCACTGCTGAAAAACTTTCAGCGTGAATACCAGTCGCTTGTCGTCGTCCAACGTTTGCAGCGAGCGCTGCACGACTTCATTTAATTCCTTATTCAGCAAGTTACTGACTGGCACTGGCCCTTGATCGCTTAGATCGAGCACCTGCTTATCATCCAGATCGACGTGCTGGTTGTGACGGATGCGGGCCCGCAACGATTCACGCGCCACGTTCTTGGCAATTCCGAACAACCAGGTCGAGAGCTTCGTCTCTTCGCGCAGCGATTTCAGGCTGCGATAAGCTCGCACGAAAGTTTCCTGCGTCAGCTCTTCAGCCAAATCGCGATCGCCAATCTGATCGTAGATAAAACTGATCACCGGTCGCGAGTACCTCTCAAAGATCAGGCGGAACGCTTCCTCGTCGCCCTGGCACGCACGCATGACTAGGTCTGCTGAACTATTCATCAGAGATCCTGCGAACGCACCGGGCTGGCCTTCCAGGCTAATTTCGCGTGCTGCCAGCGGTTTCATTGTGTACCGGTGTGTTAGTGAGCCCTCAACCCAAAAGGTTTCAGTTTTTTCAATTAGATTTGCCGGAAAAACTGGAATATCAAACGGATCTGCGCGGAATTCAGTTCCGATAATAACGCAGGGTCGGTTTTATTGGAGAATGCGGAGCTGTTTTGAGTTGAAAACCTGAGAACTAGAGATAAGGAGATAAACCACGAACTCACACAAAGCTTTCTTCGTGTGGTTCGTGGTCAAACTTCTGGCTCCAAAAGGTTAGGCAGCTTTCTGCGAATTCCGGTCGCTCAACAAGCGTCGCACTGTCGAGAGAAAGCTCTGGGAATTGATCGGCTTCGGTTCGAAGGCATTCGCGCCCAGTTGCAACGAGAAAGTTGCGCTGCCGGTTCCGAACGCGGTGGTAACCAGAATGGGAGTCTTCTCCAGCGAAGTAGTGTCGCGGACGCGACGCACCACGTGAATGCCGTCGGCGCCGGGCATCTGAATGTCCGTGACAATCAAGTCCGGCCTCAGAAACAACGCCGTGTCGTAACCGCGCACACCGTCTTCGGCGATGGCTACTTCGTATCCATTTTGCTCGAGCGTCATGCGCATCAACTCGCGCATTACGTCGTCATCTTCAATCACTAAGATTCTTTTCCGCATACCTGTACCCGAAAAGTGAATTCGAAAGAGCGGGGCGCTGCTTGTGTACTTCTACTGCTGCTTGTGTACTTCTAATAAAGGTTGATTGGCGTAAGCATTCCGCGAATGGATCTTGAAACAAAAAAAGGGAGTTGAAGCCTTAGCCTCAACTCCCCGGCAGTCACCGCGCCATGAAAGGTTCGATTTCAAATCAGTGGTTAGGCGCCGCGATAACCATCAGCGTATCCATTCTGGAACGCCTGGATGAAGTAATTCTGATACGCGGATCGATCACCCATCCGCGAGTTGTAATCCTTCAGCGTGTTTGAATAGCGCGTCGGATTGTAACGGCCGCGGCGTCGATCTTCTCGACCAGCCTTTACGCCTTCGTTATAGCCAGCGTTCAAAGCAGTCTGTCGCAACTCGTAAGAGCCACCTTGATTTCCGTAACCATCCCCGTTACGCCCGCGGCGTCCCTGGTTATTCCACTGATCGTTTCGATACTGCTGTTGAGCCTGACGCTCGCGTTCGATCTGTGCCTGCCGATCACGCTCGGCCTGCTGCTGTCTTCGAGATTGATCCTGATTCCAGGTTCGATATTGTGCCTGGGCCGTCGTGCTCGATATCAGCGTGATACCACATAACAACAACAGTCCCAGGATTGCGCCTCCAAATTTTTTGATGCCGTTGATTTTCATTGTCCTTGACCTCCGGCTTTCACGTGGGCAACGACCATGCCAATCGATTTAAATGGGCGTCGCCTTTGATGAAGCTCCAAAATCGACCTCTTGTTATTCCATATCGTGTCGGTTTAGACGACATGAGTAGTTAGCAACGGCAACAATAAGAGAGCGGTGATTTCGACCCGAGACACAGCGCGACACTCTTTTAGTACACCTCGTAAATATCGCCGCGCCCGTGTTTTGGTTGACTCGCACACTGATTTGGCGTAGAAGCCGTTGTTATCTTCCGGCTCGGATCGGAACATTCATGGACGCCTCCAGTCACCACTCGCAACGATCGACGATTGAGGTCGAACAGCACGTTCGTCAACTAAATGACGAATGGGTTAAGGCGATGGGGCGAGCTGATGCCGCAACGCTCGAGCGGATCATGGCTGACGATTTTTATTTCACCTATCCGCTCGAAGGCGACGACAAGGCCCAGTTCATTGCTGATGTAACTTCCGGCGATTTGAAGATCCAACACATCACGCGCGAGCAACTAAACGTGCGCGTGTTCGGCACGACCGCCGTTTTGACTGCGCGCGATTCGGCGACATGGCTCTATCACGGCCGCGAACTCGCCGGTCAGTACAAAATTATGAGCGTGTTCACTGAACGCGATGGCCGCTGGCAACTCTGCGCGGTCCAGGCTTGCCCGATGCATGAGTGACGCCCAGATCTTTTAAAATGGTTGCGCCGCACGAATCACTCGACTTCCGGTTGACATCGCATTTCGGTACTAAGAGAATATCTGCCTAACAATGAAAGCTCCTAGATTTCTTCTCCGTGGATTTCGCCGCCCGAACGAAGTAGCGTCGCTTGCGCTCGGTAAGCTTGAGCGTGCGGTGCTCGATGAAGCGTGGAACCGGCGGGAGGTGAGCGTCCGCGATATCTATCTCGCCTTTGAAGAGCGCATCGCTTACACAACCTTGATGACTACGCTTGACCGGCTTTACAAAAAGCGTCTGCTCGATCGCCGCAAAGATGGCCGCGCCTTCTTTTATGCTCCCGCCGTTTCCCGCGAAGAATTCGCGCACGGCATCCGCGAAGACGTGATCGACGGCTTGCTGGGCCATGGAGCTGAAGGAGTTCGGCCCGTGCTGGCATGCATTGTCGAAACAGTGAGCGACCATGACCGCGAACTGCTCGATGAGTTGGAGCGGTTGATCAAAGAAAAGAAACGGGAATTGAAACACAAGACGGACTAGCGATGTACGAGTTATTGGGAATCTCAGTAATGCTCGCTGCCCTCGCGTTGCTCAACGCATGCGCGTCTTTGGGCGTCACAGTCATTTGGCGATTGCTGGCCCCGCTCGTCGGTCCATTCTCCGCGCGGACGCGGGCAGACCTTTTGTTCATGCTACGAGTCGCTGCGCCGGCACTGGCTGCAATTGCGGTGGCATTTTTCCTGATCCCTTCGTACATCGGCTATGAGCCGCGCGTGACGCCAGAGGTTGTCAGCAAAAAGCTGGCAGCGCTGGCGATGTTGTCGGTGGCCGGTGGCGCCTTCGCCCTGTGGCGCAGTATTCGCTCATGGTTTGCCACAATTCGACTGACGAAGAAATGGCTCTCAAGATCGGAGCAAATCGATCTGGTGGGGATCGACATTCCGACGTTTCGGATCGATCACTCTTTTCCGATCATCGCCATCGTCGGAACTTTCCGGCCGCGACTGTTTATCGCTCGCAGGGTCTTGCTTTCGCTGAATCAGGAAGAACTGGCGGCGGCCGTCGCGCATGAATGTGGTCACCTTTCCGCGCGAGATAATTTGAAGCGCACGCTGCTGGGGATTTGTCGCAACACTTTGCTGCTCGTTCCCTTCGGACGCGCGGTCGATCGGGCGTGGGCTGAGTCCGCTGAGAGCGCCGCCGATGAATTCGCTGCGCAGCAGAGTCGGGCCACCGCCTTGAATCTCGCTTCAGCGTTGGTGACCGTCGCGAAGATGGTTCCCTCCGGCGCGCGCGCTGATGTGCCGCTGGGTGCTTATCTGGTCGGCGCGGAGACCCAGGGTATCAAGGGACGTATCAAGCGTCTGATCGAGATCTCCTCGCACGGAATTCACCAGCGAACTGACAACCCGTTAGTTCGATCGCTCCCGATGATCTGTCTGTCTGGACTTGCGGTTCTGTCCGTTGTGACGGCGAGCAATGCGAAAGTCCTGATTGGCGTTCATGCAATCGTCGAGCGTGCTGTAAACCTGCTTTGTTAAGCGATCGCCTTCTTCTCATTAGCTAAGGGCTTGCGCAGCCAGATGAATAGAACGACTGCCGCCAGCTGTGCTGAAATTCCAAAAACTACCAACGCGACGAGTGAGAAATCATAGAGCACGCCCATCGTCACACTTCCTACAAACCACAGCACGCCCCACGCCGCGTTGAACATCCCGAAGGCAGTGCCTCGTTTATTCATCGAAACGACTTGAGCAATTCCTGAACGAAGGATTGCGTCTTGCGCACCCAGACCGGTGGCCCAGCACGCGACACTTACATAGGCGCCGGTGCCGCCTCCTAAAAATCCAAAAGGCAGCGCCAGCAATGACGCGAGTATGCCCAGCGTAATTACTTGAATTCCGAATCGATCGTAGAGTCTGCCGAACAGCAATGCTGTCAAACCATTGATTCCCATTGCGGCGCCGTACAGCAATGGTATCGCTTCTGGCTTCACCAGCGATGCCTGTTGAAAATGGTAGGCCAGCAAAGGAAAATCAGCGTAACCAAGCGCCAGCAATCCGGCGGCCACGACGTAGAACCAAAAGACTTTCGGAAAGTCCCTCTGGGCTACTGGCTGCGGCGGCGTCCCCTTGTCCCCTCTGGCCCAGCGCGCGATTAGCAACGACACGAAAGCAGCCGCCGCCGGCACCGACAACCAGAGGAACGCCTGATGGAAGTGATGGGTGCGAGCAACCGAAATCGCCACGAACACCGGACCTATCACCGCGCCGGTCTGATCCATGGCGGCGTGCAGACCGAACCCTTTTCCATAGCCCACGACTTCCGTCGCTTCGGAAAGCAAAACGTCGCGCGCCGGACCACGCAGACTCTTCCCGGTCCGCTCAGCGACGACTAATAACGCTGCCGCTTGCCAGTTGCCGGCGAACGCCAGACCCGGCACTACGACGAGATTCAAGAAGTATCCCAGCGTGGTGATGGTCCAATACGCGCGCGTGCGATCGGCGAGCTTGCCCGAAAAATAACGCAGGCTCGCCGCGATCATCTCGCCGAGCCCGGCAATGATTCCGACTTCAGTAGCGCTGGCGCCCAGGTCCTTGAGCAACGGGCCAATGACACTGTGCGCACCTTCGTAGGTCATGTCGGCGAACAGGCTGACAAAGCCCAACGCCACAATGAACCGGAACGCGCTCTTTCTTTCTTGTTGCGAAAATGTCAAAGCGATTAACCGAATCCGAGGATTTCAATGACAGATAGCACGCCCAATACCAGCAATAAACCAACGCCAACATAACGGACGACGGCAGGCGAGACCCGATCGTGAATCCAGCGGCGAATGCCGGCGCCAAGAAAAGCCGCTAGCATCCCTTTGGTCACCATCGCGCTGACCGCGCCCAACCAGACGATCAGTGGAATCCGCCAGGCAGCGCCAGCGATACCATTTGAAATCGCGAGCGCCGTGGAGCGGGCGGAGAACGAGGCCGCGGTGATTTGACCGACGTCGCCCCATTCAGAAAAAAAGATCGCCGCGAACGAAACCATCGCTGCTTTGTGCGCTTTGTGCTGGTCTCTTTCCTGCCGGTATTGATCGTCTTTTCTCCACAGCGTGACAGCCACGCCGACAAAGCTCGCTGCCGTGATCGCCGCTACCAGCAGTCGCGGCAGTTTCGAAATCGCTTCGCCGATGAGCACGGCAACACCCATCTTCGCCATAAACGCGGCCGCCATGCCGATCATGATCGGCGCGGTGCGATAACGCGCTGCCAGCACGCCGGTCGTGTAGAGCAATTTGTCGCCGACGATCTCGGCGAGAAAGACTGCTCCAAAGGTGGCGAAGAAAATTACAAACAATTTAGCGGCTCCGCGAGTCATGGCATTTTAGGATGCCGCACCTGACTTCGCAATTGACTGGAGCGCGGGCGTCCCCGCCCGCAATGAGCGCGAAGCGCGAACCTATGCGCCTGGGTGAGCGCCGCGGATGCGGACGAGGACGTCCGCGTTCCCAGCTTCAGTCAAAGACGAGATGCATGCCGGATTGGACTGAGACGAATGTCGGCTCAACGTGGAAGACTTTGCGAATATTTTCCAGCGTCAGGACATCAGTGGCACTGCCAACCGCTATGACTTGCCCTCCGTCCAGCAGCACGATCTGATCTGCAAAGCGCGTCGCCAGATTCAGATCATGGACCACTCCGACAGTTACCACGTCAGGAGCATCTGTGAAGCTGCGCACTTTTTTCATGAAATCGATTTGATGGCGGATATCAAGAAACGTCAGCGGCTCGTCAAGAAATAGAAAGCGGCAAAGCGGGTTTGACGATGAACCATTCAGCGCTAAAGAGCCCGGCGTGAGCCGCCACAGTTGCGCCAGCACGCGCGCGAAGTTCACGCGCTGCCGTTCGCCTCCGCTCAGCGTTTGATAATCACGATCGCGGAATTCGGTCACATCAAAGAACGCCATCAGATCGTCGACTATGTTTTCGTCTGCTGGACCGGGCCGGCCGCCGAAGTGAGGGTAGCGGCCCATCATCACGACCTCGCGCACCGTGAACGGGAAAGCAACTTCCACCGCTTGAGAAAGTACGGCCCGGCGCCTGGCGAGATCGGCTTCGCTCGCAGCTTCCACGTCGACGCTTTCGTACTCAATCTTTCCACGCTGGGGCCGCAGCAGTCGCGCCAGGACCTTGATCAGAGTTGATTTGCCGGCGCCGTTCGGGCCAATGATGAGGTGAAGTTGACCGGGCGGAAACGTGAGCGACACGTCGGAGATCAGCGCCTTGTTGCCGATGCGGAAAGTGACGTTGCTCGCTTGCAGCATAAGATATTGGTGTCAGAAGCCCGACCGTTAGGGAGGGCTGCTAAGGAAAGAGGCCCTCCCTAACGGTCGGGCTTCTGACACGATCAAAAAACGTACTGCCGTCTTCTCAGCAGCGATAAGAAAATCGGCACGCCCACTGCTGAAGTCACGATACCAATCGGCAACTCTGCCGGCCGCAGCGCCAGCCGCGCGATCAGGTCCGCCAAACTAAGCAGCGTTGCGCCCAGGAGCGCACTGCCCACAATCAGAAATCGATTGTCCGCGCCTCGCATCATTCGCAGGATGTGCGGAACGATCAGCCCAACAAAACTGATCACGCCGGTGAAGGCCGTGGCGACCGCCACGATCACTACATTGATTGAAAGTATGATCCACTTCAGCCGGTTAACATTCACGCCGAGATAGGTCGCCTCTTCCTCTCCGATCATCAGCGCGTTGAGTTGCTTTGCGTAACGCAGTGCCAGGATGGACCCCACGGTTGTGGTAATCGAAACGATCGACACAGATTTCCAGTTCGCGCCTGACAAAGTGCCCAAACTCCAAAACGTAATTGATCGTGCCTGAGGATCGCGCGCGATGTAAGAGAGAAATCCAATCGCGCTCATAAAGAGCGCATTCACCGCCAGCCCGGTCAGCAAAAGCATCACGATCGAGGCGCGTCCATCCTCTCGCGACTTCGCCAGAAGGAAAACCAGATATGTCGAGACAACCCCGCCGATACAAGCGGCGATCGGAAGCGTCCAGACACTGGCCGCAATGTGCAGGACGCCGCCGAGAACGAAGAACAATGCCGACCCGAAAGCGGCGCCACTCGAAGTTCCAACTAAACCTGGTTCGACGATTGGGTTGCGAAACAGCGCCTGCATCAAGGTGCCGCCGACGCCCAGACTCGCGCCCACAAACAAACAGAGGACCGCGCGCGGTAAGCGCAGCTCAAGAAAAATTCGTTGGTTCAGAGTCGGTTCAGGATGTCCCGGGATAAGCGAGGTTAGCGCGTGGGTGATGTCGGCGATCGAAAAATCAATCGCGCCAAAGCGAATGGAAGCAGCGAGTGCAATGAGCGTGGCGACTGCCAGTATCAGGAGGAACCCTCTACGCGTGCCACGTTGCTTTGTCACTTTTGATGGATTACTGCGGCTACCTTTTCGATATTCTCGCCAGAGCGCGGACCAAAATAATTTAGCACGTTCTCTTCAATTCGGTAGATACGACCCGTCCGGGCGGCGTTCGAAGTGCCGACGCCCGGCAACGCTTTGATCTGATCGAGTGATCCCCCCAGACGGTCGTAACCAAAATCCGTCAGCAGAATAACGTCAGGATTCGCTTGCGCAATTATCTCGGGCGATTCCATCCGTTGCATCCCTTTGTTTTCAACGGCCATCTGTCCGCCCGCCAATTCTATCATCTGACTGACGCCACCGCCGTCACCGCCGCCGCCTTTACCGACGACCATATAAACGTTCGACGCACGGCCAAAGTGAATCACCGCCACCTTGGGATGATCGCCATACTGCTTTACTTTTTCGAGAGCGGCGGCCTTTTGCGTGTCGAGCGTTTTGCAGAGTTCTTCCGCGCGGCTCTCCTTATGAAAGTAGGCGCCCATCTCGCGAATTAACGCTTTCGTATTGTCGAACGAGTCGTTCTTGGCCGTGAACGTCTTCATCGGGATGTTCAAGCTTTGTAGCTGTTGGATTACGTTCGGCGGTCCAATGTTTCCGTCATGAATAATGGCAGTTGGGTGCAACGAAAGGATGCCCTCGGCGCTCAGCGCGCGATGATAGCCAACGGTTTGGACTTTCTTTACATCGGGCGGATAGGTGGTTGATAGATCGACGCCGACGACGTGGTCCTGCGCGCCCAGCGCCCAAATGATCTCGTTGTAGATAGGCGAGATAACGACGTATCGCGCGTCTTTTGAGTCGGTCGTCGGGGCGTTATGAAAGCGCGAGCAGCTAAGTGAAGAGAGGATCAGGAACGCGACGGCGGCGGTAAAAAGGATTCGTCTCATAAGTAATGTTACGGAACCGCTCGCGCCAGCGAGCGGGTAAACGTCTCCAAGACTTCTCTTATCAATAACCCGCTTGCTGGCGCAAGCGGTTCTGTA
>DNNE01000013.1:3992-4284 GCA_003487805.1 Blastocatellia bacterium | reverse complement strand
GGAGTTCCGCCTTTAGGCGGCTCACAACCGAACGACCAACGTCGACTGAAGGCGGAACTCCGACCTTAGAACACAAATCGCGCTTGCAACTGAAACATGCGCGGCGGATCGATATTAGCAAAGGCCGGGATCGCATTTGTAGCCGTGCCAACGCCGCCGACAAATTGTCCGAAGGTCGTGGCCGGCGTCGTCGCGTCGCCGTAAGTGGTAACTCCCCGTCCAAGCATGTTCGCGTGGTTGAAGATGTTGAACCCCTCGAGGCGCAGAATAATGTTACGAGTCTCGTTCTTGA
>DNNE01000013.1:0-3705 GCA_003487805.1 Blastocatellia bacterium | reverse complement strand
ATGTTACGACGCTCGCTCTTGAGCAAGCGCTTCTCGACAAAGAAGGAAACGTCCGAAGTCGGCGTGCCTTGAAACGCTGACTTACGAACTACTCCGCCATTGATCACGGGCCGATCGTTGTTCGCGCCGTCGCCGTTGTTGTCAACGCCCGTCGTCGCATTGAACGGCCGTGAAGAGGCCAGCGTCGTTAAGGTGCCGGCGGTGATCTGGAACGGAAAGTGATAAAGGAAAGTGATCACCGCGCGGTGTCGCTGATCGACCGCGCTCAGGCCACGTTCTTCTTCACCAAGTCGAGAGATGATGCTTTGGTTTGGATTGATGCCGTTGCCATCAGGCTCGCTGGTGTTCGTCGCTTTCGAAAAGGTGTAGCTCACCGACGCGTACATCTTGCGATTCCCCCGATAGCTAAACAACGTCTGCAAGCCGTTGTACTCGGCCTTGCCGAGATTCATCAGCACGTTGACCTGACGAATGCCGCCGTTGACTGGAAGGATTGGTCGCGTCAAATTGGCCGCAGCCACTGTCCTGACTTGTCCCGGCGCAGTGCGATCAAATTCAGAAGGCGCGTTCAGATCGACCGTGCGGTTGATGTCCGTTAAGTTCTGGTGCACAAAGTCGGCTCCGAAAAACATTCCCTTAATTATTTCCCGTTCAGCTCCGATCGAGAATACCTGGCTGCGCGGGTTGACCAATTTATCCGGATAGAACGGCAAGCGATCAAAATTCAATCCGAACCGCGCGAACTGTGCGCGATAAAAGTCGCGGCGTCCGGCCTGAATAGTGATGTCACGTGCCGGTAATTCCGCTGCCGGCACAGTCTTTGGATCGACATTCACCGGCACGCTCGTCAAGGAAGTCGGAAAACCCGTCTGACCGGGAGTCGCAGTATAGGTCGTCAATCCATCGAGACCGTTTACCAGGTAACTCGCGACCAGGTTCGATTGGATCTGCGTGTAGTACATGCCGTAACCGCCGCGAATCGAAGTACGCGCATCACCACGAGGATGCCAACCAAACCCCACGCGTGGTTCGAAGTTCCTCTTCGCATCGGTCAACGTCTGTCGGTCATAGCGAAGGCCTAAATTCAAAGTGAAATCCTGATCCAACTTCCAGTCGTCCTGCACAAATCCGCTCAACAGCCACTGTCCGAGGTCATATTTGTTGACTCCGAAATCAATAGGCTGTGAATAGTTCTGCACATCAGCCAGCGTCAATGAACCGAAAGGAGCGGTCGTCGTGTTCTTGAAAGTAAAGGTGCCAAGAATGGCCGTACCGGGCTCGCTGCCAAAGCCGCCTGAGCGATGACGAATGACGCTGCCGCCGAACCGGAGGTAGTGCGATCCGGTGGACCACGAAAGCGTGTCCGCGAACTGAGTTTGATGGCCCCAAAGATTCGAAGCGCGAGACTGTCCAATCGTGAACGGCACCGCCCCGGCGCGTGTATAAGTGGTCGAAAGCGTCTGGGCTTCCCAGAGTGTGACCGGGTCACCATGGAGATAAGCGACCCGTGCTTCATTGAGCAGATGCGAACTTATCACTGAAGTGAAATTGCCCTGCGTGGTCCACGATCGTCGCGAATACCGGCGCGCGACGCTCGGCGCGCTGGTCCCACCGACCGCGTCCTGGGGATTGTCATCCGAAAATCGATCGACGTTGAAGCGAACCATCAGCGTTTCACTGGGCGTGAACCTGTGATCCAATCTTCCGTCGAAGAGAAATTGGCGATAGTGACCCGTGTAATCCAAATGTCCATCGGCCGGCAGCACAAACGACGGCAACGCCGTCGAAAGAAACGTCGTGCGATTCTGTCGCGTGTAGTCAGCCGTCGCGAAAAAGAACGTCTTGTCTTTCTTGATCGGCCCGCCAATCGTACCGGAGACTTGTTGCAGAGCATCCGGAACGTCGACCGGGCTAATCGCCGTTAGCGTCGATGGTGTGACACAACTCGAGACAGACGGCGGGCAGAAATTCTTAGTCGAAAAACTCTTCGCTTGCCAGCCCCCCGGCCGGACCAAACCTAATCCTTCGCCGTGGATGTCGTTGGTGCCGGACTTGGTAACTATGTTCAAGGCCGGGCCAGAGGTCCATCCGAATTCGGAAGAGAACGCATTAGTAAGGACTGACAATTCCTGGATCGCGCCGATCGGTATGGTGGCGATCGCCGTCTGCCGGCCCCAACCTTCGTCATTACTCGCGCCATCGAGCGTAAACGTGGTCGCGCGGCGCGAACCCACGCCGGTGATGAAGTAAGTCTGATTGACGAACAGGTCTCCGGTTCCCTTTCCCTGCCGGAAGGCCGAATTCAGAAGCGGCAGCGTTGATGTCTTGCGTCCGAGGATTGGTGTCTCGTTGATTTGGTAGGTGCGCAATGGAACACCGATCTGCGGGCTTGTGCGCACGCCTTCGGTGGTGCCGTAGACCGTAACCTCGCTTTGCCCGCCGCTCGCTACGAGTTTCACTTTCACGGTCGCCGTTTCACCCGCACGCAGCTCAAGACCGGTTGCGTCCTGGGCGGTGAAGCCCGTCATCGTGACGGAGACCTTGTACTTACCGGTCAATGGCAGCGCTGCTATTGTGGAAGTGCCGTCGTCCCCCGAAACAGCTTCGCGCGTGGCTCCAGTGGCCGTGTTCACCACCGAAACTTTCGCACCGCGTACGACGGCGCCGTTTTGATCGACAACCGTCACGTTCATGCTGGCGGTGTTTGGAGATTGGCCCCAGGCCGCCGACGCGGTCACAGTGAGCAGTAGAGAGAACACACAAAGTCGGAGCAAATAGCGCTTAATCATGTTTGAAATCCTTTTATCGAAAAAGTACGAAGACGGGGAGAAGGGAATGTAGCGTGCCGGTGCAAAATACTACCAGCGACCGTTGAGGCGCGGCAGGTCACAAGACCCAGTAAGCTTGATCGAAAAATCCAAATAAAGACCCTTGCTTCAGCAAGAACTTTTTCTGATAATCGGCCAGTAATTGTTTCGAGGTGACGCATGAAGCAGTGTCCCAAATGCACCCGCACTTATGCTGACGACACGTTGGCTTACTGCCTGGAGGATGGCAGCACGCTCGTTAGCCATCGAGAGCCCCAGGAAACGTTGCGGATTCCGTCGCCACCGCGCGCCACCGAGTGGCCATCGGGGCCCGCACCTACACCCACACCCGGATATCAAACAAACAATAACAAGAGTCGCTGGCCCATTTACGCTTTGGGCGGATTAGTCCTGTTGGTGTTGTTGGCCGGAGCAGCCGGCATTTTGATCTTCGGTTACGCTCGCATGACTGCTTCTACCGCGGCGTCGAACGATAATCAGCGCGTCGAGACGAAGGATGAATCATCGTCTAATCAGTCTCCCTCGCCTTCGCCGACTCCGCGAAGTTCCGCGGCACTGGTCGGGGCCTGGCGGACCAGCGTTGTTGAGAACGGACAGGCTCAGGAGATTACGGTCACTTTCCTGCCCGACGGCGACACTCGCTATCTTTTCAAGGATGCGCGCGGCAGGACCGCCACCGATAAGGGTACCTGGCAATATTCCGATGGGATTCTTTTTGAAAGATTCTCAAGCGGCGCGTCGGGGAAAGCTTCGATCAAATGGATCGACGACAACACCGTTGAGTTGACAATTATCGACAACGGCGTGCCCTCGTATATCGGCATGAAGCGTAGGTACCGGCGGGGTTGGTGACACTCCCACACCTTTGAGTGGGCCG
>DNNE01000049.1:85210-85400 GCA_003487805.1 Blastocatellia bacterium | reverse complement strand
GGTATGCGCGTGCCTGAAATTCACGTCGACACCCCCAATAATAACATCGGTGCAGCATCAACTTTTCTGACTAATTTCCTGGCTAATCTATGCACTATCACCTGATCGGAATCTGCGGCACTGCGATGGCTTCGCTGGCGGGGATGCTGCAAGCGCGCGGACACCGAGTGACGGGCTCAGATGAAAATGT
>DNNE01000049.1:84693-84919 GCA_003487805.1 Blastocatellia bacterium | reverse complement strand
ATAAAAATTTCTCCCCGCCGATGTCCACCATGCTGGCAGGACTCGGCATCGGCCTGATGCAGGGTTACGAGGCGGCACACCTGGAACCGGCGCCGGATTGCGTGGTGATCGGCAACGCCATCCCACGGGGGAATCCTGAAGTCGAAACTGCGCTCAATCGCAGGCTTCTTTATCGCTCGCTCTCCGAAGTTCTCAAGGAAGAGTTCATTCGCGGGCGTCGCTCGCT
>DNNE01000049.1:77745-84394 GCA_003487805.1 Blastocatellia bacterium | reverse complement strand
CTGAAAAGCTGCGTCGCGATCGCCGGCACCCATGGCAAGACCACGACGACAAGCCTCGCCGCCTGGGTGATCGATCAGGGCGGACTTGATCCTTCCTTTCTGGTCGGCGGGGTCGTGCAAAACTTCGGCTCCAGCTTTCACGTCACTGACAGCGATTACTTCATCATCGAAGGCGACGAATACGACACCGCTTACTTCGATAAAGGTCCGAAGTTCATGCATTACCTGCCTGAGGTCGCGGTCGTCAACAACATCGAATTCGATCACGCCGACATCTACAAGGATCTCGACGCGGTGAAACTCGCGTTTCGCCGGCTGATGAATCTGGTGCCGGGAAAGGGAAAGCTGATTGCTGGTTGGGACAGTCAGCCGGTGCGTGATGTCGTCGCGTCCTTTGGGCAAAGACTCTTCACTCAACTGGAAACTTTCGGGACTTGCGATGAGGCAAAGTGGCAGGCGCGCAACATTAACTATGCCGAAGGGATGACCCACTTTGATGTATTTCGTGAAGGCGCCCAATGGGCTGAGTTTCAGACTCCGCTAATTGGCGACTTCAATGTCCGCAACTGCCTCGCGGTTGTAATCGCCGCAGATGGGTGGGGAGTTGAGCGCCAGGTGATTGTCGATGCGCTCGCGACTTTCAAGAGCGTGCGTCGTCGTTGCGAAGTGCGCGGCGAAGTGAACGGCATCACGGTCATCGACGACTTCGCACATCATCCAACGGCCGTGCGCGAAACGCTGGCGGCGTTGAAACTAAAGTACCGGGAGCGGCGCATCATCGCAGTCTTCGAACCTCGTTCGCGCACTTCATGTCACGCGACTTTTCAAAGTACTTACATCGACGCCTTTGCGCCGGCGGATTACGTGATTGTCTCACGCGTGTACGACGCGCAGCGCGCGGCCGAGATGGGCGGCGTCCTCGATATCGAGAAACTGATTGAAGATATTTCCGCCCAAAACAAACCCGCGCACGCCATCACTGATGTCGATGAGATCGTAGAAAAGTTATCCGGCGAGTTACGTCCAGGCGACGTCGTCGCGATCATGTCGAACGGAGCATTTGGCGGGATTCATGAAAAGCTTCTGGCGGCTTTAAATGTTTTGTGAGAGTCTCAGGTAGGATTCGAACAGGCTAGGCATCCTAATTAAATTTACTCCCTATGCGCGCACTTGTTGAAGTCAGCCCAACGCCTGAACAACTAATAATTGTTTCACGGAACAAACCCGGAATTGAAGTCATTCGCGGGGCCGCAGGCAGTGGTAAGACGACGACAGCTCTGCTACGGCTCCGTGCGCTGATTGGCACCTTCGTTAGTCGCAAGAGAAGAATGGAAAAGAACGAGCCCGTTCGGATACTAGTACTCACTTACAATCGAACATTGCGTGGATATATTCGAGCGCTCGCTCGGCAACAAGTCAGTGAAAGCGACGAGATAGATCTCCAGATCTCAACGTTCGCGAAGTGGGCGATGGAAAACATGGGAAAGCCCAAGATCGTTTCAGCGGGCAGTGCGAAGGCAAAGATTGCGGAACTGGGAAGGACCATCTCTTTAGCTAGTGAATTCCTTGAGCAGGAAGTCGATTACATCTTGGGACGCTTCGAGCATAACAAACTCGCCGATTACTTGGGCGCCCAACGGGTTGGTCGTGGAACAACTCCTCGCGTCGATCGAACCCTGCGAGAAGCTATCTTGGCGGACGTTGTTGAACCATATCAGGAATGGAAGAGGCAAAATGGCAGAGCCGACTGGAATGATTTAGCGGCGACCATGGCAGCGAGAAAGGTGTGCGAACCATATGACATCATTATCACTGATGAAACCCAAGACTTTTCTGCCAATGAGATCCGCGCCATCAGAAATCACCTAGCGGAAATTCACTCGCTCACTTTTATTTTGGACTCAGCTCAGCGAATTTACGTACGGGGATTTACGTGGAGAGAGGCTGGGATTACGGTGAGGCCTGAGAATACGCATCGTCTGCAACGAAACTATCGCAACACAATTGAGATAGCGGAGTTTGCCGCTAACATTATTGAAGGCATTACTGTAGACGATGACGGAACTATGCCAGACTTCTCAAGATGCGACAGACATGGACCAAAACCGATCGTAATGAGAGGTAGGTTTAGCGACCAACTCAACTTTGTTAAAGAGTACATTTCAGATCGCGTAAATTTGAACAGTGAATCGGTGGCTATTCTACATCCGTTGGGTGGAGGATGGTTTGACTATACTCGCACGGCGTTCAGACAAGCCGGATTTCCCTTTGTTGAGATTGCTCGAAAATCCGATTGGCCAGAGGGCGAAGAAAACATTGCTTTCAGTACCATCGCTTCAGCAAAGGGCTTAGAATTCGACCACGTGATCATGCTGGGTCTAAATGCAGAGGTATTACCGCATGGCCTAGAGGAAGGCGATGATCGACTGACACGATTGCGCCGTTTGATCGCAATGGGCATAGGGAGAGCGAGAAAATCGGTAGTCATCGGATATAAGCTTTCAGAAGAGCCGATGCTAGTGAAATACATGAAGCCTTCCACCTTTGAGCTTATGAATCTATGACCATTCAAGAAATTGTCGCCAAGCGTGGAGTTCAAGAAGTTCTCCACTTTACGACGAACCTGGGATTGGTAGGAGTTCTCGACTCAGGTTCACTCAAGTCGCGCAAGCGCTTAGAAGTGGACCAGCGATTGTCACACATTTTCAGCCCAAATGCCGCTTTCAGGAAAGATAAGAATTGGCTGGACTATGTGAATTTGTCTGTAAGTCAGGTAAACAGTCGGTTCTTTGATATTTGCAAAAACCGGTGGCATCGACATCGTAACATATGGTGGTGTGTTCTTTCTTTCCAGCCTATAATCCTGACTCACTACGGAGTCTATTTTACTACAACTAATAATAGTTATCCGGGAGTGCAGCAGACACAAGGACCTGAAGGTTTAGAGGCTATGTATGCGGAAAGAGTTGAATACTGGCCAGGAAAGTACTTAAATCGCAATGCCAAAACTTCAGCAGCGTTTACTACTAATGAACAAGCCGAAGTGCTGTATCCTAGTGAAGTGTCTTCCGATTTTCTTCAAAGGATATACGTCTCTTGTGAAGAAGACTTAGATGAGGTTCATGGACAGCTTGGGGCGTTAGGTCATCGCGAAATGCCAACCACTGTTGATCCAAGGATGTTTGGAATGTCTTAGAGATGACAAAAGAAGCTATAGCCATCAAGAATTCCGCTCTCTGGGCCGCTTACGGTGACGCCCTTGGGTTTATTACGGAACTCGCTGATACAAAAAGTCTACATTGGAGAACAAAGGCGCCGCGCGTAGCTCAGACTGTTTCATGGCGTCGTGTGATTGGCGGCAAGTTTGGAGTTGAAGCGACCCTGCCGGCCGGCTGTTATTCGGATGATACTCAGCTTCGCCTTGCTACCAGCCGGGCCATACGCGGTGACGGCAAATTCGATGTCGAGGCGTTTTCGAAAGTCGAACTGGCCGTTTGGCTATCGTACGCGCTTGGTGCAGGCAGGGGAACAAAGTTGGCAGCTGCTTCCCTTAAGAGCTCCGATGTTGCTTGGTTCGGCAATTTTTTCGACAAGTCAAGAGTTCGTTATGTCGATTGCGGAGGCAATGGAGCGGCAATGAGAATTCAGCCGCATGTTTGGGCTGCTCCTAGTAGATCAAAACCGCAGAGCTATTTATTGGACGTGATTCGAAATGCTGTCTGCACCCATGGACACCTCCGGGGCATTCTGGGTGCCGTCTTTCATGCGCTGTGTTTAGCAACAACATTGGAAGAAGGAAGGGTGGCGGGTCCCGATGCTTGGATGGATGCCATCAATTTCTTTCCTAGTCTCCTACCTTTGATGCGAGAAGATCCTGATCTGGGTACGATCTGGCTTTCGGTCTGGCAAGAGCGAGTAGGTAGATCTATAGAGACTGCAATAACAGAAGTGAGAGATGAGTGTCAGGCAGACATCGAACTCGCCATCCAATTTACGGCTGAACGGTCGGACGCTTCATATTGTCGGCTTGTTGAGGCGTTAGGTGGACTAACTGACAAGGAGAGAGGATCCGGAACAAAGACTGCCATCATCGCCGCCGCGTTAAGCTGGATACATCGTGATGATTTTCCAGCGACAGCAATGGTTAAGGCTGCGAATTTGCTGGGCAGTGACACGGACTCTATCGCCACGATGGCGGGGGCTATTCTAGGTGCAGTTTCAAATGAACCTCCTCGAGGCCCAGTTCTAGATGAAGAGTATTTGGTGTTCGAAGCTTCGAGAATGGCTCGCCTCAGCAGAAAAGAGAATGTTGAGACTTTTGTCTATCCTGATTTATTTGTTTGGCATCCACCCAAGACACAGTTGGACGGTGTAGGACGAATTAACACCAGCCTTGCTCTTGCCGGACTTGCTAAGGCGAAAGAACTAGGGCCGCCACTGGAAAGTCGTAAGAAAGAGGATGCCGTATGGCAATGGCTAAGGTTAGAGTTTGGTCAGTCTGTCTTTGCGAAACGACGAGAAATACCAAATGCGCTGCCGGAGGGAAACATGCCCCTCCCGTGTGCTCTAGGTTCAAAAGGTTTATCTTCAAAGGCCAGTCCCGCTCAACAGGAAGTACAGCGAAGTAAATATCCGGAACAACGTAATCTGATTGATCGGGGCGATTCACTTAAGCATGCTGAAAAGCCCATTGCTAATATTGACCAATTGACGGCCGACGCTATTAAATCCGATTTTGATGAACAACTGATTGGCAAGCATTTAATGAGCCTTGCCAACGGCCTTAATGGTATTGAGCATGCCGTAGCCTATACTTCGATTATCGTTAAGGCCCGAATGGCACGCTCGAAATCAGACAAGAATGCCAACCATACTGGCTGATTCTTCGCTGCCGACACATCCTTAGCAATATTTTCCAGCTTACTGCGCTCCCACAATCCGCCAGTTGTCATCCGCCTTAGTGGGCACTGTCTTGTGCTTTTCAACCCAATCGATAATCAACTCGCGCACTTCTGCACTCGAGCGATAGATGACCGGCGCGTCTTTATACATCGTGAAGCCGCCACCGCCATTCACACGATAGTTGTTCGTCACGACGCGCAGCTTTTGTGCCGGCGATAAAGGTTGGCCTTTGAATTTGAGTTTCTGAATTCGCTGACCCGCTGGTTTGGTGAGATCGATGTCGTAAGAGACTCCCTGCGCCACGTCAAAATTGAAGCTGGGAATGCGCGAATCAACCAATTCATTCAGGCTCTTGCCGGGCTGATACTCCTTGAAGTAACGCGCCGAGTGTTCGAGCGCGTCTTTCAATTGCTGTCCAGTCAATTCCACAGTCACCAGAGTATTTTCGTATTCGTAAAGTCCGGCGATGTCGCGCACGGTGACCTGGCCTTTGGGAATGTGCGCCCGTTCGTTGAAGCAGGCCGCCATTGACACGTCAGCGTTGCCCGCTTCAAGTTGCACTTGCTGAATCAAATCGATGATCGCGCTGTCATGAAAGCGGCATTGCTGCGCCGTCAACTCTTCGGAAGATTCGCCAATCGCGCGGCTCAGCCACGCTTGCGTCTCTTTGTCATAAGGCTCGCCCAGCCTGGCAATCTCAGGATCGATTTCAGTTTTCTCAGTGACCGGAATTGTGCGCGCAGACTTCATGACCACTTGCCAGCGGCCGCTGTCGTTCTTTTCGAGATAGAGATCGACACGCGCCACGTGACTGGCCCAGCGATTGGCTTGAGTGAGCAGGACGCCGCTCACAAACAGCGCGCCAACTTCGCTGTGGGTGTGCCCCATCAGGATCACGTCAACCCCGGAAACCTGCCGCGCAATCGCAATCGCAGCATTCTCATTCGGCACGTTTGAAGGACTGGGTTGTCCGGTGCGCAGGTCTTCTTCAATGCCCATGTGCATTGCAATCACGACGACATCGGCCTTTTCCTTTTCGCGCAGGATCGGCACCCACTTCTTTGCTTCGCTGACGGTTTCGTGCAACTCCAACCCTTCATAATTCGGTTTGTTCTCCCAGTTCGGAATGCCCGGCGTCGTCAATCCCAGCACCCCGATGCGCACCCCCTGAACCTCTTTGACTATGTAGGGTTGGTAGTGAGTAGTTCCCTTGCCGGTGTCGTACGTATTAGCCGACAGCCACGGAAACTGGGCTTCGCTGCGCGCTTTTTCCAAAACTTTCAAACCGAAGTTGTATTCATGATTGCCCACAGTCATTGAATCGTAATGCAGCGCATTCATCGCCAGCATCATCGGATCGGGCGGCGTGTTATTTCGTTTATTATGAAGATATTCGAGCGGCGTTCCCTGAATCGTGTCTCCCGAATCAACGAGCATTAAATCGGCGTCACGCTTGCGAGCTTCTTTTACGAGCGTCGCCACTTTAGCGATGCCGACGTTGTCATATTTGTTCGTGTAGTAATCGATCGGAAAGACGCGGCCGTGCATATCGGTCGTGCTAAGAATGACCACGTGCGCGCGCGGCGGTGCCGCTTGATGACTGCCATCTACAAACAGCAGAGCAATTAGAAGAAGGAAAATGGTGATTGAAAAACGTCTCATGATTTTCATCAGTTGATCGCCGGATTAAGAGTTCGCGATAGTGTAGATCGAAAGCACACCAATCGTTTAGAGGCGGGCTACCCCC
>DNNE01000049.1:28022-77408 GCA_003487805.1 Blastocatellia bacterium | reverse complement strand
GGGCCGTAGCCCGCCTCTAAACAGATTGTTCATTTCTAACGTTGGCGGAGGTCGCGTCTTCGGTAAGCGCCTTTTCAGCATCGCGCGCCACCGCGCGCAAACTCAACCCGCGATGCAGTAGCAAAAGCACGCCCACGCAGGCCCAGAAAACGTCGCGCGCTTTGCGGATGATCGCGAGTGTCACGCCCGCCGCCTCGGTGAACTGCAGGATTCTTGACACTCGACCAGTGCCGGCTTCGTCAACACCCATGCGCAAGGGAACAAATTTGAATGCCATGGTGATTACTCGATTGACTGACTCGAGAATGAATGCCGTGAAAAGTGTCGGAGGCTGCAGCGGACTTATGAAATAGAGCGTTACGTAAATCTCAATCACACCCGCGAGATGGAAGCACGCTTCCAACAAAAGGATTGGCAGAAATCGCGAACCGTTCCTTCGGTAGAAACCATAGACGCGATCCTCAACTACGCGGCTTTTCTCAATCCATTTCTGATTTAGCCCGCGGCGATGAAGCCAGCTTGTCGCGCCACTGATGAATTTCACTTGCTTTCGAACCAGCACCACGCCGAGCGCAATCATTACCGCGATGACGGCGACGGTGATTAGACTCGCCAGGCGCAAACCCTTCGGCAAGGTAAAGCTGAGCAGCAGCGCCAGCATTCCCGAGAGAACAAATGTGACCACTGACAAACTGTAAAAAATGTTTTCGATGACCATCGCTGAAAATCCGGCCATCAAAGGAATGCGATCGCGAATAAGCGCGGGCTTGGCAGGCTCAGAAACTATGAAGTTGCCGAGCGGCAGAATGTTTCCAATGGCGTCGCCCATGAGCCGGGCGCGCAACGCATCCCGGAATCGCAAACGGTGCGGCGCTTCAACACACATCATCCAGGCGATGGATCTCACGACGTGCCGAACTGCGGAAATCAACAGGATGAGAACAAAGCCGGCGCCCAGGCGTCTGATTCCCTCAGCGATTTGGCTAACACCAGCCTGCCTGACGAAGTAAGCAAAAAGCACGACCCCGCCAAGCGTGAAAATAATTCCAAACGGCGTAAATCGTTTTCTGTTTGTCGCGCCAGTCGTTGTCATGATGTCTTGTGTGCGTTAACTCAAGAGCAATGGTCGTGCCCGCCAAATCGGCGATTTCGATTGCGCATTCCAATCAGTTATACAGTCGGCTAAATCCGACAGGCGAATGTAGCGACTGGAGCGCAAGGGTCCTCGCTTGCATGGTAACCCAGAGCAGCAACCCCGATGCGTCGGGGTTGCGCTCCAGTCTCCAAACCAGGTTGAAATCTAAACATCCGTTTTTGCCTTTTGCTCTTCCCGTTTATTATGATGTCGATTCAAAATCGATCAAATAATTCTTTCCGCGGTTCGGCAAAGTATGAGTCAACCTCAAGTAGCAATTGAAGAATCAGCAGCGCGTCCGTTGACGACGCTTTCGGAAGACGAACAGATGTTTCGCGACAGCGTCCGCGAGTTCGCGGAAGGTGAAATTCGCAAGCGGGTCGAAGAGATGGATGAGCAGGGCCGTCTCGATCCGGCGCTGACGAAGCAGTGTTTCGAGCTGGGCCTGATGGGCATCGAAACCCCCGAAGAATATAACGGCGCGGGCGGAACATTTTTTCAGGCCATCCTGGCGGTCGAAGAACTTTCGCGCGTCGATGCGTCGTTGGGAGTGTTCGTCGACGTGCAGAACACGCTGGTCAATAACGCGCTGATTCGCTGGGGCAACCCGGATCAGAAAAAGAAATACCTGACACAGTTGGCGACCGAGAAAGTCGGCGCCTACGCCTTGAGTGAAGCGGGATCCGGCTCTGATGCTTTCGCGCTGCAGACGCGCGCCGTCGACCGTGGCGATCACTTCGTCTTGAATGGCCGCAAGCTTTGGATCACCAACGGCAAGGAAGCGGAAATCTTTGTGCTGTTCGCGAACGCAAATCCTGAAGCGGGCTATCGCGGCATCACGGCATTCATTGTCGAAAAGAACTTCGAAGGATTCACAGTCGGCAAGAAAGAAAACAAGCTCGGCATTCGCGCGTCGTCAACGACTGAATTAATTCTGGAAGACTGCAAGGTGCCGAAGGAAAACGTCCTGGGTGAAGTCGGCAAAGGCTACAAGACTTCGATCGAAACCCTGAACGAGGGCCGCATCGGCATTGGCGCCCAGATGATCGGCATCGCACGCGGCGCTTTGGAGAGCGCCATCGCTTACACGACCGAGCGAAAGCAATTCGGCAAGAGCATCAACGAGTTCCAGGGTCTGCAGTTTCAACTTGCCGAAATGGCGACGGATTTGGAAGCTGCGCGACTGATGGTTTACAACGCCGCGCGGATGAAAGATGCGAAACAAAATTTCGTGAAAGAAGCCGCCATGGCCAAGCTCTATTCATCGCGCGCCGCGGAACGAATCACTTCGAAAGCAATCGAGATGTATGGCGGTTATGGCTACGTCAAGGATTATCCGGTCGAGAAGTTTTGGCGTGATTCAAAGATCGGCGCGATCTATGAAGGCACTTCGAATATGCAGTTGCAGACCATTGCGAAATTGATCATTAAGAATTGATTAATCGAAGAATTGATTCATTGATCCATTGGTTCATTGATCCATTGGATTCCCGGGTTAATGAATCAACGAGCAAATGAACCAATGAGTCAATCCCGTATAGAAATCTTTGAACAAATGCTCGCCGGCGATCCCGCGAATACGATGATCATGTTCGGCCTGGCGAAAGAATATGAAAAGGCCGGCGACGACGCGAAAATGATCGACACGCTCGAGCGGTATCTCGCTGCGGCCGACGATGAAGGAAACGCTTACGGCATGCTGGCACGCGCGTACGAACGGGCGCAGCAGGGCGAGAAGGCGCGCGAAACTTATCAGCGCGGGATGGAAGTCGCGACGGCGCATGGCCATCCCGGCATGGCTGAAGAATATCGACAAATTTTGGGATCCGATTCTTAAAGTGCCGTAGGCACGAAATGTTTATAGGTTCATAAGCCCGTTCTGTTTCCCAGCCCATTTATGGGCGAAATAACATTTCGCTCCTGACGGAGCTTGATTGTCATCTTTGCTTGTTATCTATAAACATGTCGCTGCGATGCAGCGAGGAATATCATGAGCGATACCAAGGTTCTCAGACTTGTAAAAAAATCCGAGGGTGAACTCCCGGAAAAAACCTTCACCGCAAAGTCCATTGCCAGGGCTGAGCCCAAGCCCTCACCAATTACCGTCATCAGACCAGCTTCTCCTCCCGCACGAAAACCGGCAAGACCGGCAAAACAACGCCCGCGTGAACTGCCAAAGCTCAGCCGCGAAGAGATGCTGAAGATGTTTCGGACTATGTATCTGTCGCGGCGGCTTGACGACAAAGAAATTCAAATGAAGAACCAGAACCGCATCTTCTTTCAGATTAGCGGCGCTGGTCATGAAGCAATCCTGGTCGCGGCCGGAATGTGTCTGAAGCCCGGTTACGATTGGTTCTATCCGTACTATCGCGATCGCGCGCTGTGCCTGCAGCTCGGCATGACGCCGCTCGAGATGCTGCTGGAGGGTGTCGGCGCGGAAGCCGATCCGAGCTCGCACGGCCGCCAGATGCCCTCGCACTGGGGACACAAAAAACTCAATATCGTTTCGCAATCATCGCCAACCGGCACGCAGCTTTTGCAGGCGGTCGGCTGTGCGGAGGCGACTTATCGTCTCAAGCTCATCAAAGAACTCAAAAAACGTATTAAGAATTTTCATCAGGACGAGGTTGTTTACGTTTCGCTCGGCGACGGGACCACCAGCGAAGGCGAGTTTTGGGAAGCATTGAACACCGCGTGCAATCTGCGGCTGCCGGTTGTGTTCCTGCTCGAAGACAACGGCTACGCGATCAGCGTTCCTGTCGAAGTGCAAACTGCCGGCGGCGACGTGTCGAAGCTCATTTCCGGTTTCCCCAATCTTTATCGTCAACGATGTGACGGCACCGATCCGATCGAGTCACTGGCGGTGATGCGTCGCGCGGTCGATAACTGTCGCAAAAATCGGGGACCTTCGTTCGTTCATGCGAAAGTGATTAGACCCTATTCGCATTCGCTTTCGGATGACGAAAAGGGCTATCGCTGCGAGGCGGAACGTGTCGCCGATTCCGAACACGACCCCATCAAGCGATTCGGCGCGTTGCTGGTCCAGGAAGGCGTTGCGAGCCAGGATGAGCTGCAAGCACTGAAAGATGAAATCGACCGCGAGATAAATGAAGCTGCCGATGCGGCGCTCGCCAGTCCACAGCCTGCGGCAGAAACCGCCCTCGACTTTATCTATTCGCCGACAGTCGATCCAACTTCAAAAGAGTTCGATACCGAAGACAACCCCACGCTGGGCGACAAAGCGGGCACGATGGTCGATCTCATCAATCGCTGCCTGCACACGGAACTGAAGCGCGATCCGCGTATCGTCGTCTTTGGCGAGGATGTAGCGGATTGCTCACGCGAACAATCACTGCCCGAAGTAAAAGGCAAGGGCGGCGTCTTTAAAGTCACGGCGAATTTGCAGCGCGAGTTTGGCAGCGCGCGCGTTTACAACTCGCCGCTCGCGGAAGCGAACATCGTCGGCCGCGCAATTGGTCTCGCCACTCGCGGGTTGAAACCTGTCGTCGAGATTCAGTTTTTCGATTACATTTGGCCGGCCTTTCATCAAATCCGAAATGAACTGGCCTTGATGCGCTGGCGATCGGGCAATGAGTTCTCAGCACCCGTGGTGATGCGTGTGCCCGTTGGCGGCTATCTAAAAGGCGGTGCGATCTATCACTCGCAATCCGGCGTCTCGTTATTCACGCAGATTCCCGGACTTCGGGTTGTCTATCCATCGAACGCGCTGGACGCGAATGGATTGCTGCGCACGTCAATTCGCTGCGACGATCCGGTTCTGTTTCTCGAGCACAAACATCTCTACCGGCAGGCTTACAACAAGTCGCCATATCCCGGCGACGACTTCATGATTCCGTTCGGCAAGGCAAAGACCGTTCGCGAAGGAACTGATATCTCAATCATTACCTATGGCGCGTTGGTCCAACGCTCGGTAGTGGCCGCCAAAGAAGCTGAGAAGCAGGGCATCAGCGTCGAGATCATCGATCTGCGCACGCTGAATCCTTACGACTGGAATGCAATCGCTGAGTCAGTCAGGAAAACCTCTCGCGTGATCGTGGCGCACGAAGATTCAGTCTCCTGGGGTTATGGCGCAGAGATCGCGGCCCGCATTTCCAGCGAACTCTTCGAACACCTCGATGCTCCCGTGCAACGCGTCGGCGCGCTCGACACTTTTGTGGGTTACGCGCCGCAACTTGAAGACGCCATCCTGCCGCAGAGTAGTGATGTGTTGAAGGCGATTGTGGGGTTACATACATACTGATTTGGATTCACGAACATGTCGCTCCCAACGGAGTGAATCCTGCTTCACCCCGTTAGGGGTGAAATGTTTATAGCCGGAGTTTCTGTTTCTTAACCTCAAGCTCCCTTTAGGAGCGCAATGTGGAACCTCATGCAAACATTTCGCTCCTAAAAGGAGCGAGAATTTATTTAGCCGTAACCTTTGCTATAAACATCTCGCTCCTCCGGAGCGAAACCCCTTTGAATCCCAAATTCTTCAAAACCCCTTCCGCCTTCCGCAAATGGCTGGCGGCCAATCATGCCAAATCAAAAGAGCTTTGGGTCGGCTTCTACAAAAAGGGTTCCGGCAAGCCGAGCATTACCTGGCCCGAGTCTGTCGATGAAGCTCTCTGCTTCGGGTGGATTGACGGCATTCGCAAGCGCATCGATGAAGACAGTTACGTAATCCGATTCACGCCGCGCAAGACCAGCAGCGTCTGGAGCACCGTCAATATTCGCAACGCCGAGAAACTTATTAAAGAGAAACGAATGCAGCCGGCCGGATTGAAAGCCTACGGGCTGCGAAAAGAAAATCGATCCGGAATCTATGCTTACGAACAGCGCAGCCCCGAACTCGAAGAGAGGTACGCGCGGAAGCTCAAACGAAACAAGGCCGCCTGGAAATTCTTTCAAGCGCAGCCGCCGTCGTATCGAAAGATGATGAACTGGTTTATCGTGAGCGCGAAGCAGGAAGAGACAAGACTGAAGCGACTCGATAAACTGATCGAAGCCTCAGCAGAGGGCCGACGTTTGTGAAAATGGTTAAATCACCGGTTGGTGGCCTGAATTGGTTTTGTGTTCTCTTTCCTATCATCCAGAGCGATCCACGAAATCACACGAACGCGGCGCGAAAAAACGTTTCGTGCGGATTCGTGGATCGATCTAATTACCGCGTGAAGCACTGAACTCCTTCCGCACGGAACCGATACAAGCTGATGTACTTCTTTGCTCCGCGGGCGTCGATTTCCATGCGCGATGTCAATGGTTAACTCTATTTCCAGTCGGCACGCTCCTTGCCACTAACCTCCGCGGACAAAGCCTCAAAATCCCGACACAACAAAACCATGGTTTTAGAAGGAGGAATGTTTATGAGAAAAAGTGTGGTCACGCTTATGGGAGCGGCGCTCCTTTTATTCTCCCTTGCTGTTGTGGCGGCCAGCCAGGTCCAGACAACAACCGTTACGAAAGTTCAAACCGTCCAAAACCCCGATGGCACATACACAATCGTTGAATACCCCGTCGGCAAAGAAACTGTCGTTACTCTGAATCCAGTCAACATTACCGGCGCGACTGGTCGCGCGACTATCTTGCGCGATGATAGTGGCACCACGATCAAACTTAATCTTGATAAGTTGCCCGCCGATCTCGCGTCGCTAAATCTCTACGCAGTCGATTCGACTGGCGCAGTCACAATGCTTGGCCCAGTCGAAGTTGCAAAAGGTGTGGGAACGTTTACTACCACCACGCCCCTTTCGCGCTTTATGTTGGTCGCTTCGCCTGAGGCAAGTTTGACGGCGTACGATCCAAACACCAAGATTTTTTTCCGCAGCGCGGTACCAGCCGGCCTGACAGTAATCCCGATAGGCTCACCAGCGGCAGTTGGTGAACAAGTTGCGGAAGTCGCGGTACCGACAACGACAACAACGGTAGCTGTACCAACAACGACCACGACTGAAGCTGTACCGACGACGACCACGACGGTAGCTGTGCCGACAACCACCGCAACGGTAGCTCTACCGACAACGACGACAACGGTAGCTGAAGTACCGACAACCACCGCAACGGTAGCTCTACCGGCTACGACCGCAACTGTGCTCGCAGACTATGCCGTTCCGATGCTCGGCATCCCAAACTTCAAGAAAGATGAAAGCACCAAGCTGAAAATAGACTTCAGCGGCGCAATGGAAGGCGCGCGCGCAAACATCTTTATCGAGCCAAAGAAACACGGCAATTCGACTGAAATCATGATGCATTTTCATGACTTGCGTGAGGCTCCGAAAGGACTAGCGTTCGTGCTCTGGGCCGTCTCGGCGGATCATCAATTCCAGAAGCTGGGCCAGATTGTAAATGTCGCGGGCCGCAACGAGGCGAAAATAGAATCCGAAACCGAATTCGCGGATTTCGGACTATTGCTGACGACTGAACCTTTGGTCGGCCCGACGGTAAACGTGATTGCGCCCTCCGGAAAACGAGTGGGAGTAATCCAAATCACTCCGTAAGCACATCAATCACAATCATCAAAGCTCCTTTCAGGCCGTCTTCGGGCGGCCTGCTTTTTTTTCTGATTAGAGTGGCACGGGCGTCCCGCCCGTGAAACACGCGCAAGATGTGCGGGCCACGAAAGGTTCACGGAACGATCTTCGTGAGCCTTTCGTATATTGAGCCGGACGACGTTGAAAGGGCGAAGGTTTCGGAGACACGGAAAATGAAAGAAGCAGGCGACATTCTCAGGGTAGTTGGAATCGTTTTATTGGTGCTGTTTGTGCTGGCAGTGGGCGTGCCTTTGGTGTTGGCGGCCGCGGGCGTGGCGCTCGGCATTATCGGCGTACTGGTCGGATTAGCAATTGCGCTGATCAAGATCGCGATCGTGGTGGCGATTATCTATTTGATTATCGTTGGAATACGGGCGGTGCTGCGATGAACATTCTTACGCAGCTATCTCAACATAATCGACGCCTGCCTGGCTCAGGAACGTCGCGCGCACCTTCATCGCGGACGGATTCTCTCACACGTTAAATCTGAAATTAACAATATCGCCTTCCTGCATGATGTAGTCTTTGCCTTCGAGCCTAAGCAATCCCTGTTCACGGGCTGTTGCATAAGATCCCGCGCGCATCAAGTCTTCATAGCCGACAATCTCAGCCCGAATGAAACCGCGCGCGATGTCCGAATGAATCGCTCCGGCGGCGTCTTGTGCACGCGAGTTCTGTGGAATCGTCCAGGCGCGGGCTTCCTTTTCGCCGGCAGTTAAGAACGACATCAAGCCGAGAACCCGATACGCGCTCTTGATCAATTGATCGACACCGCTGCTTTTCACGCCGAGCGATTCGAGATATTCGATCCGCTCGGCGAGGGAAAGGTCGACCAGGTCGGCCTCGAGTTGCGCGCAGATGACTACACACTCCGCACCTTCTTCGGTGGCCACCGCGCGCGTCGATTTCACATGTTCATTTGCTTCCGGGTCGGCGAGCGCCGCCTCGTTAACGTTGGCCGCATAGATTGTCGGCTTCATCGTCAGCAAAAAATAGTTTCGCGCAATGGTCGCTTCTTCTTCGTTCAAAGCGACGCTGCGCGCCGGCTTGAACTCTTCCAGGGCCGGCTGGAGTTTATCCAGAACTGCTAACTCTGCGCGCGCGGCTTTATCGCCGCCCTTGGCAGTTTTCTGCACGCGCTCTCGCCGGCGCTCAACGGTCGCCAGGTCGGCCAGCGCTAATTCGATCTGAATCGTTTCGATGTCTCGCCGTGGATTGAGCGTCTCTTCGACGTGCGGCACCGATTCGTTTTCAAAGCAGCGCACGACGTGGATCATCGTGTCGGTTTCGCGAATCGCGTGCAGGAATTGATTGCCGATGCCTTCGCCCTGTGACGATCCACGGACGAGGCCGGCGATGTCGACAAATTCAACCGTCGCCGAAACGAGTTTTTCGGTCTTGACCAATTTTGCGAGCGGCGCGAGTCTCTCATCCGGAACGGCCACCACGCCGACGTTGGGCTTGCTGGTCGAGAAAGCATAGTTGGCGGTCACCGCCGTGGTCTGCGAAGTGACAGCGTTGAAGAGCGTCGTCTTGCCGG
Source organism: Blastocatellia bacterium (assembly GCA_003487805.1). Lineage (GTDB taxonomy): Bacteria > Acidobacteriota > Blastocatellia > Pyrinomonadales > Pyrinomonadaceae > UBA11740. The sequence continues at coordinate 68,203 of DNNE01000049.1, read as the reverse complement.
TGTTTGGTAAGCCTACGAATCCTGCGCGAAGCATACTGGCAAACAATTCCTCCTGATCTCGAACTCAACACTTCAACATGGCATCACGTAGATGTCCAGCGCGGACGCCGAATAGTGTGGATCTTAAAAGCAAAAGGCCGGACGAATGACTCGACCGGCCTTTTCATAAATAGCTGGGCTCGCGATTTAGCGGTCTATTTTTTGCATCGTGATCGTGGTGGTGGGATCTTTTCCGGCCGTCCGGCTGTACGAGACCCAGTAACCCGCTTTCGGATAGCGCACCAATTTGTATGCGGACCCGTCAGTCTTGACCTCTAGTTCACCGACCACGTTCTTAGGATCGGGAATTTGATTAGCACCGCTCATGAAATCGATCGAGATTGCGTTTACGGTCTTCGCCTTGTCATAGAAGATCTGGACCGCCTGGGTGTCGTTGAAAACATAGAAGTCCTGCTCGTCACCTTTGTCGCGCGGGTTGCCTAATTTCTTCCGGACTTCTTCGGTGGGCATACCGATATGCACACCCCTAAAGTCGCTAAACTGCGGACTATTGTCCGCCACCGGTTTTTGGGCAAATGAGCTCGCCGAAACAGATAGGAACGCGACGGCACAAACAACGATAAGACACGACTTGATGACTCGGCCTGGAAAGCGTCTGAGGGAAACACAAAACATCTGATTCCTCCTGCGATTCGGGCCGCGCAAAGATTTACGCGGCGGAAGGGTGAAAGCGGCTCGCTGGTTCCAGATCGCCGCGTTTGCGAACAGACAATAAGACATGCCCTACTGCAAGTCAATACTCTTTCGCCCGTGGCTCCTGCCGATGCCAGTGAGGAGTCAAAGTCATTGACTCAGTCGCGAATTTGGAATAGAAGCAATCGAGCGCAGTGCGATAACACGACACTGCAAACTAACTGGACCAGGGAGTAAGCCTAATGAGGAAACATTTCGGTATCACACTTCTTTCTATTCTGATCGGAGCAGTCACAGCCTTCTATTCTGGTTGTGCAAGTCCGCAGAATTCTAACAGCAACACGAACGCCGTCGCGGCGCCAAGCGTGGAGCCTACGCCGGACAAAGCGGCAATCGAAGCAGAGCTGACGCGAATTGAAAACGACTGGACGCGCGTCCTGAAAGAGCGCGACGTGGCCGCAGTTCGCAAGGTCGAAGCAGACGACATCCTGCTCGTCTATCCGGATGGCAGTACCGGCAGCAAGGACCAGGACATGAAAGATATCGAGGCCGGCGCGTTGTCAGCGGACTCATGGGAGCTATCGGATCTAACGGTCACCGTGCTCGATAGTGATTCCGCCGTCGTTCGCCTGCGCACTACTGTGAAGGGCGGGAAGTACAAAACGCCTGACGGGAAAACACAGGATGTGAGCGGCGATTTCCGATCAGTCGACACGTTTGCGCGCCGCAATGGGCAATGGCAACTCGTAGCCTCGGCAACGGTGCCGGTTAGAAATCCAGGCCCAACTGCATCGCCATCGGCGACACCGAAACCATCCGCGTCGCCTAAACCGTCGCCGTCGCCTAAATCATCGCCCGCGGCCAAAGCATCACCGACTGCGAGGCCGACGCCGGCAAAGCTCGGGACTCCGCAAAGGAAACCGACTCCGCGGTAACATTCTCTGAATGATGGCGCGCGGCGCACTCTTTTTCTTGACGCTATGGGGTTTTTGGCATAGAAGCACTGAACAAATTAGTTAAATGAAGGAGCGCTTATGAAGAAGATTCTTGCCCTCGTGTCTTTGTTAATCCTGGCGGCTGCCTGTGCGACGCAGCCCTCTGGCAACAAGGACATGCCTGCTAATGCGAATAACGCAAAAAACCGGCAGACACAAAAGCAGTTGCCACTGTTTCTGAGGCTGACATTATCGCCAAGGAAAAAGCTTCTTGGGATATGATCAAGAAGAAAGACTGGGATGGATTCGCAAAGATGTTAGCCGGCGATTACATCGAAGTCCTCGATGATGGCGTTCATGACAAGGCGAAGAGCGTCGAGGGCGTGAAGGACTTTGATCTTTCCGATATCACGTATACCGATTGGAAGATGTTGCCGATCGATAAGGACGCCGTGATCATCACCTATAGCGTGACCGTCAAAGCCAACTTCAAGGGACAGCCGGCCCCGCCGGGTCCATATCGCGAAGCGTCCGTATATGTAAACCGCAACGGCGAATGGATCACGGTTTTTTATCAGGAAACATTGGCGGGGAAGCCGATGGCTCAACCAACCCCGGGAAAATCAGCAAAAAGCTCGACAAGTCCGATGGCCAAACCTGCTGACGCCGGATCAGATGTGACGGCGAACGAAAAGATGGTGTGGGATGCGCTCAAGAGCGGGAACTATGATGCGTTCGCTTCCTATCTCGCCAGCGATTCAATGGAGATCGAGGCTGACGGTGTTTATGACAAGGCCGGCTCAGTAAAGAGCGTAAGCGGAATGAATTTTTCGAAGACTGAGTTGGGCGATTGGAGGACGTTGAAGCTCGATGACGACGCATCGATCGTAACTTATACAGTGAAGCTTCCCGGGTTGCCCACAGAATATCATTCGACGATTTGGGCGAATCGAAACGGCAAGTGGCAAGCGCTGCTTCATCAGGGAACGCCGGCAGCGCCAGCGGAAAAGAAGTAAGTCTCCAACTCAGAAGGGCGGCGATTTCACGATCGCTGCCCTTCGTTTTTATCTGCGTTACTCCTCTTAAGACCAAACACCGGGAATTCGCGTTGAGCACGACGGACATTGACCGTCGCTGGTGACCTTCATCTGACGGATCAGATAACCGTAACGCTCAACTAACAATTCATCGCAGTTGGGACAATAGGTGTTTTCCCAACGCCCGACCCGCCCCGGCAAATTTCCTGCATACACGTAACGCAACCCTGCATCGCGACCAATCTCGCAGGCACGCACCAATTGCTCAGCGGTCGTGTTCGCGTTGTCCTGCATGTGATAGTCCTGATGAAATGCGGTGACGTGCCACGGGATGTCCGGCGAAACTGAAGCGATGAAGTCTGCCGCGCGTTTTAGTTCATCTTCCGAATCGTTGAAGCCGGGAATGACGAGCGTCACGATCTCTTCCCAGAAGCCGCGCTCATGGACCATCTTCACGGTATCCAGGATGTTATCGACTACGCCGCCAAGCTGCCGGTAATTTCGATCGCTCATCGATTTCAAATCGATCTTGTAGCAATCCGTCCAGGGCCGCAGATAGTCGAGCACTTGCGGAGTCGCGTTGCCGTTTGAAATGAACGCGGTGCGAAACCCTTCAGGCCGGACCTTCTTAAATACTTCGACCGCCCATTCGGCAGTGATTAGCGGTTCGTTGTAACTCGACCCGACCATTGATGCGCCGTACGCCTTTGCCATGGCGACCAGGCGATCGGCCGTCATGACCTGAGGCGGCGACACGGCCGCATCGTCGCGCAGTGCCTGTGACGTCAACCAGTTCTGACAATACGCGCAGTGCAAGTCGCAGCCGAGCATGCCGAAAGTCAACGTGTCCGATCCCGGCAGGCAATGAAAGAAGGGTTTCTTCTCAGTCGGATCGCAAGCCAGCGCCGCCACATAATTCGCCGGCACGCGCAGATGCCCGCCTTCGTTGAAGCGAACCTTGCAAATGCCGCGCTTGCCTTCTTTGATGAGACAGCGATGACCACACGCGTAGCATTTGAGCGCGTTGCCGGCGAGATGCTCAGTAAGCTCAGCCGCGCCTTCCGCGGTCATCTCGTCCAAAACTTCAGCGAGTGAAGCAGCTGTAGCAGTGAGTGGCATAACTCGTATGCGGAAACTCCGATGAGGAATTATACTCTTTGGATGCTGGAAAATGGTTTTCAATTGCCTAACGAGTGTGGACGACACTCGTGTTAAGATATCGAGGGTGACAACAAAATGAACGTCGTAATTGAAGAACAAGCTATTGCGGAGCTGCCCATCAACATCGATCCGGAAATCATGAGTGGCACACCTGTGTTCGCCGGCACACGAGTTCCGGTTGACGCGCTAACTAATAACCTGGCGGACGGTGTTTCGCTTGATGAATTCCTCGAGAACTTTCCATCCGTATCTCGCGAACAAGCGCTCGCGATAATTAAGTTTCCCCTGGTGTCTATAAATAGATTGGCCTACAAAGGTGAGAGTTCTCCTCGATGAAGGTGTACCCGATATCATTCAGAAGCACCTTAAACATCTCTCCATTGCGACTGTTCAAGAATTAGGTTGGAGAGGGATTAGAAACGGTGACTTACTGGATTTGATGGCTGGTCGTTTTCAATTGCTCATAACTACCGACAAAAACCTCCCTTTTCAGCAGAACTTATTCAAACGACAAATATCAGTAATCGGCCTTCCCTCAAACCGCATTAGAATTCTCAAGCGACTCATGTCTCGAATTGCTCTCGCCATAGATACAATTAGGCCTGGTGAGTTAGTGCGAATACCGGAAGAAGATGAGATTGGTCCATGATCATCGAAGAAATCACTGTCACCGCATTTCAGCAACACACGCGCATCGTTGGCTGCGAGAAAACCAAGCGCGCGATCTGTATCGATCCCGGTGACGATTCCGAGAGTATCGTCGCCGCCATCGACAAACATGGGTTTGAATTACAAGCAATCGCCTGCACCCACGCGCACATGGACCACATCGGCGGCGTGGCGGGACTAAAGAAACGAAAGCCCGGCGCGCACATCATCATCCATCCTGCTGACGAACCGATTTACGATCAGTTGCCGAGCCAGCCGGCCTGGATTGGCATTCCACGCTCACAGTGGGCCGAATATGGCTTTGATTATGAGCCGCCACCGAAGCCTGACGAGCATTGGAGCGACGGTCAGATTTACAAGGTTGGCGAACTGAATTTCAAAGTGATCCATTGCCCGGGTCACACGCCGGGACATGTTGTGCTGTTTGAACCAGGCGAGAAAAAAGTGTTTGTCGGCGATTGTTTGTTCGCCGGCTCGATCGGCCGCACTGATTTACCCGGCGGATCGACTGAGGAATTAATGGATTCGCTCTTCAACAAGATTCTGCCGCTCGGCGATGAGGTGGAAGTTTATTCGGGCCATGGGCCAACGACTACAATCGGCGCAGAACGGCGAACTAATCCGTTTCTCACGGGCGCGTATTCGATTGGCAGCAGCGGGCGGTTTTAGTGGCGCAAGGTCGACTTGCCTCAGAGAGAAAACTCACCACAAAGTCACAAAGGACACAAAGAATGATCACAACAGTACGGCTGCGGACTTTGACCTCTTCTTACTGCTTACAGTTACCGTCTTAGTGCCCTTCGTGTCTTTGTGGTGAACTATTTTACTCAATCCCTCTCCAAAATCACTTCCGCAATCGCATGTTCAGTGGTATGCGCGATCGAAAGATGCGCTCTCGCTGCTCCGGTTTGTTCATACAACTCGCGCGCTCGGCCATGGAATGAAATCACAGGCGCGCCCGAATCTTTCGCTCCGACTTCGACGTCCTGCCAGCTGATGCCCCCGCTCCAGCCTGTTTGCAGAGCTTTCAGGGCGGCTTCTTTTGCCGCGAAACGCGCGGCATAATGTTGGGCAGCCGCGGCGCCACGCGATTCACAGTAAGCCCGCTCGGCGTCAGTGAAGACGCGTTGAGCAAACCGCGGCGTGCGCTCGATAGTTTCACGCACGCGGCCAACTTCGATGATGTCAACTCCGATTGAAATGATCACAGATGAAAACGAACTCCAAAGTGCCGGCTTTTACTGGCGCGAACGCGACGGCGTGCGCGCGTTGATTTGTGCGCCACTGGAACGGGACGGTTTCGCTAATGCATTTTCAACTCGCCTCGGCGGTGTCAGCCCCATGCCTGAGCAGGCTTTGAATCTGGCCGGCTTCAACGAAGACGATGCGGAAAATATTTATGAGAATCGCCGGCGCTTTCTCAAACTCTTTGATGACGACTGGCTCCTGACCGGCTGCTGGCAAGTGCACGGAATCGACGTGCGCGTGGTTCATTCGGCAGCCGAAGCGCAGTCGAAGCCCGGCGTCCTGGGCGATGACGAGTACTGCGACGCTCTCGTGAGCGACACCCCTAACGTGCTGCTGGCGATTAAGACGGCCGATTGCGTGCCGGTATTGATTGGCGATCATGTCACGCGATCTTTTGCCGCGGTGCACGCGGGTTGGCGCGGAACTTCGTCGTCCATCGTGAAACTCGCCATTGCAAAATTGCAGCGTGAATTCCGGGCGCGCGCCGAAGATATGCGCGCCGCAATCGGTCCGGCTGCAAATGCCTGCTGCTACGAAGTGGGCACCGAAGTTATCAGTGTCTTCAAAGAACGATTTCCACCGGCTAATAAACTCTTCACGGCGACTCGCGAGGGGCACGCGCGAATTGATCTGCACCAGGCGAACCGCGATCAACTTATTGAAGCAGGTATCTCTTCAGACCACATCCACATTGCTCCGTTTTGCACGATGGATCGAAACGATCTCTTCTTTTCCTATCGACGAGAAAAACAAAAACACGGACGCGTAGGCCGGCTAATGTCTGTCATCGGAACTCGATAGAACGGCCTCACGCGCTCATCGCTAGCCGATGTTTAATGTGCCGCCGCGATAACCAAAATCCGGTGGATTGGGCGGATATGGATAGTCTGGTTGCGCCGGTCCCCTCAGCACTAAGGTTCCGGCCATGATGTCGTGCAGTCCCTGTTTCTTCTCGGTGAACGCGACCATTAGGAATCCGACAAAACAAATCATTGCCGACAAAACCCCACCGAAGTATCGTCCCGTTGCTCTGGCAAAGCTGATCCGATTGCCGTTCAAGTCCGTGACGCGCAATCCAACGAGTTTCTTTCCAATCGTGCCTTGCCAGGGCGAACTTTCGAGGAAGGCGTAATAGAGCCAGCCCACCAGGAGCTCGAATCCATTAAGCGTGATTCTGATCCCCGGCAGTATTGGCGAATTCTGGTCGGCGCCGCCCGATACCAGCGCCACACCGACGAGGATGCCCAGCGGAAAAAACACGACGGAGAAGATCACCCCATCGATCAGGTACGCCAGAACGCGCCACCATAAGCCTGCGTACGTGACTTGGTACTCTTGGAACATGGTCGGGAGCCAACCAGTCGGCCCTACTTGCTATCTTCCGCCGAACACCCAGCCATTAGCGCGCCCGACCCGGTCATTCGCGCCGACTACGTTGAGACCAAAATCGATGTCCTGGTTCTTGGGCGGGAAACAAACATCGTCATTGCAACTTTGATAGCGCAAACGCGCTTTCAAATTGAGCCATCCATCGCCGTAATTCGCGGGCACGGTGACATTGAATCGCATGATTGCGCGACCTTCGTAAACGGCCAGCGATTCGTTGTTCACAGCTTTCAGTTTCCGGACGAGCGCGCGGGGAAAAGCGATAGGACCAACGATCACACCCTTGGGCGCTTCAATCTTGACCGTCGTGGGAATCGCATACTTGCCCAACGGACGATTTGCATTAACGTGATAGCCGCCGGGAATTTCCATCACGACTGCCGCGCGCACGACGCGTCCACGTTGCGCCTTGTCGCTCGAGTAGTAGCCCTTGATGTCGATGTTGGGTTCGGGCGCAGGTGTTGGCGCAGACGCCGCAAGAAAATTGTGTGGAAATGCACACAAAGCGATGAGAAGTAGAAGTTTGGCTGTTGATTTCATAATTGTAATGGTTGATTCACAAACATTCTCTATTTAGCTGCTTCGGTATTTCTATAAACTTCAGCCAGCGGAACCGTGCAATCGATTGAGTTCAGAACGATCACGCCGTCTTTTCCAATTGCCTCGCTTTGACTCCAGGCGCCATCCGCTTCGCGATGATGATGCTCAACGCGGAGCTGATCTTGAGATACGAGCACATAATCCTGCAAGCTTTCAATCTCTGTCCGATAACGGCGAAACTTTTCACCGCGATCGTATTTCTCGGTCGACGGTGAGAGAACTTCGAAGATGACCGTCGGATTTAACAGCACATCGCCTTGTTCGTCGTGAAACTGTGCTTCGCCGCATACGATCATCAAATCAGGATAGGCATATAGACCGCCGATGCCGGCGCGGACTTTCATGTTCGGAGAGAATCCGCGGCATGGTTTGCTGCTTAATTGCGCGTGCGTGATGCCGCTGAGGTTATAACAAATCGTACTGTGGTCCGGACTCTCACCTGCCATGGCGTAAACCACACCATCCAAAAATTCATGACGAGTCTCTGAAAATCGTTCGATTTCCAGGTATTGCTCGGCACTGATGGTCGGTAGAAATTGTTGCGGTAACGCCATGACTTATATTCGCTGGCCGACAGCAGACGTATTCTAACTCGCATTCCGCGGGTGCGCCACGTCATGCGATGCGACGATCGATCGGCTTCTTTGCAACCCAACTGGAGATTCGCCAATCTCACTCCGCGCCGCCAACTGCCCGCAGGCGGCCAGAATATCGCGGCCGCGAGGTCGACGGACGAACGCGTGGAGGCGTTTTGATTCCAGGATTTTGCGAAATGATTCGACGCGCTCCGTCGATGATGGCTGATAAGGCAACGGCTCGGCCGGATTGTGCGGAATCAAATTAATCTTTGCCCGCAGACGATGACGATTAAGAAGGCTCGCCAGTTGGCGCGCGTGACTGTCCGAATCATTCACGCCACGCAGCATCACGTACTCGAAGGTGAATCGTTCAGCGGGCCTGAGCGACCTCTCGAATTCCTTACAGGCTGACATCAACTCTTCGATCGGCCACTTCTTATTAATCGGCATCAGCTCGTCACGCAGTTCATCGTTCGGCGCTGCCAGTGAGATCGCCAGGCGTGGCCGGTCGGTTATGGTTGCCAGCTCGCGAATCCGGGGCACAATGCCCGCCGTCGAGATTGTGATGCGATTTGGAAATATGTGGAGACCCGCCGGAGCATTTATGATGCGAATCGCCTTCATCAAGTTCTCGAAATTCAAAAATGGTTCGCCGGCGCCCATGCCGACGAGGTTTGTGCCGCGCGGTGTCTGCACGCCTTCGCCATAAGCATCGTTGAGAACGAAGATTATCTGCTCGACTATTTCTCCGGCAGTTAGATTCCTTAGCAGGCCGAGCTGCGCCGTCAAACAGAAAGTACATTGCAGCGGGCACCCTGACTGGGACGAGAAACAAATTGTGTCGCGGCGCTCTTCAGGAATGAAAACCGTTTCCACCGGAAAATTATCGTGCGTCTTGAAAAGATAGCGTCGCGTCCCATCGATGGAAACATATCGCGACTCGAGCTTGAAAGTTGACAGCCCGGTTCGTTCGACGAGCGTCGCCCGAAGGTCTTTGGGAATATCTGTCATCGCGTCGAACGATGTCAGACGCCGGTCCTGGATGGCCGAAAAAATTTGCCGCGCCCGATACTCGGGCTCCCCGAGTGATGCGACAAAGTCAGACAGCTCCGCCTGAGATAATCCTGTGAGATGCATGGGTTGCATTTGAGACTCTCAGTCTATCATTGCAAAGGTAATCAATCTTAATCGAGGTAAAAGGCAGGTAAGGTTAATCGCGTCAGTACCGAAAGCGGGGATTAAGACTGGAGCGCAACCGTCTCGGTTGGCAGCCTGGCGTTAAGAAGATGGCAAGCGAGGACGCTTGCGCTCTAGTCTGCTCCACCAAGAAAAATCGCGAGCGACCCGCGCCGCTCGCGACTGTTCAAGTCAGTCTCTCTTACTCTATTTACTTAGCGTGAACTTTATCGAAGTTCTCGTAACTTACCGGCAAGTCGGCGGGCGTCTTGAGGAGAGAGGCATCCGGCTCGCCAGGCACAAGGCTGGTTGGTTCGATGACGACAGTATATGTTTCACTCTTATCTACGAGCTTAATATCATCTCCACCGATGATTGGAGCCTTGTAAAACTCCATTTGAGGGTTGTTGTTGGCTTTCGTCACAAAAGCCGGGTAGCCAAGTACGGTTTCCGTCCGCAGGAGATCGGCGTTTTTCTGCAAGAGATCGCTGGGTAGCACAGGTCTTGGAGCATCGTAACTCGAAAGAAAGTTCACCTTGTTTTCCCCTTCACGCTTCGCAAAGACTCCCACCCCTACAGTGCCGAAAGTGTCGACCTTCATTCCTGCCGCGTATTGCTTGACGTCGTGCCAATTGCCACTGCTGGACATATACATGGTTTCCACAAACAGGGGATGACCTGTTCCATTAGGATCATATTGTGTTGCCTGCGAGCTTAGTGTGTATGCTGGACGGGCCAAAGCCGAGGCCCGAATCAACATATTTCGCATGACGAAACCGGCGAAAAATAAAGTTACGAGAGCCAAGCCTAAGAACCATCGTGTCCTTCTCATCTTCCGTACCTCTTTCTCTTTTGAAAACGAAATACCCCCACCCTGAATAAATAGGGCGGCTGACGGCAACTACCCGTCGCTAGAACCCGCAGAGACCGTAGCAGATTTGCGAATATGTTTGCTTTCCGGGATTGTCCAAACAGTATCCAGTTTCCTTATAACAACACGGCATTCCATACTCGGCGCAAGTGCCACAAGGATCATACAAACAGAACCAATTCGTGACCTGATAACTGCAAGTAGCGTTGATGCGAGTACAAGCTGAAACCGGGGCCGTGAAATAGCCGGCCGCAAAGACCACCAAGCCTAGAATAAACACGAGGACGCTGTTCTTTGTCGAGGATTTGGATTTCACTGCGGATACCTCCTAAATGGGATGTGTGCGAATCATATTCCGCCTATCTACAGGTGTCAATAGTATCCTTTGTCTTACTAGCAATGAACGTTGCGGGAAGACAGAGCCAGTCATCGTCTTCCATGTCCAGCATGAAATTGGCTCTTCGTTTGGAACTTCGAGGAGTGTAGTGGAGCGCAGTATGCACTCCACAAGAAAACGACGCTGTCGTTCGGACTAAGGCACGACTATAAATTTCTCTTTCTGCGTTAGCGTCTGTCCGGTGACGCGATCGCGCACCCGCAGTTCGATTGCGTAAACACCGGGAGTTAAGACGCGCGAATCGATCATCCGCGACAACGTAAGCCGCTCGTCGGTAGTCTTAACGGCTCGCCAATCTTCGACCTGTCTTTCAATCTCTCTGCCGTCTTTCAGCAATGCATACTCAACCTCGAGTGCAGGCCGCAAGGTCGTTTGATCGGTGCCGGCGTTGTAGATTTGCAAATAAAGACCAACCGGTGAGCCGCGATGAAAAACGCCCGAGATGTTGGGGATTACTTTCTGATCACCGATCATAAATTGGCGACTTTGTGTTTCGCCGGTAACGTGTTGCAGAACTGAACAAAGGATCATCGAAGAAACCGCCAACTCAGAACCAAACCTGGGAACCGTGAAGCCGACATTTCTGATCCCTGTTGCTCCGCTTCTCGTGTCGCGAACCATTAGGTCAGCTTTGTAATGACCGGGAACCAGCACGACCGTTTTTTGATAGGCTGATTTCCGCTTCCTGGCTTCAATCAGTTCTTCCGTCGTCGCCGTCGTGCTGACAGCATCTTCAAAGAAGTTCACCCGGCGCCCGGCAACATTGACGATGCGTCCCGTTATGTTCAAACCCGCGACCTGGACTCCGCCGCTGTCCTTGAACGAAAGCTCTCCATTGTCGGCTTGGACCGTAATTGTGGTAATCACGCGATTGTCATCAAGCTTGAAGAACCCAAAGCTGGTCTCAAAGCCCAGCGGGTTGTCTTCTATCTTCGGCGTGTCTGTAAGTCCTCCGCCGAACGGATCGTACTTCGGCGCCGGGAGCGGTGAGTTGATGATTCCCATTAACTCCTGCCAATTGAATGGTGAATCCTGTTCACTCAGAGAAAACGGATTCCCCACGCCATTCGCGGCCGCTACCATATCGGCCTGATTGATGCCAGAAGTTGTCGGGCCGGCGCCAGGAACCATTAACAGCGCATCTTTCTCAAACGGATTGCGCGCCAGACGATATTCGCCGGTGCCAGTGGGATCGACAAATTCAATATTCGCACCCGTGCGGCCGGGAATGTTTCGATAGAACCAGCGCTCGAAAGGGTACGTCGAGGTCGATCCGCCCCCCTCAGAGGGCTCGCGCTGATAGGCGCCACCCGCAGGATGAGATTCAACCTCGTTGGGCTTGCCATATTTCAAGTACACGCGCCCACGATCCGTCTTGTATCCCGGAATGCCTGAACTGAAGTGTTCGTTCACGTAAGCAATCCGCTCGTAATAAGCTTCGCGATACTCGTTCTCGGTACTGTCGCGATCCGGCTTGCGCCGATCCCAAAAATCTTCGATGAAACGTTCCCGCTCGGCATTGTTGTCTAATTGATTCCAGGCTTTGACTTCCTGCGAGGTAATGATTGGCCCCACGTCTTCGAGCCATTTCCTGAACGCGTTATCTGGCTCTTGCCTGACCTTGCGTGGTTTATCCTGCGGGTCTTGCGCTGTTGATTTTTTTTGGGCCAGGACAGGCGTTCCGACGGAAACGACTGCGGCAAAGATGAGAATGAAGATGGGTTTAGTCACGACGGTCCAGCTCCTCAAGGATGAATGCATAGTGCCAGCGTGGATCACGCGCCAGTCTGCGCGTGCCACCGAAATCAGGACACTACTGCGTTGATGGACAATCGAGGAGACTAAGACTGCGAACTTAAAACAAAACCGGCTCTCGATTTGACGTCGAGAGCCGGGTAAGGCAGGCCGTTATGGCACCACAGTAAACTTGCCGTAGTCCTTCTGGACCAGTGACTGGCCGCTGACTCGATCACGCACGCGCACTTCCATGGCGTAATCGCCGGGACCCAATTGCCGCGAATCGATCAAACGGGCGAGCGTCAATCTTTGTCCCGAGTCGCTGTTTCCGCGCCAGTCTTCCATCTGCTTGCCGACTTCCTTGCCGTCTTTCATCAGCACGTATTCAACATCCACGGAGGGACGCAGCGTTGTCTGATCGATGCCGGCGTTATAGATTTGCATGTAAACGCCGATGGGCGCGCCGCGGTGGAAGGTGCCGGACACGTTGGGAATCACTTTGACGTTTCCGATGGTGAACATCCCGACGGCCGGTTGATCGCCGAGCGCTTCCAGCTTGTTCGCGATCACCAGCGTCGAGGTTGAAAGCTTGCCCGTATCGTACTTCGGCACATCGAATCCCCAATGCCGCACACCCGTCGCGCCCGATTCGATATCGCGCACGATCACGTCGACTTTGTAGTGACCCGGCGCCAGGGCAACTGCTTTCTGGTAAGCCGATTTTCTTCCTTTAGCGTCAGCTAATTCCTCAGGCGTGGCCCGCGTGATCACGGGATCTTCAAAGATGCCGGCCCGACGACCCGACACGTGGGTGATCTTCCCGAAAATATTCAGCTGCGCCTGCTGCAAGCCGCCACTGTCCTTGAATACCAGGTTTTGATTGTCGGTTTGAATCGTGAAAGCAGTGATGACGCGATCATCTGTCTGGCGGAAGAAATCGACGCGCAAATCAAAGTTCAGCGGATTGTCTTCGATGACTGGAGTGTTCACTGCCGAGGCGAGATCGTTGAATCTGATCTGCGGCGGCCTTTGCAGGTCGGTCAAAATTTGCAGCCGCGAAAACGGGCTGTCCTGCTCGCGCTCGTAATTCGGGGTGCCGATGCCGCCAAGATTCGCGATGCGATCGCCTTTGTCCGCCAGGCCCATTTGTTCAGCGAGCGTCAACCCGGCGCCGGGCACGTGCAACAGGGCATCCTTCTCGTCGGGATTGCGCGCGATGCGATACTCACCGCTGCCCGTCGGATCTACGAATTCAATTTCAATTCCGGATCCTACGCCGGGCAAGTAACGATAGAACCAGCGTTCGAACGGATAAGTCGAAGTCGACCCGCCGCCTTCGTAGGATTCACGATTGTAAGCGCCGCCCGCCGGGTGAGTTTCAGTCTCGTCAGGCTTGCCGTACATGATCCAGATCCGGCCGCGGTCGGTCTTCCATCCCGGGATGCCCGACGCAAAATGCTCGTTGGCGTAAGCGATGCGCTCGTAGTATTCCTCGCGATACTCGTTTTCGTCGGTGTCCGGATCAGGATCGCGTCGCCGCCAGAACTCTTCGATAAACCGTTCACGCTCGTCGTCGGTTTCCAGCTTCTTGAAAGCCTTGCGCTCTTCGTCGGTGATGATGTAGGTGACGTCTTTGTCCAGCCAGTCTTTGTACGCTTTTTTTAGTTCCGGCTTGACGTTGCGCGGCTTCTCATTTGGATCCTGCTGCTCTTTGGTTTTCTGCGCCAAACTGGAAGGGACCGCGAAACTAAGAGCAAGAAGAGCGACAGCCAGTCGGCTCGATCTGCGTGTTGGCATGTGAATTACTCCTAAAAGAAAAAACCGGGGAAACTAAAGTTTGTCAGCGTTTCAGTCTGAATGTCGCAGCGTGGAGACCACGGACGAATAACGAATTCTAGGGTTGTGTCAGACCAGAGTCAAGATGCGGTGAAAAGCCCATAAAGTTGCCTTTCCACGCGAGATATCCGCCCAAACCATTTTCCATTTGGCATTTGGCATTTGGCATTTCTCATTTGCCATTGGCGCTCGGCCTCGAATGTTTTCGCCAACGAAGGCCTGTTACTTCGAAATGAATGACCAAATGATAAATGCCCAAATGACAAATGGAAAATAGTTGTTTACCCGGTTGTCCGCTTCTGCCCGCAAATCCACGCCACAATGATCGAAATCGCGTAAAGCACAAACATCGGGGCCGCGAACAGCAGCATGTTGGGAACGTCGTTGGTCGGCGACAGCACTGCCGCCACAATCAGGATTACGATCACCGCTACTCGCCAGACCTTCAGCATCCAACGCGCCGTCACCAGGCCCATACGAGCCAGCACATAGGTGATTGCCGGCATCTGCGCGACCAGACCCATCCCCAGCATCAGCAGAATGATGAAATCAAAATAATCATCAGCCTTTAGCAATAACCGAAAATCCGAGCCCAGTCCGAGGAGATACTTTGCCGCCGGCGGAAAGATCAGGTAATACGCCGTAGCCACACCCAGGACAAAAAAGACCGACGACAACCCTACGAAGGGCGTGACGTATTTTCGTTCGTGCGGATAAAGCCCGGGAGAAACGAAAGCCCAGATTTGCCAAAGCAAGAATGGCACGGACAAACCAATCGCCGCATAGAGAGACACTTTGACGTAAAGGGCAAAGGCTCCGATGGTGGTGTCAACGACCAGTTTGTTATTCGGGTCGGGAAGCTTTTCGTAAGCCTTGTTCAGATCGATTGGCAGCTTCACATCTTTCGGAATGATGTCGTTACCAGCTGATATCGGCTCATCCGTGAAGAGCCCGGGATTTCCCTGCGAATCCTTATCGACGCGCGCCATTACGGATGCGCCGCCGGGGATGTCCGATTGGCCCAGCTTAGTCAGTTCGGGAAAAACAAACCGCACCTTGTCGTTCTGGTGAAGCGAGTTGAGCGGAACCGTCGAAAGCTCTCCGTTCAATCCGGCGATAGTAACTTTGCGTTGCTGCTGCGCCTCATTCAACGCATGTTGCACCGGACGCTCCAAAAAACGGTAGATATAGCCCGAGACCCACCAGCAAGCGAAGGCCGCGATCAAAACGAACGCCATGCTGCGAATCAAACGGGTGCGCAGCTCGTCGAGATGGTCGAGAAAAGACATCTGCCCGCCAAGCTCTTCGCGGGATTCGTTCTCTTCATCTGATTTGATTAATTGCAAGCTCGGTTTTGAGCAGGTCGGCTCTCAATCTGGATTATAGCCATTCATGTTTGCCGTGCGGATTCTCAGGCGGCGCAGGCTCCGGCGAAAAGTTTTGGTCTCGCGGTTGGACGAGCGCGGGATCGACGGGCGTGATAGTCGGCGCAATGGTTTCGGCCGTCGCTGAAACACCCGCTGAGTCCAATGCCGCGGCCTCACGCGCCGCCCGAATCTTTTCGGTGGCCTTGTCGAAAATCGAATTGCCCGCGTCGGGTTCGGTACCGTTGTCAAAGCTCTCGAGGTTCACTTCACGTTCCCAGGTGCGCTTGAAATCGTCAGACGCCCGGCGAAACTCCGAAAGGCTCTTACCCAGTTGGCGACTCAGTTGCGGAAGTTTGCGCGGGCCAAAGAAAATCAGCGCCGCGCCGAGGATGACCAGCAATTCAGTGCTGCCGAGTGAATCGAGAATAAATAAATACATAATGCTGACCGCGCCTTAAGCTTTAGACGCTCTTGTGCTGCAAAAAGATTGTAACGCGGACTGAAGCGTGAGGTACAGACCGGGCGGGTATCGTTGATGCTGCGAGTCCGCGGAGCGGACGTCAGCATAAAGCCTGGGGCGTTAGCCCCAGGCTTGCGTGAGCAAAAGTAAACCAAGCCCGCGGAGCGGGTGGCAGTTGAATCACATGAACCGATCTTAAGCGTAAGGGCTATCGCCCGCTTCGCGAGCTCACTTCTCGTTCTTGTTCTTAACCTGGGGCTGACGCCCCAGGCTTTATGCTGACGTCCGCTCCGCGGACTGAAACCCTTTCGTTGCCGCTTCCTTGTCTTTGGCCCGACTACCCTGGACCTACTCCCGATGTAGGCACGGCGTCTTGACACTCTCCTGCAGCTCACGCACTCTCTTCTACCACAAACTCTTATGCGAATCGTTTCGTTGTTACCTTCGACAACTGAGATTGTCTGCGCGCTCGGGCTGGACGCCGAGCTGGTCGGCATTACTCACGAATGCGACTATCCGGCCGCTGCCGTCGACAAACCGCGCCTGACTGCCAGTCGCATCTCTCATGAAACCATGACAAGCAAAGAGATCGATCACGCCGTGCGATCTCAGCTGGATGGTCATGGATCAATCTATGATCTCGACGAAGCAAGGCTGCGCGCACTTAATCCGGACTTGATCCTGACGCAGGAGCTTTGTGAAGTTTGTGCCGTCAGTTACAAGACCGTCGAACGCGCCGCGCGCATGTTTGAAGCTGACGTAAAAGTCGTCTCGCTCGAGCCAAATACGATCGAGGACATCTTTGAAAACATCTCTATGGTCGGCGAGCTTACCGCTCGCTCAAGCGAAGCGGATCAGTTAGTCAGCAGTCTTACCGCCCGGCTCGATCGCATCAAAGCCAAGACCGCGGATTTGGATCACCGCCCGCGCGCGTTGATGCTCGAATGGTTGGAGCCGCCCTTTGCTCCCGGTCATTGGGTCCCCGAACAAGTAGCCATCGCCGGCGGCGACGCTGCTTTTGGCAAAGCCGGCGAACGCAGCGTGACGACCAATGCGGAAGAGATTCGCGCCTACGCTCCGGAAGTAATCGTTTTGATTCCCTGCGGTTATTACAAGGAAGATATTTTGCGACAGCTGCCTGGCGCGAAATTGCCCGCCGGCTGGAACGATCTGCCCGCCGTGAAAGACAACGCGGTTTGGGCGACTGATGCGACTTCCTATTTCAGCCGGCCCGGCCCGCGCGTGGTTGATGGAGTTGAAATCCTCGCCCGGATTTTGCACCCTGAAATATTCGGCGCGCCGGATGATTCGCAAGCCGTACGAGTGCCCGCACATCTGATGAAGTCTTGATCGATGAAGTCGTCCGCAACGCTACCGCCCAACTCCCTCGAAAGCTTCGCCCAAACCGCCGAAGCTGTTTCCGGCACCACTAAAAAACTGCAAAAGGCAAAGCTGCTCGGCGATTACTTCGATCAGCTTCCGGATGAAGACCTGACGCGCGCGGCGCGTTACTTCGCCGGCCAGCAGTTCGCGCAAAGCGACGTGCGCACCACCAATGTCGGCGGCAGCATTCTGGGCCAGGCGATCTGCCTCGCGACCGGCGTTGACCCGGCGAGTCTGGGCCCTCGCTATGCTCGCTGGGGTGATGCGGGGGATGTCGCGTTTGAGGTTTTTAGTGAAGCGAAGCCGGGCAATGAAGCGGCTCTCACACTCGCCGACACCGACCAGTTGTTGTCGCGATTAAGCAGCACGCGCGGTAAGAACGCGAAGACCGACCTTCTCACGACCGTGCTTCGGAAAGCGACACCATTGGAAGCGAAGTATCTGGTGAAGTTGCTCTCAGGCGATCTTCGTATCGGTCTGCGCGAAGGCCTGGTCGAAGATGCGCTCGCCCGCGCCTTCAAACAGCCGTTGGCATCAGTTTCAATGGCCAACATGCTGCGCGGCGATATCGGTGAGGCCGCGGTGCGCGCGCGAGCCGGCGCGTTGCACACTGTCGAGATGCGTTTGTTTCATCCGCTGAAATTTATGCTGGCGACGCCGGCGTCCGACCTCGCGGACATTGCCCGCACCATGCCGGACGAATTCTTCGTCGAAGACAAGTTCGATGGCGTTCGCGCGCAGGCGCATGTGCAAGATGGAAGAGTGGCGATCTACTCGCGCACGCTCGACGAGATGTCGATGCGATTTCCCGAACTGCGTGTGCCGCTCGCGGCTTTGCCAACAGATGCCATCCTTGACGGCGAGATCATCACGGCGCGTGGCGAAGAGATTTTGCCCTTCAGCGATCTGCAAAAACGTCTGGGCCGGAAGGTGGTGAGCGAAGAATTACAGGCGAGCACTCCCGTCGTCTTCGTCGCGTGGGATCTGCTTTATGCGACGGGGCGCGTGATGATAAACGACGAACTGCAGACGCGACGGGCAAAACTGGAAGAGCTGATCAGTATCACGAGTGATAGCGAGCGGCTCCGACTGTCCCGGGCCAAACGATTCAGAGATGTCTCGGCGCTTGACGACGAATTTGACGCCGCGCGGGCGCGCGGTAACGAAGGCTTGATGATTAAAGATCCCGTTTCGTCCTATAAGCCGGGACGGCGCGGACGCGAGTGGTTGAAACTGAAGAAGGCTTTGGCGACTCTGGATGTGGTGGTCACCACTGTCGAGCTCGGCCACGGTAAGCGCCGCCACGTTCTTTCCGATTACACCTTCGCGGTGCGGCGATCCGATGCGGAGCCCGAACTCTTAAATATCGGCAAGGCTTATTCAGGCTTGACCGATGTCGAGATCTCCGAGATGACCGAATGGTTTCGCGCCCACACAATTCAGGAGTTCGCGCACGGCCGGGTTCGCGTCGTCGAGCCGCGTATAGTTTTGGAAGTAACTTTTGATCGGGTCCAGCCATCCAACCGTCACAAGAGCGGCTATGCGCTGCGCTTTCCGCGCATCGTGCGCTTGCGGCCCGACAAAAATGTTGATGAGATCGATACGCTGGAAACGGTGAGGAAACTGGCAAGTCCTGGTTGATCAGCTTGCGGCTATGCCGAGTTGTATGAATCATTTTTAGGCAAAGCTGCTGAGGATGAAGAACGAGAGGCTGTAAATTCGCACACAACCGCCGGGTCCTGAGTAGTGTCTTACTTTGCGGTTTTTCTTTGCGGCTCTGCGCCTTTGCGTGAGAATGTTGTACCCAGGAGTGAATCTCACGCAAAGACGCGAAGGCGCAAAGACGCGCATAGCCAAACTGAGACACACCGGGTTTTGCCGAACTTCCCGTCTTCAAATATTATCGTGCTCCAAATAGCTGGTAGAGGTGCGGACAAGGAAGCCGCTGTCCCGGCAGAAAGATACCCCTAATGAATTTACCCAGATTTATTCTCGCAGCATTTGCTGCCCTGCTCTTGTTTATCGTTATTGCGGCGCAGACTCCGCGCCGCAGAGCAACATCGAGGCCCTCCCCCCAGAAACCAGCGGCGACGCCGATGCCAACCGCTGCCCCTTCGCCAACTCCTAATGCCGATCCAGCGTCGCCGAGCGTCGCGATCATTGATGGCACGGCTATTTCGGCGTCGGATGTCGAGGGCGATGTGAGCGCTGCGATCATGCGCAATCCGGATCCATATCTGCGCGACTACTACGTCGATCCGGCAAAAGCCATGAACGAAGCGCGACAGCGCGCCGTTGATGCTCGCGTGAACTCAATGCTCGTCGCCGCCGAAGCCAGGAAGCGCGGGAAGACTGCGAATGACTTTGTTGAGATCGAGATTAACTCGAAGGTCGCGACTCCGACTGAACAGGAAATCAAGGCCGCCTATGATGCGAATCGCAATCAAATCGGAAATGCCGACCTCGATTCGGTAAGGACTGAGCTGGTCAACTTCATTCTTAACCAGCGCAAGGAAGAATTGTATGGCGCGTTGGTCAATCGTCTAAAAATGACGAACGTCGTCAGCAAGACTGCTGATGTGAATACGCCGAATCTGGCGCCGGGCACGGTGTTGGTTTCGGTCAATGGTGATCCTCTGCGCGTCGACGCCATCAACACCCGCATGAAGTCCTACACCTTCAAGATGCAGATGCGGATTTACGCGCTGCGCAAAGACATTCTCGATCGAAAAATCAACGACATGCTGATCGTGTCCGAGGCCAACAAACGCAAAGTGGGCCCGGAAGAAATCATCCGCACTGAAGTAACCGAAAAGCTCAAAGCGCCCACCGAGACCGAAGTTTCAAAGTTCTACGAAGCCAATAAAGCCAACATCAAGACCGATCTGGCGGGCGCGCGCATGGCGATCATTACTTACCTGCAGCAGGAGCAACAGGAACAGTTGGAAGTCGCGCTAGCCAATAAGTTGCGCACCAGCGCCAAACTCCAGTTGCTTTTGCGAGAACCCGAACCGCCGGTCTTGACCATCAATCTCGGCACCGGCGCATCGCGCGGCGATGTGAACTCACCGGTTACGGTGGTCGAGTTCACTGACTTTCAATGCTCCGCCTGTGGCGGCATGTATCCAATCGCCGAGGACGTACTGAAGTCTTACGGAACTCGCGTGCATTTCGTGATGCGAAATTTCCCGTTGACGACGGTGCATCCGAATGCGTACAACGCCGCGCAAGCCGCTGAGGCCGCCAAAGCCCAGGGAAAATTCTGGGAGTACATCGATCTGTTGTTCAAGAACCAGAACACGCTCGATCGCGACTCGCTCAAGAAGTATGCGAGTCAGGCCGGACTGGATCGCAAACAGTTCGACGCTGAGTTTGATTCCGCCAAGTATGAACCCGTCGTGCGCCACGATATGGAAGACGGCGACGGCTACGGAGTCGAAGCCACGCCGACATTTTTTATCAACGGGGTCATGCTCACGGATTTTTCCGGTGAAGGATTGCGCGCGGCGATTGAGAAGGCGTTTGTGAGGGCCGGCAAGCGACCTTGAGGAATGATACGGAACCGCTTGCGCCAGCAAGCGGGTCAATCACGATATCGATGCGAGCTGGACTAAGATAATTGCGGCACTAATTGCTGGCCTCGGCGATGAGGAACGATCTTGGCAGAGGTGAACTGGCTATCAATATGTAGCCGCTCTCGATTACCCGCTTGCTGGCGCAAGCGGTTCCGTACCGGCCGCTCTTAGCATTGACTGTCTTCAATGGAAAAGGAATTCAATGAGGACCACACGCCGCTTGGATATCTCATTACGTTTCGCACTTATGGCACTTGGTTACACGGCGATCACAGAGGTTCGGTAGACAGACACAACAATCGATACGGCGCTCCGTTGATCGCGCCGAACCAAAAATGGCTGGCCCACAATGAAACGCGACTTAAGAGCGCGCCAGTCAAGCTGACGAAGAAACAGCGAGCTTTGATTAAGGAATCGATTGAACGAACATGCGATGTTCGGGGTTGGCGGCTGTATAAAACAAACGTAAGAACAAATCACGTACATGCCGTCGTTGGGGCAGCCTGCGGTCCAGGTAGAGTCTTGAATGCGCTTAAGTCGCACGCCACTCGTGATCTGAGAAGGTGCAATCAGTGGTCACTTTCAAACAGCCCCTGGGCGGATCGTGGTAGTAAAAGATACTTGTGGACTGACACGGACCTTCAAAATGCTATTGATTATGTCGAGTTGGATCAAGGTGACCCGATATCAGCGGTGAACGATATTGAATAACACACGCCATTCGGCTTGGTGCCTGCCCTGGTTGGGTACCCATCCGCTAGCGCGGATGGTTCTGTACCCGGCGCTTTTGTACCTCTGTCTGAGCACGAGTGTCGCTCTCCGGGCACAGACAAATGCTGGATCGCAGCAACCACCCGATGACGTAGTCCGCGTCAATACCGAGCTGGTCCAAACCGATGTGATGGTTTTTGATCGTCGCGGTCGCTTTGTCGACGGATTGAAACGTGAACAATTCGTCCTCACGCTAAACGGCGAGCAGTAGCCGCGCAAAGAGCTAGATTTTCAGTTGAATAATCATTGAGGAGAATTAGATGAAGTTAACTACTCGCGCAATTCTGTTTTCGATCATTTGTGTTGTCGTATTGACAGGGGCGATTACCAGGAACTTCGGGCAACCGATGGTGACCGTCGCCGGCGTTTACGAGAACTTTACTGTCGGTAGAGGTTCGGGCGATCTGGAAGGCATGCGCGTAGTCATTGTTCCCGCCGGCGGCGGCTATTATGCGATCGTGCAGGTTGCGCAGGGCGGCGCGGAAGATCCTAAACCGGAATTCGTACCGGCGGACGTCAAAGGTAAGAGCGTGTCTTTCAGTCTCGGCGATGACAAATACACCGGCACCGTCACTGCGGCTGGATTGGCGCTCAAGGACGCGAGCGGACAGTCGCACTCGTTGAAGCGAAAGGCTTGTTCGTCTTATTTCAAATAATGTGGCAGGCTACCATGTGGGCCGACGCCGCTCATACGGAAGAAGAATTGACTAATGTTTAGTTCAACGTGCGGTTACGGAGGTGTGAAGATGAAGCGAAGTCTAACTCTGATCGCGATTCTGTCCGTCGCTCTGTTCGTGTTTACCTGGACCATCGTGTCGGCGCAGCGAACCGGCGGCTATCGCGAGATCGACAAAGCCGACGAGGGCGCGGCCGCCGCGGCCGAGTTTGCCGTTAAAGCTGAGTCAGAGAAGAAAGAAATGAGTTACAAGCTTGTTTCAATCGAGCACGCGGAAACGCAAACGGTCGCCGGAATCAACTACCGTCTTTGCCTGAAGGTTGGTTATCACAAAACGGATGACGAGGCCGAAACGACGGAGTTTGTGCGCGTAGTTGTCTATCGAAATCTTCAGAACCAATATTCGCTGACGAGTTGGACCGAAGAAAATTGCGGCGATCCCAATAATTGATTAGGATACGTTACGTCAGATTCGAAAGGCGGCTGCAAATGCAAGAATTCATCGGCCGCTCTCCCCTCAAAATCCTTCTCTTACTCGTGTGCCTGATCATTCTCAGTTC
Organism: Blastocatellia bacterium; assembly: GCA_003487805.1. Lineage (GTDB taxonomy): Bacteria > Acidobacteriota > Blastocatellia > Pyrinomonadales > Pyrinomonadaceae > UBA11740. The sequence goes on along the minus strand of DNNE01000049.1, from coordinate 45,087 downwards.
GGGCACGCAGGCGCAAAAGCCTTCTCAAACAAAGCCGTCCACATCCGATGACGACGTCATTCGCGTAAAGACTGAGCTGATTCAAACCGATGTCACGGTGGTTGACCGGCGCGGCCGACTCATCGAAGGCCTGTCACCCGAGCAGTTTCAATTAAGAGTCGATGGCAAGGCGCAGACTCTTCTTTTCTTTGATCAAGTCGCCACCGGCGCCGCGAACGAAGCGAAACAGTTAAGTGCGGCGCGTCAGGCAAAGCCGGGCACCACAACGACGCCGGTTGCCGGCGCAACCACCGAGCCGGCTCGCGGCCGAACAATATTTTTCTTCGTTGACGATGTGCACCTGGCAGGTGACAGTCTGACACGCGCGCGGGCGCTCCTGACGAGGTTCGTAGATAACAAGATGGTTACCGGAGATCGCGTGGCGATCATTTCGACCAGCGGCGGGATCGGATTTCTCCAGCAACTCACCGACAACAAAGCCGTCCTGCGCGAGGCCATCAGTCGAATTCGCGCGAAATCCGTTACAGAGTCGACGGCCAGCCACGTTTACATCAGCGAAGTCGACGCCAACATGGTCGCCAACCACAGCGACCGTGGTCTGTTTACCTATCTGGTCGCCGAGACCATGCGCGAGTATCAAATGAAGAGTCCCATCGGTGCGGCTACCATGGTGAAAAATCGAGTGAGTCAAATCAATGCACAGGCGAAGGTTGCTGAACTCGAGACGCTTTCGCGGCTTGAAAGTTTTGTTCGCTCGACTGCGCCGCTCGCCGGACGGAAAGTTGTCTTCTTTATTTCAGATGGTTTTGTAGTCGACACCAAGAGGTCCAACGGTCTCGAGGTAATGCAGCGCGTCAGCGGTGAAGCCGCGCGGGTAGGCGCGGTAATTTATTCCCTCGGCACGCGGGCGAATGTTTTTGGTCCGGGCGCGGACGTCTCGCGGAGCGATTTTCCTGATACGGGTGGAGGAACTGCCTGGCGAAGTTTGATCGAAGATAAGGCTCCACAGGAGCCTTTGGAAACTCTGGCGGACGAAACGGGCGGCCGTTCTTACTTGAATTCCAACGCCCTGGACGACGGGCTCTCACAGGCGCTGGCCGAAAGCTCTTCTTACTACCTGCTGGCGTGGAGACCTGACTCAGAAAATCAGCGAGCCGGAAAATCGCGGGTCGAAATTTCGATCAAAGACCGGCCCGATCTGCGGGTGAGGATGCGGCGGCACTTCTTTGATTTGAAGCCGGCTGAATCAGTCAAGCCGATCGTCTCTGCGACCGGCGCACCTGAGGACGAACTTCGCGGCGCCCTCGGCTCGCTCTATCCGCGCCGGGATCTGCCCACTTCCGTTTCGGCCACTCTCTCAAAAACCGAGAAGGGCCCCGAACTCAACATCCTGATGCAGCTGGATTCTGAAATGCTGAACTTTGAAGCTGGAGAAAAGCAGGGCGCCGTCGTTGATGTTCTGGGAATGGCGCTGGATGATCGTGGACTCTTCTCGAGTTTCAAACAGAGACTCGAAATCCCTCGCGCCGCCGTGGGAGCAAGCAATCGTTACGTGAAATGGACACAGACACTAAGGTTGCCGGCCGGTATTTATCAGGTGCGGGTCGCCGTTCGGGACCGGCAGACGGCCCGCACGGGAAGCGCCATGTTGTGGATCGAGATTCCGGCATCTACAACCGGGAAATGATCACAGCGATTCGTGTTTTGAAACGTGGCACCGGCGTCCCGCCCGTGAATCACGCGCAAGATGCGCGTGCCACAAGACCCGTACTAGTTCACGACTTCTTCAACATCTCTTCGATCGTGCGATCGAGAGCAATCTTCCAGGCGCCATCTTCTTTCGCGAAATACATCATGTCCCACTTGTTGGTTTCTTCGTTATGAAGCTCGAGAGTGGCTTCGTTGCCGTTTATCTTCTCGTTGCGAGTCTCGGGTATCTTGTCGGTCTTGGATGCGGGGTTATCGAGTTGCTCTTTGATGGCGTCGTCAACCGACTTATTTTGCTCTTTCGCAGACCTCTCCATAATGGCCAACGAAGTCTTTGAGAGATTCTTCTTCATTGCCGCGACATCTTTTTTCTGCTGTGCTTCAAAGAAAGCTTTGAAGGTCGCGGTGGGTGAAGAGCCGGATTTACAGCCCGCCACCGCGAGCATTAGCATCAGCGCCACAAACAGGGTTCGTTTTCTCATATATCTCCAATAATGTAATGCGCCGGGAATCTATGGCGTAGTCTTCTTGTGCGAAAGAATGTTGCACGTATCTTCCGCGCTGGCTGGATCGATAGCGACGGTGCCCTCGTCGATGTGTTGAATGATTCCATCTTTATCGATCACGAAAGTCGCCCGATTGCCAAAGCCCTGCTCTTCATTGAAGATGCCGTAGTCTTTCACCACGGTGCGTTTGAAATCGCTGAGCAGCGGAAAGGTGATGCCGTTCTTGGCCCCGAATTCTTTGTTGGCGGGAACGCTGTCCACGCTGAGTCCGAAAATCTGCGTGTCGGTAGTTTCGAATTTGGCGATATCAGCCTGATACGCCTTCATTTCCTTCGTTCAACCACCGGTAAAGGCAAGCACATAAAAGGCGAGCACGACGTTCTTCTTGCCTTTGAAGTCGCTCAGCTTGAACCGCAGGCCCCTGCCGTCCGGGCCCACGGCAGTGCTGGGAAGCGTAAAGTCCGGCGCCTTGTCGCCGACTTTCAAATTGGTGTGCGGCGCCGCCGGACGCTGCGCCGCAGGGCTGGGGCTCGGCGTCGGCGTTTGCGCGGCCGCAATTGAAGCGGCGGCAAATAAGAATCCGATACTCAGGGCTCTCTTAATCATTTGTGTGACTCCCACTGACTAAATTATTGCGGCGAGAGTTTACCTCGCGAGAGCACATATGACAACGAGCTTTTGCTAAATACGAATCCCTGATCCAGCCATCGCAATCAAAACTCAAGAATTCCTCAAGGGGCGATCTGCACAATACACGCGTTCGTCAGGACCGCTCAGAGGATACGGTTATGAACGCATTGTTTATGAAGATCCAGGAACACTTTATTCACGAGAAAATCGCGATTCCCAACGTTGCGCCACGAACTTCTCGGCCGCGGCTGCTAAAACTGCTTACGGACAATCTCAACTCAGCGAACGCCACGATAATCAATGGCCGCGCCGGGTCGGGAAAGAGCGTGCTGGCCACGGATTTTGCGCGCCATGTAGGACGGGCGGTCGCCTGGTACAAAGTCGAAGCGGCTGACAACGATTTGCGCGTCTTCTGTGAATACCTGGCTGCGGCGGTGCGGCGACAGCGCCCTTCGATCGATGCGAAGAAAGCCTTGCTTGGATTGATAGAGACGGTTGAGACCGATCAGGCAGAACTATTGGCAGAGGCTTTTGTCTTTCAACTGAGCGAAACCCGTGCCGAGCCTTTGCTGATCGTGATCGAAGACCTGCATCAGGTTTATGACGGCGATTGGGTCGTTTCGTTCTTTCGCCGCCTGTTGCCGCTCTTACCGGCTGATGTGCACGTGGTGATCACGTGTCGCAGTCTGCCGCCGACCCCTTTGTGGCGAATGCGCTCGAAACAAATGCTTCGCGTGCTGGATGAAAGTGAGCTGGCTTTCACCCTGGAAGAAGCCATCGCGCTGTTCGACACGTATGGACTGAGCGAGAAGCACGCGCGCGCGGCGTGGAATGAGACCAATGGTCGCGCCGCAACCATCGCGGAATTCGCCGCGACGCCGGGACGCGCCGGTCGTGCGGTTGCGGACGACATTCTGTCGTTCCGCCATTCTCGCTTTCCGTCATTGCCGCCTACTCCTGATTTTCAAACCTAACTCACCCCATCGGGCAATTGCGTTTAGAGCGTGGACTTGTCCACGCTCTTTGTGTCGGAAGCCCGCGCGTAAGCTAAGGGCTGCATCCGCTATAAACGACTGGAGCGCAAGCGTCCTCGCTTGCATCGTAAATTCAGAGCAGCAACCGGGACGGTTGCGCTCCAGTCAACTGCGTTGTCCTCCTGACACACCTCATTAGCGCTCTGACATCCCGGCAGTTTCAGCTATGCTACGCTCCGCACGATCACGATAGTCCGGGGCGACAATTCGATGGCCAGGCAGAAACGCACGAAGTCAGATCCGGAAGCGCCTCAACAACAGTCCACCGCGACTGTGCCCGGATCATTTTTTCTGCGCACGAAGCTTCTGCCGCCACGACCGGCGCCGGAAATTCTCGCACGGCCCCGCCTGATCGAGCGCTTGCAATCGAATTTGGCACTGCCGGTTACGTTGATCACCGCCAACGCCGGATCAGGAAAAACCACTCTGGTCGCAGATTTTCTGCGCAAGCAGGAACGGCCTTACCTTTGGTATCAACTCGATCACACCGACGCCGACCCGGCAGTCTTTCTGGGCTATCTCGCTTACGGCATCCAGCAACGCGTCCCTGACTTCGGCGAAGCGATATTCGCTTACCTGCAGCAGTCGCAGGAGTTAGCGCAGCAGCCCGAGCGCGCCGCCGACATCCTCCTGAACGAAATACTCGAATGTGTCGAGCAACAGCTGATCGTGGTGCTTGACGACTATCATCATCTGGGCAGCGACACGCGCGTGCATGCAGTGCTCGATCGGTTGATTGCTTACCTGCCAGACGTAATTCACATCGTGATCATCTCGCGCGAGATTCCGCCGCTCACCCTTGCGCGGCTGCGGTCCCAGGATTCGCTCTCGTTTATCGACCGGGACGATCTCCTCTTTACGAGCGAAGAGACACAGGAATTATTTAGAAAAGTTTTCGGGCTAACGCTGACGAGCGAACAATTGCGCGAGTATGGCGAGCGCACGCACGGCTGGATTACGGCGCTGCAACTGGTGCGGCAGGTGGCGCAGCGGCAAAGATTGACTGAGGCGGATCAAAAGCAGGTCGATCCGCTGGCGGTGCTGCAGCAGTCCGAGCGGGATATCTTTGAATACTTTGCCGAGGAAGTGTTCGCTCAGGAACAGCCTGAAACACAACAGTTTCTCATGCGAATCGCCCTGCTTGATCGCGTCGATTTGGAAACCTGCGCGCGTCTCTTTGCTGAGGTACGCGCCCCCGTGGTGCTTCCCGATCTGGTACGCGGCAATGTTTTTATGACCGTGGCCAGCGATCGGCGCGGCGAAGAATATCGACTGCATCCGTTGTTTCAGAGTTTTCTCAGGCGCCGTTTGCGTTCAGAGATTGGTCTGGTGGGCGTGGCGGCCGAGCACGTGCGGTGCGCCGAATATTTTCTTGAAAATGGCGCCTGGGAAGCGGCCGTGCGGCACCTCCTGGACGCAGAAGATTTCGATCGCGCCGCGGAAATCATCGCGCAGTACGGTGACGCATGGATTGCTTCCGGCAAACTCTCGTCCCTATCGTCGCTCGCTGAAGTTTTGCCGGCGAAGGCGCTGGACGCGCATCCGCGCGCTTTGACCTATCGGGCCGAGGTCGCCCGATTGCGAGGCGACTTTGAAGCTGCGCAGAACCTGTTTCGCCGCGGCATCGCAGCCTTGCGTGAAAAAGGCGATGAAGCGGGCGAAGCCGAGGCGTTGCACTCACTCGCGACCATTGCGCGCCGCCGTGGGGATTACGATGCCGCTTTTGAATATCTGGATCGCGCGATCGAGCTAAGCCCGTCGAATTCAGTCGTGCGGACGAAATGCGCGAACACTCGCGGTGTTTGTTTGGTTACTAAAGGTGAGTGGGCTAGTGCCGAGCGCGAATTTCGCGCTGCCCTGCAATCAGCCGAAGAGCAACATGACGAGCGTCACGCGCGACTTATCACGCACAACCTTGGCCTGCCGGCGATGATGCGCGGTGATTTCGGCGAGGCGCTGCGCTGGCTGGGGCGCATGTTGCGCAGTGATTCTGATCTGCCGCCGATTCCCCAGGAGGCGACCGCGCATTTAAACATTGCGCGCTGCCACCTGTACCGGGGCGAGATGGAGAAAAGCGAACAGCACCTCGACCTCGCGCTCGAAGGCTGTCAACTTTTCAATATGGTCGGGCAACTGGGCGAAGCGTTCGAGGCGTACGGCAATCTGTACCGCGAGCGCGGCGACCTGACGCGCGCTGCCGAATCGTATGAACGGGCGGCCCGTTCCTATGGCGAGGCAGGTATCGATTTGGTGCAGGTAGAGCTGCTCGAAGAGCGCGCCCTCATGAGTTTGCGGGCCGGCGATGTTTCGCGCGCGCTCACCCAAATCGATCACTTGCTTGAGCGTCGGCCCGCCGACAAAAATCCAATCGGGCACTTCACTGCCCGCCTGGCGCGCGGAAGAATTCTGCTATCAGTGCCTCAGTACGACGAAGCTCGCAATGAATTCACCGCGGCTCTGAATTATTTTCGCGAACACGGGCTCTACTATTACGATGCGCAATCATGCATAGGGCTTGCGGTCTGCGATCATGCCACGGCGCGCGAGTCATCCTTGCTGGAGCACCTGCGGCGGGCGCTCGATTTAGCCGCGCGCTATGATTATGACTATTGGCTGCGCCAGGAAATCGCTTCGCATCCGGCTGTCTTTGCGTCAGAAGATGCGCAAGAGCTGTTGCCCGGCGATCTGCGCGGCCTGACCGCCAGTGAGCCGGTTTCCGTTGTGATCAAGCAGCCTGATTCGTCGATTGCCGCTGCGCCGCTGGTCGATTTGACTATCAACATGCTGGGCTCGGTTGAAATCTTTCGGGATCGCGCGCGGCCCTTCGCGGCTGATGCGTGGACGACCCGGCGCGCGCGTGACATTCTTTGCTTTATCGCTTCGCGACCTCATCATCGCGCGCCCAAAGATACGGTTGTAGATACTTTCTGGCGCGACACCGATCTGAAAACCGTGGAAAAGAATTTTCATCCCACGATGTCGCACATTCGCAAGGCGCTAAACAGCAATCAGCCTTTAAAGCAGAATTTTCTTGCGTATCGCGACGGCGAATATCAGCTAAGCTCAGAGTTTTCTTACTCGATCGATACGGAACAGGTCGACCGTTTAATTGCTGACGGCGAAGCAGCCCGACGAGAACGCGATTTCGACCGGTGCATTGGTCTCTACGAGCAGGCGGTCGCGCTCTATCGAGGCGATTTCATGCAGGGAAGCTACGAAGCCTGGGTGGATGATCAGCGCGCTTATTATCGCGAGCAGCACCTGCGGATGCTCGAGTCACTGGCCGCCGTCGCTGAGAAAAAGCAGGAGTTTGTGCGCGCAATGGATCTGGCTCAGCGGATCCTGCGCGACGACCCTTTTCGCGAGGACATTCACTGCATGATCATGAGGGCGCAGTCAGCGCTCGGCAACCGGGTCGCAGTGAAAGACCAATACGAAACATTACGCGCCCTGTTGCAAAAAGAGCTAGGCGTCGAGCCTGCAATCCAGACCCAGAAAGCTTATAAAGAACTGCTAGCCGGCTGAATGGCCGATCGCCTTTCGATTCCCCATCGTCTTACCCAGAAGAAAATTGCAAGCGGTCCGCAACAATAGCCTGGAAATTCGTAGCTAGAATCCGCCCATCGTCTCAGTTTTTCAATTTTGCTAGTTCTCTCGCCCGGGTAGCTAAAACAAGTCACTGTCTTTAACCCGACCGTGGCGTTGGCTTGTGATTGATGATTCGTAGACTTTACAGGAAAACCTATAGACCAATCGCGCTGGCTCTCGTAGTCATGGTCAGTTCCATTCCGGTGCTGGCTGGACTGACAATCAACGGTGCAAACGGAATCACAGTCAGCGGCGCTGACGGAGTTCTATATACCAACACCAACGGCATCACCGTTAGCGGCGCCGATGGTGTGCTCGCGTTCAATCCGAATGGAATTACTGTTAGTGGCGCCGACGGCATCACAGCTTCGGGCGCCGACGGCATTACCGTTAGCGGCGCCGACGGCATCACTGTTAGCGGCGCCGACGCGACGTCCATAGCTCGCGCTGACGGCATTACTGTAAGCGGCGCCGACGGCATCACCGTCAGCGGCGCTGACGGAACAACTTATCGCGTAGATTCAGTCACTATTCGCAACCCCACGGGAATCACGGTCAGCGGCGCCGACAACATTATCGCGACCGGCACGAATGGCATCACCGCGAGCGGCGTCGACACCCGCAACATCAATCATGCGGACGGCATCACCGTCAGCGGCGCCGACAACACCCTGAACATCAACGGTGCGGACGGGATCATCGCGACAAGAGCCGACGGCATCGTGTTCTCAATCACGCCGAGCGCACTCACTATTACCGGGGTTAACGGCATTACGGTTAGCGGAGCCGACGGCATCACCGTCAGTGGCGCCGACAGTTTTATTCCCACCGGTGTGAACGCGCTGATTTCAAGTTTGACGGCGCGCGTCGGGATCAGCGGCTTGCAGAGCGTCGATCCTGAATTGGCCGTGTTGTTGAATCGAGCCACGGACGACAGCAATATCGACGCGGTCATTGTCTATCATCATTTGCCTACCGATTCCGACATCAGCGACCTGCAAAGCATTGGCGTTCTCGGCGGTACGCGCTATCACGCGCTGCCGATGATTGCTCTGACGACCACAAAATCTCGGATTGCCGCGATCTCGCATCTATCGTCGGTGCGTTCGATTTACAGCAATCGCACTTTTCAATGGAACCTGGATGCGACGGCGCGCAGCGTGACAACCGTTGACAGGGTCAAGCGCAATACTGATTTGACGAGCGCAAATCGTGGCCTGCCTGTTTCGGGACGTGGCGTCACCGTGGCAGTTCTGGATACCGGAGTCGATGGCACTCACGCGGATCTCGCTGGCCGTGTCGTGCAGAATCTAAAGCTCGCCGACACGCAGAGCCTTGGAGTTGGATTCAACTATCCGGTTTTATCGAGCACTTTACCGAATACCGACCAGGCTTACGGCCATGGGACCTTTGTCGCGGGAGTGATTGCCGGCACAGGCCAACAGTCGGGCGGCAAATACGCCGGCGTCGCACCGGGAGCAAACATCCTCGGCCTCAGCGCCGGCGATGCAAGTCTGCTATTCATTCTTTCCGGATTGGACTACCTGTTGGTGAGCGGCTCGACGTTCAATGTCCGCGTGGTAAATTGCAGCTTCTCAGCAAACACAGTGTTTGACGTGAACGATCCCGTCAACATTGCCACGCGTATGCTGACTGATAACGGCGTCAATGTGGTTTTCTCGGCCGGAAACACCGGCCCGGGTGCTGATTCGCTGAATCCCTATTCCGTCGCGCCGTGGGTCATTAGCACCGGCGCCACAGACAATGCGGGAAAATTGGCCGACTTCTCTTCACGCGGCGACTTCGGCAGCCCGCTATTTCACCCCACAATCGTCGCGCCTGCAGTCAACACCGTGAGCCTACGCGCCTCGACGCTGGCAACCGTCACGACGATCGACGGTTTGGCGGCGAATGATGCTTCATTGAACTCGAGCGAACTTCCCTATTACACGACCGGCAACGGCACCAGCTTCTCCGCGCCACAGGTCGCGGGCACGATAGCCTTGATGCTCGAAGCGAATCCAAACCTGACGCCCGCGCAAGTGCGAGACATCCTGCAACGCACGGCGATGCCTCTGCCGCCGTATTACATGTACGAGGTTGGCGCGGGGATGCTGAACGCCCAGGCAGCCGTACTGGAAGCCGCGTTTCCGCAGAGACACTTCGGCGCGTGGCGCGGAACGGCGTATCAAGGTCAAGTCGCGTTCACGAGTTCATCGCAGACCTTCAACGGAAGTGCAATGCCTGGCTCGTCGAGCGATACGTCGCTAAATGTGCCGGCGAATACTCTGCTCGGGTCAATCCAGGTAGCCTGGGGCGATCTACTTAATGCTAACAATTTGACCATGACAGTTCTCGATCCTCGCGGCACATCACAAGCTGTCGGCAATTCATTGAATGCGCCGGGCCTGACGGGACGACGACAACGCGCGCTCGTCAAAAACCCCGCTAGCGGCGCATGGAAGGCCCGAGTCGAGACCGCGACGGGTTCGGAAGCCTCAAGTACCATCGTGCTGTCGAACAACCCGGTCTGGTCACAGAGCTATACGGGCGTTTTTAGAAGCGTATCCGCTGGATATCCATCGCTGACTGATCTCGCCGGTCTCGACTCCGCCTCGATTGCGGAAATGAATCAGAGTTTCCGATTTCTCTTGCTGTCACCGGTGGGATCCCATTTTCGTCCGGCGTTTGGCGTAACCAGAGCGTCGCTGGCGGCCGCCCTGGTCCAGGGCGCGCGCGTGCCGCAGTACTTGCCCGCGCAATCGAGCTACACCGATGTACGCGACCGGGCGACCATGGTCTTTGTTGAAAGCGCTCAGGCGTCGCCAAACGGCTCGCTATTCCCCAGTATCGCGGCTGGCGGGCCTTTTCAACCGGACACGACCGTCGACAGGCTGACCGCCGCAGTCGCGCTGGTACGCGCCGCAGGTTTGCGCCAGCAGGCAGAGACAGGAAATTACCCGCTGACCTATGTTGACGCCGCGTCGATTCCTGCGTCGTTAAGAGGTTATGTGGCGGTGGCGGTGCAGAATGGTCTGATCAAGAGCGGAAACACGTACTTCAATCCGCAAGGAAGTTTCACTCGATTGGATCTGGCGCATGCGCTAACGCAGATCTCAGCGCGATAGCCCTGCCGGGGCACTAGCCCGACCGTCAGGGAGGGCTCAGCATGGAATCGTTCCGAAAGGAGCCCTCCTTGACGGTCAGGCTAGTGCCCCGCTCTGAAGTAGCACAACCTTCACACCAGAAAGCTAAAGCTTGAACTCTCAACCGTTCGCTAACTGGCCGTAATACACTTCAGTTTCGTAATCGAAATCGACGGTACCGTCCTTTTTGTTGGCTTCGAAGACCGCCTGTAACTCATCAATCATCTGATCAAACCGCGGATCGGTTTGTTCGGGAGCATAAGACGCTGAAAGCAGACGCCCTTTCAAGCCTTCAAAGTCGAAAACTTGTTTGAAGTCAAAGCGCGCTTGCCGGCATTTCCCCGGCGAAAAGAAGGTTTCGATATCGCATGCTTCGATCTCGCGGCTGACCTCCTTGTAATCAGTGCCATAACTCAGCAAAAGTTCCTGATAGCCGCGCACCAGGGCGCTCGATTCGACGCGGAACCCGTTCCACACGAGCACCAGCCATCCGTCCTGCTTCAGGATTCGTGTGAACTCGATCTTTGTTTTTTGTCGATCGAACCAATGGAACGCCTGACCTGCGACAATTAGATCAATTGACTTATCCGGGAGCGTGGTCGCCTCAGCAGTCGCATTCACGCTCGAGAATTTTGGATACTTTGTGAGCAGTCGTTCACCTGCTGAGCGCATTTCCGCGTTTGGCTCAACGCCAATGACCCGGTTTCCATGACTCAGAAACATTTCAGTCATGAACCCAGTGCCCGAACCGATGTCAGCGACCAGAGTTTCCGGCGTCAGTCCACATTCAGACTCAAGCAAGGGAATAATCGCAGCAGGATAACGCGGCCGATGCTTCAGATAATTCTCGACCCGGTTTGAAAAACGTTTGGTTGGATCCAGCACGAATCAATTGACGCTTGGAATATAAATTCGGTTTCGTGATTATGGTCGGCAAACTTTACTTGAACCTATTGCTGTCAACGTTTAGTATCGGCGCGTTTTTGGGTTTGATGAAGATCAGGATAGTTTCAATCGCTAATGAAACATTCGGACAACGGTTCTGAGGGTCACGGAGCGGCGCTGTTTGCGGGTTTTCTCGGTTGGACGCTGGATGCGTTCGATTTCTTCCTCGTCGTTGTGACGCTGACGGCGATCGCGAAGGAGTTTCACCGCACGGACAAGGAAATCGCGTTGTCGCTGGCTTTGACGCTCGGTTTTCGACCAGTTGGCGCGTTCATCTTTGGTCTGCTTGCGGATCGCTACGGCCGCCGCCTGCCTTTGATGCTCGACCTGATCTTTTATTCAATTATCGAAGTGCTCTCTGGTTTGGCGCCAAACTACGCGACCTTCATGGTGTTGCGCGCGCTGTTTGGCATCGGCATGGGCGGCGAATGGGGCGTCGGAGCTTCGCTCGCGATGGAGAAAGTTCCGGCGAGATTACGAGGCCTTCTGTCGGGTCTGTTGCAGGAGGGTTATGCAACGGGATATTTGCTCGCGGCCGTCGCTTACTTTTTCATTTTTCCGCGTTGGGGTTGGCGTCCGCTGTTCTTTATCGGCGGGTTGCCGGCGTTGCTGGCGCTATTCGTACGATTCAAAGTGAAAGAGTCGGAAGTTTGGAAGAAAACAAAACATGATTCGTGGGGACAACTCGGCCGCAGCATCGCCTCGAACTGGAAGTTGTTCATCTATCTGACGCTTTTATTGATGATGATGAATTTCGTTTCACACGGAACGCAGGATATGTATCCGACCTTTCTCGAACGGCATTGGGGATTCAATCCGCGCGAAAGAGTTCTCATCACCGCACTTTCGATGGTTGGCGCAATTATCGGAGGCGTAGTTTTCGGATATCTCTCTGATCGATGGGGACGCCGGCGCTCGATGATCGTGGCGTTGGTATGCGCGATTGCGGTCGTGCCGCTCTGGGCGTTCGCTCCTTCGCTGGCGCTGCTGATTTTGGGGGCATTCCTGCTCCAGTTCATGGTGCAAGGCGCGTGGGGAATCATTCCAGCGCACCTGTCAGAGCTGTCACCTGACTCAGTGCGTGGATTTCTTCCCGGCTTTGCTTATCAATGCGGCGTATTGCTCGCGGGCTCCGTCGCTTACATCGAAGCATTGTTCGCCGAAAAGATGAGTTACGCCGCCGCGATGTCACTAACGGCAGTGACTGTTTTCGCGGGAGCCATTGTCGCGATTGCCGCAGGTCGCGAAAAACGCGGCATCCATTTTGGTGAAGTAGAGATTAGCGAATGAGACCTTTTGAATCAGATTGATTGACATGGCTGGTTATTCAGGAACACCGCTGGTTAAGAAGTTAGGAATAAAACCGGGCTTCGACGTTGCTTTTGTTAATGCCCCGGAGAATTTCGTAAAGCAGCTTGATTTACCATCTGAGGTCAACGTTCGATCGCTTTCTCAAGCGCGAGATCTAGATTTCATCCTGGTCTTTGTGAAGAGTCAAAGAATTCTCACAACTGCATTCGCGCAATACTCGCTCAAAATAAAACCAAACGGAATGTTTTGGGTATCTTGGCCAAAGAAAACATCTGGCGTGCAAACAGACGTTACGGAAAATATCGTGCGCGATATTGGTTTGGCCGCAGGCCTGGTAGACGTGAAGGTTTGCGCGATCGATGACGTTTGGTCAGGGTTGAAATTTGTCTATCGATTAAGGGATCGCGGACGCTAGACTCTCGCTAATATCCCAGCAAAATCAGCCTGCCACTTTTCCACAGAATCTGTTGAAAAGCTGTGGATAAAACTCTGGCGGGAACGATAAGTCGTTCTGCCAATAGAGCTTTCGCCGATGTGCACAGCCCTGTGGCATTCACAGACAGCAGCCCTATATCGACTTCGTGTTGTTTTTCCCCTCAGCAAAAACGATCCACTAAATAACACGAACTCAACACGCAAAACGTTTCGTGTGGGTTCGTGGATTGCCTAAGGCTCTCAAACCAGGGGCACCAGCAGCGCAGGAAGCCCTGACGCGTGTTATGAACTGATGATGAGATGATTGATTTCATGCGATGCGATCTTGAAAAACATCTTGAGCACATTTTCCAAATGACATCGGGCGCGTTAAGATCCAAAGACCAATCAACTAATAGTTGGACCATTACGCTGGTCCTATCAGTTGTTGCGCCCAACTATAGGCGAACGCTTTATGGATAAATCTAAAGCACGCATTTTCATTGATCGATCTTTCATCAACGTGATCGCATTGCGCGCGCAAACGATCTTTTCCGCAAGTTGCTATCATTGATCTCGGTACGCGTAATCGTTTCTCTTTACAGATGTTGCGAAAGAATTTTTTTTAGTCACGCAAGCTTGCGATCAAAAATGAACTTCGATTGTGGTTGGACCACCAAGAACGACGAAACAGGTTGCAAAAAACTTCTCGATAAATATAATGCCGATCCCTTGTTGTTGAGAGTAAGCGAGTGACAGGTTGACGAAAAAATCAGTTGAGCACGAATGCAATCATCTTCCCTCGCAAGTATCGTCAGCAGTTCCAGCGAACACCTCGACACGCCTCGTAGTTATTCCGCAGGCGTTGACAGTTAGGGCGTCGCCACGCAAGAGCAACTGGCGGCAATCGATGGCGGATTGTTCCGGCACAACCGCGGAACGCAATCGCCAACACCAGTCATATAGGGTTTAAGCGATCAGGGGAACAAGCGGCTTTCAGTTTCTGCTGCGAAGGTATTTTATTCTCAGAATTCATATTTTTCATTTTTCTTTGGGAGACGAACGTGACGTTACTGGCAGAAGTTAGCGAGATCGAATTGAAAAGATGTCCGCGATGCGAAGAGTCCTTGCCACTCTCTGAATTCGGAGTTTGCCGTGCGCGTAAAGATGGTTTGAATCTTTACTGCAAGCGCTGTATTCGTCAGAAAATATCGTTAAGCCGCCAGGCTTTGCGCGAATACAAAAAAGCCAGAGGTAAACACGGCAGCACGATAAGTTCAGACAGTTCGCGACTGACCCTCGACACTAAGACGTCGTTTAATTCACGTCGCATTGCGCGAATGCTGCGCAAACTCTCGCCTGCCGACCGCGTTAGGGAAGCCATCCGGTGCGGCGCGCACACCCAGAAAGAGATCGCTCAGGTAACGAAACTTCCTAAAGACGAAGTTTGTGACGCGCTGGCCAATCTTTTGCTCTGGACGCGTGAAATCCGCACCCAAATCGTCCGCCACCAACGCATGTATTTTGTTAACGAGGAAATTGAGCTGTTGGCCAAGGCCCAGGCCGGGGCGGGCAAGCGAAATCGCAGCCTGAATCCTTCGTTTAGTTCAGTGGGCGTGTTGATGCCGGGACGAAAACCTTCGGCAAAAGGGAAGAGGCGAACGGTGAAAGCCGCCGCGAAGACAAAGAGCGCTTAACACGGCGGCCGGTAAAGGTGAGTTGAATAGTCAGCGGCGCGCGCTATTCATTGAAAGCCGCGAGAACTTCTTCGGCGTGCGCCTCAGGCTTAACCTTGTCGTAGATCTTCTTAATCTTTCCCTTCTCATCAATCAAAAACGTCATGCGATGATTGCCCATGTAGGTTCGACCCATGAACTTCTTTTCGCCGTAGGTTCCGTAGGCGTCCGAGAGTTTACGCTCGGTGTCCGCCAGCAGACGGAACGGCAAGTCGTATTTTTTAACAAACTTTTGATGAGATTTTTCGCTATCCAACGAAACGCCGAACACTTCGATGCCGCGCTTTTTGAACTTTGAGAATGAATCGCGAAACGCGCAGGCCTCTTTTGTGCAGCCGGGCGTGTCGTCCTTTGGATAAAAGTACAAGACCACCTTTTTGCCGCGGAGATCTTTCAGACGCACTATGTTGCCTTCTGCGTCAGGCACGGCGAAGTCCGGTGCTTTGCCGCCTTCTTTGAGTTTTGCCACCACGAATTTGTGTCCGATCGTTTAGAATTCGAAGAACGCTACGGATTGTAACGACTGAAAACGAAAAGCTGCAACGAACCGCTGCAACAAACCATGACCACGAAAAAGAAAAAAACTACTGCAAAAAAAGCTACGGCGAAGAAAACGACCCCCTCATCAGGCCTATGGCTGGTTAAGCAGGAACCTGAGAAGTATTCCTGGGATGATTTCGTGCGCGACGGCCGCACCGACTGGACCGGCGTCAGGAATTTCCAGGCGCGAAACAATCTGAAACAAATGAAAGTGGGCGACCGCGTGCTGTTTTATTACTCAAGCACTGGCAAGTGCGTCGTCGGGATTGCTGAAGTTGCCAAAGCGGCGTACGCAGATCCTACAGCTGATGATCCGCAATGGGTGGCCGTCGATATCAAACCGGTGAAGGCTTTGAAGGAAGCTGTGCCGCTGGCCGCGATTCGTTACACCGCGAAACTAGCCAATCTGCCGCTAATCCGGCAGTCGCAACTCTCCGTAATGCCCCTGACCAAAGAAGAGTTCGACACGATTGTGGCCATGGGATCAGGGAAGAAGAAGTAGCGTGGTCACGACTGGAGCGCAAGCGTCCTCGCTTGCATCGTCGCTCAGACCAGCAACCGGGACGGTTGCTCCAGTCAGTTAAGCTCTACGAATAAATTTCGCGGCCAGCCAACCGACCGGAATTAAGATCGCCAGGTGAATCCAATCGTATCCACCGGTGGTCGTCCCGCCGAAGTGATTGCTAATCATGAGGAAAACAACCGGGACGACCATGAATGTGTTCTGCTTTGAACGCAGCTTGGCCTGGGCGGCGAGTTTTTGGTCCGGCTTATTGCCAGCCTTGATGGCTTCGATCATCTTTCGCTGGGCGGGCAGGATGCGCATCCAGACGTTCGCCGCCATGATCGTGCCGAACATTGCGCCGATGTGGACATAGACGGCGCGGCCGCTGAGTACGCGCGTCAATCCAAACGCCGTTGCGACGATCAGCACATAGGCAAGAACCGCGAACAGCTTTTCATTCCGGCCCAGCGGCGAAATCATCATCAGATCATAGATAAGCCAACCAAACACAAGAGTCGCGATTCCTACGCCAATTGCTGCGCCAATACTGATTTGTGAGACGTCGCGATCGACCAGAGCTCCGCCGCCCAGGTAATAGACAATAATCAGCAGCGCAAAGCCGCTTAACCACGTCGTGCCCGCTTCCCATTTGAACCAGTGAAGTTTGCGCGAAAGTTCGTCCGGAACCTTTCGCTTCTCGACCACATAAAAGCCACCGCTGTGCACCATCCAAATCTGCGCGCCCTTGCCCGTGTTAAGGACTGCTTTTTCTTCTTCGGTCAGCCGCGCGTCGAGCCAGGTGAAGTAATAAGTCGTGCCCACCCACATGATGCCCGCGAATACGTGTATCCAGCGGGCGATTAGGTTGAGCCATTCGCTGATGGTTGGATTAATCATTTTTGGAGTTTTCTCTTTCCCTCTCCCTCTGGGAGAGGGCAGGGGTGAGGGACGAAGTTAGCGCGGCTAAAAACCCCCCCCCACCCCCCCCCCCAGGGGGGGGGGG
>DNNE01000049.1:1278-27779 GCA_003487805.1 Blastocatellia bacterium | reverse complement strand
CCCCCCTGGGGGGGGGGGGGGGGGGGAGGCAGGGGGGGGGGGGGGGTAAACCCTCACCCTAACCCTCTCCCAGAGGGAGAGGGAATTCGAAGACTAAAGTCTGTGCCACCTAGCTGCCTCTGTACGTCGAATAACCAAACGGACTCAGCAAAAGCGGCACATGATAATGCTGACCGGGATTCTCAATTTTGAAAACAACCGTGATCAGCGGATAGAAGGCTGGAACGTTATTGCCGGCGAAATATGTACTGGTATCGAAGATGAGACGATACACGCCGGCTTCGATTGCGGTTTCGTCAGGCATTAGATCCGAAAGCCGCCCATCCGCGTTTGTCGTTCCTTTGCCGAGCAATATCCAGCCGCCCGCTGCTTCCACTTCCAGAGTCACAGGCACGCCCGCAGCCGGCCGGCCGCGCGCGGTATCAAGGACGTGTGTAGTGATGGCGCTCATGGATTAAGCAATTTCTCCAATCTCAAACGCGTAATCTTTATTTGCTCTTCACTGGCGATACGCAATTCGGTTCGTGGATCGTTATCGATCCGGCTATTTAGAATTGCCAGCATCTGATCAGGGGATTTGCCGCTGGCGCAAACAATGAAGATGAAACCAAATCTATCTTCATATTCACGGTTTCGCTCAGCAAGTTGAGATATCGTCCCTGCCGATGCCTCTGACACGCCCGATTGCTCTTGTGCCGACCACTTCTGTTCCTGGTGCGATTGGGCTGTAGCTGCTTTCCGCTCGCCGATTTTGGGGTGAGCGCGAAACGCCTCCAGCCAGTCCTCATCTTCCAGGGACGACGATATGTCGTCCGCCGTGGTGAACAACTCTTGTTCAGTTGCGAATGGTCGGGCCGCTGTCATCTCCTGCGCCCATTTAGTCGAGCCGCAGCATTTAAGGAATTCAGCGTAAGCATCATTGGCCGACAGCTCATTCAGTCGATTAACCGATTGGTTCATTTACTCATTGATCCATTGACTCAATGAATAAATGAATCAATGAACAAATGAATTAATGATTCAATCTCCAACCGTCCCATAAACTCTCAGCCGGCTCACGCCACCGTCCGGAAAAATATTGAATCGCACGTGCGAAGCGATGCCGGCATCCATGACTTCATCAAAAAGATGACGCGTATGCGCCTGTAGTTTCGTGCGCGCCAGCACCGGCTTCCAGGCAAATTCAGGATCCTGCATTGTCTCAAGTGCCACATCGACCGCATTGCAACTTTCCAGCGAACAACTTTCGGGAAAATTTCCCTTGAACCATGAAGTGTCGACCTCGAGACTCCGAATGTGGCCAGGTTTGCCGAGCCGAATAATAGTCCAATCAAACCCCGGCCCACGCCGTCGCTTGGTCTCCCAGCCGTCACTCATATTCAGCGCCCGGCCCGGCATGATCAGGTTGTGGCGGTGACCGAAGAACATGTCGCTGCACGAAAGCACCAGCCCGCCGTTTTCTACCGCGGCCAGATCAAGCTGGCCGCCGAGTTTCGCTAAACGATCCCAGTCCGGCTTTACTTCGCCGTAAACCCGCAACCGCGCGACGCCGCCGTCGGGAAAAATCTTGAACCGCAGATGTGTCCAGCGCTGATCGCTGCTGATTGAAAACGGATTGAGCGAGTCGCCATTGAGGTTTGACTGCGGGAGGATCTCAGTCCATTGAATCGAATCACTGATTAACTGTTCGAGCGTCGGCAGGCCATCGATCGTGGCGGCTTCCAACGAACAGCTTTCGGGATAGTTGCCTTTAAAATGACTGGTATCAACCACCACGCCGCGAATCAAACCGGGCAAACCAATCCGGATGAGGCACCAATCGAATCCGGGCGTGCGACGGCGACGTGATTCCCAGCCGTCCATCCATTTGCCGAGATCGGTGTACTTGCCTTCGATGAAGACCGGGGCGGATGGCTTTAGCAGGTTCTCTTTGGGCGCGAAGAATTCATCGTTGGCGAACAGCACCGCGCCGCCGAGACGTTCCGATGTGAGATCTACTAGTTCAGTGAATTCCATAAGAAATCTTAGCCACAAAAAGGCACAAAAAGCACAAAAGAAAACAAGAAGAAACCTAGCCGTCTTTGTTGAGAATGTACTTCTTGATCTGCAATTTGGGGCCGCCGAAATTAATTAGAAGTCCGTGCTCGATTCGCGAGGCGCGAAGGTAGCCCAAGAGTTGCGCAACGTGATCATCGATTAAGCAGCGGCAGGCTTTTATCTCCACAACCAGCTTGCCCGCGACAAATAGATCAGCACAGAAGTGTCCTAACAGAGTGCCATCCTCATCGGATACATCGAGCGGATGCTGTTGTATGACGTGGACACCAAGTTTTGCTAATCGATGTGACAGAGCATTCTCGTAAACTTTTTCAAGGTGCCCACTGCGAAGGAATTTGTGAATCTCAAAACTTGTCTCTCGAATAACGTCACAGAGCCTGTTGATATCAGAACCAGCCGGAACGTTTGCCTCGGCCGGTTGAAGCAACTTCTCGATCAAAGCACTTGGCAGATTCCTGTTTTGCATTTCACTTTTGTGCTTTTTGTGCCTTTTTGTGGCTAGTTCTTATTACGAAAGATAACCTGTCCGCGCGGTCCCGAAACAAATTCCCCGCCATCATAAACCATCTGCCCGCGCAAAAAAGTCTTTTCTACAACTCCACTCAGTGTCTCGCCCGCGTAAGGCGTCAGCTTGTGGCGATGTCGGATCATTTGGCGAGTGACGCGAACTTTGGCGTCGGGATTCCAAATCACGATGTCCGCGTCGGCGCCCGGTTTTATTGAACCTTTCAGATGACCGAGGCCGACTTGCCGGGCCGGCGCGGCGCATAGCCACTCGGTGATTCGTTCGATCGTGAAGCCGCGCGCCTGTCCGTCAGTCCAAATAATCGGCAGGCGAAGCTGCAAGGAAGAGATACCGCCCCAGGCGTTCATAAAATCCCCGGTCTCGCGCAACTTCATCTCGGGCGGGCACGGCGAATGATCCGAGACGACGAAGTCGATCGTACCCTCGCGCAGTGCTTCCCAAAGCTGTTCGCGATTTTCGCGCTCGCGAATCGGCGGACAGCATTTGAACTCAGTCGCGCCATCGGGTATGTCTTCCGCGGCAAAATGCAAATAATGCGGGCACGTTTCGATGGTAATCGGAAGGTCGAATGACTTCGCCTGCCGGAGCATTGGTAGAGCATCGGCTGAAGAATGATGCACGATGTGAATGCGACAGCCGGTTTCACGCGACAGCTTGATCATCAACGCAACTGCATCGTTCTCAGCCTCGCGCGGACGCGAACGAAGAAACGTGTCGTATGAACTGGTACTCGCGCCGCTAACCGATTGACAGCAAGCTTCAACCGGCCCTGGCGCTTCGGCATGAACGATCAATGTCGCGCCCAGACGTGCCAGTTCCGGCATGGCTGCGCGCAGATCACTCTCCGTAACATTCGGAAACTCATCGACTCCTGAATGAATCAGGAAACATTTGAAGCCGACAACTCCCGCATCCCAGAGCCTGGCCAGCTCGCCGGTGTTCCCTGGA
This sequence comes from Blastocatellia bacterium, assembly GCA_003487805.1. Taxonomy (GTDB): domain Bacteria; phylum Acidobacteriota; class Blastocatellia; order Pyrinomonadales; family Pyrinomonadaceae; genus UBA11740. Next base: position 24,247 of record DNNE01000049.1, on the reverse strand, counting down.
ACTACTCCGCCCCAGAATCCGACATCGACATTCAACTTGTTGCGCGCTGCTGCTAGTTTTTTCTCTAATCCTTCAACAGTCGTCGTCGCGGGAATCGAATTCAGCGGCATATCGACGATCGTGGTCACGCCGCCCGCGGCCGCAGCTCGGGTGGCCGTTTCGAAACCTTCCCAATCAGTTCGTCCGGGCTCGTTACAGTGAACGTGAGTATCGACGAGCCCGGGCATGACAATTGATTCCGGCGCGGCTTCGACAAGATCGCAGCCTGCAGGCACATCTTCAAAGATGGACACCGAAGTGATATAGCCGCGCGTGATATGAACAGACGCCGGCGCTACTGAATTCTCAGTAACGACCCGGCGTCCGCGAATGACGAGCTCGGGAGGATGCATCGACTAGGCCCAATTTCCCGGCGGCGGGGGCGGCGACGGGAATGTTTGGCCGATATCCGGGAAGACCCGGCGATAAGCGACAACCTGGGAAGCAAACGCGATGGGGAGATAAAAATAAACTCCGATGATGCAGCAGAGCACGCCCACAAAAGCCAAGAGCCCATTCAGAAGTATCAGGCCGATGATGCCGCCGATGTTTGCTTTGCCGGCTCTAAAGCTGAGTTTGACCGCGTCCAGTCCCGACAACTTTCGATCGGCGATCAACGGAAAGGCGAACATGAAAAAGATCTCGATCAACATGCTCACCACCATGATCACGACGAAAAAAACCATTTCAACTCCAAAGAAGGACCACACAAACGCTTGCGAGTCTTCCGGGCTTGGATGGCGCCCACGCGGCATCGAAGTGGCCATCATCGTAAACAGGAAAATGTAATACGGCACCAGGACGATGAAGATCGGAATCATTTTCACCGCTGCTACCACCAGACCCTGAACAAAGTGATCGAAGCCCTTGAATAGCGTGCCGAATTCAACCGGTTCTCCACGCTGTCTTTGCAACAGGCAAAGAAAGATTCCGATCATCATCGGTCCCAGTAGAACTATAGGCACAGCGCCGCCGATCAGAATGCCCACCAACGAAATTCCGAGGAACAGCCAATACTGATCTTTGATCAGCGCCCAGCCTTCTTTGATACATTCCACGGGCGCGACCACGCCCCGTCGAAATTCTGAAAGGTCTGCATTCATAAATGTTCATCCTCCATCAGCGGAGATCTAGCACGTGTGAGACCAATGAGGCAATAGGGTTCCGACTGCGCGTAATGTCCTGTTTCAGTTTTTCTCTGCGCGGTCTCAGCGATCTCTGCGCCTCTGGGGTGAATATTAGCCTCAAAACACTCACCGCGGAGACGCAGAGGAGGCGCAGAGAATTTCAAATCAGGACACTAGCTCTAAGGCAAGGGGCTTGCGACCGCAGCCGGAGCGTTTTGCTTGAGCCATCCCGTGTCAGTTATTAGCGGCTTTAGAGATCGGCCGATCGCGTCCGCGTACATCGCAGCTCCTTTGCGGTTCGGATGTCCAACCGCCGCGAGCTTGCAACGGGTCAGCCGGTCTTCTCGCTGCGCTTCCTGGTCCGCCGTTTCCTGCGACGGCTTCCTAAAGAAGGATTTGCATAAGTCACTGCGATGACTTCGTTGTTCGTCGTTCGTCCGCAACTGCACCCGTCCCAGTGTCAACAGGACCAGCATTTTTCTTAGCCATGAAGCATTGAATCCCCACAAGCGCGACTCTTTAGCTGCGAATGCGTTTTCTTCGCGGAAGCCAGGATCAGCAAACAGCACGCGCTGATGCGAGCCACGAGTCGCCAATTGTGCGTCTATCTTGCGAGCCGCCGCCGACAACATTTGATCAGACGTTTCATACCACTCGCTAGAGATCGTGATCAGGCGGGCACGCAACGCTTTATCATTCATCTTCGGCGCGCCCGGCTCTGGCGTATAAAATCTTTTCGCCAAGGCTCTCATGAACAAATCGTTAGCGGTCCTCTGGGAAAGAATCGGATAGTAACCAATGATCACGACATGAGCCTTCGGAAATACGGTCGTAATGCGCATCAAAAGCGCCTCAACCGGTGGGCCGCATTTCGCCTGGGCCAGCTCGCGAATGTGGTCGGGTGTGTTCGCCGCATTCAGTAAGCGGCGTGAATCCACATCGTTAATGCATCCGTTTACCATCACCAGATCGATGACGGCCGGATTGGACATCTTCAGGGCATAATCGATTTGATCGTTGATGGTTGGATAGGCCCGACTCAACTCTCCGTCGAGCTCGGCGGCCGCGTCGCGCGCCGTCTTATCTTCAGAGAGCTCTGCCGAGCCGATGATCGCTCCCGAATGGGCCTGGATCATCTGACGTACTTCGCGTCCGGTTTGTTGCTCCAACCAACTCTTAACGAGAGACGAAGCTTTGTGTTCATCCTTCAAACCCTGGCCCCACGAAATTGAATCACCGAGGACCAGCACATTCACCGGACGATCGGACGCCGCCGCGGTTTGTGGCCTTTGGGAGAACGCATCTGTGGAGAAAAAGAGAAATGCCGCAATCGCAGCAGACAGGTAAAGCTTCGCAGGGCGCGCGATGACCTTCATGAAATTCGAGACGCGATTGTAACGCACGTGAGGATGCGCCACTAACGTTGATGCGTTGCGAGACAGAGAGTTCAAGATGTGGATGCCCGCGCCAGAAAATCCTGAAGCAGGTTCAATGAAACGCGCAGACGATAATCGCGCGTCGAACGAATGTCGTCGATCGGAACAATCTCGGAACTCATCGTCGACGCGCCCAGCTTGATCGCTTCGCTATTCAGCGGCTGATTGTGCAGCGAGCTTTCGGTTTTCTCACAACGAATAGGGATCGGCGCGACGCTGCCGAGCGCTATGCGAATGTGTGCGACTTTGCCGTCAACAATTCGAATAACTCCCGCGAAACAAACTTTCGAAATTGCCTGTGCCTTGCGCGTGCCAACTTTGCGATAGTAATCAAATCGATCGCTTCTGCGCGGCAAGCGAATGGCCCGCAACAACTCGCCTGCACGAAGGTCCATCTGCTTGTAGGCATTATGAAATCTGGAATAGGGAATTCGTCGTTCGCCTTGTTTCGAAATCAATTCAAGCTCGGCATCATAGGCGAGCAATGCCGGCGGCGAGTCTGCCGCGGGCGAAGCATTTACGATGTTTCCGCCCAGCGTGCCGCGATTTTGAATCGCAATGCCGCCAGTCTCTTTCGCGGCTTGCACCAGCATCGGAAATTCTTTCTGCAGCACTGCGTGATTTTGGACCTCGGTGTAGGTGGTCAACGCGCCGAGCGTGACGGTGTCATCGCTGACTTCGATCCCGCGCAGCTCTTTTAGATTCCAAAGGTTGACGTAATTTTTTTGCGGCAGCTTTCCGGCTTCGAGCAGGACCATCAGATCAGTCCCGCCGGCAAAGGGCTTCCACGCTCCATCGTTCTGCGAGAGAGCTTCAAGAGCTTCGCTTAATGTAGGCGGAGAAACTAGTTGATAGGAAGGAACGTAAGCTCTCATTGAGTTTGATTGCTAGTCTTTTGTGCTTGTAGCCAAAGCAATTCCGGAATAGGTTTCTCACCACGAATCTCGGCCACCGCTGATCTGATCATTGTCATCAGCATCTCCGCATCCCCCAGACCGCAAGCGCGCTTAAGACGAGCAGTGACCGCTTCGGGCGACATGTCGATTTTGGATTTTCTGTTCACCGTAGACAAGGTCTTTCTCAACCAGCCGCGGAGCGGCGGCAGAGTGTAGCCCCGAGCGTAAGCTCGGGGTTTGTCCATATTGACTACCGAGCCCCGAAGGGGCGGCAGCTTCCTCGCTAATACAAAATAATTGTGGATCATCGAATCTCTGTCGCCCGCTTCACGGGCTTTGGTCATTTTCAGGAATGGATCCCCGGGCTTACGCCCGGGGCTACACTCTGCCGCCGCTCCGCGGCTTGTTGAGTGCTTTCATCTCAGTGATTGCATTTCGCAGCTGACCATTTGTGATCGCGCTAAACGCTTCTCACCGCCCTCACGACCGATTCAAAAATCTTCATATACCCTGTGCAACGACAAAGATTCCCCGCCAGCCCTTCGCGAATATCTGCTTCAGACGGCCGCGAATTCTTTTCCAACAGGCTCAGGGCCGCGATCACCATGCCCGGTGTGCAGATACCGCACTGCGCTCCGCCGCATTCAATGAATGCCTGCTGCACCTTATGCAATTGATCGTCACTAATGGCGATGCCTTCGATTGTTTTGATCGAACAGCCGGCGACTTGCGCGACCGGAACCAGACAACTGTTTACAAGTTGACCATCAATCAACACGCTGCACGCGCCGCACTCGCCTTCACCGCAACCCTCTTTAGTTCCGGTAAGACTCAATTGTTCGCGCAGCACATCGAGCAGGCGCTCCATCGGAAAAGCATGCAGCGTCCGCGCCTGGCCATTTATGGTGCTGTTAATGTCGATCTTCTCTGCCAAGCGTCGTCCCCAGCGTGTACGTTATCAGCTTAAATGAGTTGTGACGAAACTACGGAAGCTGACTCCGGCGCGAAGCGAAAGAATATCATGTTCGCGAACGGCATTCGTGGTCGAAGGCGATAGTCAGTGACGGCGGGCAACAGCAACCAAATTATTGTTGTAGTCAAAGGCCTGTACCAGCCAATCGAAACTTCTTTGTGGTTTGCCTAGTGAGACGGTCTTGCGGAGCAGCGCGCCGTTGCGGGCACTCAATGATTTATGAGGGCGGCCGTTTACAAAAATATCCACGCGAGAAATGCGCAGCTTGTGGTCGCGCGGCTGAACCTTTGAAGCTGCGTTAATTCGCAAGGCGCGGTTTCTGCCCTTCACTGGTTGTACCGACAGAGAATAGACCGGTTTGGTCTCCAAAATACGCGCCGCTCTCCGGACCAGATCGCTATTGCGATTCATCAGGTCGCGCCTGGTCATGTGGTGGCGATGATCGGGAGTGATCCCTAATTCTTCCAGCGGGCGCCCCTCGCGCCGCCCGATGCGAACGCTGCGACGCATCGCCAGCTGCAGTTCTGTGTCTCGCGGTAATGGCTTGAACTGGGTCCTGGAACTCGGACCCAGAGCGTTGATTAGATCTTCGTAGTACCACATGTTCGCGCCGCCCGCGCCGGTGTTGTCGCTGGTGCCAAGGATTTCGCCAACTCCGTTGTCCTGAAAACCGGCGGCAAATATGTCGGTAGTGCTGTACGACAGGGCGTCCGTGATCAGAATTACTGGTCCATAGTAAACCTGGCCGATCTCGTTGCACCATTCTTCGGGCTGGAGCGGAAAACCCATCGAGTAAGTTGCGCCCGTCTTCACGGATTCAGCAATCGAGTCCGCCCAACGGAGAAGATCCATTCGCTTTGGCGCCCTACGGCAAATCTCGAGATTGAGCGGCGAGTTAATGAACTCAAACAGCTCCGGTTTGATACGACCCGGAGTAAACAGTTGCAGCAATTTCTCTCCGGCGCGGATCTTTCCGCCCGGATTCCCGCGGACGTCAATGATCAGGCCCTGCTGAGGAAAATTCGCATCGGTAATGACCCGGCGCACTTCGTTGATGAAGGCGTCGATTGTTTCTCTGTTGTCTTTGACCTCAAAGCTGAACAGTCGCAGGTACCCGAACTCGCGATTGCTGACTCTCCGTACTTCGGCGTAAAAAACCTCCTGGAAGGCCTTGCTTATCGCGACAGACCGGGGCTTTGCAAAAAACTTTTTCTTGAACTCGTTAATCTTATATTTCTTAACATCGATGGCAGCGCGCCTTTTTTGCTCGAATTTGGGGGTGGCGGGTTCGCCGTCCGCGCTGTAAACCAGCCACTCGAGGGTCAACGTCAGAATTTCTCCCGCCGCCGTTTTATAGGTAAGGTCCACCCACTTTTCGTCAGGCGGCAGAGAAGTATCAAGCGGCCGCACGGTGAGATTGTCGAGGCCGCGCGCGAATCGCGCTTCGGGATTGCTGCCGGCCTGGTTCTCGCCATTTATTTCAACCGCGCGACGAATCGGTACGCCATTCCAATAAAGGGCTTCGACTCCTGACTTAAAGAAGGCAGCGTTTGATGAAGAGGCGGAGCTGGTTTCCAGAGCCTGATCCAGCACTAGCGAAACCAAAAACTTCTCTACTCGTCCGCGCTTGCCGTCAGATTCGAAATACTGTTCAACCAGGAACGGCAGAAAGGCATAGTGATCAATAAACGGTGTCGGCAGGAAATACGATGTGTGCACGTCACGGAGCGACGCGAATATCTCCCAGCAGGCGCGCGTGGAATTGCATTACGGGCTCCATCTCGCTGCCTTTGGTTTCGAGACGGTACTTCAATAGCTTCAGTCGTTGAATGGGATTAATGGCATGCATCGCTTGCTTGAGCGGCAGATGCACGTAATTCATCTCGAGCAATAAGAGCGCTTGATCGATGATTCGCAAACGCTCGCGGCGTGACAAGCGACTCTTTTGTTCGGCGGACTTGAGAAACTTCGCCAGCGGCATCACCTTGCCGGCTCTCTCAATGTCTCGCAGTTCTGCGCTTGCGCCTGTTTTCTGGTCGAGCACGATTTGTGAGATATGGGGTTAGCGAATTTGACGAACATGCCGCTGGTGCTGTGCGCTTGATAGTTCCAAACGCACAGCGCCCTCGGCTGTTGGTTAGTTTTGCGCGGCCGCTACTTCTTAGCCGCTGGTTTTTTCTTGGCAGCTTTCTTGGTTGGTCGTTTACGCCCGCCGCCACCGCCACCCGGATCGCCCGGGCCTGCACCGAATAGTATCGTCGAGGGAAATGTCATCATTGAATTCTCCTTTTTCTTCAGACTTAGTTGCGTTTACTTTCCGCCCGCCAGGATTTGAGCGAGTTGCTTGCGATACATCTGGATGTCCGGTCTGCGCAAATAACTTTCGTAGGCTTCGGAACCCCAAACCTGCTGCAAGCCGGTGCAGGTAGCGTCGGCTCGCGAAGCGTAATCGCGTGCAGCCAATCTGTCTCCCGCAAGGTCGCTGGCCCGCGCCGCAATCAGAAGCGCGCGCCATTCTGAATCTTTCTGGCCCGATTGTCCAAATATTTTTTCCGCATCCAGAGCAGTTTGCAGCGCCGGTGCTGTTTCTTTGTTGATGAGCATCACTTCCGCGAGTGCTAATTGAGCACTGGTGACGAGCGGTCGGGATTTCAACGTTTGCGCCATCGCCAGAGCGTCATCACAAAGCTTCCTACCTTCTTTTGCTGAGCCGGACAATGCTTGCGCCAGACCCAGGCTGTATTTCGCCTGGAGCGCTATATCCGGAAACTTGTCACTCATATTCAACGCAAGTTGAGCTTCTTTTTTCGCCTCGGGGTATTGACCCTGGCTCACCGCCATTCGCGCTCTGATCGCGTGCACCAACGCCAGCCCCGTTTTCAGTTGCGCTTCTTTCTTGTTGGCCAATTCAAAGGCTGCATCAAGTGCCGCGCGCGCATCATCATAGCGTCCCAGTTGCCAGAGAAAATTTCCGCGATTCAATTGGTCATAAGCTTGACCGGATGCGGACTGACGCGACTGGTCAATGCTTAGTTTTTGATCCAGGTGCGCCAGCGCTTCCGTGTACTTCTCCTGATTGACCCCCCACCAGAAAGGCCAGGTTCATGTGCGAATCGCCGATGCCTGATGTGTCGCCGGCCTGCCTAACCAACTGGCTTTGCCTTTCAAACAGCTTCCAGGCGGTGTCGTCCTCTCCTTTGTCCTGATAGGCGCGGCCCAGCAAGGTAAAAGTCAGCGACGTCTCGCGGCGATACCCGGCAGGCTCATAGAAGTTCAGTGCCGTCTGAAGTTCAGAGATCGCTGCGTCGTTATCGTTTTTCTGAAAGTTCAAACGGCCCAGCGACAGGTGCGCCCTCATTTCGATCACTTGTGATTTATCTCGTTTGGCCAGATCCATAGCCTGCTGAAAATAATTTCCCGCTTCATCAAAGCTGCCGTTGCTCATGAAAGCGAGGCCGAGATCGATCAGACCGTTTGCCGCCACGCTCTTGATATCACTGGCTTGCGCCACCCGAATCGCGTCAGCTGCCAACTCTTTCGCGCGCTCGACGTTTCCTTCGTCTCTATACACGAGGCTCAACTCGAGCTCAGTCCTGGTGAGTTGATAGTTGTTCTCCTGGCTCTTCAGCATCTCCAGCACTCTTTCAAACTCAGCTTTTGCTTCGGCCAGTTTGCCCGCGCCGTACAAAAGAACGCCGCGCTGGAAGACTACTTCGACCAAACCTTCATTGTTCGTCAGCACCTTGTAGATCGCTTCGGCCTGCCTGAATGCCCTTTCAGCATTGTAGGGGTCACGTTTGCGGTTGTACGCAATGCCCAGATGCAGAAAGGCACCCGCGGATTGCGCATCCAGCGTGGCAGCTTTCAAGTAATTCTCGATTGCCTTATCAGGCTGCTCACTATTTTCATAAGCACGGCCCAGATCGACACACGCATTTGCTTTCTCGGAACCCGTCGCTTGATCGGCGATCTTTTGATAGGAACTAATCGCGTTGGGAAAATCCCGCGTAGCTGTCGCCTTGATCGCGTCGAGGTTTAGCTTGTCGACCATTGCCAAGCCGCGCCTGTCGGCCAACGAATTCGCGGCGAGTATTTCATCTTTGGCCTGCTCTGTGTTGCTTGTTTCCAGGTACGCTTCCGCCAGCCGCGCGTGCGCCGGCGCATATTGAGGATCCAGCGTGACGGACTGCTTCAGCGTCTTGCTTGCCTGGAAATAAGTGGCGGCCCGCAATGACGAAAGACCCTGATCGTAGAAAAATTTCGCCTCTGCGGTTGGCTGATAAGGCGCGGGATGCCACAGCCGCAGAGCGATCCAGGTCGCAATAATCAAAACCGGAACCGCGACCAGAAGGATCTGAACCCATCGCAATCGCAGCAGGTTCTGAGCCGGTTCGGGTGGACTCGCGGCAGAAGTTTGATGGGTGAGACTGGCGCTCGGCAACATCTCAGTTGCTCCGGACAACGATGCGCGCAACTGCTTTAGATCCTGAAGTACTTCATCGGGAGTCTGGTAACGGTCGCCGACTTCCTTGGCCATCGCCTTGAGGATGATTCTTTCCAATCCCCACGGAATTCCGGGATTCAATTCTGAGGGCTTACGCGGTTCGACCTGAAGAACTTTTGAAGAGATCTCGATCTTGCTGGTGCCGGTAAACGGCGGTCTTCCTGCGGCGCATTCGTAGAGCATCACTCCCAGTGAAAAAAGATCGGTACGTGTATCAACGGGCTGCCCCTTCAGTTGCTCGGGAGACATGTAGGCGATCGTGCCCACGATCGATCCTTCTTCAGTCAACTGCGTTACCGTCTTAGCTTCGGGATCCGTGGATTGCTCGCTCGGGGTCATGCGCGCGAGACCAAAGTCGAGGACTTTGACCTGTCCGCGCCGAGTAATCATGACGTTCTGTGGCTTGATGTCTCGGTGAATGACGCCGCGGGCATGTGCCTCTGACAGCGCCTCAGTCACTTGTATGCCGATATCGATGACTTCGACGGGTGTGAGTGGTGACTCCACCAGTCTCATCGCCAGCGTTTGTCCTTCGACGTACTGCATGACAATGAAGAGACAGTCTCCGTCCTCATTCACCTCATAGATCGAGCAAATATTCGGATGATCCAGCGTGGCGGCAGCCCGTGCTTCGCGGAAGAGTCGTTTTTTTGCTTGCGCATCGTCGATAGATTTCGCGGGCAGCATCTTGATCGCGACTTTGCGTTCAAGCTTGGTGTCTTGCGCCAGGAACACTTCGCCCATGCCGCCGGAGCCCAGCTTTTCAATGATGCGATAGTGAGCAAGTAGTTGGGCAGCCAAGTCTGGATTACCTCGCGACGGCGAAAGCATTAAGGCGGGTACGATTCATACCTGCGGATCGATTGATAGTATTCGAGTGAATTTAATCCGCTGCCATTACGACTGAATGATGAGTTTTCTACTCTGAAGCACGATCAATGTCAACGAATGTTTGGCCGGCATCGGGCTTCGGTTTCGGCCATGCCGGCCGCGAATATTTTTGTAAGACAAGCTATGTCTTCTGGAACCGTGCAAGCGTTCACGACAGAGAATATCACGTAGTCCCAGCTACATCGCAGAGGGTTTTTGAGAACTCATCTCGCGAAAGGCCCATCAATTTGTGCCCCGGCGTTACGCTTCACGCCAACTTACAGAAACTTCTCAACGACTTCCGCGTTCCTGAGGTAGTTGTTATTGGGAACGCGAGAAGAATATGGTTGCTGAGATGGCTCACGTCTTTCTGGCTAACGCGAACGATATACCGGCGCCCGCGGATGAAGAGAACCGTGCGGATTACCTCACGATTCTGGTGACGCGCGCGCGCGCGGGTGACGCGCTCGCCTTTGAGCGAATTATGCTCGCGACCGAGCAGCGGGTTGTGTCAATCGCCTGGCGGATGCTGGGAAATAGTGATGACGCCCAGGACGCGGCGCAGGAGGTTTATCTGCGGGTCTTCAAGTACCTGGCGCGCTTTCGTACCGGAGAAGACTTTCGCGGTTGGCTCTACCGAATCACGATCAACGTCTGCCATGACCTGGCGCGCCGGAAACGCTCGACAATGACGACCCGATTAAGCGAGATCGATTTTGGTGAAGAGCACGGAGCTGTCGAAGATCCAGGTACAGATCCTGAAACCCGAACCTTGCGTCAACAACAGCTGGCCCTGGTGCGGCGTGCTCTTCATGTGCTTTCGAAAAAGGAACGTGCGGCGCTGGTGCTGCGCGATCTCGAAGGCTTGTCGACCGAGGAGGTTGCCCGGGCGCTCGGCTCCCGGCCAGTCACTGTGCGTTCGCAGGTGAGTTCTGCGCGCGCCAAGATAAGAACCTATTGCGAGAGACTCTCGCGCCGAGGTGGTCACGATGGGAAAATTGAACTGTAAACGCGCGAGCCGAAATGTGCCGCTCTTTGTAGCGGGCGATCTTTCGGGCGATCTGGATCGTGAGGTGATCAATCATCTCGCGATTTGTGAAGAGTGTGGCCGGCTGGCCCAGGAGTTTCGCGAAAGTAACAGTCTGTTAGCCGAAGCATGCGCGCTGCCGGAGTTTGGTGCGCAGTTCTACGATGAGATCAGGAACAATGTGCTCGACAAGATCACTCGGGACGGCATGTCATCAAGACCGCGATTCGGTCGCAGGTGGATCTTCGCTTCGGCGTTCGCCCTGATACTGGTTGCCTCCGCAGTCATGTTCGTGCGTTGGCGTGCAGCGCGCGAAGCGCCGCAAGAACTGTCCTCGACACCTCGGATCGCCGGCAATAGGGAATTGAACCAGGAACCAAAGCCTAAGTCATCGCTTCAGTCAACGGGCTTGCCGCCGAAATCTCCGCGCGCTGCGATCACACAAAAACCGACACGACGGATGACGCTGCCACGCCCAACCTTCAAACAATTTGAGTCGGCAAGAAACCTGGATGCGTCCCCTGGTGGTCCTCAAGTGTCACCATCAGAGCGCGCCTCTGTATCGGAGGTCTCGCGCATCGAGATCCAGACCTCCAACCCAAACATCAGAATCATCTGGCTGGTAGCCGCGGACAAGCGAGGGGCCCAGGAAGACAATCAAAACAAGGGCGAGCCGGAACCGAGAACCAACGACCGATAACAGGAGACATCATGTTCAGAACCATTACAAAGATAACCGCACTCTTAATAGCGATCATGTCCGTGACCGTGCTGGCGCACGCGCAGACCACGCCGACTCCGGCCGCTTCGGACAATTATGTCACTAACACCGGCTTTAAGAATCGTGTGTTCGACGTGCAGAATCGCGTGCCCGAAGATCTGGTCCCGGTCATCAGGCTCTTGACCAGTGGCTTTAAGGGAGCCCAGCTCTCCGCCAGCAATGAATTTCGGACCATTACCGTCCGTGACTTTCCAGAGAATATCGCGGCCATCGATGAAGCCATCAAGCGCATGGATAAACCTGAAGCAGCGCGTCCCGACATCGAACTGCGCATGCACGTCCTTTTGGCATCGAATCAGGCCACTACTCTTAATCAGTATCCGGCTGACTTGAAAGACGCGATTGCCGAATTGCAGAAGACGCTGAACTACAAGGAATACTATCTGATGACTTCGATCGTCCAACGCACCAGAGACAGTCGCGGCGAACGAGGGGGCTATATTCAGGGTAAAGGCTCGGCAGAGATTGGCTGGCCCTCGTCCACGGCAGCAGGAGGAACTGTAAAAAGAATTACTACCTACATGTTTGACGCAAGTTCGATCGCTCTCACCGCGGGCCCGTCCGGCGCGTACGAGATTCAGCTTGGCAGGTTTGATTTTTCTTTGTCGGTCCCCGGAAGCGAGGCCAAGATTCATAGCGACGTAAGGATCCGTGAGGGCGAGAAAGTAATCGTGGGAACCGCGGGATTCAATGACACCGCGCTGATTCTGGTCATGACCGCGCGGGTAATCAAGTAATCAGATTGAGTAGTAGTGCCCTATTGTTCTTCTCTGCGTAGTCTCTGCGACCTCGGCGTCTCTGCGGTGAAATAATGGTCCAAATACACTCACCGCGGAGACGCAGAGAGCGCCGAGGAGGCGCAGAGAATTTCAAACGAGGGGTTACCGAGTGAGTTAAGCCGCATCCATCGAGACTCTTTCTGTCGTTCGGGCTTTTTGCCAGGTAGGAAGCTTCGGTGCTCCCTCGGATCTAACGCTTGCCCGCCACAAACGCGAAGCATATTATGTCGCCATGTTGGATTGGTCTGACTGTTTAGAAGTCGAGCGCGCAAAAGACAAGCTAAGCGGCGCGTGGGTTTTTCGCGGCACCCGGGTGCCGGTCCGCGCGCTTTTCGAAAATCTGGAGTCAGGTGCCACGATAGATCAATTCTTGGAATGGTTTCCTGGCGTCAGGCACGATCAGATCGCCGCCGTGCTGGAACATGCCGAAGCGAGTCTGACTGAAGCTTAGCTGAAAAAGCTTTCTCACATTCATAATGAGGGATTCTCTTCGACCAGGGCACTCCCCTCCCTCTCAAACAACTCCTGATTAGTCACGTTGTCGAAACGGTATTCGAGTTAGGTTGGTCGAATGTTGAGAACGGTGCCCTTCTCGCTCGGGCGGAAGATTCCTTCGATCTGTTTATTACCACTGACCAGCAACTTCTCTATCAACAGAATCTGGCTGGCAGAAAACTAAGCGTACTGGTTCTGATGCCTACGAGCTGGCCGCGAATACGAGTTCACGCTCAACGAGTTGTTGAAGCTGTGGAGCAAATGACACCGGGCGAATACCGTGAAATTAGTTTTTGATATTCGCTGTTTCCATCATCGCTTCCGGCATCAATGGAATGTGATTGAAACTCTCACCCGTCGCATTTTCAATCGCATTGAGGATCGCCGGCGCTGGGCCATCCATCGGTAACTCGCCGATACCTTTCGCTCCGGCCGGTCCAAACGCGTAAGGGTTCTCTTCAAAGTAAACGCGGATCGGTGGAATGTCGGCGGCAGTTGGCATGATGTAGTTAGTCATCTGACCATTGGCCATGCGCCCGTTTTGCCAGACGACATGCTCGTAGAGTGTCATCCCGATCGCCTGCGCAATGCCACCTTCTATTTGCCCAGCGGCGAGTACCGGATTGATCACCTTGCCAACTTCCTGTATCGCGACAAAGTCATCGACATGCGCTTCGTACGTCAGCGGATCGTAAGAGACTTCCGCAACATAAACTGCCCAGGCAAACGCGCCATACGCGTCACCCTGATATTTTTCGTCGTCCCAGTGAACGTTCGGGGGCGGCTGATACTGGCTGAATGATTTTAGTGGGCCATGCTTCGCGATGTAATCAGCACAGGCTGTCTGAAATTCCGCCTGCGTGAAGTGATCTTTCAACAATCCACTGCCGATGAGTGTTTGTTTTAATCCCAGCACCGCGGACTCAACCAACTTGCCGACGATCATGCAGGTGCGCGAAGCGACAGTTGGACCACTGTTCGGGACGTTAGCAGTGTCGGGTTGAGCAACTTCAATCAACTCGTAGGCGACACCTAAAGCTTCGGCGGCAATCTGCGCGAAGATCGTGTTCGTCCCCTGACCAATCTCAGTGCTGGCGGCGAGAATCTTCACGTGGCCTTCCGCGGTCGCTTCCGCGCCCACCACCGATTGCAAATAAACTTCGCCGGAACCAGTGAAACCCGCGCCGTGCATGAAAGAAGCGAAGCCGATGCCTCGGAGCGCGGGCATCCCTGCCCGCACAGCGCGCGAACGCGCGCTCACATTCTCTCTCGCGAACCGCTCGCGCTTGGCATGATAGTCAGTCAACTCAAACGCGCGATTCAGCAAGCCGTCCAGATCAACCTTCTCGCGAATGACTTGATTCGTAGCGGTCGTCTCACCTTCTTTGATGAAATTGCGACGGCGAAATTCTTCGGGACTTAACCCGATCGTCTTCGCGACTTTGTCCATGTGACGCTCTAAAGCGAAGATGCTTTGCGGCGCCCCGAATCCTCTAAACGCGCCGTGCGGCGGAACGTTCGTCGCGACTGCGGTGCTCTTGATGCGCACGTTCGGACAAAAGTAAGGTCCGGCCGCGTGAATCGTGCCGCGCGACAACACGACCGGCGACAGAGTGCAGTACGCGCCGCCATCAATCACGAACTCGATTTCTTGCGCCAGCAGCTTGCCATCTTTTGTGACGGCGGTCTTGTGTCGCGTGTAGGAGGGATGACGCTTGGTCGTCACGACCATGTCTTCGGCGCGATCGTAGATCATCTTCACCGGCTTGCCCGATTTCCACGCCAGCAGCGCCGCGTGCCCGGCAATCATCGACGGATATTCTTCTTTGCCGCCAAAGCCTCCACCGGTCTCAGTCTGGATCACGCGAATTTTTTCTTCGGGCAGACCGAACAATTTGATCAAGGCTTTGTGGACGTAGTAAGGACATTGCATCGATCCCCAGACGGTGACCCCGTCGTCCGGGTTCGCAATAGCAATAGCCCCGTTGTTTTCGATATAAAGCTGTTCCTGCGCACCGGTTTCATATTCACCTTCGACGATTGATACCGCTTGCGACCACACGTCATCGACGTTTCCTTTATCAACCAGGAACTTCTTGAAGACATTGTCTTCGCCCCAGATGATTTCCTTTTGCGCGACTGATTCCTGCAAAGAGAAGACTGCCGGCATCTCTTCATATTCAATCCGCACATGACGGCGCGCTTCTTCAAGCAAGTACTTGTCTCGATGAGCCAGCAGGACGATTGGCTCTTCAGGATGATTGACGATTTCATCGGCGAGATAAGGCTGGTCGTTAAGAATCAGCGCGACGTAATTCTCGCCCGGGATATCTTTAGCGGTGACGATGGTGAATTCGTCCCAGGGAATATTTTTGTCATTACCGCCTGCGGGCGGTTGCTCGAAAGAGATGCTCTTGATGCGTCCGCGCGCGATCGAACTGCGCACCGTCACGCCATGGATCATGTTGTCGAACTTAATATCATCGACATAGAGCGCCTGGCCGGTAACTTTCTTCCGGCCTTCTTTGCGGGGAATGGATTTGCCGACGAGGGTCATAGTTACAGTTTCTTTGGAACACGTCCCGTGATCGCCTCTAAGCGCTGACGTAGAAGGCTGCGAAGCTGCGTGACGTTCTCGTATTCCGGCACATTATGAATAGAAAGATCGAAGTGCAATGAGGTGTTAGTACGTCGGTAGAGAATAGGTCGTTTACCGAGCGCATGCGCGTAGCCGACTTCATAATAAACGTTCGGCCGTTCACCTGTAAGATCAGCGAATAAGAATTCTGATTGTGCAATCTGATTTAAGATTAGATCCGTTATGCGGTCCTGGTGCTGAATCTCATCCGCGCGAAGTGCTTTGATTCCGAACTCCGCAAAGACTTCCTTAACTGCTTGATGAACGTCCTCGAGTTCCGGGTGGGTCTTGTCCATCCACATTAGAATAAAAGCCGTGTTACCAATATGCCTCGCGGATCTTTGTGGTGACGGCATCAAGACGGTTTCGACTTTTGTGGTTCTAATTAGCCGGAGAACTTGTTCCATCACTGTATTTACTTCAGTCCTAGCTCCATCAACGTTCGTGGGACGTTCCACGTTATGACTAGCGGCCCCTTCCCAACCAAGTTCGTAATATTCTTCATAAAAAATGGAAAGATTTATCGCCGCAGTAAGACGCCTCAGTAACAGATTTATGTAACCCCGCTCGAATGTCGTATGGGGTAAGACGCGCAAAGTTATATCGTTGAACCAAAGGTGTGACCGGTCGCGCAATTCCTCCACTCGTACTCGCGCATCCTTCGGGACTTCTGAATTCATGAACCCTTGAGGACACGCGTCAAGGTGTTTTTCGATGTCTTCTCGCAGGAGTTCGCCAGTCGAAAACAAACTAGCGACAGATTCTGAGTTTGTCATAAAGTCTCCACCGACCTTCTTGTCCCCCTCCAGCGGATCAATCGCAAAAATGCAGCGCCTACTACCATGACGAGAGTTAGGAAGGCATTTCAGGATGGGTTGGCGTATTTCAACTGGCCGGTGATATCCATTATTTCGATGCCGACCAGTTCTTCTCCTTCGTAGTCGAAGACGACCAGATCGTCGACATCGCTCTCGCTGTGAGTCGGGTGCGTTTTCTCTTTGAGGCTGATGTAGAGCGTATCCACGTCATCCTGGTAGTCCAGCCACAATTCACCCGGCGGGAGCTTGACTCGCCCGCGCGCTGCGGTAAGCAGCTCTTCTTTGCTGGGAATGACTATTCCTCTTGGTTCTCTTTGCGCCATACGATCTTTGTCTTGTCCATCTTTTCTTCCAGATACGCTGAAAGAATAAATCCGTCACGCGGGCTCTTCTCAACGTAGAAAACGTGAAGAAAAGCCTTCCGTCCTAAAACAACCACCGCACTGAGGGCACCACGCCTGCTGGCTAGAATATAGTCCGGGTTCTCTATCGCATCAAGGATAGTTTCACGATACGAGGCCAGCTCAGGATGCGAATCAAGAATATGTTCCCACCTTTCATCTGTAAGGCGAATCGGAACTGCATTAATTGAGTGGGCGATGCCCAGAATCATGCTTCAATTTGAACACCAGGAGGATGAGTAAGGCCGCGGGAGAGTATGCCTTTCCGAACTTTTCAGCAAGTAAGGTTTTTTGCAAGCTTTATCGATTCATGCAGGAGCAAATCGGACTTGGCTTATTGGCTAGATCTCCACCGCCACTCTGGGCGCGGCGGATTCTTCACGTGCGTGCATGGTCTCGGCAGCGCTGGTGATGCGGGTTGGATAGCGCTCGTTCCAACAAGCGACGCATGATTCGTCAGGACTCAAACCCGTCGCCGTCAGCATTCCTTCGAGTGACAGATAGCCGAGCGAGTCCGCTTCGATAAAATCGCGAATGCCATCGAGCGAATAATTCGCCGCGATCAATTCGGATTTGTTGGGCGTGTCTACGCCGTAATAGCAGGGACTGATCGTAGGTGGACATGAAATACGCACATGGATTTCCTTCGCTCCCGCTTCACGCACCATGCGCACAATTTTTTTCGAAGTCGTACCACGCACAATTGAATCATCAATCAAGACAATCCGTTTACCTTCGATCAGATTGCGGACGGGATTGAGTTTGATGCGCACTCCAAAGCTGCGAATCGATTGGCGCGGTTCGATAAACGTGCGGCCGACATAATGATTGCGCACCAGCCCGAAACGAAACGGGAGACCGCTTTCTGCCGAATAACCGATCGCCGCGGGCACGCCGGAATCCGGCACCGGCACGACGACGTCAGCGTCGGCCGGCTGTTCGATCGCCAGCCGCTGGCCCATCTTGTGTCGCGAACGATTCACTGACTGCCCAAAGATCATCGAATCCGGCCGCGCGAAGTAAACATGCTCGAAGATGCACATCGAATGCTTCTGTGACGACAACGGATGAGATGAGCGCAATCCACCTTCATTGATGACAACCATTTCGCCGGGCTCGATGTCGCGGATGTATTTGGCGTCGATCAAATCAAACGCGCACGTCTCTGACGCGACGACCCACGCGTCACCCAAACGTCCCAGGGCCAGCGGACGAAATCCGCGCGGGTCGCGAATCGCGATAAGTTCCTTCGGCGTCAGAAACAACATCGAGAAAGCACCCTCGGTTTCGCGCAACACTTCCGGGACCGCTTCGGCAACACTCGCCGCGTGCGAGCGGGCGATTCCATGCAGCACAACTTCGGTATCTGAAGTCGATGAAAAGATCGCGCCTTCGCGTTCCAGACGTTTTCGCTCTTCCCGGGCAAAAGGAAGATTACCGTTGTGGCACACAGCAATTTGGCCGTGCTGGCAGGTGACGACGAACGGCTGGCACTCGCGAATCGAAACCTCACCAGCGGTCGAGTAACGAACGTGACCGATCGAAGAGTGCCCCGGCAGACGATCGAGTCTCGCCTGTTGAAAAACTTCCGAGACGTAACCCATGTCGCGTTCGGAAAGCAGATGCTCGCCGTTCGAAGCCACGATGCCGCACGATTCCTGTCCGCGGTGCTGCAACGCATAAAGCCCGAGATAGGTCATGCGCGCGGCTTCCGGGTGTCCGTAGATTCCAAAGACGCCGCACTCTTCGTGCAACTTGTCGTCAAAAATGTTCGTCATTAATTTTCAGATTATAACGGGTCGCGCCGCTTTCGACACCTGTTCGCGAGACAAACAATCCCACTTGCGATATAAAAGTTTAAGCGGCCTTCATAAAACTTGCGGAGGTGGTTCACTTGAAGCAACGATTCAAACCTTTGATTCTGTCAGTCGTCGTCCTGGGAATCTCGGCGGCTGTTTTGATGATTGGCGTAGCGAAGTCACGCAACGTAAGTGCGTCTGAAGCCAACGCGTTTGACGCGTCTTCTGTTTACAACAGCAAATGCGCGAGCTGTCACGGCAGAGACGGCCGCGCCAAATCGCTCCACGCTAAACATGATCATGCACGCGATTTGACGAGCGGGGAATGGCAGGACAGCGTTTCTGACGAACGCATCTATAACTCGATCAGCAACGGCAAAGGCAAGATGCCGGCTTTCAAGAAGAAGCTTTCCGACAGTCAAATCGATGAGCTGGTCAACTATGTCCGCCGGCTCAGAAAGTAATCGCGTGCCGAAAGACTCTCCAGCGATTCGGTTGATCCAGATTATTTTGGCAATCGGGCTGCTCGGCACTCTGGTTGGGGCCGGCCGGCGCATCTATCGCACGCTGCCGCCGGCCTTCGGCGCACCAGGTGAAACGCTTCGAAACGGCACGCCACAGGATCTAACGATCATTTTTCGCGCCGCCGTTTCTGCCGGCGACACGCGTGTCAATCTTTATCCGATCGACTTCTCGGCCACCGAACGAGATTATTTAATGAATGCCCGGCCGGGTAAGACTCTCGAAGATTTTCTCGCGCGGCGATTGCAGAACGTCGAACCGGTTAAGGTCTCTGTCGACGCGAGCGGTCACGCCGTCGCGCGTGTCAGCGAGGGCAACTGGTGGATGCACGCAACTTCCGCTTTAAGTAACGGCGAATCGATGGAATGGCGCGTGCCGCTTACCATTTCCCGCAATCCGCAGACGATTGAACTATCGTCAGACAACGCCTACGAACGGACGAAGAAGTTTTGAAGAGGACGGTCTTAGGACTTTGATCTTTGGTCTTTGAAAAACAGAACCAAGACCAAAGGCCAAAAAAGCAAAGACCTTTTTTTATGAAAGCCCTTCGATATAAGGACCAGCAACTTGATGTTGCCGATGTGCCCAGACCTGACGTCAACGGCGAGGCGGTGGTGCGCGTGACCCTCTCAGGAATCTGTAATACCGATCTCGAGATCGCGCGCGGCTACGCAGGCTTCCAGGGAACGCTGGGCCATGAGTTTGTTGGGGTCATTGAGAGCGTGCGCGCAGACGGGGCTCAAAGCACTGAGCCCTTGCTTATGCGCGGGCTAATGCCCGGAGATCGGGTTGTCGGCGAGATCAACGCCGGCTGTGGTCTCTGCGATCTCTGTCGCGCGGGCGATTCGCGTCATTGCCCTGGTCGAACGGTGCTCGGCATTGTCGGGCGCGATGGCGCGCATGCTGCGTTTCTGAAACTACCAATCGTGAATTTGCTTCCCGTGCCTGACGAAATTCCCGACGAGCATGCCGTGTTCACGGAACCGCTCGCCGCCGCCTGCGGAATTCTGGAACGCACATCGATTGCGAGGGACACCAGAGTTGCGGTGATCGGCGATGGCAAGCTGGGTCTGTTGTGCGCGCAGGTCGTCGCCACCACCGGCGCGCCAGTGACTCTAATCGGAAAACATGAAAGCAAACTTCGGATCGCGGCGCAGCGCGGGATTGAAACTGCGACCGTCACGAAAGCGACAAAACGCACGCGTGAATTCGATGTGGTAATCGAAGCGTCGGGCTCGCCGGCCGGATTTGATCTCGCGCTCGATCTTCTCTGTCCGCGTGGCGTGCTGATGTTGAAATCAACTTTTCACGGTGCGACGGACATCAACGCAGCGCGAATCGTCGTTGATGAAATCAGCGTGATTGGTTCCCGATGCGGCCGATTCGCACCGGCACTTGAGTTGTTGAAGCATAATAAGATTGACGTTCAGAACCTAATCAGCGAAGAATTTGCTTTAACCGATGGCGTCTCGGCGATGGCCCGCGCGGCGGAATCCGGCGTCATGAAAGTCCTGCTCCGGCCATGACTTCTGGTAAATACGTGAATTCGTTTATACTCACTGAACCCTGTTCCCCCTGGCGCCGATCAATTGTGTGGGTGTTTCGTTTCGATCGATTCAAGTAACATTTCGTAAGGCGGTGAATGATGTTCGACTCTTTAAATCAAACGACTGACGCGGAAAAAGTTTTATTGCGTAAACTGCGTGTGTGGATTGCGTCGTTGGCTGCTGTCTGCATTTTAGCGGGCATTGGCATTGGCGCGGTTCTGGCCGGCCGCACGGCGGTCGCGCAGAATGGGATTCAGTCGGCGAGTCGGGCGCCGGAAGCTCTTTCGGCTTCGTTTGTCGAAATCGCGCAACGCGTTGAGCCCGCCGTCGTCAACATTGACACGACCCAAGCCGCCGACCCCGAAAGCGATAACGAAGACAAAACCGATCGCTCACCTAATCCTTTCTATGACATGCTGCGGCGTCAGGCGCCGCGCCCGACGCGTGGAGTGGGCAGCGGATTCATCATCGATCCAAAGGGCTACATCCTGACGAACTTTCATGTAATCGATGGCGCCTCGCGGATTACCATCGGGACGCTAAACGGCGAGCGCTTTCGCGCGCGGGTGATCGGCGTAGACAAAGAAACTGATCTGGCCGTGCTCAAGATAGATTCGGATCATGAGCTGCCGTTCATGAAATTTGGTGATTCGAATGCGGCGCAAGTCGGTGATTGGGTGCTCGCAATTGGTTCGCCTTTTGGATTGGACCAGACCGTGACCGCGGGAATCATTTCCAAGAAAGATCGCGACACGACCACCTCCAGCTTTCAACGCTTTCTGCAGACCGATGCGGCGATCAATCGCGGCAACAGTGGTGGCCCGCTGGTGAACGTGCACGGTGAAGCGATCGGCGTGAACTCGCAAATCGCAACCTTGACCGGCGACTACAACGGAATTGGTTTTGCTCTGCCTTCCAACGAAGCAAAGTTCGTCACTGAACAGATCCTTTCGCAAGGCAAAGTGCGGCGCGGATTTCTGGGCGTGTCGCTCGAGTCAGTACGCGCCGAGTTTGCCCGCGTGTATCACTTGCCGGATGCGAAGGGTGCAGTGGTGGTGGACATGCCGCCCGATCGTGGCGGCCAGGTTACTCCTGCTGCCAAAGCCGGAATCCAGATCAACGATGTGATTGTTGAATTCAATGGCCAGCCCGTCCAGGACTCGAACGATTTAATCGCGAAAGTCGCTGCGACGAATGTTGGCCAGAACGTCAACCTGACGTACCTGCGCGATGTCGATGGCAAGCTGGAGCGTCGGACCGCGATTGCGATGCTGGCCGATCGATCGGAATCAATCTCGCGCGATAACGACGTCGCGCCGCGGGAAAAAACCGAAAAGGACAAGAGCAACAGCGCGCGACTTGGCCTGACACTGTCCGAGCTCACGCCGCAAATAATCGAAGACAAGCACTTGAACGGCATAAAGGGTCTGTACGTCAAGGAGGTCGATCCGAACGGCCTGGCGGCAGATGTACGGCCGCAGGAGGTCCAGGCCGGCGAAGTGATCACGCGCATCAATCGCGTTCCGGTAACCACGCTCGCAGATTTTCAGCATGTGATTGAATCCTTGAAACCGGGCGACGCGATCGTGCTCAATCTGTCCAGTTATTTTCGCCAGCAGAATCGAATCATCCCGCGCATCGTCCAGTTTACTTATCAGTAGGAGAGAACGGGTTGGGTTGAGGGTGTTGGGTGCAATTAGATTGAACCATTGGTTCATTGATCCAATGAATCGATGAGTTAATGAATCAATACCCTTCACCCAGCGACCCATACCCTCACCGTCATGGCGCAAGCAAAAAAAGTACTCGCAAAAAAATCTCGCTCGACTGCCACTAAGAAGCAATCTCAAACGTACACTAACTACATCGGCGGACGCTGGGTGCCGAGCTCCAACGGCGAATGGATCGAGAATCGTAATCCAGCTGACACTCGCGATCTCATCGGCCGCTTTCCGCAGTCAACTGAAGCCGATGTCGACGCCGCCGTGGCCGCGGCGACGAAAGCCTTCGACGGTTGGCGACAAACGCCCGCGCCGCGTCGCGCCGAAATTCTTTTTCGGGTCGGCGAAATTCTAATCCGCGACAAAGAAAAATACACGCGCGACATGACGCGCGAAATGGGCAAAGTTTTGAAGGAAGCCGGCGGCGACGTGCAGGAAGCGATCGATTGCACTTATTACGCTGCGGGCGAAGGCCGGCGCCTGCACGGATTCACGACTCCGGCCGAGATGCCTAATAAGTTTGCGATGTGCGTGCGCCAGCCGGTCGGTCCGTGCGGACTCATCACGCCATGGAATTTTCCGATGGCGATTCCGTC
>DNNE01000049.1:680-924 GCA_003487805.1 Blastocatellia bacterium | reverse complement strand
ATGTCATAAACCCCGCCGAAGACACGCCACTCTCAACTTACAATCTGATCAAAGCCTGTGAAGAGGCCGGCGTGCCGCCGGGTGTGGTGAATCTGGTCACCGGTTATGGCGAGACGGTGGGCGCGCGCATTACTTCGCATCCATCGCTGCGTTTGATTTCGTTTACCGGCTCGACTGAAACAGGTCGCACCGTCGCCTATGCGTGCGCTGAACGCAATGCGATCTGCTCGCTCGAGATGGGCGG
>DNNE01000049.1:0-319 GCA_003487805.1 Blastocatellia bacterium | reverse complement strand
GTTGAAGGCGCGGTCTGGGGAGCATTTGGGACTTCAGGCCAACGTTGCACGGCGTCATCGCGCTTGATTGTTCACAAGAAAGTTTACAAAAAGTTTAGCCAGAAATTAGTAGAGCGGGCGAAGGCGCTGCGCTTCGGGAATGGCGCCGATCCAAAAGTCGAAGTCGGCCCAGTCATCAACGAAGACGCGGTCGAAAAGATCATGCGTTACATCGACATCGGCCAGAACGAAGATCGCGCGACGCTTGCCTGCGGCGGTAATCGATTAACGAAAGGCGATTACGCGCACGGCTATTTCATCGAGCCGACTGTCTTCACCG
>DNNE01000212.1:93896-105373 GCA_003487805.1 Blastocatellia bacterium | reverse complement strand
CAGCGCTTCATAGATGACCTCATCTACAAACCAGAGACTTTGCTGGTTACGCTTTTGAGTTTATATTGTCGAGACTCAATGGAAATCTATGACATCAGCGTGCCGATACGATCGGCTATGCCCGTTTACGAAGGTGACCCGGGAGTGAAGATCGACGCCTGGTCTGCGTTCGCAAAAGGCGACTCGTCAAACGTTTCGATCTTGAATTTCGGAGCGCACACCGGAACACACGTCGATGCACCGGCGCACTTCGTCGAAGGAGGACGCCGGATCGATGCCTTGTCGCTCGGTGTGTTAATCGGGCCGGCGCGGGTGCTTCGCGTGCCTGATGACGTCAAGGAAATCGACCCGGAATTCATCAACCGCTGCGATCTTAGCGGCGTAGAGCGCGTGCTTTTTCACACGCGCAACTCAACTTTCTGGAACGAAGGATTTCGCAAAGACTTCACGCATCTCTTGCCAGAGGCCGCGCAGTTGTTGGTCGATCGAGGAATCAAGCTGGTGGGAACCGACTATCTTTCAATCGAGAAGTTTCACTCCGGAGATCATCGTACGCATCTGACTTTGCTCTCTAACAACGTAGTCATCGTCGAGGGCTTGAATCTTTCTGAAGTGAGCGCAGGCGATTACGAGTTAATCTGTTTGCCGCTCAAGATAGCTGAAGGGGCTGGAGACGGAGCACCCGCGCGGGCCGTTTTGCGAAGTCTCTCAGGTAACGTTTAGCAGCGGCTGTCGCCCGCTTGGTCGGACAGTAGCCCGACTCTTAAGCGAAGTTGAAGGTTTTGAATGAAGACGACAGGCCCGAAACCAACCCCCGATCCGAAATATCGCGAGCGCGTTTACAAAATCGTGCGGCGCATACCGCGCGGGCGGGTGATGACTTACGGGCAGATCGCTTACATGCTGGGCCAGGGTTACACGCCGCGCACGGTTGGCTTCGTGATGCACGGCGCGGATGAAAGCAACACGCCCTGGCACCGCGTCATTAATTCGCAAGGCAAGGTTTCGACCGGGCGTATTGTGCTGCCAACCGACAAACAGCAGCGGCTGCTCGAGCGCGAAGGCGTAAAGTTTGACGAACGCGGCCGTTGTGATCTGGAGAAGTTTCTGTGGAAGCCGCGAAGGCGAACATCGCGCAAAACTGAAGACGCTACGGCTCGAGCGGCACTTTACGGTAGATGAAGGTGAAACTATGAACATCGACCCCCTTGTTCCGCGCGCGCCCTACGATGTCAGTCCGCGTCACTACTCTGTCTCACATCAAATGGCGACTACCGCTTTCGAACTGCCGAACTTTAAGGTGGTGCAGACGCTCGGCGTGGTACGCGGCATCGTCGTGCGATCGCGAAATGTGTTTGCAACGCTGGGCGCGACGTTCCAACAAGTTGTTGGCGGCAACATCACGATCTGGACCAGGATGTGTGAAGAGACCCGCCGCGACGCGTTCGACATCATGATTCAGCACGCGTCTGAGATCGGCGCGAACGCGATCATCGGCATGCGCTATGACACGACCGAGATTTCCACCGGCGTCACTGAAGTGCTGGCCTATGGCACCGCAGTGATTGTGGAACCAACCGACTCCAGTTATCGCGGATGAGCGAAGCAGAATTAGACCCACAAAAACTCGAACGTGCTCACGCCGCGTTCGCCGCCGTTCCTTACGCAAAATTCCTGGGCCTCCTTCTGGGAGAGATACACCAAGGCCAGGTCAGCATCCACCTCGATGTTCGCGACGAGCTGAAACAGAACCAGGGCGTGGTCCATGGCGGGGCTATTGCTTCATTGATCGACACTGCATCGGCCTTCGCCGTGCTAACGCAAATCGATACCAACGAAAGAGTCACCACGACAGATCTTACGATTCATTATTTGCGGCCCATCACGTCGGGCCGCATGACCGCTACCGCGCGAATAGTTCGCGGCGGCCGGCGCCTGTTCGTACTCTCAGTCGAAGTCACGAATGATACGAACGTCCTGGTGGCGACCGCCGTGACGACCTACATCAAGGTTGGCTGAAAATCTGGCGAAAACCTCAGCAAATCAGCCGAAATAAACCATGGACAACACCGTTGGCAAAATGCCAAAATAGAAGCGGCCGCCCGGCTCTGTGCTTCTCCACCGAGCTCATCTCTTTTCTCTCTGTAATATGCATTCACTCTACGACGTACTTTTGGCCCAACATCCGCGGCAGTTGACGCCGATCCGCTGCGCGTATTCGACCGTGCTGCAGCTTCACCGTTATTTCGAAGATGTGGTGCTTGAGAATAATTTGAGCGCGTTGCTGGTTGAGTCGCTTCCGTTCTCGCCAAAGCGATCCGCGCGCGAGAAGGGTCGCATCCGCGATCTCGCCCGAGGGGGCCGCCACACTTTCTTTTTCGCGCATCCGGCGGACGCTCTGAATGAAATTGTTTCAGGCATCGGCGCCAGTTCGGTTGCCGCGCCGTTGATTCTTTCGCAATCAGAATCCAGCCACGCAAACGAGCACTTCATCGTCATCGCCGACGCGCGGTTCTCAGCTTTGTTAGCGACGGTTCGCGGCCGGGTAAACGACACGCGCCTGGGCAGCGACGAAGTGATTTGGACCTTCGAACCCGACATAGTTTATTCAGCGCTCGAGTACCTGATGGCGCGCGTTGGCGCCGAACATCCATATCAAGCGTCGGTGTTTGGAGCTGCCGTGCGCGCTTCAATGCCTAAGGCTACTTCACTGCAACTCACCCTCAGCGTCACTACCAAGCTGGCGCACTTGCTGCAAGAACAGGCAGGGCGCGAGATTGCGGTCAATCGCATTGCCACCGCCGTTCGAGAGTCACTGGAGTTGGGTGTCATTCTGCAAAAGACGGTTGACGAGGTGGGCGCGGCGCTGAATGTCGCAAGTTGTTCGTTGCGCGTCGAAGGAGCCAACAACGACCAGGCCCTAACATATTCTTATTGCAATGAAAGCGAGCCGCCAACGCCTACCGAAAAGTTGCGCGCCGAACTCGATCGACATTGCGCGTACCTGGCAGAGCACCAGGAAGTCATCATTCGCGATGATGATTCTGAAGCAAGTCTGGAGCAGTTTCCCATCGCTGTAGCGCCGCTCGTATTTCACGAGCGCTTGATGGGGGCACTGAAGGTAACGTCAACCGATCAGTCACGCGTATGGCAGGAAAACGAAATTCTTCTGCTTCGCACCGTAGCCGATCAAGTCGCGGTCGCGGTAAATCACGCCGGACTCTTCGCCCAGATTCAACAGCAGGCACTGACCGATGCATTGACGGGTTGCTATAACCGCCGTTCGTTTGAAATGCAGTTGGACAAAGATCTGATGATGGCCAGACGATCGCATCAGCCGCTGTCGCTAATCATGTTGGACTTGGATCGATTTAAGCATTTGAACGATTCGGCCGGGCACGATGCGGGTGACGAAGCCTTGCGGCAATTAGCCGGCTGCTTCCACCAGGAGCTGCGCGGTGTAGACTCGGCGGCTCGATTTGGCGGCGACGAATTTGCGCTGATTCTGCCGCAGGCTTACGCCGATGGCGCATTGATTGTTGCCGAACGCGTCCGCGCGCGCATCGAGCAAATACAGATTCCCGGGTTTGGAAATCTAACTGCCTCAATCGGGATTGCGACGTTTCCGGACCACGCGACTTCGCGCGCCGACCTGTTTCGCGCCGCTGACGACGCGCTGTATGCGGCCAAGCGCAGCGGACGCAATCGCGTCTGCGTCGCGGATCGTTCCGTCGACACGCTCGACGATGCCCTCTCTCGTGTGTCGCGCAAGAACGACGCCGCCCAACAGGCGAGTGATGATGTCGTTATGTGAGTAACAGTTGACCTTGATTTCTCGTTTTAGCCCGCCCTTTGCCACGCAGATCAATCTCACTTACACTTAATTTCCGAAAGCTTCGCCACTCTAGCTGGTAAGTTGGACGTAAAGTTGCGCTTGCTGCAAGAGCACCGGCGGACTTCTGTCTTTATTCATGAACGATCTGGGAAAACTGCTTAGCTATTTTCGTCCTTACCGGGTTTCCTTATTCATCGGCATTGCCTGCATCATTGCGGGAACCGTCTTTAATGTCAGCGTTCCGCTGATCGTCGGCAACGCCATCGATTCCAAATGGAGCGTGGTGACCTGGAGTGTGTTGACGATTGCAGCGCTGAAAATCCTGGGCGCGAACGCAATCAGTGGAATATTTCTTTTTCTCCAACGGCGGATCATTACCGGTTTGTCGCGTCACGTCGAATACGACTTACGTAATGACTTCTACGCCAGTCTCGTGAATCAGCCGTTATCGTTTTTTCAAGAGCATCGGACTGGAGATTTGATGGCGCGCGCCACCAACGATCTTGCGGCCGTTCGTCAACTCGCCGGACCGCTGATCATGTACAGCCTGCAAACCGTATTCGCTGTGCTCGTCATTCTTCCGATCATGTTTTACCTGAATTGGAAGTTGACGTTGTTATTGTTTGTGACGATGCCGCTGGTTTCTTTGACGGTCAAATTCTTTGGACAGCAAGTTCACACTCGTTTTCAGCAGATTCAGGACTTCTTTGCGCAAATTACCGCGCGCGCTCAGGAAAACTTCACCGGCGTGCGGGTCGTAAGGGCCTACGCGCAAGAGCCGGCGGAAATTGCCGCCTTCAACAAGCTGAACTGGGAGTATGCGCAAAAGAATCTGAGCCTGGTGCGCATCGATGCCATGATGCGGCCGTTGATGACTTTTTTGATCGGGCTGGGATTCGTCTTAATCATTTGGGTGGGGGTGCCACTGGCGGCGCGCGGCGAGATCACGGTCGGAACTTTCACCGAATTCAATATGTACCTCATGCGATTGATCTGGCCGTTGATCGCGATCGGCTATGTCGTCAATCTTTATCAACGCGGCGCCGCAAGTTGGAATCGCATGCAGGCAATCTCCAACATTCACCCCGCCATCACTGACGCGCCGGGCGTCACGGCGAAGCCGCCAATCGTCGGACGGATCGAATTACGCGATCTAACCTTTCGTTATAGTGTCCACAGCGAACCTGTGCTTCAGGACATCAACCTGACGATCGAGGCGGGCCAAACAATAGCGTTTGTCGGGCGCACTGGCAGCGGAAAATCAACTTTGGTGAATTTGATCCCGCGCGTGCTCGATGCTGAACCAGACAGTGTCCTGATCGATGACGTACCTGTTCGGGATTATCCGCTGGCCCAACTTCGCGCCGCGATTGGCTACGTCCCGCAGGAAACGTTTTTGTTCAGCAATTCACTGGCAAAGAATATTGCTTTTGGCGTCGACGAAGCTGAGCGCGATCAGATCGCGCGCGCCGCAGAGATCGCCGGCCTAGTCAGCGACGTCAGCGATTTTCCCGAAGGATTCGACACGATGGTCGGAGAACGCGGCATCACGCTTTCGGGCGGGCAGAAACAACGTACCGCAATCGCGCGCGCAGTTCTGCGCGAACCTAAGATCCTGATTCTCGATGACGCATTGTCTTCAGTTGACACTTACACCGAAGAAAAGATTCTGTCGCAGCTTCGGGGTGTGATGCGAGCGCGCACCAGCATCATCGTGTCGCATCGCGTTTCGACCGTGCGTCACTCGGACATGATTTGCGTGCTAGACGAAGGGCGCATCATTGAACGAGGAACACATGCCGAATTGCTGGCGCAAGGCGGCGAGTATGCCAATCTCTACGAGCGACAATTGTTGGAAGAGGAGTTGGCGGCAACATGAAGCATTGCCAATTGCCAATTGCCGATTGCCGATTAATGCGTTGTTGGAATAGCGAAGCTCGCGAAAATGACGGCACTCGTAAATCTATACGCCAATTGGAAATTGGCAATCGGAAATCGACAATGATCTAATGTCTACCTCAGCCAAACAATTTCACGAAGAAGAGCAGATCGGCAAGACTTACGATTTTCAGGTCGCGCGACGGCTGGCTCGCTATCTGAAGCCGTACATAAAACTCCTGATCCCGGCGCTGATTTTGACCTTGCTGCTGAACCTGCTCGGCACGTTGCAACCTTTGTTCTCGTGGTATGCGATCGATCACTATATCCTGCCGAAAGAGACGGCCGGCGTGGGTCTGTTTGCGCTGGTTATTGTCGGAGCTCAGTTCCTGCGCTTCGTCTTTTCTTATTTTCAAGCGGTGCTGCTGAACACTGCCGGCCAGTACGCGATGCTCGATCTGCGACGCGAGATTTACGAAAAGCTGCAGCACCAGGAGGTTGCTTACTACGATCGCAATCCCGTCGGCCGCATCATTACGCGGCTCACCGCGGATGTTGACGCGCTCAATGAACTACTGACTTCCGGGGTCACCGATCTGCTCGGCGACCTGGTTATGATTGTCGGGATTATCGGAGTCATGGCTTATGTGAACTGGCGCTTGACGCTGATCACTCTGATTACGGTCCCGATGCTGGTCGCGGCGACGACCTGGTTTCGTAAAGGCGCCCGCCGTGGTTTTGACATGGTGCGCACCCGGCTCGCGCGAATATACTCATTCCTGCAAGAACACTTCTCCGGGGCGCAGACGGTGCAGATATTTAACGCAGAGACTAAATCTTTGCTTCGCTTCGCGCGAATCAACGACGAACATCGCAACGCGAACCTCGAAACAATTTACTATTACGCTGTTTTCTTTCCGCTGGTTGATTTTATTGGGGCAGTTGGCATCGCCTTGATCATCTGGTACGGCGGTTATGGCGTGATACATGGCGCGCTAACACTCGGCGGTCTCGTCGCGTTCATTCAGTACTCGGGATTTCTGTTTCAGCCGATCCGGGATATCTCTGATAAGTACAACGTGCTGCAGGGCGCGGTCGTCGCTTCGCATCGAATTTTCAAGGCGCTCGATCTGCCGATCCTGATCACTACGCCCGCAACGCCTTTGAAGAAGGGCCGCGCCGAAGGGCGTATTGAATTCCAAAATGTCTGGTTCGCTTATCACAATGAAGAATGGGTTTTGAAAGACGTGTCTTTCACAGTCTCGCCAGGGCAGTCAGTCGCGCTGGTTGGTCACACAGGTTCGGGCAAGACCACCATCACCAATTTGTTGATGCGATTTTATGACGTGCAGAAGGGACGCATCCTGCTCGACGGCGTAGACGTGCGCGATTGGGATTTGCAGTCGCTGCGCGAAAACTTCGCGGTCGTATTGCAGGACATTTTCCTGTTCACCGGCACTGTCGAAAGCAACATTCGCCTCGGACGCACGGACATTTCCGACGAACGCATCCGCTGGGCAGCAACTGAAGTGCGCGCCGACAAGTTCATTCGCCGCTTGCCGCACGAGTACAAGTCGGAAGTGCGCGAGCGCGGGGCGGGATTGTCAGTCGGACAGAAACAATTGATCTCTTTCGCGCGGGCTTTGGCTTTCGATCCGGCGCTCCTGATTCTCGATGAAGCGACCAGCTCGATCGACACAGAGACCGAACAGTTGATCCAGGACGCAATCGTCCGCGTGATGCAAAATCGCACCTCAGTAATTGTGGCGCACCGGTTATCGACCATCCAGCGCGCAGACAATATCATCGTGCTGCACCACGGCGAGGTTCGCGAACAGGGAACACATCAGGACTTGCTCGCATTGCAGGGATTGTATTGGAAGCTTTACAAGCTGCAGTATTCGGATCCGACCTGGCTGACGGAAACAAAGGAAGAGGAAGAAGAGCAAGTTACCTATCGTCCTCGCGGGCCCAGTTTCTCGTTTGGCGAAGGAATGGGTTGATGGAGTCCGGCACCACCCACGTCAGCGGGTGGTATAAGCCAGCTCCAAACGTTATTTTTAATCCTCCGCTAACGCGGATGGCACTGACTTCGTAATGTACGGAAACGATATTATCGAAGCTCGACGGATCGCGACCGATCTAAACGTGTCGGATCTACAGAGCGCCGAATGGGCCAGGGCTCAGCCAACTCGAATCGATCGCTACTGGTCAGGTGACCTCGCGCCCGCGTCGCGACAGGCCGAGGCTCGAGTTCTCTGGTCAAACAAAGCGCTCCACCTGCGCTTTGTCTGTCACCAGGGCGAATCTCTAATCGTCAACGAAAAACCGCAGCATGAAAAGAAGACGATGGGCCTGTGGGATCGCGATGTGTGCGAAATCTTCATCGCGCCCGATCCGCAGATCGTCGAACGCTATTTTGAATTCGAAGCTGCGCCGACAGGCGAATGGATTGACGTGGCGATTCATTGGACGCCAGAGAAGCGCGAATCAGATTGGGAGTTCGCTTCTCATATGACAACCGCAGCGCGCGTGGAAACAGAACGGGTGACAATCGCAATGCGCATTCCCTGGAACCACTGGATTCATGAGCCGCACAAGAACGAGCGGTGGCGCGTCAATCTGTTTCGCTGCGTGGGCAAAGATCCTGATCGCGGTTATCTCGCGTGGCAACCCACAAAGACACCGAAGCCAAATTTTCATGTGCCACAGGTTTTTGGCTGGCTGGTTTTTGTTTAGCCAGGTCGCCTAAGCCGCGCGATTTTGTAAACCTTCAGTGAAGAAACTTAAATAGCGCATTCGATCCGCTTCGTCCATTCTCACGATCCGAACGCCGATCAGGTATGCGCAACCAAGTTCGGCGTCTTCCAATTGCTCATAACGTCGTGGCATCACCACCATTGAGATCGGCTCGCCGCTTCCCATCTCAAGACGCACTTCCAACTCACGGCCCTCAGCGGCCAGATGATGACCATCAACATGAACCCGCGGCACGAGCAACGCCAACCCATTACAGCTAAGGTCTCGCGTGTGGCCCATCAGGCCCTGGGCGGGCCGGCCTGAACCATTGCCATTTCCGGCGCGATGGATCGAGACGGTGAAAAGCAGGCGAACCCGCAGCCGCGGCGATTGCCTTCGGTCCTTGAAATAGACTCGCACACGAGACACGACTGAACGAACTAATTCGGGCATGGCTGACCTCTTTTCGCGCGTGTAGGTGGGCTTAATTATTGATGTGAAGGCAAGAAGGACGCGGGGCGTCCAATTCGTATTCTAGCGGTTAGAGAGCGAGGACGGCAATGATTATTTTTTATGAGATGTGTCTTGATTTCAGTTCTCGTAACGCAAAGCGGGATTCTACTTTGCCTGGACGGGCTTTCCGCCGTTATCGGCGCTTTTGATCGCTCCGGTCTGATCCATCCAAAACGAAAGCTTGCCCGTGTGGCCGTAGCGCACGGGCTCTGCTGTGGCGACGTAGCTCTTACCGTCCGCCGCGATCGTAATGCGAAACTTGTATCCGATCGCTTTCGGATCACCCGACTCTTTGGCGACCAGATCAGCCGCAATCAAGGCCTGAAGATCGCCGAAAGCGCCGTTGTGTTGCGCTCCGTAAACAATTTGAATCGCGATGATCCGTTTAAGCAGGTCTTCAATGTCGCGCTGGTTTTCTTCGATGAAAGCGTCCAGAAAAAATCGCCGGCCCTTCTTCTTAACTTCCGCCTCGTCCGGAGTAGTTACAATCCAGGTGCCCCCTGAACTAGCCAGGTAAACAGGCTCGGATGTGATCTGAGGAGTACTGTCCGTGGCGGGGATCTTCACAAACACCGTAGCTGCATTCCCATTTATTTGCTCACTAGTGATTTCGACTTGATCGGGAATCTTCGCCGCTGTCTCTTCGAAACCGGGCCGCAAGTCTTCCATCTCTTCTGCCGTCAAGTCTTCGACCGCAGATTTATAAATAGTCATGGCGAAGGCATCCTTGAAACGATGTTCGCGCAAGGCCTTATAAAATGCGCGGACAACGTCGGAAGGTCCACGCTGAGTTTGCGCGTGCTCCACAAATGACGTTGCTGAGACGACAAGCACGAGAGCGGCGATCGAAATAATTGATCCTGAGAGCCTTTGAAAGGACATAGTATTGATCCCTGGCTTCGATAAACTGCGAGGCGCGCTCAACTCATTAACTATAAGCGCGCCCCGGAATATTATTCAATCAGATTCTAATCGAGCGGAAAAGGTTCGATCAGCCTGCCCCGCGCGTCCTGGTTCTGAGAATGACCTCACGACCAACTAAATAAAGCAGCAACATCAGGATGATGAACGGGATCATTGAAAGCAAATCGCCGTTGGCCGCTCCGAACAAGGGATTATGCGCGGTCGACCAGTCCTCGACGCTCTTATTAAAGTTGACGAGGCCCTGCTTTGGCACGCCTTGCAGGATAGCGATGACGATCGCCGCCAGCGCGCCGCCTGCGATGTAACCTGACGCCATCAGCACACCCGGACTCTTGTCAGTCTCGGCCACCATTTGGTCCTCGCTAAGATTCTTGTGCTGCAACTTTTTCCGCAGGTACTTATCGACCAACCAGCGAATCATTCCGCCGATAAAGATCGGGCTCGACGACGAGAGCGGAAGATAGACGCCAACCGCAAAGGCCAGCGAAGGAATGCCGCTCATCTCGAGGACGATCGCGATCATCACCCCAAGGAGCACCAAACCCCATGGCAATTGCCGGTTCAAAATGCCCTTGATGATGTAAGACATCAGCGTGGCCTTAGGCGCGTCGTACTTGGTCACCTGCGTTCCGTCCGGCCGCGTTTTGTGAATGCCGTTGATTCCGGGATCTGCGAGATAGACCGGTACGCCTTGATCGTTAAGCAGATAGCGGCCGGCCGGCCCACCCGCGGTGTCGGTCTTGTGATACGGGCGATACAATACTGGATCTGAATTCGCCTGCGGACCTTTCAGTTTTTCGGGAGCGCCGGCCTGGGAAGGATCGACATTCAGCGCCGCCGGAAAATTCTCCTCCATTTTGTAAGCGACTTTGCCCGAGCCGTCAACGAGATATTCTCCGGGATCGAGCCCGGTAACCATTGGATTGGCCGCGTCGTTTTTCAGAACCCGGTAGTTCCCTGCCGCTGGCGGCTTAATTTGATCCGTGAAGTTTGGTAATGCATTTACTTTTCCCGGATCGACCATGACGGATTTTGTTGCCGGCTCGAAACTCAGACGCGGCACGTACACGGTCGCTGAATCGTTCAGCACTAAGAGAATCGGCCCGAGGATGAGAGCTGAAGCAAACGCGCCAATCAGGATCGCAATCTGCTGATACTTTGGCGTAGAGCCGACCAGGAATCCGGTTTTCAAATCCTGCGAGGTCGTGCCGCCATTCGACGAAGCGATGCAGACGATGCCGCCGATCGAAAGCGCGGTGATGTAATAGCTTGGCCCAGTCCAGCCGATAACCAAAAAGATCAGACACGTCAGCAGCAGCGTGGCTACTGTCATTCCGGAAATAGGATTTGAAGATGATCCGATCTCACCAGTCAGTCGTGAAGAGACAGTGACGAACAGAAAACCAAACGCCACGATCAAAATCGCTCCTATGAAATTGAACTTAAGATTCAACTGCGGGAACAACATGATCATGGCAACCAACGCGATGATGCCGCCAATCACGACTTTCATCGACATGTCCTGATCGGTGCGGGGTGCGCCGGCTGTTGCGGCTTGCCCGCCGCGAAGATCGGCTAGTCCACCTTT
>DNNE01000212.1:62671-93623 GCA_003487805.1 Blastocatellia bacterium | reverse complement strand
CTTCCCCGCCGCGAAGATCGGCTAGCCCCCCTTTCAAGCCACTCCAAATGGTCGGCAGCGATCGAAACAGACTGATGATTCCGCCCGCGGCCACGGCGCCGGCGCCAATGTACAGGATGTATGCACCGCGAATCTGCGAGGGACTCATCTCGCTAATCGGAACAGTGCCGGGCGCAAGTGGCGTCGTCATGCCAGAGCCAAAAAACTTTATTGCCGGAATCAAAACCAGATAAGCGAGCACGCCGCCCGCGCACATGATCGAGGCGATACGCGGACCGATGATGTAGCCGACGCCCAACAGCGCCGGCGAAATCTCTGCCGAGATCGACCCGGCTTTGAACGGCGCGCCGAAGACCTTTTCCGGCGTGTCCTTCCAACCTTTGAGACCGGTCATCAGCACCTGGTAGAGAAAGCCGACGCCCAGACCCGCGAAGATTGTCTTCGCGCCCATCTGCTCAGTCTCGTCAACGACATCGCCGGCGCGATGCGCGGCGGCGCGAGATTCATCGGAAGCTCCGGCCTTCAGAACTTCAGCGCAAGCGGTTCCTTCCGGATATTTCAGATAGCCATGCTGAGCCACAATCAGCGCGCGCCGCAGCGGAATCATCATCAGGATGCCCAGCAATCCGCCGAGCAGCGCGACCAGCATGACGCGGGTGACTTCCAAATCCAGTCCGAGGATCATGATCGCCGGCATCGTTACACCCACACCGAATGCGATCGACTCTCCCGCGGAGCCGGCGGTCTGCACGATGTTGTTTTCGAGGATCGTCGCGTCCTTCAAACCCAGCTTTGAAAGCACGCGAAAAAGCGTGATCGAAATCACCGCAACCGGAATCGAAGCGCTGACGGTCAACCCGACTTTCAAAACCAGGTAGAGCGAAGATGCGCCAAAGACCATGCCTAGAAAGGTCCCCATGATCAGCGGCAACGGTGTCAGCTCGCGCAGATGCGCCTCGGCCGGAATGTACGGACGAAAGTTCGCCAGAAATGGATTGTCCGGTTTGCTTGCGCGCGCGGCTTCTTCGGGGGTGATGCTTTCGCTCGACATCAGTGTGACCTCCGACTAGTCTTTGTAAAGCGGGGAGTTATTAAGGGAAAGACAGCGCTACTTTACACGTCGCTACGGCACGAGAGCAAGAACCTTTGGAGTGCGCCGGCAGAGCGACGCAGCGACGGCGCTTTAAATTCGTGGCCTGAATCCAAAGCGGTGTCTCCCGATGAATCGGGATTGCCACCGCACTCCAAATGGTTGACTCTCGCGGCTATTTGGCATAAAAGCGTCGTGCTTTCCACCACAAGTCGAGCGAAGGAGTTCTTATCATGCGTCGCACTGTCCTGCTAACTCTATCAATCGTCGCCGGCATCACGTTGATGTCCTGCCAACCACAAGCAAGCCAACCACCAGCCAACGAAAACAAGATGGCCACCGCTAGTCCGGAAGCTCCGAAGAAAACCGCTGCCTACGATGCGGCGGCCGTTGCGAACCGGATCGTCACGCAAGTCGCGGGCGTCAAAGAGAACGACGTCGTATTCATCAACGGCGGCGTGCGCGATTTTGAATTGCTCGAAGACTTGAACACCGACACACGAAAGGTCGGCGCATTCCCGCTGCTTAGCGTGAGCAGCGATCGCATGGCTAAGAAATACTATGAGGAAGTTCCGGAGAAATATGACACTCAGTCGCCTGATTTTGATCTGAAATTGGCGACCCTGCCGACCGTGGCGATCAGCGTCGATTCCAACGAGACTGAAGGGGTGCTGAGTGACGTATCGCCGACGCGCCTGGCGAACACTGCTAAGACCGGCGTGCCCGTCGGCGATCTGTATCAGAAGCGAAACGTGCGCCAGGTGGAGATTGGAAACGATCTATATCCCACAGAATGGCGAGCCAAACGCTTCGGTATTTCTTTGGACGACCTGACAAAAACCTTCTGGTCAGCAGTAAATGCTGACTACTCTGGCGTCCAGGCTACCGGTGAAAAAGTTAAGGCTACTCTGTCGGCTGGAAAAGAATTACACATCACTAGTCCCGAAGGAACTGATCTTAAAGTTAAGATTGACGCGCGCCCGTTCTTCGTCAGCGATGGAGTCATTTCTGCTGAAGATGTGCAGAAAGGTGGCCCGGCGGTTTCGGTATTTCTCCCGGCGGGCGAGGTTTATACAACTCCGGTGACCAATTCAGCTGACGGAAAAATCATGATCGCGCAGGATTTTTTCCGCGGCAAAGAGATGACCAACGTGGCGATCATAATCGTCAGCGGCAAAGTTACGTCGCTGACCGGATCAGGGCCCGGATTCGATGCGATGAAAAAGGAATACGACGCGACGACTGATCCCGGCAAGGACTTGTTCAGCTATATCGACTTTGGCATCAACCCGAACCTGAAGATTTGGCCCGCCAGCAAAGTTGGCAATTGGGTGCAGGCAGGAATGGTTAGTATCGGCACCGGAATCAATACCTGGGCCGGCGGCGACAACAAATCGACATTCGGTTTGGGCGGTCACCTCGGCGGGTGCACGGTGACTCTGGATGGTAAGACAATTATTGAAAAGGGCGAGTGGAAGAGCTGAGAAAGCCGTAAGCAGATAACGAAACGCGGAGAGTCGATCCCTCGATTCTCCGCGTTATTGTATTGGGCTTGCGGCTTTTTGCTTCTGCCTACTGCTTTCCGCCGCCCGTCTTCCCATTGCTGGAGGCGTCAGCTTTCGGGGCGTTGTAAACTTCGCGCGCGCGCACAGCATAAGCTTTATCGTCGTATTCCCCGTCGCCGTCGACGTCAACCTTAACAACGATCTTGTGTGACTTGCCGTCGGCAATATCGTCAGGCTTGAAGCCGAGACTGTACTGACTGCGAAGCAGCGCGTTGATTGAACTGAGCACCTCCGGCAATTCGCCTTCAAAAACCACGGGATAAAAAGCTCCGCCGCTCTCTTTGGCGAACGTCTTCATAGTGTTGTCGGCTTGCAGGAAAGTCATGCGGTCGATCGGAATGCCACGAATGCTTGAGCCACGCCCCGGATCCATTGAGTCGCCGTACTTCTTTTGGAACATTTGTCCGGTGCCAATGATGTAGATCGGAATGCCGGAGTTCTGCACGATCTTGCGCGCCTGGTCCATATTGATCTTGCTGAAGGTATCCAGGCCAGACGCAACCAGCAAAACAGCTTTGCGCCGGCCGCCCGGCACCGAGACCATTCCCGAGTATTCCGCCGTCCGCTGTTTCGAATCTTCAAGCACGACCGCATCGCCGCGGCCACCGACCAGCGTTAACTTCAGCGCATCATAGAGATTGCTGTCGCTGAAAGCTGGCGTATTGTGCAGCAACAAACTTATCACCTGCTGGATGCGAGTCGGATCGTTGGTGAAGTCAGTCAAAGGCGTCGGCCGCATGTCATAGGCAATAACGGAAACGTAATCTGTCGGCTTAATGAATTGCGACAGGAACATCGCCGTCGGCCGAATAACTTCCATCTGTCCTGCTTCCATGCCGCCACTGCCGTAAAGACCAAGCGTCTCCGCCAGCTTGCTGTATTCAACTACGAGGGTCACTGTGATCGGCGCTTCCGGAGTCGCGAAATTCGTGATCTCTTTTTTCACGCCATCAACGAAGATTGCAAAGTTAGCCTGTTTCAGGGCGAGCTGTGGCTGGCCGGTCTTTTTGTTGTAGACGACGGCGTCGACGTTGACCAGGTTCGTGGTAACGCTGAGTTTTTCCGCCTCCTGCTGTTTCCCGGCAACGTCGGGCGGCAGCGTTTCCGGCTTTTGCTCGTCAGTCTGCTGCGTCGGATCCGGCCGTTTGTTCTTTTTTTGATCCGATGACGGTGGTTGGCGCCTTGACTGCGGGAAAACCAAAGACGTGGAACCCAGGCAAAAATTGAAGACAAGTAGGCTGACTAAGAAGAGAGTGCGACGCGGTGTATTGCTCATAAAGCGATCCTTTTCTGGACTCTGAGGCAGGCCGATGCGACTAAAAGCGACTATATGGCGCGCGACCGAGCGTGGTCAAGCTAAGGGAGCTGCGGCCTGAAGGTTTGTGATGCGAGATATGCAGGGCACGTTGGCAACAATTTGGAGTGCGGCGGCTTGACGCCGCTTTTTTGACCTATGCCAACGGTAACAACCCAAAGCGCCGTCAACGGCACCCCACGCGAGATGCTCGCGCGGGAACCCCGCCGCCGGCGCACTCCAAACTCTTACCGCGAGCCGGAGGCTTCCGCCTCGATTACGATGTCGAAATTTCCCGAGTTGTCGCTAAGATTTCCTTCGTTCACGCCCAGAAACAGCACGCCATCCCGTTGGGCGACGAAGTCGCGGCCCCGGCCTACAAAAATAAAGTCGTCGTTGTCGTCGCCGATGACTGCGATCAATCCGCCGGTCGGCTGATTGCGCATCAGCTTGTCGCGATCGGGGATGTTCGGGAGCCCATCCGGTGTCGCATAGCGGTTAGTGCCAAGGCTCACACGGCCCGAGGCGCTGATTCGCAAGCGCTGTCCTCGCCTTACAACCAATCCGCTGTTGGTCCATCCATTGCTCGCGTTATCTGCGCGCACCTTGATGTTAATGGTAAAGAATTGCGGATTATTGCCTGGCGATTGGGTCGTGGGGTTTGTGACCGGCGGCTGATAGCTCGGCTGATTGTTCGACGTCTGATTGGGTGGCGGTTGATACGTCGGCTGATTATTCGTCGGCTGCTGGTAAGGAGGTTGATAGGTCGTCTGCGAACTATTGTTGTCCTCCGCTGGGCCGCTCGTGTTACCGGTCGAGTCGAAGTCGATCGAATCAACGTCTTCCATGTAAACCGTGATGCGGCTCTTTCGCCCGCGCGCGCCGCTGCCTACCAGAATTGTGAACTGCTCGTTCTTA
This sequence comes from Blastocatellia bacterium, assembly GCA_003487805.1. Lineage (GTDB taxonomy): Bacteria > Acidobacteriota > Blastocatellia > Pyrinomonadales > Pyrinomonadaceae > UBA11740. The sequence goes on along the minus strand of DNNE01000212.1, from coordinate 88,756 downwards.
AAACTGACGATCTGCCCGCGAATGACGCTGCCGTCTTTCAGGCGAATCGTATCAGCGAGAACCGGCACGCTCACCGCAAACACGAGCGCAAACGCAACAACCGCACGAACAAAAAACGTTTTCATGATGACCTCCAACCAGAAGAACACTTTATCGAGTTTTGTGAGCCGCGGAGAGAAGTGGCGAAAAGAAGAGGCGCGAGCCATGCTCCGTTAAGCGAGGGGCTGGTGGCACGAGCGAACGGCATCTATGAACAGCGCAGAACTCCCATCTCTCGTCTTTCCGAGCGGGAGTTTACCACAATTATCCTGAGGCGTGTGCTTGATTAATCGAACGGACTATTGAGGATTCTCTTCGGTGCAGGGCGGCCATGACCGATGTTCGCAGCGCGCTTTGATAAGCGGTGGTCGAGTCGGCTTGATATGGAACGACGGGGTAGTGGACCTTCGAGCCGTCAGGAAAATAAGCGAGCATAAGTGCGTACTTGTCAGAGGTGCGGGTGGGTATGAGGCGCAAGCTTCCGAGGCACCGGAGAGAAATCTGCCGCTTATTGTTCGATGGGTAATAATTAGCAAGGAAAAGAGTTGGAATTATGCGTTTACATATGCAGGAACAGGTCTCGGGGTCGAGTCCATATTATGATCGATACGTCAACAATTAACGCGATAATCGAGCAATCCGATAAAAATCGGGGTGCATTTGCAGAAGTTAGCCGGTCGGGCACTGCTGGTCAAGGCAGTCTCAGCGAAATGATCGCCATCCATGCGATGGCCGATCCGGAAGCGCCCGCGGTTTTCTTCAATGGCCAGGTTGTGAGCTACGGTGAATTGGACCGGCGCGCGAATCAGCTAGCCAATCATTTAATCAATTTAGGCGTCGAGGCCGAAACCATCGTTGCCATCTGTTTAGATCGATCGCCCGAATCAGTGATTAGCTCGCTCGCGGTTTTAAAAGCCGGAGGAGCGTATCTTCCGCTCGATCCAAAGCTTCCGCTTGAGCGCTTACGCTTCATGCTTAACGACGCCAAGCCCAGCGTTTTGATTTCGAACTCGGAATTTGCCGGAGAGATCGCGGGCGAATCTTGCACGGTCGTCCCTATTGATAACAATCGAGAGCTCGAAAAGTGTTCAGTTGCGGCGCCGGCGATCGAGAGTGCGAAAGACCAACTGGCGTACGTCATTTACACCTCAGGATCGACGGGTGAACCAAAAGGCGTTGAAATCACCATCGAGAATTTGCTGAACCTCATTGAATGGCATCGTTCTGAATTCAGTGTCAGTTCGAAGGATCGCGCTTCGCATCTTGCGGGTGTTAGTTTCGATGCGGCTGTCTGGGAAGTCTGGCCGTATCTAACGGCAGGCGCGAGTTTGTACGTACCTGATGAACCTACCAGATTGGCGCCTGAAGCGTTGCGCGACTGGCTGGTCGCAAACCAGATCACGATCAGCTTTCTCCCGACCGTGTTGGCGGAGCGCGTGATGATTTTGGATTGGCCGCCAGACGCTGCTCTCCGTTTCCTGTTAACCGGTGCGGACACGCTACATCGTTACCCCGAAAACGGTCTCCCGTTTGAGCTCGTTAACAACTATGGGCCAACCGAGTGCACAGTCGTCGCAACCTCCGGTCGAGTGCGAAGCTGCGCTACAACCGATCTGCCGACGATTGGCCGCGCGATTACTAACGCACAGATCTACATTCTTGATCAGGAGCTGGCTCACGTTCAGCCGGGCGAAGCCGGCGAGATTTTTATCGGCGGCCAAAACGTCGGACGTGGTTACCTTAACCGCCCCGATCTAACTTTAGAGAGATTCATTTCCGATCCCTTCAGCACTCAACCGGGTGCGCGCCTTTATCGCACGGGCGACCTGGCACGCCAACTCCCCGATGGCGACATTGCGTACTTAGGCCGCGCTGATGAGCAAATCAAAATCCTCGGTCATCGAATCGAGCCGGCAGAAGTCGAAGCCGCGATCGATCGTTTTCCCGAAATTGTGTCGAGTGTGGTGGTCGCCCGCAGCGTTGATTCTTCAGAAAGGCGTTTGACCGCTTATGTGACGATGCGAAATGGTTCGACCCCGTCGGCCACAGAGCTACGCGAGTTTCTGCAATCGTCTTTGCCTGATTACATGCTACCGGCAATGTTTGTGAAGCTCGAACAACTTCCACTAACTGCCAACGGAAAAGTAAATCGCGCGGCGCTGCCCGAACCGACGAGTGAAAACACCTTACGCGATGAAAATTTTGTCGCTCCCCGCTCACCCATTGAACAGCGATTGGGAAAGATACTGTGTTCGTTACTCGCCTTAAGCGAGGTGAGCGTCAACGATAATTTCTTTTTGCTGGGAGGGCATTCTCTGCTGGGCACGCAACTTATCGGCAAGATTCGCGGCGCGTTCGGAGTTGATCTGTCCCTGCGCACATTATTCGACACGCCGACAATCGCTGAGCTGTCCAGCGAAATTGAGCGGCTAATCATTGCCCGAGTCGAAAACATGAGCGAAGACGAAGCGCGCGCACTGCTCGCTTAAACCGCGCGCCGGAAGCTCGCCCTAGCGAAGGCTCGCCAACAAATCAGGACGAACGTTTATGAGTGCCAATTTGCGATCGATCTCAACACACAAACCCGAGCCGCCCCTCAGTCTCTATCACCTGCTTGATCCTGAGGTGTTGGCTAATCCTTATCCCCTCTACAGACGACTACGAACGGAATCTCCCGTTCATTGGGACCCTTATCTGCACGCGTGGGTCGTCACTCGTTACGACGACGTGATCACGGTGCTGCACCGCTTTTCGGCCAACCGGACGCCAACCCCTGAACAATTTGCGGCGATGGGACTGGCCGAACTGAGCCCGCTCGCGCAACTGATGACCAAACAGATGTTGTTTATGGATGCGCCGGACCATACGCGTCTGCGCAGCTTGGCGTCGATGGCCTTCACCCCGGCGCGCGTCGAGGCGCTACGCGCCCACATTCGCGAAATTCTTGATACTTTGATCGAACCTCTGCTCCAGGCAGGCGCGATGGATGTCATCAATGATCTGGCGGCGCCTTTGCCGGCGATTGTCACGGCTGAAATGCTCGGGGTGCCGATTTCTGATTGCGATCAGTTGAAAGCCTGGTCGGCGGATTTTGCCGAGGTGCTGGGCAACTTTCAGCACAATCCCGATCGCGCGTCGCGCACACTCAAATGCGTGGAAGAGATGACCGCATATTTTCACGATGCGATCCGTAAACAAAAAAGTCATCCGCGTGAAGGACTCATTAATTCGTTCATGACGGCAGAGATTGATGGCGACTCTTTGACCGAAGAAGAGATCATCGCAAATTGCATCGTGACGATGGTGGGCGGCCAGGAGACCACGACGAACTTGATCGGAAACGGAGTCCTCTCACTAATCAAGAATCCGGACGAGACGCAGAGACTGCGCGACGATCTTTCGCTCATTCCATCCGCCGTCGAAGAATTGTTGCGTTACGAAAGTCCGAGCCAACAAACCGCCCGCATCTGTCCGGAAGACACCGAGTTAGGTGGTAAATCAATTCGCAAGGGTCAGGCTGTGATTGCGGTGATGGCTGCCGGCAATCGCGATCCTGAACGCTTCGCCGATCCGGATCGCCTCGACATAACGCGCGCCGACAATCGTCATCTCGCTTTCGGCTGGGCCAGTCATTTTTGTTTCGGCGCGGCGCTGGCTCGGATCGAGGGCCAATTGGTATTTGAAGCGATCGCCAGCCGCACTTCTAATCTCGCGCTGGCGCCCAATCGCCCAATTGTCTGGCGAGAGAATCTCGGCTTGCGCGGACTGACTGAACTACTCGTCACATTCGATCAGGAATTAGCGCCGCGTCCGGTGCCGCTACAAACTGAGAACCGCTCGAACGGTTGTCCTTTTCACAATGCCGCGTAAGTCCGGGAAGGAACGACTTGCCCAAATTTCTGAATTGATAGCCAGACCACGAAACAAGCGTAGATGCTACACGAGTCCACCACAGATTTGAGTTTGTCTGACGCCAAGCAGGCTCTGTTGCAGAAATACCTAAGCGGAAACATGGAGGTTCCCGCTGCTGAATCATGGGCGATTGCACGGCGGGCGCCCGGTGATCCGGCGAGACCGTCTCTTGGACAGGAACAGCTTTGGATTCATGCGCAGCTCGTAGCCGACCCGCTTATCTATAACGAGCCCGTGACCGTGCGCCGCACGGGCCCGCTCGACATCAGCGCTCTGCAGCACAGTCTCAATGAAATCATCCGGCGCCACGAAGCCTGGCGCACTAACTTTGCCATACAAAACGGTCAGTTGGTTCAGGTCATCAACCCGGTGCTGGAGCTTGAACTACCTTTCCAGGATCTGCGCGGACTGGACGAGTCGGAACGTGAGGTTGAAGCGTTGCGACTGGCAACCCAAGACGCCCGGCGACAATTTGATTTAGGTCAAGGGCCGTTGTTGCGGGCCATGCTCGTACAGATCTCGGATAATGAACACCGGCTTTACATGACCTTGCACCAGATAATTTTCGACGGCGTATCCCTCTACAGCGTGTTCCTGCCTGAACTCGAAACTCTCTACGAGGCTTTTGCAAATGGCCGCCCTGCTCCGCTTCCTGAACTGCCCATCCAGTATGCCGACTTCGCTGATTGGCAACGCGAGCGGGCGCAAAGCGGCGAATTGTCAGATGGCCTGGCTTACTGGACCAGGCAACTTGCGGGAGCCCCCGCCGCTCTGGAGTTGCCGACCGACCTGCCACGACCTGCGATCCAAACATTTAACGGCGAGCAGTTGTCGTTCCAGCTTCCGCGCAGAATGAGTGATGCCCTAAAGGCCCTCAGCCGCAGGGAGGGAACGACTCTTTTCATGACGCTGCTGGCGGCTTTTCAGATCGTGCTCCATCGTTATACCGATGAGGATGATCTGGTCATAGGTACGGTCACCACAAGTCGAAAACGATCTGAGTTCGATGCCCTGTTGGGTTTCTTTCTCAATACCCTCGTGTTGCGCACCGACATTTCAGGTAATCCCACTTTCCGTGAGTTGCTTGGCCGCGTACGGAAGGTGACTGTGGATGCTCTGGCCAACGACGATGTTCCGGTTCATCGCCTGGTAAAAGAGCTGGGCCAGGAGCGAGACCCAAGCCGTAATCCGCTGTTTCAGGTCATGTTGGTGCTCGAGCCGCCTTTGCCGGAGCCAGGAGCCGGATGGGACCTGACTCAGGTCGATGTGGATGCCGGCATTGCCAGAGTGGACTTATATCTCGAACTGGACGACCGCCTCGAAGGACTGGTAGGCCGCATTAGATACAACAGTGATCTCTTTGCTCCGGCTTCGATCGACCGCCTGCTTGAGCATTTCACAAAAATGCTGGAAGAGGTTGTGACCAGCCCTGAGCGCGCCATCTCGGATTATTCCATGCTCACTGAGAAGGAATCAGTGCGTGAACTGATTCGCGGTGGCAGCGTTCGTCCCACGGATTCCTTTACCCCGTTTGTGAAAGGTGAGATCGAACAGTCGATCGGCGATCGTTTTGAAAATCAGGTAAGAAAATTTCCCGATCACGTCGCAATTAAGAGCCTGAATCATGAATGGTCTTATACGGAGCTAAGCCGGCAGGTGGACCGCGTGGCCCAGACAATCCTGACTCTCCGGGGAAGTGCCGATGAAAGAATTGCTGTTCTGCTGGAACACGACGCGCCCATGATCGCCGCGCTCCTCGGGACATTGAAAGCAGGCAAGACCTATGTGCCGCTGGATCCTTCGTATCCCGGCGAGCGTTTGGATTTCATCCTCAAGGACTCACAAGCAAGCGCGCTCGTCACCAACAACCAGAACCTGGCTACGGCCCAACAACTGACCAGTGATGTCCAAATCATCAATATCGATCGACTTGAATCGGCTGCGCCACTGACGCCCGCGCCGCATGTTTCGCCAGAGCGCCTCGCTTATATCTTGTACACGTCTGGTTCGACTGGGAACCCGAAGGGAGTGATGCAGAACCATCGCAACGTCCTTCATCACATCAGGGTTTATACGAACAACCTGCACCTAAATGACGGCGACCGGCTGACACTGCTCTCTTCATTCTGCTTCGATGCGTCCGTAATGGACATCTACGGAGCGCTGCTGAATGGGGCCACTCTTTACCCTGTCGATATCAAGCGAGAGGGTGTGGCCGGCCTGGGGCAAAGACTAAAAGACGAAAAAATCACGATCTATCATTCGACACCCACTGTCTTTCGCTACTTCGTCAGCACGCTTAATGGCGAGACTGATTTCCCGAATCTACGCCTGGTAGTGTTGGGTGGAGAGAAAGTAACCCGTACGGATGTCGAGTCCTACCAAAGACACTTTTCCGACGATTGCCTCTTTGTCAACGGACTCGGTCCGACGGAAGCAACGGTGGCCCTGCAAAACTTTATCAACAAACAGACCAGGCTCTCGGGAGATAACATTCCGGTGGGCTTCCCCGTCGAAGACACGGAAGTGCTGTTGCTTAACAAGGATGGACGACCTGCCGAAGTGTCCGGCGAGATCGCGGTTAAGTCAGCGCACGTAGCGCTGGGCTATTGGCGGAACCCTGGGGCCACCGACAGGGCATTCACAACCAACGGCGGCGGACCGGCCATACGGATCTATCGCACTGGCGACATGGGCCGGCGTCTACCCGATGGCAGTCTACTTTTTGAAGGCAGAAAAGACTTCCAGGTAAAGATCAGGGGCTTTCGCGTCGAACTGGGAGAAATCGAATCAGCGATCAGTCAGCACCACGCGATCCGAGAAGGCGTCGTAGTGATGAAAGAGAACGCTGCCGGAGACCAACGTTTGATCGCGTATGTGGTTCCGCGCGAAACGCGGCCAACACCTGATGAATTGCGTGGCTTCCTGAAGCCCAAGCTGCCGGATTATATGATTCCGAGTTCCTTCGTGGTGCTGGATTCTCTGCCGCTAACATCGAGCGGCAAACTAAACCGTAGGGCGCTGCCTGCCCCCGACGAGTCCGCTGATCGAGCGGCGACAACCCTCGCGGCGCCGCGGACGCCGTTGGAAAAATCATTGACCACGATCTGGGCGAACGTGTTGGAGACGAGCGCAATTGGAATTAATGACAACTTCTTTGATCTGGGTGGACATTCGCTGCTGGCGGTGCGCCTCTTTGGGCAGATAGAAGAGCAACTCGGCAAGCGGCTGCCTCTGGCAACGCTTTTCCAGGCGCCGACAGTCGCCCAACTGGCCGGGATACTAAAAACAGAAGATGCGCCGTCCTGGTCCTCGCTCGTGTCTATCCAAACGCTGGGCTCGCGCCTGCCATTCTTTTGCGTTCACGCAGTCGGCGGAAATGTCCTCGAGTATTACGATCTCGCGCAACATCTCGGTTCCGACCAGCCGTTCTATGGATTGCAGTCGCAAGGTCTGGACGGCGAAGACGCGCCGCACAGCAGAATCGAAGATATGGCGGCGCACTACATTAGAGAGATGCGCGAGGCTCAGCCGGTTGGACCGTATTTTATCGGCGGACGATCGCTGGGGGGAATCATCGCGTACGAAGTCGCTTGCCAACTGCGCGCTCAGGGCCAGGAGGTTGGACTACTGGCGTTGCTGGATTCATACCCGGTGGGTCACCAGAAGCTCTTACCGCAAGCTGACTCTTTCAGCAACCGGGCAGGACGCTTTTTGAAAATCCTGGGAGCGCACATTTCAAACGTTCGTAATCTGCCGTGGCAAGAAAAGCCCGGATATGTCATTAGCAAATTGCAGTACGGCCCCGTGCGGATCAAGAGCAAAGTGTGGCGAACGATCTATCAGTCTTATCAGAACCTGGGGCGCGACCTGCCGCCCGCGCTGCGCGACGTCGAAGAATTCAATTGGCTGGCAGCGTGGAAGTATCGCCCGAAGGTCTATGACGGGCGGGTGACGCTCTTCTGGGCCAGCAATGACCTGAACGCGAAATTTGACTTGATTGAAGGTTGGCAGACGCTCGCGCGTGATGGGATGGAGTTACACGAAATCCCCGGAACTCATCTCGACATGATTAAGGAACCTCACGTCAGCGAATTGGCGAGAGTGCTGAATGACTGCTTACTGAAAGCACAAAAAACCGCGAACGTTACAGAACCGCGAGCGGTAGCGAGCGGATCATAGGCTCAACTCCAGCCGTATAAGTCGTTCATTCTGGTTTAGCGCAAGCGTGAATCGCGAAGCTCACGACCAAGAAGAACTAATCAACGTCGTCTACTCAAAAACCCACTCAAGAAACCCAGCGTCAGTCCCACGCTCAACGCGATGCCTACCGAATGCCACGGATTATGTTTGATGTAGTGTGTCGTGTCATCAAGGTAATCTTCGCCGGCTTCGTAACCTTTCCTAATCACGCGCTGCGCTTTGCGCTTTCCGATCTCGACAAGATCTTCCGCCAGGATTTTTCCTTCAGCGGCCTTCGCGGCTAAATGAGCAAGCTTCACACCAGTGTGCTTACCATTTTCAACGGTTGCTGTACGCATTCTTTTCTTATCTCCAATTTACGCGGCCTTTATCAATTAGCTTTTAAAGATAGAACGAAGCGCGCTTCGCGACGGTTTCAAATCTGCGACGTTCTTGTTGCTAAACCGCTGTGATGCGCGCTTTCCCACAGATTCTGAGAAAGTTTTCCCAGCCACGAAGCAACGACCGTGGTTAATGTTCAGCAAACCGCAACGGCATATCCATTGCGAATCTCCACTCTTCCCATGCACCCCGGCGCATGGATTCATAAGGAGAACCGTGCAAACATTCAACCGCGAAATCATTCATAAGAGTCAATTGGGATCGACACCGCCCATGTCAGAAGAGGACCACAACAAAGCGCAGGATGATTTCTGCGCCCTCGGATCGACGCATCGCAATGGAGACGTGGTGCTGCGCGATGGCTCGACGGTGCGCGTGCGCGCCATGCAACCAAGCGACGATCAAGGGCTGCTCGCCCTCTTTCAATCGCTTTCAGAAGAATCGCGCTGGTTGCGATTTCTTTCGTTGGCTAAAGGCGAGGCGCTCGCCGCCGAGGCGCGCCGCGAAGCGAACCTCGATCGCACTGTAGGGCTGGTGGCTCTGAGCGGATCGGAAGAGCGCGTCGTCGGCCACGCGTTTTATGCAGGGATAGACGAGCATCGCGCGGAAGTCGCCTTCACCATCGCCGATGATTTCCAGGGACGCGGCGTAGGAACAATTCTGTTGTGTCAACTAGCTGAAATTGCGGTTGCGAACGGTATCGACACATTCGAAGCAGAAGTCGCGGCGGCCAACCACTCGATGCTCCATGTCTTTCGGGATTCAGGATTTCCAGTCGAAGTCGGCGCCACTGCCGGACAGTTGCACGTAAGCTTTCCAACGTCATTCACTAAAGACGCAATCGACCGATTTGAGCGTCGCGAGTCGCTCGCCGCGGTCAACGCTTTAAAGCTTTTTTTCAATCCGCGGTCGGTCGCAGTGATTGGCGCATCGCGCCGGCGCGGCACGATCGGCGGCGAGATTTTTCACAACCTCGTCAGTTATGGCTTTGATGGACCAGTCTATCCAGTCAATCCCGCGGCTGCGGTGATTCAGTCAGTTCCCGCTTACAAATCAGTCGAAGACATCCCTGGTCCAGTCGATCTGGGTGTCATCGTCGTCCCGGCTGAGCACGTTTTGAAAGCAGCCGAAGGATGCGGCCGCAAAGGAGTGAAGGCGCTGGTGGTGATCTCGGCGGGATTCTCTGAGACCGGGAAACAGGGTCAGCAGGACCAGGGGCAACTGGTTCAAATCTGTCGCGCCTCGGGCATGCGATTGATCGGCCCAAACTGCATGGGCATCATCAACACCGACCCGGGTGTTCACCTCGATGCGACCTTTGCGCCGGGCGTGCCGCCTGCCGGGCGCGTCGGTTTTTCATCGCAAAGCGGCGCGTTGGGCCTGGCAATTATTCAACATGCAAACTCGCTGGGCCTGGGAATCTCGACGTTCGTGTCGGTGGGAAACAAAGCCGACATTTCCGGAAACGATCTGCTTCGTTACTGGGAATCCGACCAGAGCACCGAGGTGATCCTGCTTTACCTCGAGTCGTTCGGCAATCCGAAGAAGTTTTCGCAAATTGCGCGACGGGTCGGACGCCAGAAACCAATCGTCGTGGTCAAGAGTGGACGCTCTGCGGCCGGCGCGCGCGCCACCTCATCGCACACCGGCGCACTGATCGCAGCTTCTGATGTAACGGTCAACGCTTTGTTTCGACAGGCGGGCGTCATTCGTACGGACACGCTCGAAGAATTATTCGACGTTGCTTCCCTGCTCGTAAACCAACCGCTGCCAAAAGGGAACAGGGTCTCAATCGTCACGAACGCGGGTGGACCGGGAATTCTCTGCGCTGATGCATGCGAAGCGAGAGGCTTGGAAGTTCCTCTGCTAAGTGAAAACAATCAGAAACTGTTGCGCGAATTTCTGCCGGCGGGTGCGGGAGTTGGAAATCCGATCGACATGATTGCGTCCGCTCCGGCGGAACATTACCGGCGAACGGTTGAAATCGTTGCCGACGACGAAAATGTTGATTCATTGATTGTGATCTTCACGCCGCCGCTTGTCACTCGTGCCGAGGACGTCGGCCGAGAGATCGTTGAAGCGATCAAGCAAAGCAACATCACGAAACCCATTCTCACTGTGTTCTTGTCGGCCGACCCGGCGCCCAACATTTTGCGCGACGCAAAGATTCCTTCGTATCGATTCCCGGAAACTGCGGCAATCGCGCTCGCTCGCGCAGCGCGCTACGGACGTTGGCGCGAACAACCAATAAGAGTGCCCGTGAAGTTTGACGACATTCGTCGCGACGAGGCCGCCGCCATAGTCGCATCCGCGCTCGCACGCGGCGATGGCTGGCTGACCAATGCTGAGACAGCCGGGCTCTTTTCCTGTTATCACCTACCGTTGATCGAACAGGAAATCGTCGAGACTCCTGAAGCCGCGGCCCAGGTCGCGGAACAAATGAATTGCGAAGTCGCTTTGAAAGTAATTGCGCCGGACGTGCTGCACAAGACCGAAGCAGGCGCAGTGCGATTACATCTGCGCGGAGCGAACGAAGTGCAGGCCGCCGCCATCCAGATGCGCGACCAGCTTATTTCACAAGGCCATCCGCCGACAGGATTTTTGGTCCAACGCATGGCCAGGAGCGGCGTCGAGATGATCGTCGGTGTCGTTCACGATCCGCAGTTTGGTCCGGTCGTCGCCTGCGGCGCGGGCGGAGTGCAGGTTGAACTGCTGCGCGATCTTTCTATTCGTCTGACGCCGCTGGCGCCGGAAGACGCATCTGAGATGCTGCACAGCCTCAAGACCTTCCCACTGTTAACGGGTTTCCGGGGCAACGCAAAGTGTGATGTTCATGCGCTGGAACAGGGACTGCTGCGCGTCAGCGCAATGGTGGAAGATCTTCCGCAGATCGCCGAGCTCGATTGCAATCCATTTGTGGTTTATGAAGACGGGGCGGTGATTCTCGATGCGCGCGTGCGGGTTGAGGCAGTCGAGCCGCCACCGTTGCTCGGCGTGCGCGGATAAAGTTAATGGACAGAATTTACAAGATGAACAGGATTAAAGATCAAAACACTGGTCTGGCTCGGTCTCTAAGCCTTCTTGGTCAATCTTGTAAATCTTGTTAATCCTGTCCAATCCTCAGCGACACCGCTTATTCGATCGATCCCGCGCTAGCGCCCCTCATCACCCAGCGGCAAATGAATCCGAAACGTCGAGCCGGCGCCGGGGGTCGAGGCGGCTTCTACTCTGCCGCCATGCGCGCGCGCGATGCGGCGCACCGCCGGCAACCCAAGGCCCGTGCCGCCCTTAGTGGTGGTGTAGAAAGTGTTGAAGATGCGGCTAAGATTTTCTTCGCTTATTCCATGGCCTGTGTCCGCAACTTCGATGATCGCTTCTTCGCCGCGATCTTCAGTCTCTTCCTGCCGGATACTTACCGTGATACGTCCCTCTTCTTCGATCGCTTCGATAGCATTAAGAACCAAATTCAGAATGGCGTCTTCGATCTGTGCCGCGTCCGCATGAACGATCAGATCTTCCGCGGGAGCCTCAAATTCTATCTGGATGCGGCGACCGCTGGCAGCCGCGCCGATCGCTTGCGAGCGCGCGACCGTCACGGCTGTCGTCGTCAACTCAGTTAACGAAGTTTTCGCCGGATTGAGTGCCCGCGGCCGCGCGCGATCCAGCAGTGCCCGCACGGTGGCATCGATCCGCTCGACTTCGTGACGAATGCCCTCCAAAGCTTCACGCTCCGGATCATTTTTGTCGCGGCGCCGGATCAAAATGTCCACCGTCCCTTGAATTCCAGCCAATGGATTCTTGATCTCGTGGGCCAATCCTGCGGCCAATTCGCCGACGACAGACAGTTGCGCCGCGCGTTGGAGTTCGCCTTGTAAGCGGTTACGTTCCGTCACGTCCGTGTTCACAACCATTTTTTGAAACGGCTTCCCCTGCTCATCGCGCACCAGCGTCCAGCGAGTCTCGACGATCAGTTCTTTTCCGTCTTTAGTAATTTGATTGAACTCGCCACGCCATTCGTCATGCGCCAGCAGGGCCTTCTGAGCCTCGCCATAGTTCGGGGGAGTCGGCTTGAACAAAAAGTCGGGCGTCTTCTTGCCGATGACCTCGTCGGCCCGCCAACCGTACAAGCGCTCGGCGCTCTTGTTCCAATAAATGATCCGATCGTCCATGTCACGAACCAGGATTGCGTCCTGCGATTTGTCCAACAGGTCCGCCTGCTGCCTGACTTGTTCTTCGGCAAGCTTCAACTGCGTGATGTCGTGACGAATCGCGACGTACTGATAAGGTTTGCCGTCCTGATCGAGAAACGGAACGATGGTGGTATTGACCCAATAGATGCTGCCGTCCTTGGCGCGATTGCGGAGTTCGCCTTGCCAGACCTGTCCGGCGGCAATCGTGGTCCAGAGGTTTCGAATGAACTCTTCCTGGTGATAACCGGAATTGATTAGGCGATGGTCCTGGCCCAGCAGCTCTTCGCGCGAATATTTCGAGATGCGACAAAAAGCGTCGTTCACATAATTGATGATGCCACGCTGATCGGTAATCGCGACGATCGTCGACTGATCGAGCGCGAATTTTATGTCAGCGATATCCTTGAGAGATTCGGTGAGCGCCATCTCAGTAGCCGCACGGGGTTTTCTTTTTGGAGTAGTGGACGAGGGATTTACGCGCTTCACGCGATTAGATTAAGAAGGAACTGAATAAGGATCAAGGCCAGGCGTGGCACGGGCGCCCCCCCCCCGTGAATCACGCGCAAGATGCGCGTGCCACAATCTATCTGCAACCAGGCTATCCTGGAAGCGCGGCACTCTCTTCCAGCTTCTTCAACCGGTACCGCAGTTGATCGCGCGAGATGCTCAACATTTCCGCGGCTTTTGTTTGATTGCCGCCGCTCCGGTCGATGGCCTGACGCACCAGAGACATTTCTACTTCGTCGAGTGATACGCCGCCGGGCGGCAGGTGAAACAGTTCCGCTCCGCGACCGTCAGGCGACGAGTGATCCAATGAGGCGCCGCCAGAAACGGGACGAGGAATGTACTTCATCGTAATCACATCGTCGTCCTCCAGGATCATCGCGCGCTCGATTACGTTACGAAGCTCGCGAACGTTTCCCGGCCAATCGTACTGACGAAATGCTTTGGCCACTTCGGGAGAAATTCCGGTGATGCGCTTACGGAGCCGTTCGCCAAAAGATTCGATGTAATATTCGGCGAGCAGCAAGACATCGTCGCCGCGCTCGCGCAGCGCGGGAATGTCTATCTGAATTACAGACAAGCGATAATAAAGATCGAGCCGGAAACGTCCATTCTCGCTCTCTCGTTTTAAATCTCGATTCGATGCCGCGATGATGCGCGCGTCGAAGGGAATATCCTTCAATCCGCCCACACGCCGGAACGCACCTTCTTCGAGCACCCGCAACAGTTTGGCTTGCAGACTCAGTTCCAGTTCACCTATCTCGTCAAGCAGGAGGGTGCCGCCCTCAGCTTGCTCGAACATTCCTTCCTTGCGGGCCTTGGCGTCGGTGAAAGCGCCCTTCTCGTAACCGAACAACTCGCTTTCGATCAGCGTGCCCGGCAACGCCGCGCAATTGATCGCCACGAATGGTCCATCGGAACGATTCGAATGATAGTGAATCGCTTTCGCTACCAGATCTTTGCCCGTGCCTGATTCCCCCTGCAGCAAGACAGACGAGACTTCGCTCTCGGCCACCTTCTGCGACATGGCCAGCATCTCGCGGATCGCCGGCGATTGTCCGATGATTTGATCGAAGCTGAACTGTCGCGAGCGCTCACGCCGAATAAGATTTACTTCGCGACGCAGCTGGCTGGCTTCGATCCCGTTGCGAATAGCGACGTGGAGTTCTTCAAGATTGATTGGCTTGCCGATAAAATCATACGCACCGCCACGCAAGGCCGCGATCGTTTCATCGACCAGCACGTTCGCCGTGATCATGATGATCACCGCCTCCGGTTCGCGCTGCCTCAGTTTGCGCAGAACGTCCAGGCCCGAACCGTCAGGCAGATTGATGTCGAGTAACACTGCGGCAGGCGGTTCTGCTTCAAACGCCGCGATCCCATCGCCGGCCGTGGCGGCTTCGACTGGGACGAAGCCCCAACCGCGCAGCGCCTCGCCGAGCGACCAGCGAATCATCTTCTCGTCGTCGACGACGAGGATTCTTTCCTTGTTTGTCTTCAGATCCTTTTCCCGCTTTCCAGTCGCTCTCATGACGACTGCGATTATAAGGCAATAAGGCCGCCTTCCCGGAGGTCGGTGTAACCCCAGGGTGCGGCAAACTCACTTACGGCCCACGTACGTATTGCAAACCGCGTGCTTGCGATTGGCTTGCGGATTTTCGAGCCTTTCGGCCGCAGCGGTGCGCAATCCTCCTCACTCATTTAAGAGAACTGCGGGATTTTCCGCGGCGCTAGTGGCTCCGTTCAACTTCGATTTCTTCAATCTTCGCGCGCATCCAATCCTTCAGCACTTCATGCAGCTTTGCTTCGTTACCTTCGAGACTTTCGACGGTGTCTCCGGCGGCGTTCAAAGGAATTGCATGGCAGGGAAGCTCGTCACTCTGCTTTTCGCGCGGCACAAAGTCGATCAGATGACATTCCGAGCAGGGATGCGTCTTCTCTGGCAGCGCGTAGTTCACGCACGTCAATGAATCACGAAACGACGAGGTTGGTTTCCAAGGCGTCCGCACCGACCGGCCATAGCCGCCCTTTTCGATGAAGTCGAGTTCCGTCTTCAGCAACTCAAGAATGTCGCGCTCGTCTTTACTCATGTTCTACTGCTGAAAAAAATGTGGCCGCCTAAGCACCATCATGCGTGGTTTTAAGCCGTAATGAGCAATGCTTATGCCGTGCGAATGCGCCAACAGCCATCGCGAATGCTCTGTCGAGTCGCCAATAATTTGCGTGAATTCACTCAGAAACTTGTGGGTTTTCACCGCAGATGAGCGGCGCCGCGCCTTCAAGTGGCCGCTTTCTAAACCAATCTTCAATAGCGAGCGGGTACGCGAGTTGCTCGCCTTCCAGGTATCGATACCGAAACGAGGGTGTGCGCGCCCCGCGCATATTTCATCTGGTTCTGCGCCGACAATCATGGGTCAACACGAAGTAGAGCAAAATTTCGATCGGCAACAATTGCAGGCCTTCATGAGCGCCGTGCTCGACGACCTGCGCGCGCTGGATTACATGATCGACCACGACATGATTGAAAGCGGGACCAATCGTATCGGCGCGGAGCAGGAAATGTTTCTCGTTGATCGAGACCTGCGGCCGGCGCCCTTGGCGATGGAAGTGCTCGAAGGCATATCTGATTCTCGTCTGACGACAGAAATCGCGCGTTTCAATCTGGAAGCCAACCTCACGCCGCGATTGATTGCGAGCAAGTGTTTCGCGTCCGTCGAACAGGAACTGAATGAGCTGTTAAGGAAAACGAAGGAGAGCGCGGCCCGGTTCGATGCTGACGTGTTGTTGGCCGGCATTCTGCCGACGCTTCGTCAGTCGGATTTGACGCTCGATAATCTGACGCCGAACCCGCGATATCACGAATTGAATCGCGCCGTTACCGCTTCACGTGGCGGACCTTTCTCAATTCACATCAAAGGCCTGGACGAGCTGCAAATTGAACATGACAACATGATGATGGAGTCGTGCAACACCAGCTTTCAGATTCATTTCCAGGTTGGGCCACGCGAATTTGCCGCCGCTTATAATATCGCCCAGGCGATTTCCGCGCCCGTGCTGGCTGCCGCAGTCAACTCACCGATTTTGTTCGGCAAACGGCTCTGGCAGGAAACCAGACTCGCACTCTTTCAGCATTCCGCGGACGCGCGCTCGCGAACTCAACTTGCGCGCAGCATGCCGACCCGCGTCGGCTTCGGCGAGCGCTGGTTGAAAAACTCCGTGCTCGAATTGCTCCACGATCAAGTCACGCGCTTCCGGCCGATCATGATCAGCCTGCCTGAGGAGAGTTCGCTGGAAGTGCTCGCCCGTGGCGAAGTGCCGGCTCTGTCTGCTTTGTTCATGCACAACGGCACTGTCTGGCCGTGGAACCGCGCGTGTTATGGCATAGCCAACGGCGTGGCCCACTTGCGCATTGAAAATCGCGCGTTGCCTGCTGGTCCAACCGTCGTCGATGAAGTTGCGAATGCGGCCTTCTTCGCCGGATTGATGCTGGCGCTGCCAACAGAATACGGCGATATCACCAGGCGTTTGAGCTTTGATGATGCAAAGGCAAACTTCTTCGCGGCGGCGCGATACGATCTACATGCGCAGCTGACCTGGCTCGACGGTAAGACTTCTTCGGCGGCTTCACTGATTCGCGATCACCTTCTGCCGCTCGCGCGCCAGGGATTGCAGGGGGCGAATGTTGATGCGCACGATATCGATAAGTACCTGGGGATTATCAACGAGCGCGTGAAGACGCGGCAGACCGGAGCGCGTTGGATTTTGAAGTCGCTCAAGTCGATGGAAAGTCTGGAACCGAAAGCTCTGCGTTATCGAGAATTGGCGGCGCGCATGCTTCAGGAACAAAAGGAGGGCAAGCCCGTGCACGAATGGGAAATCATTGGGCCCGGCGAAGATATCGATTGGTGTTCGGGATACCAAACGGTGGGTCAATTCATGTCGACGGATCTCTTCACGGTGCGCGCGGATGATCTGGTCGATCTGGCCGCGAGCGTCATGGAGTGGCGTCATGTGCGTCATGTCCCCGTCGAAGATGACGACGGCCGCCTGGTCGGCCTGGTGACTCATCGCGCGTTGCTGCATTTGCTCAGCCGCGGACAATCGCAAACGGAAAAACCGCTGACCGTGCGCGACATCATGAAGAATGATCCGCTAACGATTTCGTCCATCACCCCGACACTCGACGCTTTGGAGATCATGCAGAGTAATCGCGTCGGATGCCTGCCTGTCGTTGACGATGGCAGACTGGTTGGGATTCTCACCTCTTACGATTTTCTTGCCGGAGCAGCGCGACTGTTCAGAGAGCAGCTGGGCAAAGCGGCACCGGCCAACAACAAAGCCAAAGCTCGGCATGCCTAACGCTTAGTTGGCCGATTGATGTCCGAGATCGCACCATTACGAGGTCAGTACCGGGAGCAGCAGCGACCGGGTAACAACCTCGCAATCTAATGCTCAATGGGAAAGCTGCGACCCGGTCGCTACCGCTCCCGGTACTGACCTCATCCGGCCGCGATTGGCCGCACAAGTGCGGCCTCTAAACGAAACACTTCCTCATTTTGTAATTTGCGGAGCGTCTCGGGTCTTCGGATGACACTCAACGCATTGGAACTGCGAGATGTCGCCGAGATTGATAGGATGCTGAAACGGTTTGTTGGCTTTGTGACAGAACTCGCATTTGCGCTCGGCCAGCGCTCCCAAATCAATTGGATGGACGAAGGGTCCCATCTTTACTGAAGCCGTTGGGTTCATCGAGTCATAGATCATCGTGTGACAGACACTGCAGTTGTTTGTGATCACTTTGCCATCGCTGCTCACGTGCTCGCCATCATGACAGCGAAAACAGCCCGCGGAATACAAGTGCCCGATGTTGTTCGGATGCGCCTGCCAATCGGTTTTCATTTCCGGGAAGAAATAAGTCTGAAAGATGCGCTGAAGTTCGGTGACCGCGCCATCGATTAACTGTCGCTTCTGCGAATATACATCGGGGTAATTCGTGCGATAGAAATCGTTCAGACTACTGGCGATCCCGTTCACCGCTTCCGGGGTAGTTTCGTAAGACTTGCTCAGCGCTTCGACGGCCTGTTTCTTCAAGTAAGGCAGCGACGGATCTAATCGGCCCGCGACGAAGGCTTGATCCACGGCAACGTCCGGAGGTTGATAGGTGTGCGCCGGCCGGTTGTGACAATCGACGCAGTCCATCCGGCGCTTGTTGCCGCTGGCAAGTTGCTCCGGCGTCGGCGGTCGCGTCCGATCGTAGTACTCGGTGACGTTACCTTGTCGATCTTTGATTCGCACCCACGGAATTACCTGGCGTCGATCGTCAGTCGAGACATAGGTTACTTCGTTGGCAATGTTCATGTGCCAGTGAATGCCGGCGACCAGCCCGGTGGTTGCGCTGCCGCCACCGACATTGATCAGCATGCGTCTTTGGCGCAGCGTGTTCTGCTCGTCATAGCCATACCGATTGAAGACTTTCATCTGCTGGCCATAAAATTTTTCAGGCCAATGGCACTGTTCACACGTGCCTTGCGCAGGACGCATACTCAGCACGGGACTCTTGATTGGTCGGGAATATTTATTGAACGTAACTGAATAAAGTTGGTATGCACCCGTTAGTTTTGAACGGACATACCAGCCGGCGCCTCCACCGACATGGCACCCAACGCAAGGTACTCGGGCGTGCGAGCCTGCTAAATATGCTGTGTATTCAGGCTTCATTACCGTGTGACAGGTGGTGCCACAGAAGGCCACCGACTCAGTGTATTCAAAGGCCCGATAACTGCCGAACGCGCTCGCGCTAACGAAGAAGAAAGTCACCAGAAGAAACGTAAAGAACGCATGACGAGCATGCGGGTCATTGAGATCGAGCTTTGGATAAGCGGCAATTTGCTGCGGCGCTCCCTTGCGTCGACGGCGCCGCTCCACGATCATTCCAACGACGACAACCAACAATCCAAATATCAGAATCGCCGGAAAGATAATGTAGGTTAGGATGCCGAGGTAAGGATTCTCACCGTTCGAAGTAATTTCGATCAGGAACAGGAGCGTAACGCTAACCAGACTGGCGATGACTATCGCAACGCCGACAAAGCTAATGTAGTTACGAAGGAGACTAGCTGTCCTGGCAGAGGTCCCTTTGGTTTCCATCGATCATTTTCCCCGTGATGACAGGTAAGCGGGACGAAGCATTAATCTATGGCGCAGCACGCGTTTGTTTGCGCAGGTACAATAGTCGAGCACCGTTTTCCGATCAAGATATGGGCGAGCGTATGCGGTATTAGTCTGCACACGAAAGCCCGCACGCGTGATGCGCGTGCAGGCTTCGTAGTATCGGTTACGATTTTCCGATTAACAGTTCGGTCTCTCAAGATCGCGCTGCGATTCAGGGGACATGGTCCAATCGGACCTCAGCCCTCAATGCTTCTGTGATTTCATGAAAGCGACGAGCGCTTTCGCCTGGTCCGCCGTGATGCCGCGGTCTGCAAAGGCGGGCATGTTGGGTGGCTTCTCTGCCTGCTTACCCTTCAGCACTATCTGCATCAGATCATCGTCACCCTTGGCCGCGTCGAATTTCTTCTCGGCAGTTTGGCCGTGACACATCGCGCACTTTGATTTGTACAGTGCCCCCGAATCGTCATCTGCAGTTGCCCGCGCCGGCGCCGAAGCGATCAAGAGCGTCGCCGCCATCATCACGCCCGCGAGCACCAAACCAACCTGCTTAACTCGAGTAATCCTTAACCTCATCATTGTCCTCCAGCTCTCTCAAGGAAAAGTAATCCGACTTCAAAGCCGGCAAAAGCTAAAGGGCAACGACCATGCCGCGCGAGAAACAGCGCAAAATGCGATGGCGTTGGCTTTCCGGTTGCGGTCTTTTCCCCATTATCGCGAGAAATTCCACGCACGCCGGACTAACCTAAGCCGCGGCCTTCTTATGGCACGTCGTGCATTTCTTGGAGGTTGGCGGCGCCGGATCCAAATTCGGCCGCGCCTTCACGACTTCATCGTGACAACTGCCGCAGTTGCGATGAAACGCCTGCTGATTAGTCATCACCGTCGGTTCGGCACTGCCTTCAAACTTAACCTGTGGTGTCTCAGGCAGCAGTTTCGGCTTGGCGTCGGCGCGCGCGTGACAGTCAGTACAGACCGCTCCCACCGCGTTCGCATCTTTGTCGAGCAACTCCGCCGTCAACGTCGTTGTTCGATCCGCGGGCCAGACGGTTTTGTGCGGCGGATGCTTCAAAGCCTCAGCCGCCGGTTGGGCCGTGTGATGACAATCAACACAGGCGATCTGTTTGGCGCCGTTGGGACTGCGATTTTCGGTAATGTGTTTCAGGTGATTGAACGTGATCTGTCCGAGCTTCGCTTCCTTGCCTAGTACGATCACCTCA
Source organism: Blastocatellia bacterium (assembly GCA_003487805.1). GTDB lineage: Bacteria > Acidobacteriota > Blastocatellia > Pyrinomonadales > Pyrinomonadaceae > UBA11740. The sequence goes on along the minus strand of DNNE01000212.1, from coordinate 68,139 downwards.
GGCGGCTTCTTTCCCTGCGCCGAAACGTCGCGAGTAACATTCGATGCGCTTGAAAGTAGCACTACAGAGATGATGAACGCTGCCAGAATTGTTAGAACCTTCATGATTACCTCCTCATAGCTGCCACAGATTCACACTGATTGACACAGATAAGAATCCAAAGACCTTCTTTTGTTTTGATCTGTGGTAATCCGTGTAAATCTGTGGCCGCTAAGTTTCTTTTCAAAAACGCCAGGCGGTGCCGGTGTGGCATCGCCTACATGCGCTGAAATCATCTCCGCCGAATGCCCGCTTGCCATCATGACAAGTCATGCAACTTTGCCCGCGGCCAGTCGCATGATGATTCAGAGGTTCGGGCGTACTCACTTGTCTTCGTTGCGGCATGCCGGCTTTCACCTGATGACATTCGTTGCAGGTTACCTTCAGATGTTTCGCGTGACTGAAACTGACGCGAAAGGCCGGCATGAGTTCAGGCGTTCGCGCATAGCCGCCCAACTGATGACAGGTGCCGCACGAGGAAATATCGCGGCCGCCGGATTGCGCTCGCGGCGTATGACATCGATAACAAGTTGTGTGCGCATTGAACCCGGCAGGGATCGACATGGCGACCCCCGCGCGCGCCGGTCGATGACAGGTTGCGCAACTGACGCTGCCCATCGCGACGTGTCGCGAGTGATCGAACTTCATGCGAAAACTTTGCAGGTGCGGAAACGGTTTGAGCGTTCCCGACTTCACATCGGTGTGGCAGATTGTGCAGATCGGACTTTCAGAGTTTGAGAATTGCTGCGCGTGACAACCGGCGCAAGGCAAGTGACCCGACGCGCCCGGACGCCTCGGAACCGGTGAGTTGGAATCGCGCGTGTGACACAAGAGACAGGGCAGACGCGAATGATTGCGACTGCTGTGCTGGAACTTGCCATAGTCCAAACCTTCAGGAAATTGCATTTGTTCCTGAGGAGTCTGAGGCGCGTTTGAAGCCACCATCGGAATCTGGGCCCGTGAATTAATAACAACGAGGGCGCAAATGACGATGGCGATCGCCATCGGAACAAGTCCCGTAGGGACAAAATATTTATAGAATGCCGAAGCCAAATGGACTCCGTAGCTCCGGAGGAGCGAAATATTAATCACACGCCCGCCTGGCAAAAACATTCCGCTCCTACGAAGCTTCGATTTCAATTTCCTTTTGTTCTCTATAAACATTCGGCTCCTACGGAGCTGGATGCCGCGCTCTTAATATTCCCATCAACTCGTCTTCGCCTTTGGCTTCGGGGTCGGAATCGCCTGCGGATGGTCCTCCGGAATAGAGTCCTTACCAAAAGCCACGTGACACTTGGTGCACACGAAGTTTGGATCCTTCTTCCGGCTGTCGATCTCGAAATTCAAAGCGCCACCTTCATCGGCCGTGGTTGTGATGTGACAGCCGTCCGCTCCGCCACACGATCGCACCGGAACTTCTTGAGTTTTCTGATCCAGCGTACTGAAGCTCGCCATTGCAACGTTATGGCAATTCAGGCAACTCAGGTCGGGATGTTCGCCACCCTCATGACGAAACGCGCCGGATGAAATTCTTCTGCTCCAGCTCGCCAACATCAACTTGTCCGTAATTCCCATCGTCGCCGCCACTTTCGGATCGAAATCAACTTTCATCTGCATCGGCGCGGTCAGCTTGTGACACATCTCGCAGTTCTTGGGCTCAGGCGCGATTCCCGAATCGGCGTTGTGGCAAGTGAAGCAGATGGTGTGACTGTTGGGAATTGTCTTGAACGTTCCCTTCTTCAGCCAAAACGCATCGCCGATTGTCTTCGGCGGCTTTGTCACGAACTCTTCGCTGGAGGTCCCCTGTGACTGGTAAGTCTCATGACAAACCGGACAGCTCTTCGGCGGCGCGGGCTTCCTGGTCTGAAACGATGTGGCAACGAACAACTGACCGCGATCGTTTAGACTCGGGCTACTGCCCGACAAGGCGGCCGGTAGGCCGCCTCTAAACGGAATCCTATTGAGTCCAACAACGTCGATATGTTTGTCGTGCGGAAAGCCCACGCCGAACTCAGAAACGAATTCTCTGCGTTTCTTGATTGGATCAGTCACATCGCCGAGACTGGGAAACAACCAGCGGGCGGTGTCGCGCGGCGTTACGGCAAGGTGACAGTTCGAACAAATAGTGGGCGCGGGCCGCTCGCGCGCAAAGAACTGCGGGCGGTGGCAATTCAAACACGACGAGTGTTCGGGGAAATCCGTTACGTCAGCGAAGGCTGCGTCGCCCTTGCGCATTTCCTTCCAGTTCTTCGAAGGAACTTTATGACAGGAATTGCAGGCGAGCTTCTGCGCGACGACGTGCGTCTGATGCGAGAACTTTGCGTAATCGATTTTCGGTTTTGGCGGAGGCTTCGGTTTTTGAATGCGCCGCTGTTGAGCGCGTTGCGGCGCGGCCTCGGCAGTCAGATCTCTTTCCGCGACGACAATTGAGAGCGATATCGCCGCGACGATCAATACAGTCAGCGTGATAAATCTCTGGTTAAGAACCGGGGCTCGTTTCACCAATCTGAGGCTGCGTAGCAGCCTAATGTTTATAGACCAGCTGACTATCATGACTTCCGCAGCTCCTTTAGGAGCGGAATGTCACATTTCGCCCATAAATGGGCTCCTAAGTGTTTTCGGGCTAAGGGGGCTATAAACATTTCATGCCTAGCGGCATTCTTCGATTACTCTTTGTGCATCCCAGCTTGCCGACTCTCAATCTGTCGAAGCTTAAGATAAACCAGCAGAGCCAGGAATAAAATAAATACGAGCGAGACGGCCAGGCCTTCACGGACAGCACACCAAGGGCTACCCAGAACGCTGCGTTGAGCCAGTTATGGGTCTGAAAAGCCGCGAGCATGGCAATCCCAAAAACAGGATGAAGATTGCGAGACCAGTTCCTATTCCCTTCATGGCGATCTCCGATCACACAAACTCCAGCCGGCGGTGGACCTAAGCTGGAGTTTGGTTCGTCCGCATCAACCTTAATTGCGTTCGCTATTCCTTTCGCCCGATGTACAAACGCAAGGACATGTACGGCAGATGCGCATGATAGTTTTGGGCCCGCGGGCTGCCGGGAAAAGTATTGAGAAACTTGCTTTCGTTGTAAGCGAAATACTGGTAGCCGAGATTCCAATCGAACTGGCGGTTGATACGAATTGCCAGCCGGGCTTCAGCCGATTGGAAATTCATTGGGTAAGAAGTGATGAGCGAGCCGCCGAGGTTTGCTACGACCGCCGCCGTGCCGCCGGGCGGTATAAAGCCTCCGGTAATCGGAGTTCCACCGGCAGGACTCGATAGCTGATTGCCCTGTCCATTGTCCTTGTTAATACGGTAGGACGTGAACAGCGTCATCCGGCGATTGACCCGCGCCGTGACATCCATAAAAAAGAAGTTGTTTCTCTGGAAGTACAACGCGTGACCCAGGTGATGGAACACGCTGGCGGCCGGCGGTACCTGGTAGTAGTAATCAATTGTCGAGTCGCTGTTTACCCAGTTGTAGTTGTATCCCATATTGATCGTGATGCGCGACGTCGGCATCCAATCGACAGAAGACGTGAAGATGCGTGTCTTCAGGCTCACACCGAAATCGTTTAAGCCAACGCCGGCGATCTCAGAAGGGTTTCCGTTATTGCGAACGATCAGCCCTGCATTGAAATTCACTTTCCGATTCGGCGAGTAACGGCTCTTCGCGCGAATGTTCGTGTAGTTGTAATTTCCTATGCGCGTGAAGACGTTGTCGGCCGTGCCATGCTCGCCATCGAAGTAGACGGTCCAGTTCTTTACGAAGCGCGCTTTGAACCCGGCAATGATCGCGTTGGTGTTGTTGGTTTCGAGTTCGCTCTCAGGCGTCAGCAACACCGGCGCATTCGAGTTCAGTGAATAACCGGTCAATGTCTGGATGTCGCGACGGTGCGCGTAGCGATAACCAAAGTGGACGGAGTAGTTCCGGTTGAACTGGTAATCACCTTCAATGATGTCCTGGAATTTGCGGTACTGCGTCGTCTTGTTCGCGCTCAGGTTATTGAAGGCAATCGTGTCCGTGCGCGTACCACCGGTAATAGTCCGGGTTAACGAGAAGAAATCACTGAAGGTCGCAATGCCGTCGATCGTAAAGTCTTCGATGTGGAGCGTATTCGAGATTCTAAACTTGTCCGTAGCCAGGAAAGTGATCCCGATGTCGCCAACCGTGTTTGGTCTTTTGACATTGCCGGCGATGTTATAGAAGCTGGGATTAAGGACGTTCGACGCCGATGCTCCGGTTACCGTGGGTGGGAAGCCGGTGATTCTGGTACTGAAGTTAATGCCGGTGAAGGTCTCGTTATACAGAGAGTTGGACGTTGCGCGGCTGTAGATTAGCCGGCCGGTGATGTCCAGCTTCTTTCCGACCAGCGTGTGAATACTGCCTCGAGTGTAGTTAATGCTGCCGCGTGTCGGCTCCTGACGGAGGAAGCTCGTCAGTTGCGCGACCGAGGTCGCTGTATTGCGATTCAAGCCAAACGCCTGGTTGGCCGTGCTGTCGTCTTTGAACCGGCGAAAGCCCTGCTGGAGCGTCCAATCGATTGGTCCGAATTTGCCGTCAGCACCTACACGAAAATCATTGGCCTGCGATCGCAAATTCTGTAAGAGCCAGAAGTCGTTGCCGCCGTTGTGATAGTTGGTGAACGCCGGCCCGCTATATCTTTCAGGCGAGTAGCCGACGTTGAAACGAATCTTTTCGTTCTTCGGCAGAATGGTGAGATCGAAATCGCCCATCTGCGTGTAGGTGTCGTAACCGTGCAATCCCGTCACCGGGTTCGCCACTGTCGGAATCGGCGTGAACAGCCAGGTCGGGTTCGCGATGTTGTCGAGGAACCTATAGTACTTGAAGCGGCGATACGTGCCTTCAAAGCGATACCAGGCTGGTTTTTCCATGCTTATTCGCATGTTGCCGTTCGGGTCCGCACCCCAACCGCTGGACGTTACCAACAGCGTATCGAACAAATCACCTTTGCCGTCTTTCGACTTCATCAGAAAGGTGCTGTCAAACAGCCGCGGGCCGGCTTTGTAATTCAGATCGCTCTTGAATTTATTGATGTCGCCGTCAACTCTTTGACCGCGATAGCCGAACTCAAGCGTCGACATGACTGTGTATTTGCCGGCGTCCTCGCCGACCGATTCCGACGTCGGAACCTTCTCAGGTTTCTTCGCCGTCGTCTTCTTATCGTCAGTCTTCTTCTTATCGTCGGTCTTCGCCGGCGTCTTCGCGTCTTTGTCGTCAACCGCCTTGGCCGACTTGCTGTTTGGCGTAGGCGATGTTTGAGCATTCGTGACGCCTGCCGTCAACACGATCCCTAATGCTACTCCAAACAAAATGCGCAGCAGGTTCGTAGTGTTGCTTTTCATACCGTCCATCCTTGGCTAAGAACTCGTTTAGAGGCGGGCCACTGCCCGCCAAAGTATCTACC